>JAGQON010000060.1 GCA_020427395.1 Phycisphaerales bacterium
GTCATGATGCCGTACATCGAAGCGGTGTTCGGATGACGCAGCGACCGGGGAATGTCGCCGCGTCGGTTCACGCCCGCCTGCTCAACCAAGCCAGGCCAGGGGATCGGTCATTCAATGACCTACTCCAGCTATATGCCATGGAGAGGTTTCTGTACCGCCTGTCGATCTCGAAGCACGCCGACCGCTTTGTGCTCAAGGGCGCAATGCTGCTCCGCGTCTGGGATCAGACGTCTTACCGGACAACACGTGATATCGATCTGCTTGGCCGTGTCAGCAACGAGGCTGCGGTGGTCGAATCGATCATCCGCGACGTCTGCGAGCAGGAAGTCGATCCGGACGGACTCCTGTTCGACGCTGCGAGCGTCCAATCGAATGCGATTGTGGAAGACGCTGACTACGCCGGAGTTCGGGTGGCATTTCGAGGAACACTGGGAAACACGCGGCTCTCCATGCAGCTGGACATCGGGTTTGGAGACCGCATCACGCCAGCACCCCTCACCGTCGAGTTCCCTGTGCTGCTGGCCATGCCCGCAGCCCGCCTCCAAACCTACCCGCCCGAAACCGTAGTGGCCGAGAAGTTCCAGGTGATGCTTCAGCGGGCTGAGGCAAACAGCAGGATGAAGGACTTCCACGACATCTGGTGGATTGCCGGTCGGTTCGACTTCGCTGGTCAGACCCTGGCGGAAGCCATACGGGTGACGTGCAGCCATCGGGATACGCCGATTCTCGCAGAGCCTACTGCGTTCACCGCTGCGTTCGCTCAGAACCCATCCAAGGTCACGCAGTGGAAAGCATTCCGAAAGCGGCTGACCCCAACGGACTGCCCGGAGGACTTCGAGGATCTCGTGGAGCAGGTAGCCCGGTTCCTGCGCCCCGTCGCCGCTTCCATTCACGATTCCGTCGATTTCGATCGGCGATGGCCTGCCGGTGGCCCGTGGTCGTGAACATCGTCGCGGCGATGGAGAAAGACATGGCTGGCGGGGTGCTGCGACACGCAACCGGGCAGCCGCCGAGCGATACGACGCCGGTTGTTGACCAAGATCCGTGGGATCAGGATACCTAGCATCAAGACGCTGGCGGGGTATCGCCATTGTGGACAAGCAACTCCAGTTCTGCGATGCGGCGGTCCTTCATGGCAAGGATCTCCAGCATGTCGCGGACAACCTCGTGCCCAACACCACCCCTGCAGCCAAGGTCGTGCTCGGCACGGCGGCGAACCTGCTCCTCATTGAGTTCTGGCATCATCCGCCTCCCCAAGCCGCCGCTGCGTCAACTCCACCTGAGACTCACGCAGGTCAATGCTGATCGACCCGCGACCATGCACCTTTGCAACCCTCTCCGCCGATCAGACTTCAGGCTTCGGATCGTCACCCCAAGTCCACCCTCCAGACTCCGTATCAGGTGCTTGCTGGGAACGCCCGCTCGCCCGCTTGCGACGCTTCTCCTTCGACCGCAGCGCCTCAAGTGGGCTCGGAACTGGCGCGGGCACCAGTTCGTTGAGATTGGCGAGCAGGCCGAGGACGCGGAGCACACGAACCAGATTGGTCGTGTGGATCGACTCCCCACTCTCCAACCGCTCGATCGTCCGTTTTGAGACCCCCGCCTCGTGGGCAAGTTCGGCCTGGGTGCGGTTCTGCTCCAGCCGGTGCTGAGCGATCCGCTGCCCGAGCAAGCTCAGAGCCGCGTTGTCCGTGATGTGTTTGGACTGTTCCATGAGTCGCCAGAAGTGGCGAGTATACCGCCGATGTCTGTGCAAATCGCCACTACTGGCGATCAATCGTGTCCGGTTTGGATTTGTCGGTCAAAGTCTTGGTTGACTGTATCAAAAACACTATACTTGTCGATAACTATAGTGAAATTGATCCCGTATGGACTCCCGGAACTCAGCCAACCCGATCGAGCAAGCCCGCAACGTCTTCCGCGGTGCTGGGGGAACGCTACGCGCCGGCCAGGCTCGGGCGCGCGGCGTACACCCCCGCACGCTCAGCCAGATGGTGGACGGGGGCCAACTGATCCGAATCAGCCGTGGGCTATACCAACTGCCGGAGGCGACGGAGGGTGACCCGGACCTGACGGTCGTTGCCCTCAAGGTACCAACGGGCGTGGTCTGCCTGATCTCGGCGCTCGCGATCCACGAACTGACCACCCAGATCCCCCACGCGGTGGATGTCGCGCTGCCGCACGGCACGACTCCCCCCAAGCTCGCTCATCCTCCGGTGCACTACTACCGGTTCGGTGAAGCATCGATGGCTGCCGGGGTCGAGGACCGTGATGTGGGCGGGACAATGATCCGGGTGTTCGACGCGCCCAAGAGCGTGGCGGACTGCTTCAAGTTCCGCAACAAGATCGGCATGGATGTGGCGATCGAGGCGCTGCGGACATATCTGCGCCGGCGTGGGGCGAGCGTCGATACTCTTCTCCGCTATGCGGATATCAATAGAGTTCGGAGCGTCATGATGCCGTACATCGAAGCGGTGTTCGGATGACGCAGCGACCGGGGAATGTCGCCGCGTCGGTTCACGCCCGCCTGCTCAACCAAGCCAGGCCAGGGGATCGGTCATTCAATGACCTACTCCAGCTATATGCCATGGAGAGGTTTCTGTACCGCCTGTCGATCTCGAAGCACGCCGACCGCTTTGTGCTCAAGGGCGCAATGCTGCTCCGCGTCTGGGATCAGACGTCTTACCGGACAACACGTGATATCGATCTGCTTGGCCGTGTCAGCAACGAGGCTGCGGTGGTCGAATCGATCATCCGCGACGTCTGCGAGCAGGAAGTCGATCCGGACGGACTCCTGTTCGACGCTGCGAGCGTCCAATCGAATGCGATTGTGGAAGACGCTGACTACGCCGGAGTTCGGGTGGCATTTCGAGGAACACTGGGAAACACGCGGCTCTCCATGCAGCTGGACATCGGGTTTGGAGACCGCATCACGCCAGCACCCCTCACCGTCGAGTTCCCTGTGCTGCTGGCCATGCCCGCAGCCCGCCTCCAAACCTACCCGCCCGAAACCGTAGTGGCCGAGAAGTTCCAGGTGATGCTTCAGCGGGCTGAGGCAAACAGCAGGATGAAGGACTTCCACGACATCTGGTGGATTGCCGGTCGGTTCGACTTCGCTGGTCAGACCCTGGCGGAAGCCATACGGGTGACGTGCAGCCATCGGGATACGCCGATTCTCGCAGAGCCTACTGCGTTCACCGCTGCGTTCGCTCAGAACCCATCCAAGGTCACGCAGTGGAAAGCATTCCGAAAGCGGCTGACCCCAACGGACTGCCCGGAGGACTTCGAGGATCTCGTGGAGCAGGTAGCCCGGTTCCTGCGCCCCGTCGCCGCTTCCATTCACGATTCCGTCGATTTCGATCGGCGATGGCCTGCCGGTGGCCCGTGGTCGTGAACATCGTCGCGGCGATGGAGAAAGACATGGCTGGCGGGGTGCTGCGACACGCAACCGGGCAGCCGCCGAGCGATACGACGCCGGTTGTTGACCAAGATCCGTGGGATCAGGATACCTAGCATCAAGACGCTGGCGGGGTATCGCCATTGTGGACAAGCAACTCCAGTTCTGCGATGCGGCGGTCCTTCATGGCAAGGATCTCCAGCATGTCGCGGACAACCTCGTGCCCAACACCACCCCTGCAGCCAAGGTCGTGCTCGGCACGGCGGCGAACCTGCTCCTCATTGAGTTCTGGCATCATCCGCCTCCCCAAGCCGCCGCTGCGTCAACTCCACCTGAGACTCACGCAGGTCAATGCTGATCGACCCGCGACCATGCACCTTTGCAACCCTCTCCGCCGATCAGACTTCAGGCTTCGGATCGTCACCCCAAGTCCACCCTCCAGACTCCGTATCAGGTGCTTGCTGGGAACGCCCGCTCGCCCGCTTGCGACGCTTCTCCTTCGACCGCAGCGCCTCAAGTGGGCTCGGAACTGGCGCGGGCACCAGTTCGTTGAGATTGGCGAGCAGGCCGAGGACGCGGAGCACACGAACCAGATTGGTCGTGTGGATCGACTCCCCACTCTCCAACCGCTCGATCGTCCGTTTTGAGACCCCCGCCTCGTGGGCAAGTTCGGCCTGGGTGCGGTTCTGCTCC
>JAGQON010000061.1 GCA_020427395.1 Phycisphaerales bacterium
TGCCCTGGGCACCCTCCCCGTGGCAAGCGGCGCACGAGGCGATGAACAGGTCGTGCCCAGGATGATCGGGTAGCTCGATCGCGATCCGGCCCCCGCCCTCTTCACCAGGCTTGGGTTGCCATTCTTCCACCGACGCGGTGGGCTGGGATGGGTCCTGCATGCTCCTGAGATACGCGATGACCTGCCGGACCTGCTGGTCTTCCAGACCGACGGCACCGCGCGGGGGCATCAGCACCCCGGTCGTATTGGCAGGGTCGGTCGTGGGTCGCCCCTGGGTGATCAGTTGAAAGAGTTCGTCATCGCTCTGGGATTGCACGAACGCGCTGTTGTGCAGCGGCTTGCCCAGGTTGCGGATGCCGTCGCCCTGCGGGCCGTGGCAAACCACGCAGGCGTTCTGGTAGACCTGCATGCCGTCTTTGAGCAGACGAGCTTGTGCGAAGCCGCCCGTTTCGACGGCGGCGGGTTCGGTGTTCTCGACCACGCTGAGAGGTGCGACTTCCGCCTGTTCATTGCTGGCTGATACAACCATGCCGAGGATGACGGGGAGCGTGACCGCGAACAGTGAACTCAAGGCGATGGCCTGCCAGAAATAGGGGTCATTTGTGCGGCTGGCAGGCTTTTTACTCGATGAACTGGCGTTATTCGACATCTCATGCTCCATTTATTGTGGAATTGTCGATCTACTTATCGCTATTGAGCATAGAATCGGTATACTGGAGTGTCAACTCCACAATAAGTTTGTTTGCCTGAAATCTAGAAAGCTTTCCAAGCTGGGTGTGTAAACGATTCACACGGGACAGAAATTAGCGTCGCTCTCTTCCCCGATTTCAGGGGCGAGCATTGAGGATCACATGTTGAATCAAGCTTCTGAATACGCCCTTCGAGCCGTGGTTTTCCTGTGCATGGCTGAGACAAACGAGCCGGCTTCAGCCAGCGATATTTCTGCCATGACCAAGGTCCCCGTGCCGTATCTTCAGAAGGTCCTACGGCTGCTCACCCGGGCCGGGATCTTGACCGCCCAGCGAGGTGTCGGGGGCGGGTTCCAGCTCGCCAAATCGGCGGATCAGATCGCCGTGCTCGATGTGCTCAAGGCGTGCGATTCCCAGCCGCAGCGCATTGAACGCTGCCCGCTGGGGATCAAGGGGCACTCGAAGCTGTGCCCTTTGCATCAACTGCTCGATCAGCAGGTCGCCGGTGTGGAGAAGGTGTTCGCGAACACGACGATCCGGGACATCTTGGAGAGCAAGAGCGATGTGAAGCCGCTGTGTGGGCCCCAAGGGTTCGTGGAACTCGGGCTCCAACTCGGCTCGTCAAAGCCCTCACTACCAGAGTCTGATTCAAAGCCCAAAGCATGATCCGCTTCAGGGGCAGTGCCTGTACACAGCGGATCTCTTCATCTAGGAAAGGACGCACCCATGTCAAACACATCTGAACTCGACACAAGCATCACCCTCGCAGCGCTGGCGAGCTTGCTCCCGGCCGGAATCCCGGTGCTTGAGGAGCAAGGGCTCGACTACTGCTGCGGGGGCGATCGCACGCTAGAAGATGCGTGCAAATCTCGGGACATCGATCCCGTCAGCGTCATCGACGCGATGCGTCAGCGCCAAGAGCACACGCAACCCGGAGAACTGACCGATTGGACGAACGCCTCAATGACCGAACTCTCCGAGCACATCGAGACGACGCACCACGCATTCGTGCGTGAGTCGCTGACCAGACTCGGTGACATGATGCCCAAGCTGATCAAGGAGCACGGGCAAAGCCACCCTGAGCTCGAGAAGCTCGCGGAGATCATAGAAGTGTTCGGCGATGACATGCGGGATCACATGGTGCGCGAAGAACGCGTGCTCTTCCCCTGGCTCCGGCGCCTGGAGAAGAAGACCGAGATTCAGAGCGGGCCGCCCTGGAGTGTGAAGCGCCCCATCAGCTGCATGGTGCATGATCACGACGATGCCGGCGAGCAGTTGCGGACGATGCGATCGCTCACGAACGACTTCTCCCCCCCCGTAGACGCCTGCGGCACCTATCGAGAGATGCTCCGCACGCTTGGCCAGCTCGAGGCGGACACGCATGTGCATATCCATAAGGAGAACAACATCTTGTTCCCGGCTGGAATCGAAGCTGAGGCCGCATTACCAAAGTCAAGGCATCCAACCTCTTCTAGACCATGAGCCCTCTGTGTCAATCGACTCGATGGGCAACAGCACGAAACAGGCAATCCGGTGCCAGATGATCGAGATATTTCACTGTAGTCAGCAGCGAACGATGCCCGAGTTGTCGCCGGATCACCGCGATGTCGATCCCCTCGGCCCGCAGTTCGCTCGCATGCGTGTGGCGTAACCCGTGGGCGTGCACGCGCTTGTGGATCCCCGCCGCCCGGCCCAGTTCGGGAATCTTCCGCCGAAGATAGCCTTGGGACACCGCCCTTCCCCCGTCGGTCACGAACAGCACGCGACCCGCCGAATGCCCCATCGTCGCGTGCTCTCTTATCCACCCCCCCACCGCTTGGGCTCCCATCGGGTCGATCCCCACCGTCCTCGCACGTCCCCCCTTGCCCCGCAGCACCCGAATTGCCCCACGATCCAAGTCCACATCGCACGGCCGCAATGCCAGCGCCTCAGATATGCGCAATCCCGTCCGCCACAGCAGCACCAGGAGCGCGTAGTTCCTTCGGTCGGTCTGACCTGCCCCCCAAGAACTAGTCCATTTTTTATCCGAGTATTCTCGTAGAATGGGCGTATATGGAAGGCAGGCAATCATGGCACGAAAGCGGCATTCAGCAGAGCAGATCATCAACAAACTCAGAGAAGCCGAGGTGCATTTAGGGCAAGGGATGAGCGTCCCCGAGGTCAGCAGGAAGCTGGGTGTCACCGAGCAGACCTACTACCGGTGGCGCAAGGAATACGGCGGGCTCAAGACCGATCAGGCCAAGAAACTCAAGGACCTGGAGAAGGAAAACGCTCGGCTCAAGAAACTGGTCGCTGATCTCTCACTCGACAAAGCGATGCTCCAAGAAGTCGCTTCGGGAAACTTCTGAGCCCGCACCGGAAGCGTGAAGCAGTCAATGCAATACGGGATCGCTTCACTGTTTCCGAGAGGCGGGCGTGCAAACTCTTGAGACAGCCACGGGCATCGCAGCGGTACTTGCCGAGTCTGCGAGACGATGAACTGCCCTTGACGCAGCGGATCATCGAGCTCGCGTGCATGTACGGGCGGTACGGGTACCGACGCGTCACTGAGCTGCTCCGCTGGGAAGGCTGGCGTGTGAATCACAAGCGGGTCGAGCGGATCTGGAAGAAGGAAGGGCTCAAGGTGCCGAGGAAACAGCCGAAGCGAGGAAGGCTCTGGTTGAATGACGGCAGCTGTGTCCGGCTTCGAGCCGAGCACAAGGACCATGTGTGGAGCTACGACTTCGTGCAAGCTCGGACACACGACGGGCGGAGCTTTCGGATGCTCACAGTCATTGATGAATACACGCGCGAGTGCCTGGCGATCGATGTGGCGAGAAGTCTTCGCAGCGATGATGTGCTTGAGCAGCTGGCATGGCTGATGGCTTGGCGTGGTGTGCCGAGGTATATCCGCTCGGACAACGGCGCTGAGTTTACCGCCAAGGCGGTGAGGAACTGGCTGAGCAAAGTCGGTGTGGCAACTCTGTACATCGAGCCTGGGAGCCCGTGGGAGAACGGGTACATCGAGAGCTTCAACGGCAAGCTGCGTGACGAGTTGCTCAATGGCGAGATCTTCTACTCGCTGAAGGAAGCGAATGTGTTGATCAATCGCTGGCGGATTCACTACAACACGGCGAGGCCTCATTCATCGCTGGGCTACCGCCCGCCAGCACCCGAAACCCGGATCACCCGGGGCGTCAATCACCCATCAGAGGCCTGCTCCGCTCCGCTGCGCAGCCCTCTGATGGCACACAGGGAAGCCGCTGCCCTAACATAGGGAGTGGTACAGAATATGGGGGCAGGTCAAGGGTTCGTTCGTTGTGATAACAAATGAACCGCGTAGCAAGCCAGACTCGCGTAGCTTGGGTC
>JAGQON010000062.1 GCA_020427395.1 Phycisphaerales bacterium
TCATGCTGGTCGTCTTCATCTCCAATGTCCTCTACCTCGGTTGGTTCGCCCGCCTCGTCCGAAACCGTAAAATGACCAAGCGATCCAAACACTTCGCATGGTCCGGCCCAGTCATCGCCATCCTCGGGCTGCCCCTACTCTTCCTTGGCCCGCTCATTACCCTCATCCTCTACTGGAACATGGTCGAGTACATCCGCCGCGACCTCAAGAAGATCATCAACGCAAGGGCGGCCACCTAACGCCCCGCCCCGAGTTCAGCCGATACTTTCCGCGCCCATGCACCACCTCACCGCCCTCCGCCGCGACATCCACGCCCATCCGGAACTCTCCGGCAGCGAACACGCTACCCACGACCGGGTCGTGGACCACCTCGCCCGGCACGCCCCTGGCATCCAAGTCGCCCAGCGGGTCGGGGACACCGGGCTCGTCGCCATCATCGGACCCGAGCACTCCACCCGAACCGTCATCTACCGCGCCGACACCGATGCACTGCCCATCCTCGAAGAATCCGGTGTCGAATACGCCTCCCAGACCCCGGGCATCATGCACGCGTGCGGCCACGACGGGCACACCGCCATCGCCGTCGGTCTGGCCGAGCACTTCGCCAGAAACCCGCTCCCCAACACACGCGTCCTTGTCGTGCTCCAGCCAGCCGAGGAGATCGGCACCGGAGCCCAGGCCGTCCTCGCCGACCCACGCTTCAACGAGCTCATCACCGACCCGGCATCGACAACCGCCATCACCATCCACAACCTCCCCGGCTACCCGCTCGGGCAGCTGGTGATCCGGTCCGGCCCCATGTGCCCGGCCTCGGTCGGGCTCCGCCTCGTCCTCAAGGGCGTCGCCGGGCACTCATCCCAGCCGCACCTTGCCCGCTCGCCCCTGATCGCGGCCGCCGCCCTCGTCAGCCTGCTCACCGACCTGCCCAAACGCATCGAACGCGCCGGCTCGCTCTCCACCGTCACACACCTCGGCTCGGGAATCGATGCCAACTTCGGCATCATCGCCGACCAGGCGGTCCTGTGCGTTACCCTCCGCGCCCTGCGAAGCGAGCACCTCGACAACCTGCTTGCCAAGTCGCTGCAGACCGCCCAGCGCATCGCCGACGACCACCGCCTCACCCTCGAGTACACCACCCACGAGCGATACTCGGCCACCGTCAACAACGAGGACCTCGCCGAGCGTTTTCTCGAGATCGCCAACCACCATGCCATGGACTCAGTCGTCCTCGACCAGCCCATGCCCTGGTCCGAAGACTTCGGACGCTTCGGCGAGCGATTCCCCTCCATCCTGCTCGGCCTGGGCGCCGGCGAATCCCAGCCCCACCTCCACGCCAACACCTTCGACTACCCCGACGAGCTCACCCCCAGAGCGGTCCACACCCTCTCTACCCTCATCCACGCTCTCGAACCCAGCGACGAATCCAACACATGATTCTTCTCAGCGCCTTTGCGTGAACTCCGCATTCTCTGGTTTCAAAAAATGAAAAGGACGCCTTCGCGCCCTTCGAGGTCTTCGCGTTGAAAGCAAACACTCAAACGCCCATCGCCACGATCGCGTCCGCGAGCTTGATGAACCCCGCTCGGTCCGCCCCCGCGCCGTAGTTCACGATACCGTTGTCCTTGGGCGCGTGCTCCACGCACTGCTCGTGGATGTGCAGCATCACATCGTTGAGCTTGTTCAGGGCTCGCTCCTTGGTCCACGCGTCGTGCGAGGCGTTCTGCGACATCTCAAAGCACGAGGTCGCCACGCCGCCAGCGTTGGCTGCCTTGCCCGGTCCAAAGCTCACGCCACGCTCGTGGAACAATCCACGCGCCTCATGCGTGCAGGGCATGTTCGCGCCCTCGGCCACGAACTTGCACCCGCGATCCGCCATGACCTTCGCGTCGTCCTTCTCCACCTCGTGCTGCGTTGCGCACGGCAACGCCACATCGTGGTCCACATGCGACCACGGCTTGTCCTCACGGTAGAACTCGCACCCATCGCCCGACCAGTCCTTGAGGCGACCACGCTGGTTCTCCTTGAAGTCGATCAGCTCACGGATCTGCTCCTCGCTGAAACCATCCTTGCAGATCAGCGCCCCGCCCGAATCCGACAGCGACACAACCACCGCGTCCTTCTGATGCGCCAGCTCCGCGGCATACAACGCCACATTCCCCGCGCCCGAGATCGCCATACGCTTGCCCTCAAGCTTTTCGCTGCGGTGCTTGAGCATCTGCTCCACAAAGGTCACCGTCCCGTACCCCGTCGCCTCGGTCCGACCCAGCAGCCCGCCGAGCCCCATCGGCTTGCCAGTCAGCACGCCGTCACGCTGCTTCGTGATCTTCATGTACTGCCCATACAGGAAACCGATCTCACGACCGCCCACCCCGATATCGCCCGCGGGCACATCGATGCTCGGGCCGATGTGGCGATACAGCTCACGCATGAACGCCTGACAGAAACGCATCACCTCGTTGTCGCTCTTGCCCTTGGGATCAAAGTTGCTCCCGCCCTTCCCGCCGCCGATCGGCTGACCCGTCAACGCGTTCTTGAAGCACTGCTCAAACGCAAGGAAGTGCAGCGTGTCCTCCGTCACCGTCGGGTGGAAACGCAGCCCGCCCTTGTACGGCCCCATCACATTCGTGTGCTCGATCCGCCACCCGAAGTTCACCTCTACCTCGCCCTTGTCGTTCACCCACTCCACACGGAAGCGGATCACACGATCCGGGATCAGCAGCCGCTCAAAGACGCGCGCCTTGCGGTACTTCTCGTGCTCCGCGATCACCGGGCAGATCGACTCCGCGACCTCCTCGATCGCCGATCGGTACAGCGTGCCAGGGTTGATCGCGTCGATCTGCGAGGCGACGGTGCTATCGATACTCATTGTTGTCATGGTTCGGCTCCCTTCGAGTCGATCGTGAAGGTATCGCCAAGGCGTATCAACACGCCCCAGAGCCCAATTCTTCACGCTGCAGCGCTCAATTTCTTCTCCGATTGCACTTTCATCTCCGCATCGGCCCCAAACCACGCCTCGAACACACACAGCCAATGACCACAAGCAAGCACGAAACAATCACCGTGAAGACAGAACGCGACCCCAAACTCGGGCAGATCTGGGTTCTTCAAGCCACGCAGACCCTCCCCAGGCCCGTCGAGGTCGTCTTCCCCTTCTTCGCCGACGCCTACAACCTCGAGAAACTCACCCCCGAGTTTCTCAAGTTCCATGTGCTCACTCCAAGACCCATCGAGATGAAGTCAGGCGCTGAAATCCGCTACAAACTCAAAGTACGCGGCGTCCCCATCAGATGGAAAACCACCATCCTCGACTGGGACCCACCCCACAAGTTCATCGATAACCAGGACTCCGGCCCATACGCCCTCTGGCACCACACGCATACCTTCGAACCGACAGCCGACGGCGGAACACGCTGCACCGATACCGTCCGCTACCGCCCCATGGGCTGGCTGCTCGCCGGTGTCATTAACAGGTTCTTCGTGCAGCGCGATGTCGAGAACATCTTCCGGTACCGATTCCGGCAACTCGAGCGGATCTTCACACCGAGGTCCTGATCGTCATCACCGGCGTCGACGCGCCGCCATCAGCCCACCCGCGCCAATCACCGCCAGCGTGCCCGGCGTCGGGACCCAATACTCAATAAACAGCACAGAGCCGTCCATAAGCGTTGCTTCCGCACCTCCGGGGTTGTCGACAAAGGTGTCGTACAACTCCACCTCAAAGGTGCCGCTCGGTCCCTGCAGGAAGTGGAAGCCCATGTCATCCCAGAAGTGCACAATCGGAACGAATGACACGCCAGAGCCGGGGCCTTGGTTCTGTCCAAACACCGACTCGTCGAAGACCTCACCATTGTTCGATCGGAACTGGATCCGCAGATC
>JAGQON010000063.1 GCA_020427395.1 Phycisphaerales bacterium
CTCCAGCTGCTTGCGGATTTCCGAGGTCCCCCCCGGCGTGCGGAAGTCGATGCTCACCCGCTCCCCATACTCCCGTTCGTGCCACGCCGCGAACCCACGGGCAAACTCATCCCGGATCTGCGGCACATGCGGCGTCACCACGATCAGCGTCCGCACCCCGGACTCGTGCGAAGCACCCGTCTTGCCCGCGCTGAGCACAAACGGAACCCCCAGCACCACCAAAAGCAAAAGCCCGATCACGATCGCCTGTGTCTTCATGCCTCAAGTGTACGAGCCACGAGCCCACAAGGCACTCTTGTGCCTCCCCCGCTCCTGGCGGGGGAGGTGCCGACAAAGTCGGCGGAGGGGGTCTTCACAAACAAAAAACCGCCCTCGCAGGCGGCCCAGAAACAAATCAATCTCATCAAACACTCACGCCGCGCGAAGGAATCGCTTCCCAGCCGACAGCGCCCGCATCATCCGGCCCTTATCGCCCTCGCGATCAAACCGTGTGATCGCCAGCGCCATCCGGCTTGCGCCCGGCTCATCAACATCGCACCAGACAATGTTCCCCGTCACGAACACGCAACGCCCCGGGCCACGATCTCCGCAGTTCAGCGGCAGATCGATCCGCAGCGACACCACGCTCCCCGGCTCGATCGGATGATCCAGCTCGAAGCAGATCCCGCCCTCGGAGATGTCATACACATGCCCCTCCCGCGAAAACCCGATCTCATCGGGCTGCACCCGAGCCGCCACCCCCGTGTACCCACGCTCAAGCATGAAACGCTCAAACACGCGACGATTCACTCTGGGCTGGCTGCTCATGGCTTGCTCCTATATGAGGCCTATCTGAGAAGTTGATGGATTCGGCAGCCCGCTTATCGGCCCGTCAAGCCCCCAACTTCACCCCGAGCACCCCCAAAACGCACGATCTGCGCACAAACCGCACCCGCCCATCCATTTCATCGCCCCGCCACACCCAAACGGGTTATTCCGCCAGATGCACGCTCGTGTAGTTCCCGATCGACAGGACCTTCCTCCGCCTCCGAAGGATGTAGATCACACCGAGCACATACACCAGCACCAGCCCGATGAACCCGTACAACACCGGGCTCCACATCGCATACGGAATGCCGCCGGGAGCCATCATTCCCCCGGTAAAGGTCGTCCCCGTATTCGTCCAGCCCTGCTGCGTCAGCGTGTACTCGTGCCCCATGGCCTCCTGCACCTTGTTCATCTTGCTGAAACCCACCGACTGCAGCCCGTTCACCCCATCCTCCTTGCCCGCTTCAGCCAGCACAAAGACCTGCGCCGAGTACGAACGGAACTCATCACTCTGCACATCAAAGCCCGCCGCAGAAAAAAGCTTGTCGATCACCGCCGCATCAAGCTCATCACCTTGCTCCAGCCGATTGTCCTTGTCATCCCGCAGCTCCCACGAACCATCCTCCTCAACTGTCATCCGCCACGCACGATCATCCGGCAGCCGCAACACGACACCCAATGGCTTCGCTAACCCCACCCCCGTCGTGTTCGCCGTGATCTCAAACTCGATCCCAAAGGTCTCCCCCTCCATCTCCCGTGTCTCGGCGTTCCAACTCGACTCCGGCCCATACTTTGAGATCTGCGTGTAGCCGCTCATCCCCCCGCCCATCGCGTTGGACATCCAATACTGCGACTGCACAACGCTCCCCCAGATCGCCAACGCCACGCCGCCAATAGCAAAAACCAGCACCGTCCAGCACGAGATCGCCCCCACACTCGACCCGCGCAGCTGGATAAACATCCGTCGCGTCAGAATCCCAGCCCGCAGCAGATCCACGCCGCACTCGGGGCACCGCTGATCTTCGAGCGCACCCAGCACATACCCGCACGCCGCGCAATGCCCGTCCTGCTTGCGATCAAACCCGGGCGGAACAAACAACGCCCGGTACAGCACCTGAACCAGAACCACCGCGAACAACACCAGCATCGACGCCGGCACGAACGGAAGCAAGGTAAAAAACAGCTCGCCATAGCCCATCACGACCTCCAATCAATCATCAGTCAGCACATCACAACCAACGCAGTGTACCAGAATCCCCCGGTCAGCCGGCGCCCTGTATACTCCGCCCATGCGCCACATCATCACCACGCTCATCCTCACTCTCACCCTCCTGCTGCTCCCCGCCTGCACCACCACACGCACCACATCCCCGCCAGCCCCCTTCGGCGCCATCCCCACCCCCCAGCAGCTCGCCTGGCACGAACACCGCTTCTACGCCTTCGTCCACTTCAACATGAACACATTCACCGGCGTCGAATGGGGCCACGGACGCGAGCATCCCGACACCTTCAACCCAACCGACCTCGACACCGACCAATGGTGCCGCACCTTCAAAGAATCCGGCCTCACCGGCGTCATCATCACCGCCAAACACCACGACGGCTTCTGCCTCTGGCCCTCCGACTACACCGACCACGATGTCGGCGCATCCTCCTGGCGCAACGGCAAAGGCGATGTCATCAAAGACCTCGCCGCATCCTGCAAAAAGTACGGCCTCTGGCTCGGCGTCTACATCTCCCCCTGGGACCGCAACCACCCCGACTACGGCCGCAACGACGACGCCTACAACGACTTCTACAACAACCAGCTCACCGAGCTCCTCACAAACTACGGCCCCATCGCCGAGGTCTGGTGGGACGGCGCCAACGGCGATCGCAACAACCCCGACAAGCACCAGGACTACGACTGGCCGAGATTCATCAACACCGTCAACACCCTCCAACCCAACGCGGTGATCTTCGCGCCGCCGGACGCCAATGTCCCCGGTGGCATCCGCTGGGTCGGCAATGAATCCGGTCACGCCAACCCCACCCAATGGGCCACCCACCCCCAGGGCATCGAAGAAGACCCCACCACACTCAACACCGGCATCGAAGGTGCCCCCACCTGGTTCCCCGCTGAAACCGATGTCTCCATCCGCAAGGGCTGGTACTGGTCAGCGGACACCGACGACACCGTCAAGTCGTCCACCAAAATCGTGGACATCTACCACGATTCAGTCGGCCACAACACCAACCTCCTCCTCAACTTCGCCGTCGACAACCGCGGCCAGCTCCACCCCGCCGAAGTCCTCGCCATCAAATCCACGGCCTACGAACTCCGACGCATGTACGAACTGGACATCGCCAACACCTACACCGGCACCATCGCCACCGCTTCCACAACGCGCGGCCTGCCCTTCACCGCCCAAGCACTCATCGACAACAACGACGACACCTACTGGGCCGCCCCCGACAACCAGACCAAAGCCTCCATCACCATCGAGTTCGCGCAGCCCGAAACAATCAACGCCGCCATCCTCCAGGAACACATCGAACTCGTTTTTTTTTCTCGGCCAACGCATCCGCGCCTGGAATCTCCAAGCCCAAATCGACGGCCGATGGATCACCATCTTCGAGGCCACCACCATCGGCCACCACCGCATCGCCCGCTTCAACCCGATCACCACCGACACCATCCGCCTCAACATCACCGACGCCAACTCATCCCCCACCCTCGAACGACTCAGTCTCTACCACACCAACACCTACAAACCAAACTAATCCATTCCCACCATCACCCCCCCATTCCCCCATCGCTCGAACGCCCCCAACCACCCGACACGCCTCACCAACCTCAGCGCGACCTTTGCGTCCTGTCTTCTCTCACTCTTCCCGAGTGGCCAGTGGCTAGTCCCTAGTCCCCTCCTCCCCCTACCATCCCCCATGGCCCAGAGCAAACCCAAACCCGAACTCGAAACCGTCGAACCCATCGGCGCCCGAGTCCTCATCC
>JAGQON010000064.1 GCA_020427395.1 Phycisphaerales bacterium
CGCTCAACGATGTGCCCGACATCGTGGCCCAGCAGCTGATGGATCACCAGAGCATCATCACCACGAAGAAGTATTACGCGATGGTCGGCGTCACCGACGCGCACCGCTACATGGCGCGGATGCCCGCCCTGGAGATGGTGATGGGCGGTATGCTCGAAAGTATGCTCGCGTGATGGCAAAGTATGTCCATAGGTGGACAATGTTCGGGTATTTCGGGGCGGTGCGTGGTCATCGCCGGATCTGGTCAGGGCATGAAAAAACCGCCGTTACCGGCGGGAAATCAGGGGTTTAGATGAATGGGCGCGGGTGGATTCGAACCACCGAACGCTAACGCGAGAGGATTTACAATCCCAACGCCCACTCGGATAAACCCAGCTATCGCCCGCACTTAGAGCGGAAGGATTCGCTGGTATGTCTGAGAGTATGCGTCCGAGTGAGTTTCTCGACAACTTTGTGATCCCAGCCCTGTGGCCGCAGCTCGATGCCGCGTTCCCCGAGTTCGGGTGGAAACGCAAGGGCAGCAAGTGGGTGGCGACGATCGATCCGGGGGGCGTGTTCGGGGTGCGGCCAGACCGCATCGCCTGCCTAGCCCGCTCGCCCTACTACATCACTGTCGTCGACGACGAGGGCATGACCTGGACAGCGTACCTCAATGGCGGGCAGCTGCCCCGGGGGGATGCATTCAAGCCGATCGTGAAGCAGCTGGCCGACCTCGCGCGGGTCGATGCGTCGATCCTCGATGCCCGGGAGCTCTCGCCCGCTGAAAAGCGGCAGATCGAAGAGCGACGCGAGGCGGCCAGACAGCAGGCCGAGATGCAGCAGCGCGAGGATGAGAAGCACCAGGCCAACGAGGACGCCAAGGCCATCGCCTACGCTCGTGAGCTCATCGATCGTGCATACCTGCACGGCGACCGCGACCCCGCCAACCGATACTTCACACGCCGCGGGAGCGATCCCGAGACGCTGCCCGGCGGCATGCTGCCCGCCAGCATCATGTATGTGCCCGACTGCCGAGTGAGTCGGGAAAAGATCGGCGCGGTGCTCGCCATCGCGATCGATGATCGGTTCGAGGTGGTCGGCGCCCAGCGGATTTTTATCGAGAACAGCGGCGAGCCCATCGAGGTCGAGATCCAGGGCAAGAAGACCCGCAAAGCCGGCATCGGCCGCCTCGACGGTGCGGCCGTTGTGCTCGGTGAGCCCAAGCACAACGAGCCCATCGTGTTCTGTGAGGGCGTGGAGACGGGCGTAGCGATCTACAAGCTCACCGGGTGGTGTGTGCTCGCGTGCATCAGCGCCGGCGGGCTGGAGCAGGTCTCGCTCGACCTCGTGCGAGCTCACCTCGTGCGTTCGTGCGGAGTGCTGATCGTTGCTGGGGATCTCGATCGAAACAAGGTCAACGCACACGGCCGCCAGGTCGGCATGCGTGGGCAGCGGGCCGCCGTCGTCGCGGCCGATCGGTTCCGCGCCGAGCTCAAGGCCCCCACCGCCGAGCTGCTGCCGGCACACCGCTGGACGCCGCAGCTCGTGGGCGAGGACGAGATGCCCATCGAGGGCAAGAGCGTCGACTGGGAGGACTGCATCAACCCGTACCCCGACGCGTCCGCGGCCGCGTTCGGGTGGGCACTCGAGCACGCGACGCTCTCGCTCACTGCCCCGGCCCCTGCTGATGCGCCAGCGGAGCCGGCGGAGGACGAGAAAACGCCCGAGGATGAGGCGGAGCTTCCTGATGTGATTCAGGACACACGCAAATGGAGCCCCTACGGCGCCGGTGTCTACCCCAAGAACCAGCTGTTGGCGGCCCATGAGTTCCTGCTCGCCCGGTACGCGCCCGAGGAGTATGAGCGGGGTCAGGGCGGGCTCACGCTCGTCGAGTTCGCCGGCCGCGTGCATGAGCACCGCGATGGCATGTGGGTCGCGCTCGATGCCAAGCCCCTCGACCACATCCGCGCCAAAGTGCAGCGGCACTACCTGCCGTTCTGCAAGGCCGTCGCCACGAAGGAAACGCCCCCACGGTTCCACTATGTGGACGCTAACCTGAGCATGAGCGAGTGCAACTCGGTCGCCCAGGCCGCCCTCGACGAGGTCCGCATCACGCTGCCCGAGAATGACTTTCGGTATCAGGTCTGGCTGCGGCCGAACATCGATAACGACGGCAAGATTGCGATGGTCGACGCGTCTGATCGGATCATCTACGACCCGCATGAGCACGGCCTGCCCGACCCGGACGATGTGATACCCACGCGTGGCGGGATCATTGACACCCAAGCATGGCGTCGCGATCGCAAGCTCGTCGTGCTCCCCAACACCCCGCTGCTCTTCAACCTCGGGTGCATCGAGGCGACGCTGCCCGTCGATGAGATCAACCAGGTCCTCGAGGGCGGCCTCGGTGATCTGGAGGAGTACGCGTACAGCTTGTGTCCTGAGTGGGGCGAGTTCCTGATGCGTTCGTTCAAGACCAACAGCGAGGCGACGACGCACGGGGTGATCCGCGAGTTTCACAAGGTGATGGGCAACTGGATCTCGGGGGATACTCGGCATCAGAACACGAATATCGTCTGGTGGATCGGACCGTCCGGCTCCGGCAAGGGTGTAAAATCGCAGGTAATCAAGCGGTTGATGCCCACCGAGACCGTGAGCTCATCGACGGCGAAGCTCGAGCAGCAGTTCCACCTCGCATCGTGGATCGGCAAGAAGCTGGCCATCTTCCCAGATATGGAGTTCGGCCGCCAGGATAAGCGCAGCATCCTTGAGCTTTGGAAGATGATCAGCGGACAGGACTCGGTGTCCATCGATCGCAAATACCTGAGCGAGATCCCTGATCACACGCTCAGGACGCGCATGCTCATCGTGGCAAACAACATGCCGAGCATCCCCGACCCGACAAACGCCATCGCACGCCGCTCGATCGCATTCGAGATGCCCCACGCAGTACCCGAGAGCCAGCAGGACATTGGCCTCGTGGACCGCCTCACGACACCGGAGAGCTTGGCGGGCATCCTGTTGCTCAGTCTGATCGGCATCCTGCACATCGATGAGGATGGTGGGTTCACGCAGCCCGAGTGCTACAAGCCGCTGATCGATGACCTGCGTGCCCAGGCGTCCGAATACAACGAGTTCATCGGCGAGTACCTGGTCTTCGACCGTGAGGGCGAGGAGCCAGGCAAAGCGTACGAGGATGACATCTGGGCTCTGTGGTCCAAGTACCGGGAGCAGAACGGCGTGCAGGCAAATCCGAAAAAGACCGCCTGGCTATCCCAGTTCAAGACTGTGATGACCGGCTACGGCTGGAGCCAGCGGGTGGCGATACTCGACGAGGACCGTAAGCAGCGATACTACCTCGGGTTCAGGATCAGCCAGGAGGGCCTGCAGTTGATCCAGGCCGAGTCTGGGGCGGCCGCTGGCGGGCACGACCCCATCTTCGTCTGATCGCCCGGCCCTCCTCCGTGTCAGGAAACGGCGTTTGGAGGCCGCCAGGGGGGTACCCGGCTTTGGGTCCTCCCGCTGGGGGTGGCCAACCCGCAGGTTGTTTTAGT
>JAGQON010000065.1 GCA_020427395.1 Phycisphaerales bacterium
CACCGTGTCACCCGGGCACAGCGAGCGGGCAACCCGCTCGATGGCCTCGTCCGAACGCTCCCCGATCACCTCGACACGCGGATCGCCGACCCGCACATGCGAGAACGAGACCCCAAGCAGCACCACCCGATCGAGCACGCCCAGCCCCGCCGCGTGATCTGCAAGCGACTGGTGCTCGCCGGGCCCGATGGCCCCCATTTCCAGCATCTCGCCCAGCACGGCGATCTTCGGGCCTGCGGTCGGCAGCTCGGCAAAGGTCGCCAGGGCCGCCCGCATGGAGTCGGGGTTGGCGTTGTAGGCATCGTTGATGACCACGATGGGCTCGGCAATTGTCTCGATCTGTGTGCGTTCAAATCGCATCGCGGGCGGGGTCGCGCTGGCAAGCCCGGCGTGGATGATCGCATCGTCGATCCCCAGCTCGCGACCAGCAAGTACACACAACGCGGCGTTGTGCGCGTTGTGCTGACCGGGCAGGGGCACGCTGAAACGCACGCCTTCGATGCTGAAGACGCTGCCGTGCTGATCGTGAGATTCAAGCATGAAGCCTTCACCCAATCGCACGATCCGGTGCGAATCACCGCGTAGGGCATTTTCGAGCGTGCCGATCCCACCGGGGATCACCCCCACCGCTTCTGCCGGAGCGGACGCGATGAGCTGTGCCTTCTCGCGGGCGATGTTCTCGATGCTCCCCAGACCCTCAAGGTGCGCCCGCCCGATGCTGGTGATCATCGCGAGGTCCGGTCGGAGCAACGCGTTGCGGGCGGCGATCTCGCCCTGCGTGCTCATACCGACCTCGGCCACCAAGTACTCGGCCTCGATCGGCGTGTTGAGGATCGTGATCGGCACACCCAACGCGTTATTGAAGCTCTTGGGCGACGCATAGGTCTTCCCCGCAGCACCACAGACACTCTGCATCAGGCGGCAGGTTGTGGTCTTGCCGTTCGACCCGGTGATCGCGATCACCCTCGCCGCGATCCGATCACGCCACGCACCGGCGAGACGCGTCAGCGCATCGAGCGCGTCCCCCACGACCAGCACCGGGATCGTGATGTCATCAGGAACTCGTTCGGGGTGCGTGACGACGCACGCCGAAGCCCCGACATCGCACGCGGCCCGCAGGTACTCATGCCCATCGACCTGCTCGCCCACAAATGCGAAGAACACCTGCCTGGGCTCGATCGATCGCGTATCGATGGATACGCCGGCGAAAGGCAGCATCGGGCCCTGCGGGTTCGATCGCCACGAGCCACCAGCGGCGTGCGCGAAATCGTCCCACGCCCAGCTGCTCATGATGTGCCCGCCCGCTGGGCGTGCGTGCTCTGAGCCCGCAATCGCCGCTCACGCAGCGCGAGCTTCGCGTGCTCGCGGTCGTCGAAGTGGATGGTGCGCGTGCCGCCCATCCCGTCGGGCAGGATCTGCTCGGTCTCGTGTCCCTTGCCCGCGATGACGACGACATCCCCTGGCGATGCATCGATGATCGCATCGTGGATCGCCCGGGCCCGATCGGGCTGCACGCGCACACCATCGCGTTTGTCCTTGTCGATACCCTCGAGCACCTGCGTGATGATCGCGCTGGGCGACTCGGTGCGCGGGTTGTCGCTGCTGACCACGACCATGTCCGCATACTGCGCCACCGCGGCGCCCATGCGGGGGCGTTTGGTCTGATCACGGTTGCCGCCGCACCCAAAGACGCACCAGAGCTTCGCACCCTCCGGCAGCACCCGGCGCACGCCCGAGAGCGCCGAATGCAGCGCATCGTCCGTGTGGGCAAAGTCCACGAGCACCGTGAGGTCATCCTCACTCGACTCGCAGTGCTCCAGCCGCCCCATCGGGAGCTGCAGCCGTGGCAGCGCATGCTCGATCGCGGCGTGCTGCTTCTCGCGTGGGATGCCGAGCTTTGAGAGCATCGCCTGCGCCATCAGTACGCTCTGCAGCGCGTTCATCGCGTTGTACGCGCCGAACATCGGCAGCAGGGCGCTGAACTCGCCATCGGGCGTGTGCAGCTCCACGCGCGTGCCATCAATGGATTCGCTCTCGATCCGCACCCACGCATCATCCATGTCACTCGTGCCGCAACGAATGACCCTCGCCCCGGGTGTGCACGCGTCGATCATCGCCTGCGATCCCGCATCATCAACCACGATCGGCGCAACACCGTCGGGCTTGAGCGACGCGAACAGCTTCGCCTTGCTCGCGCGGTAGTGATCGAGGGTCAGGTGATAATCCAGATGATCGCCCGTCAGATTCGTGAACGACGCGGCATCGAACGAGATCGCCCCCGTGCGACGCTGATCGAGCGCGTGGCTTGACACCTCCATCACCACCGCCAGGCAATCATGCTCCACCATCGTCGCCAGTGTGCGGCTCAGCTCCAGCGCCGGCGGTGTCGTCATGGCTGCCCGTGATCGCTCCCGCCCGTCATCGATCTCTACTGTGCCGATCAGCCCGCACCGAACGCCTGCCGCCTCGATGAGCTGGTGCGTCAGATGGGTGATGGTCGTCTTGCCGTTGGTGCCTGTGACACCCGCACAGACCAGCTTCGAGGCCGGCTGCCCGTAAAACCGCTCGGCGATCTGGGCCGTTGTCGCGATCGGGTCATCGCACTCGAGCACCACGACCTTCGACCGCATCGGCAGCTCGATGTGCTTCGCGCCGCCCCGCTCGGTCAGGATCGCCACGGCCCCGCACTCGATCGCGGGCTCGACATACCGCAGCCCCTGATCCTTGGTGCCCGCGCGGGCGATGAAGAGCGAGCCGGGCACGGCCGTGCGCGAATCCTCGGTCACATCGCACACGCGGATCGACGCCAGGTCCGCGCCAATGGTGGCGCAGTCAACATCAAGCCCCGAGATGAGCTGGTCGAGTCGCATGCGATGCTCCATCATCGACGATTCAGGCCATTCTCACGCAGTTTTCGCCCGGATCATGGTATCGCATCAGGGCAGGATGAGCATCGCATCGCCGTACGAGAAGAATCGGTACCGCTGGGCGATCGCCTCGCGGTAGATCGCGTGCACCCGCTCAAGCCCATCCACCTCTCCCGGCACCTCCAACAGACCCGCGATCATCGCCAGCAGCGTCGAGCGGGGCAGGTGGAAGTTCGTCACCATCCCCGACACCCAACGCCAGCGGTACCCCGGCGCGATCAGGATGTCCGTGCTGTACCGCTCGGGCAAGGGCTCGCCCGGATGCTGCTCATGCAGTATCGCGTAGCTTTCAAGCGTCCGAGCACTCGTCGAGCCCACCGCGAT
>JAGQON010000066.1 GCA_020427395.1 Phycisphaerales bacterium
GGACGATGTTCTGGAACATCCATCGGATGCCGTCGGGCGCGAGGAGTGAGTTGGTGGTGAGCATGACGCCTTCGGCGCCGGGGCGTGGGTCTTCGACGGAGACGCCGAGTGCGGCGGTGATGGCGCTGATGATGACGATGGCGAGCGCGAAGAGGGCGAAGAGGGTGACGGGGTGGGGGAGGAGGTTGCCGAGCCACTCGACGAAGGTGAGGAAGCGGGCGATGAAGGTGGATTTGGGTGGTGGGGAATCGGGCATGGGGAGAGGGTAACGGATCGGGGGGAAGATAGCCATCAGCCATCAGCCATCAGCCATCAGGAAGAGGGAACGCAGAGGGCGCAAAGGTCACGCAGAGGCGCAGAGAAGAGGAGGTCCGATTAGGGAGGTGGTGCTGGTTGGGTCGCGTATTGTTATGTGATGGATGAAGTGCAGGTCAGTCGGGTTGCGAGTTCGGAGCGGGCGGCGCTCAATGGGTTGCTTGTCAACGCGGGCTTGGCGGGGGTGAAGCTGATCGCGGGGATTGTGGGGCACTCGTTTGCGTTGGTCGCGGACGCGGTGGAGTCGATGGTGGACATCGCGGGGTCGCTGATCGTGTGGCGGGCGCTGGAGTATGGGGGGAAGCCGGCGGATGAGACGCACCCGTTCGGGCACGGGAAGGTGGAGTCTCTGGCGGGGCTGGCGGTGGGGCTGCTGGTGGTGATCGCGGGCGTGGGGATTGGGGTGCAGTCGGTGCACGGGATCATGAACCCGCACCGGATGCCGGCGTGGTACACGGTGGTCGTGCTGA
The DNA here is from genome assembly GCA_020427395.1 of Phycisphaerales bacterium. Lineage (GTDB taxonomy): Bacteria > Planctomycetota > Phycisphaerae > Phycisphaerales > UBA1924 > UBA1924. The sequence goes on from JAGQON010000066.1 coordinate 786, forward strand.
TCGGTGTGATCGCGATCAAGGAGACGATGTTCCAGATCACGCGGCACGCGGCGCGGTCGAGCGGAAGCAGTGCGGGGATGGCGGATGCTTGGCATCATCGCTCGGATGCGATTACTTCGGCGGCGGCGCTGATCGGGATCACCATCGCGCTCATCGGCGGTGAGGACTATGCGCCGGCGGACGATTGGGCGGCGCTGCTGGCGTCGGGGGTGATCGTGGTGAACGGGGTGCTGCTGGCGCGGGCGCCGATGGGGGAGCTCTTGGATGCGAGCCAGCCGGATATGGCGCGGCGGTGCGGTGAGGTGGTGATGGAGATCGAGGGGATCCGTGCGATTGAGCAGTGCGAGGCGCGGAAGGTGGGGCGGCAGTACCGGGTGATCATGCACGCGGAGGTGGATCCGGATTTGTCTGTGGCGGCCGCGCATGCGCTGACGGGGAAGGCGAAGGCGCTGGTTCGTGAGCGGCTGCCGGAGGTGGCGTCGCTTTTGATCCATGTGGAGCCGTTTGAGCGTGATGCGGACGGGTAGGGGTGCTTCCTCTGCGTGGGATACTGTTTGGGGTTGTGCTTGCGTCTAGACTGGCTGATGGAGAACTCTCGTTCTGTTTCAGCTGAGATCGGCTTTGGATGCTCGATACGCAGAGATGCGTTTGTGGGGCGGTCGTGGTAGAGCTGCCGTGCGCTGCGTGTGGTGGGACTTGCTGCACCGGTCATCGGGGCGTGCTGCTCGATGACGGGTCGATCTTGCCGTTCGTTGATGGGCGGTGTCCGCATCTTGATGATGCGGGTGGGTGCATGATTTACGAGACTCGGCCGCAGGGCTGTCGGGACTTTGATTGCTCGAAGGAGCCGGGGTATCTGCGGGATAACCCGCGGATTGCGGCGCTGCTTACGGTGAATGGGGTGGCGCATGAGGTGCTGCCGCCGGTTGGGTGATTCTATGGGGGAGGGAACGCAGAGGTCGCAAAGGTCACGCAGAGGCGCAGAGAAGATTTTGTGAACGCGAAGGGCGCGAAGAGCTCGAAGGGGATGGTTCTCAGACAGCGTCCTTGAGTTGACCGATCACGAACGAGCTGGATCCCGAATCGAGCAGTCCATACTCGTCGACATGCATGTGCGCGTGAGGATGTGCTTTGCCTATGTTGTGTGCGACAGTCAATAGCGCGGTCGCGAGAGTGATCAGGCCATCTTTATCACCGCTGATCGAGCAGCTACCTTCGCCAATGTGCGTGATTTGGACTTTGCCGCCAGTAGCGTTCATGATGAGACCAGCTTCCGGGTTGTAGTCTGTGATTTCAATCTGAGTTATCATTTGTGATCTTATGCGTCAGTTGTAGATTCTGGCGAAGTCTTGGAAGTAGTTGGGGTAGGTCTTGGCGACGCACTTGGGGTCGTTGATGGTGATGTTGGGGCGGCGGAGGGCGAGCAGGGCGAGGGACATGGCCATGCGGTGGTCGTCGTAGGTGTCGAAGGACACGGCGGGGGCGGTGTCGGAGCAGTCGATGCCGTCAGGTGGTGGCGTGATGGAGAGGGTGTCTTCGTCTCCGTTGAGGTTGTCCGTGACGGTGACGCCGAGCTTGGCGAACTCGGTCTTCATGGCTTCGATGCGGTCGCATTCTTTGACGCGCAGGGTTTTGACGCCCTTGACGATGGTGGTGCCGGGGGCGAAGGACGCGACAGCGGCGAGTGACATGACGGCGTCGGGCATGTCGCGCATGTCGCAGATGATGGGGCGGAGGTTGGGTGTGCCGCGTACTGCGAGGGTGTTGTCGCGCCCCTTGGAAGAACTGACGAGGGTGCAGCCCATTTGTTCGAGTAGGGTTGGGAACTGCGCGTCGCCCTGGAGTGATGTGGTGGTGTTGCTGAAGCCCTCGACGCGGATGGTGGCGGAGGAGAGCAGTGCGCCGGCGGCCCACCAGTAGGTCGCGCCGGAAGCGTCGGGCTCGATGTCGAGGTTGAAGGCGTCGAGGCCGGGTTTGATCTGGATGACGGCGAGGTCGGACGCGGCGCGGGTGTGGGCACCCAGGTGATCGAGCAGGTCGAGGGTCATCTGGACATAGCTCTGGGAGGTGATGCCGTTCGGGAAGGTGAGGGTGAGCCCGTGCTCAAGGAAGACGGCGGTGAGCATCAGGGCGGAGACGAACTGGGAGGATTGGGTGGGGGCGATGGAGATGCTGGTTGGGGAAGCCCCCTCCGCCGACTTCGTCGGCACCTCCCCCGGAAGC
>JAGQON010000067.1 GCA_020427395.1 Phycisphaerales bacterium
ATGCTGCCGACCCGATCCGCGGCATCACCGTCCACGGGCAAGACGGTCTGATCGACCCGACGCACTGGTCGTTCGGCCAGCTCGCCAGCCTCTCCGGTGCCCCGGCCTCCTACCTGCGCAAGCTCCCGGCCCCCATCGTCGCCGACGCCATGAACTACGGCCTCCGGTTCAACCGGGACGCCGAAGAGGTGAAGCTGCTGGCCACCGAGACGCCCGTTCTGCTGGGCGACGAGGGCTTCGGTCAGGACGTGGCCACCCACACCAGCCTGCGCGCGGCCACCGGCCCGAACTACGGTCGCGTCTGGAACGACGAGATCGTGTGGGCGATCATGAACAAGTTCGGCGACGGCGTGACCGGCGACTTCCGCGTCCCGGGCGAGTTCGGCAAGGCCGTGCAGGTGACGAAAGAGAACACCACGATCTTTGGCTCGGATCGCGACATGTTCGTGTTCCTTGCCGACGAGACCAACCGGATCGAGGTGCCCAACCGGCGCAACGGCCAGAACGGCTCGCTCGCTCGCGGGTTCTTCGTCTGGAACTCGGAGGAAGGCTCGAAGTCCATCGGCGCGGCGTTCTTCCTGTTCGACTATGTGTGCCAGAACCGCATCGTGTGGGGCGCTCAGGAGTTCAAGGAAATCCGTCTCCGTCACAGTGCGGGCGCTCCGGATCGGTGGCTGGAAGAGATCAGCCCGGTCCTCATGGAATACTCGAACGCGGCAGCCCTGCCCATCGAGCAGACCATCGCCGAAGCGCAGCAGAAGCGCGTGGACGACGACCTCCAGAAGTTCCTCTCCAAGCGGTTCACCAAGTCCGAATCGACGGCGATCCAGAACGCGCACCTGCGCGAAGAGGGCCGCCCCATCGAGACGGTCTGGGATGTGGTCACGGGTGTCACGGCCCACGCCAAGTCGATCCCGCACCAAGACGCCCGGGTGGACATGGAGCGCAAGGGCGGCAACATCCTCGATCTCGTCGCCGAGTAACCGGGCTGGGGGCTTCGGCCCCCACCACCACCACCACCACCACCCTGAAAACCATGGAGAAAGAGACCCAATGAAACGCAGCATGTTTGGAGACCCCCGCCCCGTTGGCCACGCTGAGATCGTGGAAGCTATCGACGAACTGGCGATGGACGCAGATGTCGCCACGGCTCGGATTGACGAACCCGGCGGGGACGGCTCCGGGACCTTCTCAAAGGACATGACCGAATGACCCGAGACCTCGTGACCGATACGATCACGATCATCTGCCCGTCATGCGGCACGAAACTCGACACGCCCCGGTGCGAAACCGACCCGCCGAACGCGGTTACGCTGCGCGGGATCAGGTGTGGCGACTGCGACAATGGCGGTTTCGATCTGCCCGAGTTTTTCGACACGAACGGCGAGCCTGTCTCTGGTGATCCCGAGACCTTCGCCGAGCACAAATAGGAGGCTCCTATGTTTTGGATTCTGCACCTCGCCGCGATCTTCTTCTTCATCCCGGCGCTCTTCTTGACCATCCCGCTGCACATCATCGCGGCGAACCAGCGCCGGAAAGGGTGATCCCACATGGCATACGAAACCTTTATCCACAAGTCGTTCCGGCCTGACACTCAGGCGGTGATCGACCAAGCCGACACCATCATCCGGGAGTATCAGGCCGACGGCTACACCCTCACCCTGCGTCAGCTCTACTACCAGTTCGTTTCGCGCGATCTCATCCCGAACAAGGACAAGGAATACAAGCGGCTCGGCAACATCATCACCGACGCTCGCATGGCCGGTCTGATCTCGTGGGATGCCATCGAAGACCGCGGTCGCGGCAAGAAGGGGTGGCTGGTCAAAGAGGACATCGAAGAAATCCTCGCCGATCTCCCCTACGGCTGCGCCTCGGACATGTGGGCCGATCAGGATCGCTATATCGAGGTCTGGGTCGAGAAGGACGCCCTCTCCAGCGTCATCGAGAAGGCCGTGAGGCCGTTCCGGGTGGGCTACATGGCCTGCAAGGGCTACCTGAGCGCCAGCGAGGCTTACCGGGCCGGGAAGCGCATGGAAGACGCGATCTCGAACGGCAAGAGCCCTCTGGTGATCCACCTCGGCGACCACGATCCCTCGGGCCTCGACATGACCCGGGACAACCGGGAACGTCTGGAGCTCTTCTCGTGGGATGATGTCGAGGTCCAGCGGATCGCGCTCAACCGTGACCAGATCGACGAGTTCAACCCGCCGCCCAACCCGACCAAGATCACCGATTCCCGGGCGAGCGGCTACATCGACGAGCACGGCTATACGAGCTGGGAGCTGGACGCATTGCCGCCCAATGCCCTCGTGGAGCTCATCAAGGCCGCCATCGAGCCGCATATCGACCCCGACCCGTGGGAAGAGGCGCTGAAGCGGGAACGCTACCACCGGAGCCTCCTGCGCGGCGTGCGGGAACGCTGGAGCGACATCGAAGACCTTCTGGCCGGGGGCATGGACGATGAAGAATAGCCGGTTCACCCAGCTCGTCGTGGCCTACGTCTGGGTGTGGATCATTTTTCACCTCGGGCTGTTCTGGGTCGTCGCCCTGAAAAGTGTTCACCTAGGGTCCCTCTGGTGGCCCTTCAGCGGGACCGCACCCAAGGTCCTGTTCACTGTCGGGGCAGCCATGCTTCTCATGGCCTTCGACCACCTGTCCGGGGAGGACGAAAGATGATCCGAACGGTCTTCGACATCGCCCTCATCGTTCTGCTGGCCGCCTTGCTTTCTACGGCGCTGAAGCAGGCCGACCCCTTCTATGACCTCAGATTGGAGACCCACAATGGCAACTGATTTCTCGATCTACGATCTCCGCCGGGCCAACGCCGCCCGGCAAGCGGAATGGCCCGGCGGCGAGCATGTCGATCTGGCCTTCCGGGGGCTGGAGCACAACGGGGAGGTCGGGGAGTTCTCCGACTCCGTCGTCGCCCTCT
>JAGQON010000068.1 GCA_020427395.1 Phycisphaerales bacterium
GAGAGGTCGCTGATCCGCCCACGGAGGTTCTGCGCGATGGTGCCGATGCGTCGCCCCTCGCTGTCGATGGACTGACGGATCTGGAGGATCTGGTTGCGAAGTGCCTCGGCTGTGGCAGTGTCGCCCGCCTGATCTGCGGCACGCACCTCCTGGGCCAGTGCCTTGATCTGCTCCATGCCCTGCACCTTGGCACGGCGGAACGAGCGTCGATCGTTGAGGTTCTGCTCGCGGATCTGGTCGAACTGCTCATCGGTGATGTTCAGTTCTTTCTTGATCCGCTCGCGGCGGGCGGCATTGGCCATGTCCGAGATGTCGCCCTGCCCTGACTGGATGGCACTGACCTGCGGCTCACGGACCACCTGCTCAGGTGCGGGGGCTGCGGCCTCGGCGACAGCGGCGGGTGCCGACTGGCTCAGTGATCGCAGCGACTCGACCGCCGTATCCACGAAGTCCGGCTTGGCAGACTGGGCGAGATACCCGAGGGCGGCGTTGGCGTTGCTGGCCTCTCGCTGATACCCAGCCACCATCGGTGCCAGCGACTCATTCACGCCTTGGCGGATATCACTGATCCCCTGCATGGTCGATGAGTTGGTGATGCCGGATGAAACGTTGTCAGCAATCTCGTTCACGTCACGCACGACTGGTGCGGTTAGGGCGTTTGCTCCAGCACGGACGGCACCGCCGATGTTTCGTATGGCCGAGAGGCTGTCGTTGATATCTTCTCGCAGGCCGTATGCACCCTCACGAAGCTGCTCTTGAAGCGACTTCTTGCGAGTCCTGTTCGGGAAGCGTTCGGTCCCAATGGGGTCTGGTCCGCCTGATGTGAACTGTGACATGCTGCTCTCTCGCCTGTGCCCGCCTGCGGAACCTCACCAATAAGCCCTGAATCCCGGTGCCGGGGAGGGGCAACCGCCGACACCGGGACTCAAAGGGCAACGCCGGGGGGAAAGGAAGGAAACCCCCGGTGTGTGCATTATAGCAGGATCACCCGCCACATCCCTTGCACCGCATAATCGGGCTCATCAACGCCTCGATCATACCATTGTTGTCGGGAGGTGTGCTGCCACGCGGGTCGGTCGGGATAATGATGGGGTCGCCGACATTGAACCCCACACACTGCGGGCAGTCCCGGAATCGCGGGTCGTTGCATCGCGGGTCGTTGGGGATCAGCCCCGCGCATGGGTTGCTCGGGCACGGGTCGGGCGACCAGGTGCCACTGCTGGGGGCCTCGGTGCTCTCGCCGGCAATCGGCGTGTATCGCACGCTGCCGACCATGAAGGTCACGCCGTTTGGCGGACGCATCGCCGGGTCGTAGGTCACCACGCGGGAGCCACCACACTCGCGGGCCAGCGGCCAGAGCGTTGGCTGGCTGATGCACCCCTCGTTGATGAACACGCCGTCGCTGGTGGCTTGCTCGGTTGGCGTGCCGGTCAGGATGTACCGCTCATCGTTGTCGGGGTTGACGATGGCCACGGCCCACTCGGGCGCGAGTTGGGCATCGTACACAAACTCCTGCGGATCGGCATCGGGCGAGCACGCGGTCGCGATCGACGGCACGGGCTGATCGCAGTCGTCGAGCCGCACGGTGCGCCCGTCCACTGTCTCGTACTCCACGATGCGGATGCGGATGGACACGCCCACCCGGTACGACTCGCGGTTGTCGCCCTCGGGGTTGACCCAGCCATAGAAGTTGCTGGTGGTCTGTGATGGTGTGATGATGCCGTTGTGCGAGGTCCGCCCGACCGGGCCGGAGTCGCCCGAGAAATCGAAGTCGATCGACTCGTTGCACGGCGTGAAGTCGATGAAGAACCCCAGATCGTCACCAAAGCTGGCGCGGGACACCACCCCGCTCGTCGCCAGCCGGGGCACGATGATGGTGTACCCCGCCCCCTGTGGCACTGGGCTGCCCACCAGCGTGCCCGGCGTGTCCTGATCCACGCTCTGGGCGATGTCCCAATCCTCGCTCGTCCCGCCCGCCGCGGTGGTGTCGCGCACGCCCACGAGCCGGTTGGTGAACGAGAACGCTGAGAGCTGGAGCACCGATCCGACCTGCTCATACTCGTACTCACCCGCCGCGTACCCGTGCGCGTTCTCGAACACTTCGCCGCTGCCCAGTTCCTCGCGTGACTGGTAGTACCCGGCCATCGACCACGCGACCCGCACCCGGCGGATGCACTGGATGCCCTGCGAGAACGGCAGGCATGGGGTCGCCCCGTTGGTCAGCGCGAACGACTCGCCGGTGTTCGGGCATGGGCCGGGCGGGCACGGTGCGTCGTCGCAAGACGGGTGAATCGCAATGATGTCGCCGGGATCAAGCGCCCCGTTCGGCACGGATGTCGATGACCCCAGCAGCCGCCAGCATCCCGTCGCCGTCTCAATGACCGCCCCCGCCTCACGCTGATCAGCGGGCCAAGCCGCATCGGTCGCCGCGTCCAGCGGGATCGCAGCGATGCCCTCCACACAGTCGCACCCGCACGCGAGCAGGATCAAATAGCATTGTCCCCCACCACAGCAGCACTCAG
>JAGQON010000069.1 GCA_020427395.1 Phycisphaerales bacterium
TGTTTCACTCCAGTCTCTTGCGGCACACCATCGCTGACTCCCTCGATTACTTCACGGAGCGAGCAGATGATGTCCGAAGCCTCGTACGGCTTGCAGATATATCGATCTCCACCCACCGCCTTGGCACGAGCAATCGCCTCGTCCTGGACATTGGCAGATAGAAACAGAATTGGTGTATGTTCCAGTCGCGGCATGCGCCGTATCCGTACGCAGGTCTCATAGCCATCAATATCCGGCAGACGGATATCGAGAATGATCGCGTCCGGCTCGTGCAACGCCGCCGCCTCGACGCCCGCCAGCCCGTTGATCGCGTGGTACACCGTGTACCCGATCGTCTCGAGGCGGGTCATGAGCGCCCCGGTGATCCGAGGCTCGTCATCGATAATTAGTACTGAACTCGGCATGGTCTTCCTCCGTTCGGTTTCCCTCAAAGTCACTCAAGTCGAGATTGGTAAGCAACTGGGCGACGGGCCATTGCCCGACTGGGACGAGCCTGAGCTGACCACTCTCCAGCATCCGTCGACAATCCTCGCGTCGAATCAGCTGTTCTCGAACCCGATCGCGCATCGAAATCGCGTCCCTATCCGCCCCGATCATCAGGATCCGATCATCTCTAAGGGAATCCAGTAGCAGATCATTCGATCGGCACGCTGATTCCAGGACCGCGACCGGCTTGAATCCCTCACGCAAGCACGCGTCACACTCGATCCTCATCGCCGCGACAACAGTTCGTGCGGAACGCTGACTCAAGTGACTCACGAACCTCTTGATCACGCTGCGGGATTGATCCACTGGAAGCGTGAACGAGAAAGTGCTCCCGGCACCCAACTCACTTTCCACGAACACTTCCCCGAGGTTGATCCCTGAAAGCTCGCGTACGATACTGAGACCGAGCCCGAAGCCAGAGATCGATTCCTGACGCATTTCGTCGCAGCACCGCGAGAACCGCTCAAAGAGTTTTCGGCAGGCCTCCTCCGGTAGTCCCGGCCCTTCATCACGCACGCTGACACGAACACAGTCGTCGTCATGCCGATCAGCACGGATGACAATCCGCTGACCGGTATCCGAGTATTTGACAGCGTTCACGACCAGGTTCAGCAGGGTGCGCTGGGCCTTGTCGGCGTCCGCGTACACCATCGGCAGCCCATCCGCGATCTCACGAACAACCTCGATCTCTCTCGCGCCGGCTCGGGTCAATATCATGGGCCAGATCGTGTCGATGATGCTCGTTACGGGTGTTGCTCGCCGAGAAACTTTGAGCATATTGGAACGAAGCTTGCTGCTGTTAAGGAAGTCGTCAATCAAGCCCGAGAGATCACGCGTCGCATCAATGATGAACCGGAGGTACTCCTGCTGTTTCGCAGTGACTTCTCCGCCCAGGCCGTCATCGATGATCGACGCAAACTCCTTGATCACCGTGAGCGGTGTTCTGAACTCGTGCGCGACATCATCCACGAACCGGTGTGCCGATTCGGTGAGCTCACGCAGCCGCTCATTTCTTTGATTCAGTTCACTGTTGGAGAGTTTGAGCTGCATCGAGAGTTCACGGTTCTTCTGTTCCAGCGCAAACCGACGAAGCGACTCACGCATCGCCTCACGAAGCTTCTCAGGCTTACGGATCACCTCATCCTTGAGCAGATAGTCCGAAACGCCCTCCCGAAATGCCTCCGCAGCGATACGCTGGTTCCCACTCGATGTCAGCATGATCACCGGCCCAACACGAGCACCTACGAAATCGGAAACCCACTCCGTTCCTGTGCTCCCCGAGAGCTGATAGTCGATCAGAATCACGGCATCTGAACCCGCCGGGAGTTCCGCAAGACCCTCGATCGGGCTGTCGAAAGTCATGATTTCATAATCGATCGCGTCCTCACGGAGCGCATTCTCGATCGCGTGACAGATGAGTTCGGTGTGATCAGGATTGTCGTCAATGACGATGCAGTTGAGCTTGTCGGATCGGAGGGTTGTCTTCATGTCATGGTCCCTCAATAGCAGGATCGGAGTATCCGAATGCTCAGATCGTCAGCACAACCTCCGATGTTGAAGCCCCCTCACAACACGAATACCGAAAATCGACACCATGATGGCCAACCTGGTCTTCGTAACTTTTACTCTTTTCTATAATTTGCCGCATGCACGGGGGTATTTGCCCCCCCTCGAAGCAGAAACACTGGTGCGTTCCATACCACATGTTTCTACAAGAACAATCCCCGTTTCAGGTTGCCACAATGAAACGGTGTTTTTATGGCAAGATTGACCGCAGAAGCGGGTAACCGCTAGATCATCGCACCCGCACACTTTATCGGTAAACAGACGACCCAACAAGCGGATATGAAGATCCAAAATCATACCCCCCGTTGAAATGGGAATATGAGCAAATCAGACAATATTGCTTAGGGGAAAGTTCCTAATGAGAAACCAAGTGCGCAACCGACAGCTCAAGCGATCAGCGTCCCACACACTTGAGTGCCCGCTC
>JAGQON010000006.1 GCA_020427395.1 Phycisphaerales bacterium
GTACATCGCCGCGGGTGATATCTACCAGGCCAACCTTGCCCACCACCTCCATGCGTCTTTCTCGGGCGATCCGCTCGGGTTCGCTCAGCAGCTGATCAGCTCGACCCGCCCGCGCTACGGGGCTGTCCTGAGGTTTGAGCACGCGGGGCGATCGCACACGATCTGCTCCATCTCGCCCGAGCTGTTCCTCCGCCTCGATCGAGAAACCGGCGTGCTCGAAACCCGCCCGATGAAGGGCACCCGACCGATCGAAGCCGACGCGAGCGAGCTGGAATCGAGCGACAAGGATCGTGCGGAGCTGAACATGATCACCGATCTGATGCGCAACGATCTCGGGCGGGTGTGCCGCATGGGCAGCGTGCGTGTGCATGATCCGCGACTGATCGAGCCGCATGATTCGGGCGTGCTGCAGGCGAGCTCGGTCGTGCGGGGGCGGTTGCGAGATGGCGTGGGGCTGGGTGAGCTGATCCGGGCGACCTTCCCGCCCGGCTCGGTGACGGGTGCCCCAAAGGTCCGGGCGATGCAGATCATTGACGAGCTTGAGGATCGCCCCCGCCACGCGTACTGCGGCTCGATCATGCACATCGATCCTGCAGGCAACATCGAGTGCTCGGTGGCCATTCGGACCGCCCATATCTGGGGAGATAACGACCCAGACGGTACTGGAGGTATCCTGAACGGGCAGCTTGTGTACCCTGTGGGGGCGGGGATCGTGGCGGACTCTGACCCGGCGAATGAATGGGCCGAAACCCTCGTGAAAGCGGGGGCTTTGGGGCGATCACCGGGGCTGGGGCTCGATCTTGAGCCCTGATTACGAAACCGGTTTTGTGCCAGCGACTGCGCTATGGGACTGAACTCGCGTGGGCTGATCTTCCGATCTGCCTTGGGTGGCGTGACTTACGACGATTCGGAGCACGCACCTTCGCAGAGGACCAAGAGCATGACAAGCGATGATCGCCTCACCGAGATGAAACCCGCGATGATCAACGACCGGCGCGCCCATGATCGCGAGGCGTGCGAGATCGCGGTCAAGCTGCGTCGGAGCGCCAACGCGACCTACAGCTGCGGACGGACGCTTGATCTTTCGATCAGCGGCGCAGGGATTGAACTCCTCGGGCCTCGCGAGGCGCACGAGGGCGAGCGCATTGCAATTGCGTTTGAGAACCTGCGCTGCCCGGTCACACGGGCGGCACGGATGGTTGGGGCGCAGGTCGTCCGGGCCGAACCCATGCTTGATGGACGCCAGCGGATCGCGGTGCGTTTCGATGCGTTGCAGATGGGCCTTGAGGGGCTCGAGCTGCCCGCGGCCGCCTGAACCCGCACGATGAATAGCAATACATCGATGATGCCGCTCACGGCGTGGCGAGCAGCGTGTCGATCGCTTCGCGCGCTCTCTTCACGAGGTCTTCAGCGCTGAGGTTCTTCTCGATGCCGTGCTGGTGCACGATCGAGCCGTCGGCGTCGATCACCACGATCGTGGGGAACACGCGCACCCGAAAGTCGTTGGCGACCGAGCCGGGGTTGATTGCCAGTGTGATGTCCGGGTGGGCGCTGGTGAAGTCGCGCTGCACGCGGCTGGGGTCGCCCTCACGCATGGACAGGGCCACGACATCGACGGTGTCATCACCGAGTTCGCTGGCGAGGGTGTTGATCAGTGGGGTGGTGTCGTTGCAGGGCATGCACCATGAGCCGCAGAAGTAGAAAACGGTGATTCGCCCGCTCTGGGTGGTGTTATCGATGGTGGAGCCGTCCACGGTGGTGAAGGAGAACGACGGGGCGCTGGGGTTGCTGGGGCCATTTGGCGTCGCGGGCTTGGCGGGGCTGGGGTTGCTGGTGCTGGGCGGGGTGGTGGTCTCGGGCTCTTCTGTCAGCGGTGTGGTGGGCTTGGCGGTCGGCATGCGCGAGACGACCTTGAAGCTGCTCGGGCGGTTCACATCAAGCTGCTTGGGATCGGGGTCCGCGAGCTTGAAATCGCTCATCTCAAAGGTGAGCTTCACCTTAACGAAGCCCGCATCGGTGATCTGCTGGAGCTTGCGGGGCAGCTTGTCATCGGTGCTGATCCACCAGATGGCCTGATCGTACTTGGCGCTGTTGCTGCGGGGGTTGGAGTCGGTCTTCTTGCGATTGATGACGACCTGGTCGCACATGATGCCGTTGACCTCTTCCTGAGCGCCCAGGGTGATCGAGTCGGCGTTGTTGGCGTCCTTGGCGTAGGGGTCGCTCTGGATGATGGAATCGATGAGCACCAGCGTGAGGGCGCTGGGGATGCCTCGCGTTCCGATGGGGGCGATGTTGATGGTCTGCTCCTCGCGATCAGACCAGATGTAGCGATCGCTGGCGATGACCATATCGATCGCCTTGGAAGGGCCGGCTTGCTTGTCCTTGCCCTCGCCGATGACGCGGATCACGCGTCCGAGTTCCTCGCTGGTTCCGTAGAAGAGCTTGCCGCTCATCGACGGCATGGTGGGGTTGAGCATCGATCCGCCCTCGCCCGTGAGTTTGAACTGGGCCTCGAAGCCCTGGATCTCGGCGATCGCCTGGCGCGAGGCATCGAGCACCTCGTTGGCGCTCTGGGCTTGCAGCAGCGGCGAGATGAGGGTGAGGGTCAGGACGGCGGCGAAAGCGGTCATACGGGCGTGGAACATGGATTCTCCCGGGAGTGGATCGAGCGGTCGGCCCTGCGCAAAACGCCGGGCCTAGGGGATTATTGCGGCGATTCGCCGGCGGGGTTCAGCATCGCCCTCAGGGCCCGTCCGGGGTGGGGCTGGCGCATGAGGTGCTCGCCGATCAGGGCGATGTGCACGCCGTGTGAGCGGAGATGCGCAAGATCTTCGTGGGTCTTGATCCCCGATTCGGAGACGAGCTTGGATGGATCGGGGACCAGATCGAGCAGATCGGTGGTGTGGGCGAGGTCGGTGATCATCCGCGTGAGGTCGCGGTTGTTGATGCCCAGCAGCGTGCGCGGGTTGAGGTTTTCCCCCAGAATCGGCAGGGCGCGCAGCAGGTTCTCGCGTGAGTGGACCTCGAGCAGCGTGGAGAGCCCCAGCTCGTTGGAAAGGGCCAGCAGCTCGCGGATCTGGGCGTCGCTGAGGCACTCGGCGATGAGCAGGACGGCGTCGGCGTGGTGGACGCGGGCTTCGATCACCTGGTAGGGGTCGATGATGAAGTCCTTGCGGATCACGGGCAGGGCGATGCGGTCTTTGATCTGGCGGAGAAAGCGGAGATCTCCGCCGAAGAACTTTTCGTCCGTGAGGCATGAAATTGCCGATGCGCCAGATTCGGAGTATTGATGCGCGATGGCAGCAGGAATGAAACCATCTGAGTCGTATTCGGGGCGGATGAGCCCCGCGCTGGGGCTGCGCCGCTTGACCTCGGCGATCACGCGTGTTTCGTCGCGTCCCGGGGCCGGTTCGGTCAGGGCCTCGAAGAACCCGCGAGGCTGTGGTGCATCCGCCAGCATGGCCCGCAGCTCGTTGATGGGGGTTGCTGATCTGGCCGCGTCCACCTCGGTGCGCTTGTGCTCGACGATCTCACGGAGCGTCGCGGGCATCTCGGGTTGGCGGGATTCATCGGGCATCGATCTCGCTCATCGGCGGGGTCCGGGGTCGAATCGAGCACGACTGGCCATGTTGCTCACGGGTGTCGTGCTCGCGGGGGTGATTGTATCGCCCGCGATGGCGGCGGATTCCTACACCATGGCGCAGGTCGTGGATACCAACGACGTCCAGAGCCGCAGCGTGAGCGATGTGCTCCACACCATGAAGGAGTGGAAGCTGCTGACGCTGGGCGTCTCGATGCTGCTGGTGATCATGCTGCTTTTCGCCGGTGGGCTGCTCAAGCCGGGCGGGTTCAAGAAGGCGGGGCTGCGTGATGTCTCGCTGCTCCCCAGCGTGGTCTGGGTTTTCAGCGCTCTGGTGGTGATGCTCGCGGCCATGTCCGCCCCGACGCTGATTTCCAAGATCCAGTGGATCCAGGATCAGGAGTACACCGAGCTGCAGATGCAGGCGATCAACGCCGTAGGCTTCTACCTGTTTGGCATCCTTGCGGGCATCGGCATGCTGTTCGTGCTCAAGCGATCCACGATGGAGAACAAGGAGTGCAAGGCCGGTTTGGGGCTGAGCATCCTCGACTTCCCGGTAGGGCTCGGATGCTTTATGCTCGCGTTCCCCTTTATCGAGCTCATGAGCATGCTTGGCGTGTTCGCCTACACCCAGACGCAGGGCACGCCGCCCGCGGGCATGGCGCATCCGACGCTTGAGATGCTCACGAATGAGCCGAGCAATCCGTGGATCTGGGCGATCGTGGGCGGCGCGGTGATCGGTGCCCCGTTTGTCGAGGAGCTGATTTATCGTGTGTTCATCCAGGGGGCGATGCTCAAGTGGCTCAAGAGCCCCTGGCTCTCGATTGTGTTCACGAGCATCATCTTCGCGGCGATGCACCGGGCGGGCCCGGTCGAGACGCGTGTGCCCTACCACGCCCTGCTGCCGATCTTCGCGGTGGGGATGACCTGCGGCATCGCCTACGAGCGGACTCGGCGTGTGGGCGTGCCGATCATGATGCACATCTGTTTCAACGCGCTCAATGTGCTGCTGGCGCTACTGGTGAGCGCGGACGCGTCGCAGACGGGCGTGTGATCGGGCGGATCACGGGCAACCGGCGTTGTAGCTGATCAGGAACGCAGACACATCGAAAAAGTTGAACAGGCCGTCGCTGTTGAAATCGGCGATGGGGTCCATCGCGTTGTACGCAACGAGGAACGCGGAGACATCGAAGAAGTTGAGCACGCCGTCGCCCGTGAGGTCGGCGGGGCATGGGTTGAAGAAAACGAGGTTGTCGCCGAGCACGACTTCGAAGCTGCCGTACTGAGATGGTGCCCAGTTCGAGTACGAGCTAACGATGACGATGTAGGCGATATCCGTGTCGAGTGCTGCAGCGCCCATCGCGTAGGCGTTCGGGTAGCCGGCGCTGTCGTCGTCCGCGTGCAGCAGGTTCATGCTTGGCGAGGATGGGTCGAAGCCCGTGCAGTAGACCGCGACGAACGGGTCGAAGTCGATCGGCGTCGGTTCGAGCGAGTTGACACGCACATCGAGCGGGGTGTTTGGGGCGGTTGCCTTGATGTAGAAGCGGGCAAAGGGGACGGCGTCGTTGATCGAATCCTGCGCGGCCACATCGCCGCACAGGCCCCCGATGACGATCCCGCTCGTTGACATCCGATCCCAGGTTGGGGACTGGCTGGTGAGCTCGCTCGTTTGGACATCGGCGATTGCGGGGAGCGTGATGGCGGCGCAGGCTATTGCTGCAAGGGTATTCATCGTGGTTCTCCTTGCGGGGCGATCATGGGCGAGATGGGAAGATGCCCTGCAGGCAGATGATGAAGTTGACGCAGTTGAAGGGTGACATGTTGTCGTGCGCCTGGTTTCCGCCCGCGGACTCGATCGTGGTGGACGCACTGTGCATCTGGTCACTGAGCTCGATGTTGGCGCTGTTCTCGTCGGCCCAGTCCGGATCGCCCGACCCGGATTTCGCGGGGATCGCGTCCTCGGGGTTGGTCACGGTTCCTTCGGAGTCGGATGCTTCAGAGGTGACCTGGGTGGTTGCGCTGTGTGTGTGCGCCGGCATCTGGGCGGTTGTTAGGGTGACATTCTCGACTCCGCCCTTTTGCCCGAGAAAGCGTTGCGAGAGCCCGGGCCCGTGCCCGGGGTGCATGGGGAAGCGTCCGCGGAGATCCGGCAGCGCGAATGTGGTTTGTCCATCGCCGCCGTAGGTTGTGCCGAGGATTGAGAAGAGTGCAGTGTACTGTGAGATTGGCAGCAGCTGCCCACTGCAGAACGCCCAGTTGCGGGGCGCGAAGTTGCCCGCGAACATACGAATTTCTCCGAGACATCCTTCACCCGGCATGGTTTGCTCCTTCGATTTGTGATTCTGATTCAGTTATCCGAACACTCATGAGCATGCACGATCGTGCACGCGCTTCGAAGAGCGATCGGACCTGGGTCGGCGTTTGTGATTCGTTGATACTGATGGTGCTCGTGCGCCAGACTGGTGCGCGGGCATCTGGGCTTGTGGGAATCGCGAGCAGATACGAGCCGGCTCGGGTTGCGTCGATGCGGATCTTGTGCTGCTGACGAAGCTCACCGAGGCGCTGGGTGACGATGAGCGTGAGCCCGCCGGCCGCATCTGGGCGGATGGGCGAGCTGATCCCGGCGGGGAAGGCGCCGAGCCCGGCCTTGTGGGCGCTGTAGAGGATCGAATCGATCCCGCTGGCGGGGTGGTGCATCTCGATGTCAACGGCGGCATCGCTCGCGATCCGCGACTCGGTGCAGGCGAGCGGCGAGAGCTCGATCTGCGGTGCAGCAATGGATGCGCGATCAGCGAAGAGCGAGGATGGTCGCGTGGCAATGACGCGGGTGGCGTCTACCTCGTGTGGCCTGAGTTCCACGAGCTCTGGGCGAGCAAATCGCAGCGATCGGGCTGTGTGACCCAGGATCGGCATCCCTGTGACGCTCGATGCGGCGGCGGTGACGGCGCTGACCGCGATGAATCCTCTTCGGTGCATGTGGCCCCTCTCAGTTCTCCGGGATCAGGCATCCCGGCGGCCCCGTTCAGAGACGGGTCGTGTCCATACTAAGCGATGGCGGTGGACTCTCTGTGTTGCGAAATCGCAAAAACAGCCGACGAATCCTCAGAAAAGCACTTGCGAGCTACGATCCCGACTCTCAGATCGAGTTCCCCAAGGCACAGGTCCACGCAACATGAGCACCAAACCCCGCATTCTCACCGGCGATACTCCCACGGGTCAGCTGCACCTGGGGCACTGGGTCGGCTCTCTTGAGAACCGTGTCAAGCTGATCGATGAGTACGAGTGCTTCTTCCTGATCGCGAACATGCACGCGTTCACGACGCGGGCCGACAAGCCCGACGAGATCCGGCGCAGCACGCTGGACATCGTGAAGGACTGGATCTCGTGCGGCATGGACCCCGAGAAGTCGACCTTCGTGCTCCAGACCGAGATCCCGGGCATCGCAGAGCTGACCTGGTATCTCGCGATGCTGCTGCCGTTCAATCGCGTGATGCGGAACCCGACGCTCAAGACCGAACTCGAGGACAAGGGGCTGGGCGATTCGTACTCGTTCGGCTTCCCGATGTACAGCGTTGGGCAGTGCGCGGACATCCTGATCTTCCGCCCCGAGCTGGTGCCGGTGGGCGAGGACCAGCTGGCGCACATCGAGCCCTGCCGCGAGGTGGCGCGCCGGTTCAACCAGCTCTACTGCGGCGTGAACCCGCACACCGAGGACGACGACTATGTCAAGGCGGGCGGGCTGTTCCCGATCCCCGAGGGCAAGGTCGGTCGTGTGGCGCGGCTGGTGGGCACGGACGGAAAGCTCAAGATGTCCAAGTCGCTCAACAACGCGATCTTCCTGACTGATACCTTCAAGCAGATCAAGAAGAAGATGGGCGGGCTCTACACCGGGCGGACGGCGATGGACGAGCCGGGCGACATCCATAACGCGTTGTTTGATTATGTGCGGGCGTTTATCGCCGATGACGAGCGGATCAAGGAGCTCGAAGAGGCGTATTCCAAGGGCGACAACATCGGTGATGGGCACATCAAGGTGGAGATTGCCCAGCACATCGACAAGCTGCTTGAACCGATGCGGGAACGCCGCGTACCGTTTGAGGGCGAGGCTGGTGACCGGAAAGTGCTCGAGATCCTGCGTGAGCACACCAGACAAGCCAATAACGCGGCGGAAGAAACCCTCTATCTTGCCAAGCAGGCGATGAAACTCGACTTTGGTAAGCGATCACTCATGTTTGAGTAATTGTAGAATGTGGGCACATGACCCGAAGCTTTTTCCCATCTTGCCGCGCCCTGCGCGATTCGGACCGACCGATCGACTCGGCCTCGGGTTTGCCTATCCCGCCCATGGGGCACAACCCCGACGCGGAGCGTGAGGACGATTCCTTCAAAGAGGGTGTCGACAAGGCGGTGTGGAAGAAGGCCGAATCCGAGCGGGTCCACGACAAGCCGCCGAGGTATCTGTTCGCGCGGGTGAGCGTGTTCCTCATCATGCTGCTGTGGGTGATCCCCGGCTTCCTGAAGGTCAAGGACATCTCGGCGTTCATGGGCATCGTCGAGCAGCACGAGGTCATCCCCGAGCAGTACGAGCCGCTGCTGATGTGGGTGGGCCCGGGCGAGCTGGTGATGGGGCTGCTGCTGGTCTTCGTGATGGGCAGCGAGCTCCGCAAGCCCTTCGGCAAGCTGGTCCTGCTGGCTTCGATGGCGTTGATTGGTGTGTTTACCTATTACCTCACGCTGGTGGACCCGGTGGTTCTGCAGACCTCTGGCTGCGGCTGCCTGAGCGATTACCGCATCGCGTCGGGGATCGAGGATGGTCCGCGCTACTTCGCGTACGGCAAGAACCTGATCCTGCTGATCCTGCATGTGGTGGCGCTGCTTGGGCCGGCGATGGTGGATTCGCGCCGGCGTCACGCGGGCTGATCTGCCCTGCCCCGCATACGCTCTGACCATGAGCGAATACCAATCAGTCTTTCTCAACGGCGAGTTCCTTGATCGCGATGAAGCACGAGTCAGCGCGTTCGATGCCGGGCTGCAGCACGGTGTGGGGCTCTTTGAGACCATGACCGCCAGCGTCACGCCCGAGGGCGTGGTGGTGCGGGATATGGACGAGCACCTCGATCGGCTTCAGTCGTCGGCCGCGGCCTTGGGGCTCAGCGACGAGCTCAAGACCGGGCCGCTTGGCGAGGCGGTGATTGAGACCGTGAAGCGATCCGGGCTGGAGTCGGCCCGCGTGCGTCTGACGCTCACCGGCGGCGACCTGAACATGCTCCAGAGCACCGGTCGCAGCGGGCAGCAACCCACGATCCTGATCCATGCGCAGCCGACCACGCCGTACCCGGATGAGATGTTCGAGCACGGGGTGATGGCGACGCTGGCGCAGGCGCGGGCGAACCCGCTGGACCCGACGAGCGGGCACAAGACGCTCAACTACTGGTGGCGATTGCGTGAGCTGCAGGCGGCGGCCGCCAAGGGGGCGGGCGAGTCGATCATCTTCCAGGTCAGCAACCACCTGTGCGGCGGGTGCGTGTCCAACTTGTTTGTCGTCGACTGCGGGCACCTGATCACCCCGATCGCGCAGGGCGAGGAGGACGAGTATTCCACGCCCGAGACGCGTGAGGGGCAGATCCCGTCGCCGGTGCTGCCGGGGATTACGAGATTGCGTGTTGTCGAGAAGGCGGGCGCGATGGGGATCAAGACGACCAAGCGGATGATGACGATCGATGACCTGCTCGATGCGGACGAGGTATTCCTGACGAACTCGAGCTGGGGCGTGCTGCCGGTGGTCCGGGTGGAGGCGGAGACGATCGGGAGCGGGGCGGTGGGTGAGGTGACGAAGAAGGTGCGCGAGGCGGTGGTTGGGTGACTCAGCCCCAGCGGGGCTGTGGTCTGTAGCCACGGGTGGAGCGGAGCGGAACTCGTGGGAAGGTTGGAATCCTTGTGTTTCTTCCTTCGCCCCTTCGGGGCGAGGGAGGGGTGTGGGCGTTTGTTCCACGGGCTGCGCTTCGCCGCGTTGCTGCGGCGCTTGGCTCGTGGCTACAGCCGCTGGCTCCTTCGGAGCCGGGTGACACAGATTGTGCTTACGCAGGGATGTACCTCGCCCCGCGCCCCTTGCCGACGAGCTGAAGGTGATCGCGCTCGACGAGATCGGTGAGATGGTTTTTGATCGTGCTGCGTGGTGCGCCGGTGAGCCGCATGAGATCGCCCGTGGAGAGCTCGCCGTGCTGGGTGATGAGTTCGAGGATGCGTGCTGCCAGCTCGGGCATCGAGGCGCGGAGGATGTTTTCGCGCTCGACTTTGATTTCGAGGCGTTGCTTCTGTTTCTGCATCGCGCGAAGGAAGAACACGATCCACGGGTTCCACTCGGGGGTGTCGTGCTTGAGGGTGCCCTGCGTCCGGCGCAGCGCGAGGTAGTAGCCCTCCTTGCTCTCTTCGATGATGCTCTCGAGCGAGGAGTAGGGGACATAGGCGTAGCCGCTCTTGAGCAGCAGCAGGGTTGTGATTGCGCGTGACAATCGCCCGTTGCCGTCCTGGAAGGGGTGGATCGCGAGGAAGACGACCACGAAGACCGCGATAGCGATCAGGGGGTGCGTGTTGGTATCGCTTGTGTTCTGCGTGTACCACTCGATGAGCCTGCGCATCGCTTCGGGCGTCTCGAACGGTGATGTGGTCTCGAAGATGATCCCGAGCGAGTTGCCATTGTCGTCGAACGCTTCGACCCGGTTTTCGTGCGTCTTGTATTTCCCTCTGTGCCATTCGTCCTTGTCCGAGTAGCGAAGGAGCGTGGTGTGGAGTTGTTTGATGTGGTTCTCGGTGACGGGGATATCCGCGAAGTGATCGAAGATGGTTTCCATCACGGCCGCGTAGCCGGCCACTTCCTGCTCGTCGCGGGTAGTGAAGGACTGGGTTTGCACGCGCCCCAGCAGTGCCTCGATTTCCCGGTCGCTCAGTGTGACGCCCTCGATGCGGGTCGATGAGCCGACGCTCTCGATGGTGGCGACCTTGCGGAGCTGGTGCAGGCGCTCGGGTGCCAGGCGTCCCAGTGCCCGCCAGGCCCCCTTGAACTCATCGATCTCCGCGATGAGCCCGAGGATCTCGGCGGTGATGGGAATGGCCTTGGCGTTGAGCATGGCCATATATTGGTCCAATTATGGCCAATAATCAAGCAATTGGTTGTAATTGGCTCAGTTTATGGTTATTGAGCATGCTCAGGGGAAGATTTCAGTCCCGGAGGAGCCGTTTATCGAATCAGAACCCGATGAACAGCACGAAGAGGAAGAAGCCCGTGTTCATGAGGGCGTAGAGCAGGACCCAGAGGGGGATGGTGGTGCGTGGGTAGGGGCGTGGGTGGGCGGCCGTCTTGTGGTGCAGGCGTGACCAGGTCGTGCAACTGAGGATGAGCAGTGTGATGGGGTAGCCGAGGAAAAACACGGCCATCGCGAGCCCTGCGACGATGGAGTAGGGCATGGGCACCGCGAGCAGGATGGTGATGATCGACCAGATGCCGCAGGGGTAGAGCAGCGATCGGCGCAGGTTCTTGTGGAACTCTGACCGTGTCATCGCGCGATGCACGGACTTCTGGAGCAGGTGCCCGCACTCGGGGCAGGTGACCTGGCCCTGTTCGTCGGGGATGGTGCCGGAGATGTTGTAGCCGCAGTGCATGCATACTGCGTTGGCGATGGGTGCGGGTGGTGAGGCCGGGGCGCTATTCATCACGCTCCACCACGCGCACATTGCGGCGGCCGTCGAGGGGGCCGTTGGGTTGGTGGGCGCGTCGGAGGGCGAGCTTGATCTTGAAGTAGACGAAGTAGACCAGCCCGATGACGAGCAGGACCAACGCGAGCGGAACCAGGAATACGAATAGGACCGCCACGATCGCCAGGAAAATGATGATCGCGAGGATCTGGGCGAGCAGCCCCGGGGTCCGGAAGCTGACCTGGTGCGAAGAGCCAAACTGTGGATGACTGTTGGTCATGGTTGCCTATCGATCTCTACTCTGATGATAGGGAATCGGTTCGCGCGCTTTTCGTGGCCCCCGGGCTCCACAGGCGTCGAGCTTCTGGGTAGGATCAGTGCTGCATTCATCTCAACGCGTCTCAGTTTTCCCAAGGTGTGCCGTGACGGATCCCGAAAAGCGCAACTCGTTTGTACACTTGCACTTGCATTCCGAGTACTCGCTGCTCGACGGCGGGAACCGGGTTGACAAGCTTGTCGATCGGGTCAAGGCGCTTGGCATGCACGCGGTGGCGATCACGGACCACGGCAACATGCACGCGGCCGTGCAGTTCTACAACATTGCCCGCCGGGCTGGCATCAAGCCCATTCTTGGGGTAGAGGCGTACATCGCGCCGGGCGATCGGCGTGACCGGACCTACACGGGCGTTCAGGACGGCGGGTTCCACCTCGTCATGCTGGCCGAGACGCTCAAGGGGTGGGAGAACCTGCTGTACTTGTGCAGCGAGGCGTACCTGAGCGGGTTCTACTTCAAGCCGCGCATGGACCGCGAGATTCTCGAG
Source organism: Phycisphaerales bacterium (assembly GCA_020427395.1). Lineage (GTDB taxonomy): Bacteria > Planctomycetota > Phycisphaerae > Phycisphaerales > UBA1924 > UBA1924. The sequence continues at coordinate 12,094 of JAGQON010000006.1, forward strand.
AAGCACTCCGAGGGCATCATCGTGATCAACGGGCATTTGGGCTCGGAGATCGCGCACCACATGGTGAAGTACGAGCAGACGCGCGACCAGTCACACTGGGACAACGCGGTCGCGGTGTGCGACTGGTACAAAGAGGTGTTCAAGGGCAGCGAGAAGGGGCCGGGTTTTTATCTGGAGCTGCAGCACCACATCGGGCTGCAGAACTCGATCAACCCGCATGTGATCCGCCTGGCGCGCGAGCAGAACCTGCCGCTGGTGTGCGACAACGACAGCCACTTCCTGCTCGAAGAGGATTATGACGCGCACGACACGCTGATCTGCATCTCCACGGGCAAGGTGAAGAACGACCCGGACCGGATGCACTACCCGACCGAGCTGTTCGTGAAGTCGCCCGAGCAGATGGAGGAGCTGTTCTACTCCGACGAGTACAACAACGAGGAGTTCGGCGAGGCGGGGCGGGAGGCGATGGCGAACACCGTCGCGATCGCGGACCGATGCGAGGTCGAGCTGCCCATCGGCGCGAACCACGCGCCGGTGGTGATCGTGAAGGCCCCGGCCAAGAGCAAGCTCCCCAAGCACAGCGCGAAGGTATACGAGGGCGATCTGACGGCCTGGTTCAAGGACTACTGCACGAACTTCGAGCTTGAGCCGGCGAATGATCCGGACCTTGATCAGGCATCGCTCAAGGAGGAGTGTGATAAGACGCTGCGGCTGCTGTGCGAGGCGGGCATGGTCTGGCGGTATGGGCCTGAGATCATGGACCACGTGCACGCGCACATCGAGGGCGAGGAGAAGACCGTCAAGGCGCGGGCGAAGGCGAGTGATCCCGATGCATTCGACAAGTGGGCGCGTCTGAACCGCGAACTGAAGATTCTCGCGGACAAGCTGATCTCTGCGTACTTCCTGATCGTGTGGGACTTCGTGAACTGGGGTCGCCAGCGGGGTATCCCGAGCAACGCGCGTGGTTCGGGCGTGGGGACGATGGCGGGGTATGTGCTGGGCTTGTCGAATGCGTGCCCGGTGCACTACGGGCTGCTGTTCGAGCGATTCACCGACCCCGATCGCGCGGAGTATCCGGATATCGATATCGACCTGTGCCAGGACGGTCGCGGCGAGGTGATCAACTATGTCCGCGAGAAGTACGGGCATGTGGCGCAGATCATCACCTTCGGGACGCTCAAGGCGCGGGCCGCGATCCGCGATGTGGCGCGCGTGCTGGAGATGCCGCTTGCTGATGCGGACAAGCTGGCCAAGCTGGTGCCCGAAGAGCTGAAGATGACGCTCGACAAGGCGCTGGAGCAGGAGCCGGACCTCAAAGACTGGTACGAGCGCGATAACCTCGTCAAGCGTGTGATCGACACCGGGCGGACTTTCGAGGGGCAGGCGCGGCACTCGTCGGTCCACGCGGCCGGCGTGATCGTGGCGACGCGACCGCTGCACGAGGTGGTGCCGCTCTACAAGGCATCAGGCGGCGGCGAGAACGAGATCATCACGCAGTGGGACGGCCCGACCTGCGAGATGATGGGGCTGCTCAAGATGGACTTCCTTGGACTGCGCACGCTCAGCGTGATCGAGCGGGCCAAGTCGATCATCCGGGCGTGTTTCAGCGAAGAACAGATCTGGGCGGCGGTCGGCAAGACAAAGAAGAAGGGCGTGGATCACCCGCTCGATCTCGATCGGCTCAAGTACACCGATCCCAATGTGTTCGCGATGTTCGCGCGAGGCGACACGACCGGCGTGTTCCAGTTTGAATCCGGCGGGATGCGCAAGCTGCTCAACGCGATGAAGCCCGACCGGCTCGAAGACCTGATCGCGGCCAATGCGCTGTTCAGGCCCGGCCCGATGGACCTGATTCCCGATTACAACCGGCGCAAGCACCGCGAGGAGCGCGTCCCCGAGGTGCACCCGATCGTCGACAAGTTCACGGCCGAGACCTACGGCGTCATGGTCTATCAGGAACAGGTGATGCAGATCGTGCACGAGCTGGGCGGCATCCCGCTGCGCAGCGCGTACTCGCTGATCAAGGCGATTAGCAAGAAGAAGGAAAAGGTCATCAACGCCGAGCGCCCCAAGTTTGTTGAGGGCGCGGTCAAGCAGGGTCTTGAGGCGAAGAAGGCCGAAGAGCTGTTCGAGCTGATCCTCAAGTTCGCTGGCTATGGTTTCAATAAGTCGCACTCGACGGGCTACGCGATCGTGGCGTATCAGACGGCGTACCTCAAGACCTACTTCCCCAGCCAGTACATGGCCGCGTTCCTGAGCTTTGAGAGCCAGGCGCAGAAGGTGAGCGACTGGATCCCGTACCTTGAGGATTGCAAGCGACTCAAGTTCATCGATCCCAAGAGCGGCGAGGAGCTGCGCTCGGGTGTGCAGGTGCTGGCGCCGGATGTGAACAAGTCGTTCCCGGATTTCGGCGTGGTGTACGAGGAGGGCGAGGAGCATCTGCCGCACACCGGGCAGATCATGTTCGGGCTCAAGGCGATCAAGGGCGCGGGCAGCAAGGCGATCGAGGCGATTGTTCAAGAGAGGGATCAGGGATCAGGGATCGGGGATCAGGAAAAGGCGAAGCCCAAGAAGTTCTCGAGCTTGTTTGATTTCTGCGAGCGTGTGCCGAGCAACGCGGTCAATAAGGCGACGATCGAGGCGTTGGTGAAGGCCGGTGCGTTCGATCACATTCACAGCCGCGACAAACGAGCGGCCATGGTCGCGACGATCGATCAGGCGGTCAGCGCGGGACAGAGCGTGGCCTCTGACCGGGCGGCGGGGCAGGGGGCCCTCTTCGGCTTTGGCGGCGATGCGCCGGCGCAGGCATCGCAGCCAGAGGTGGTGCTGGCCAATGTCGAGCCGTGGCCCGAGGCCGAGACGCTCAAGCAGGAGAAGGAGACGCTGGGCTTCTATGTCTCAAGCCATCCGATGGAGGAGTGGAACCACTGGGTGCGTGCCTTCACGCACAACCGCGTGGGCGACCTCAAGGGGCTAGCGCAGGACAAGCGGGTCATCGTCGCGGCGATGGTGCAGAGCAACCGGACGATTGTGGTGCGGAATGGGCGCAGTGCCGGGCAGAAGATGGGGATCCTGACCATCGAGGACTCGACAGGAACCGCCGACGCGGTGATGTTTGCCAATGTCTACCAGCAGTTCGGGCACCTGCTCGAAGACGACCAGCCCAAGTTCTTCATGGGGCGCCTCGATCACTCCCGTGGCGATGCGCAGATCATCGTCGATCGCCTGGTCCCCATCGACGGGCACCCGCTCGAGCAGGGCACGGTGCAGGTGATGGTGCGTCCGAGCAAGCTCAACGGCACGGCTTCCACGAGGTTGGATGCCGCCAAGGCGATCCTCCAGGCACCGGCCGATCCGGGTGACCTGTCGCTTGGCAAGTCGCCACGTCCGGTCGAGGTGATCGTCGAGACGCCCGATTCTTGGGTGCTCGTCGAGGCCAAGGGCGTGGGGAAGGTGACGCTGCGACCGGAGCTGGTCAAGCGCCTGAATGAGACACTGGGCGAGGACTCGGTGCGGCTGGCGGGCGGTGTGAGCGTGGAACTCAACAAGGAAGACCCGCGCCGCAAGCAGTACGCGAAGGCGTAGCGATCAGCTCTCACCCCAGCGGGTCTTGAGATCGTGCTCGATGTGCAGCAGGTCGAGCACCTTGCCCACGGTGAAATCCACGATGTCGTCGATCGACTGCGGGAGCAGGTAGAGCCCCGGGTTGCACGGGGCGATCGTTGCACCGGCTAAGGTCAGCGTCCGCATGTTCTCGATGTCGATGAGGTTCAGCGGAGACTCACGGTGGCAGATGATGAGCGGGCGGCGTTCCTTGAGCGTCACCGCCGCGGCCCGCGCGAGCAGGTTGCTGCCCGATCCGGTCGCGATGGACCCCAGCGAGGTCGAGGAGCAGGGGAGCACGGCCATGCCGTTGTGCAGGAAGCTGCCTGAAGCGATGCTGGACCCGACATCCTTGTGCGGGTGGATGATCAGGTTGCTGGTGTAGAAGCCCGCGTGCTGGTCGCGGTGGAGGTGGGGGGCGAGGGATTCGAGGTTGATCCTGGTAATGCCCATCTCGTCGCTGAGCAGGCGTTTGCCGTAGTCGCTGACGACGAGGTGGACCTCGTGGCCTTTGGTGAGCAGCTGATCGAGCAGGCGGGTCGCGTAGACGGCCCCCGAGGCGCCGGTGATACCGAGGATGAAACGCTTGCCGCTGGGTTCGGGCGGGCTGCTGGGCGGCGGCGTCTGTCGGTTGGTCATCGGGGGTCGATCGGGCATCGGGTGATCCTATGGGCTCGGCGCAACAAACGCGCTGCCCCCGTCGGCGTGGGGCTCTATGATGTTCGTTGAACGATCCCCGTGGACGCAGCGGAGCAGCCCATGAAACGCCTTGTACGCACTGATTCTCGGACCTTCACCTCGGCCATGCTGGCGGGCGCGATGCTAGGCTTTGTCTCGCTGAGCGGTTGCGTGAGCTATACCAATGTGCCCACCCCCGAGAGCGCCCCTGCGTTCAAGAGCGCGAACCATCTGCAGGCGATCAAGGTTGCCCGGCGGGCGTTGGAAGAGGTGGTTGATCGCTACCCGATGAGCGATTCGCAGGGGCAGTACTGCATCAACCTGCCGGTGGGCACGACGCTCGAATCGGCGGAGCGGATCATCGAGGATCTGCCGGGCAATGTCATCCTGCCCTACGAGGGCATGGACGAATCGATCCCGACCTACCACATCGGGCGGATCTGGATCCGCGCCTCGGACGCCAAGGTCGATGTGCTCTACCCCGCCCGCGGGTTCGACGGATCGTCGTTCATGGGCAATGTGACCATCTGGCTCAACGGCGGCGTGCAGCGCTGGCGGGTGAGCCGCGTGCAGCACTGGGCCCCGGGCACGATCTCGGTTCCTGAGCTCTACATCCCCCTGCCCGAAGAGGTGATGAAGGGCGAGTCGGCACCGATGCCCGAGTACGAAGACGACATGGGCACCGAGCCGGCAGGCATGACCGAGCCTGAAATGCCCACGGAGCAGCCGACGCAGCCCGAGCCGCAGGAGCAGGCCCCGGCGAGCGGTGCTGGCGATTCGTACCGCGAAGTGCCCGTGGACGACTGATCAGGAGCGTCGCGATGTGGAGTGGTCAGCACCTGTTGAGCATGCGGGACGCCGACGCGGACCAGGCGCGGGCCCTGCTCACATTGGCCCATGCGGGTGAGTTTGATCCTGTAGCGCTCTCGGGGCGGACCATCGCGAACTTGTTTTTCGAAGACTCGACCCGGACACGTGTGAGTTTCAGCGTGGCAGCCCAGAAGCTCGGTGCGCAGGTCGTGGACCTGGGCAGCAGTGGCTCGTCGGTCTCCAAGGGGGAGTCGCTGATTGATACGGCGTGGACGATCGAGTCGATGGGCGTCGACGCGATTGTTGTTCGCGCGGCCCAGAGCGGGGCGAGCGAGTTGATCAGCCGGCATGTGAAGATCCCCGTGATCAACGCGGGCGACGGGATGCACCAGCACCCCACGCAGGCGCTGACCGATGCGCTCAACATCGGGCGATCGCACGGGCGGACCGCTGGCTGGGACCTCTCGGGCCTGCGCGTCGTGATCGTGGGCGATGTGGTGTCGTCGCGCGTGGCCCGGTCGAATGTGGGGCTGCTCACGGCGTTGGGTGCCCGGGTGACGCTGTGTGGCCCGAGCATGATGTGCCCCGATGGGCTCAGCGCATTGGGCTGCGATGTGGTCCGTGATCTGGATTCGCTGGTGCCCGACGCGGATGTGCTGATGATGCTGCGGATCCAGTTCGAGCGAGGCGGCGGGGCACGCCTTGCGTCGAGACGGCTGTACCACGCGTGCTACGGGCTGACGCTGGATCGAGCGTCGCGGATGAAGCGGGGGGCGATCGTGATGCACCCGGGCCCGATGAACCGCGGCGTAGAGATCGAGGGGACTGTGGCCGACGGGCTCACGAGTGTGATCCGAGATCAGGTCGCGGGCGGGGTGCTGGTCCGCCAGGCGGCGCTCCGAACGGCCATCCTTGATCGCTGATCGGGCCCGGATCGGGCTATGACGCGGTCTGGGTCTGCGAAGGGTTGTGTGCGGGTGTCGGGTCCTTGACCCACCAGCGTGTGCTCGGGAAGCGTGTGTGGAGCACATCGAGCAGCTGCGAGGTGACCAGTTCCATTCGAGCCGGTGCGTCGTTGATGAGCATAATCACGCCGGACTTTGAGTCGTGGTAGACCTTGCCCATGGCGAGCATGCCTGACTTTGGGACCTGCCTCGCATCGGTCGCGGTGTTGGTCGAGCCGTTGTGCTCGATCCACCAGCAGAGCTCGTTCTTTGGTGTAGGCATATCGGGGGTGCTCCGGTCTCGGTGGGCTGTCTATCGGTCTTTGGGATCTGATGATTCAGTTCGGGTGGGTCTGGGGCCGAAGAACGGGCGTGTTCGTGTTCTTGGGGCGCAATCTTGACCCGGCGAGTCTGGGTTCTACGATTGCGGGCTCGGAGAACCCGGGCACCCCGATCGGGGACGTAGCTCAGTTGGTAGAGCGCTTGCATGGCATGCAAGAGGTCGAGAGTTCGAATCTCTTCGTCTCCACTTGAAGAAAACGCCCTTGGCAGTCTGCCGAGGGCGTTTTTCTGTATCCATACGGATCGATCGTACTTTGTACGGATAATCGCGTACCACTGACCCGAGTTGATGCCACGGATCTGAGTCATTGTGCGGCATGCCACAACCCTGTCTGAAATCAGGCATCCTTCACTCATAATGGCGTCTTGAACGGTCGATCACGGGGAGTACCGATCGCTCTCTTTTCGATGCCCGAAGAACTATCCGGCGATCATGGCTACAGGAGTTCTCTGTGATCGACACGACGCGCAGCTTCAAGGGTGCCTGCTTTGCCCGATCGCTATCGCTCAATACGGATCAGGCCCTGGACGAGATCCTCAGCGCGTTCGAGGGGGAGGAGCTTGCGGGGGTCTTGTTCTTCGCGAGCTCACAGTGCGATTTTGAGTTGTTCGCGTCATCGCTGCATCGGCGTCTCGGGGTGCCTTCGATCGGGTGCACCACTTCTGGGGAGGTCAGTGGCTGCGGTGGGCACAGTGAGCACAGCGTTGTGGCGTTAGGGCTTCGCAGTTCTGGCTTTGAGCTTGAGACACTGATGATCCCGGATGTCGGAACACATTCACCGGACAGCATCGCGGACACGATGGAGAACGCGCCGCTGATGCTCAGCGATTATGCATTCGCGTTGATGCTGGTTGATGGTCTCTCGATGGCCGAGGAGCGCGTCTGCGCCGGGCTGGCGAGGGCGCTTCAGGAAACGCCGATCATCGGTGGCTCAGCGGGCGACGATCTGCGTTTCGAGCAGACCTGGGTGGCATGTAACGGCGAGGTTGCGCGTGACGCGGCCGTGCTCATGCTTGTCAAGACCGGGCTACCGGTATCGATCTTCCATTCGCACCACTTCACGGCCACCGACACCCGGTTGGTGATCACCGGGGCGATCCCCGAGGAACGCCGGGTGACCGAGATCAACGGCGAGCCAGCGGCCGTAGGCTACGCGCGGGCTGTTGGGCTCGATGTGCGAGAGCTTTCTCCGCTGGTGTTTGCCGAGCATCCGGTCGTGCTCTCGATCGGCGGCGAGTACTATGTCCGCTCGATCCAGCAGGCGAATCCGGATGGGAGTCTGACTTTCTTCTGCGCGATCGACGAGGGGCTGGTGCTCCGGATCGCTCAGGGTGGCGACCTGCCCTCTCGCTTCCGCAGCGTGATTGACGAGCAGCGTGAGAAGGTCGGCGAGCTGGGCCTGATGATCGGGTTCGACTGCATCCTTCGGCGACTCGAGCTGCTGAACCACGATCAGCTGGACCAGGTGGGAGAGATCCTTTCCGGTGCGCCCTTCATCGGTTTCAGCACCTACGGCGAGCAGATCAATGGGTTGCATGTGAACCAGACGATGACGGGCGTGGCGATCGGGAGAGCCGCTTGACGAGCGATTCGTGCCATCCCGGTGGATCGAGCGAGCGAGCCGAGCTTGAGGCGTTGCGCCATCGGGTGGCGCAGCTTGAGCGGATGAACGAGGCGATGATGGACCGCATCGAGCGGACGATCGACTCGAGCGGGAACGCGTACTCGGTGTTCGAGGCGAACATCATCATGCAGCGCAAGATCGAGGAGCGGACGGAGGCGTTGGCTCGTGCGAACAAAGCGTTGCGTGAGGAGATCCGTGAGAAGCAGGCGGCCGAGCGGGAGCTTGCGGCGAGCCGCGACGAGGCGTGCCGTCTCGCGGCGGTTGCCGAGCGCACCGATAACGGGGTGGTCATCCTGTCCCCCGATGGGCTGGTCGAATGGGTGAACATGGGGTTTGATCGGATCTTCGGGTACTCGCTGGAGGAGATGCGCGGGCGTCGCCCGACCTCGATCCTGCAAGGCCCGGACACGGATCACGACACCGTCTCGTATATGCGCGAGATGATCGAGCAGCGTCGGGGCTTTGACACGGAGATCGTGTACTACACCAAGAGCGGTCAGTCACGATGGTTACAGGTGAACAGCCAGCCGATCAGCGACGAGGCCGGGTGTTTCACGGGTTTCATGGTGATGGTGAGCGACATCACCGAGCGCAAGCTGATCATGGAAGAGATCCGCACGCTGGCGATGCGTCTGCAGATGGCGACAGAGGGCTCCGGCGTGGGCATCTGGGATCTTGATGTGGAAACCGGTGAGCTTGTGTGGGACGAGACGATGTACCAGATGTACGGCATCGATCCCAGCGTCTTTGAGAGCAACTTCGAAGGATGGCGTAGCTGCGTCCATCCGGATGATCTCGAACGGGCCGAGCAGGAACTCCGGGACGCGATCGCATCGAAGAACAAATACAGCCTGACATTCCGGATCGTCAAGCCCAGCGGCGAGACGCGGCACATCTCAGCGGTTGCAACGATCGAGCGTGATGAGGATCACAAGGCGATGCGCGTGGTGGGCATCAACCAGGACATCACCGAGCAGGTGCACGATCAGGAAGCGTTGCGTCGTTCGGCGATGAACCTCGAGCACTCCGGTCGGATCTCGCGGGTTGGTGGCTGGGAGCTGGACCTGCGGACGCGGCAGCTTTACTGGTCAACACAGGTGAAACGGATCCACGAGGTGGATGATGAGTATGTGCCCACGCTGGAGAGTGCGATTGACTTCTATGCGCCCGGCGAGGCCAGGGAGATAATCACCGAGGCGGTCGATCGCGGTATCAAGCACGGCGAGCCGTGGGACTTCGTCACCGAGGTCATCACGGCCAAGGGCAAGCGGATCTGGGTGCGTGCGATGGGCGAGCCCGTCACGGAGAACGGTACAACCGTGTGCCTGACGGGCGCGTTTCAGGATGTCACGCAGCAGAAGCGGGTCGAGATCGAGCTGGAGAACGCGCGTCAGGCAGCGGAGGCGGCCAACGCGTCCAAGAGCGCGTTCCTCGCGAACATGAGCCACGAGATCCGCACGCCGATGACCGCGATCGTTGGCTACGCGGACCTGCTGAGCGAGGCGGGCATCGACGAGACAGTCCGCCACGATCACATTGAGACGATCCGGCGCAACGGTGCGCACCTGCTGGCGATCATCAACGACATCCTCGATATCTCGAAGATCGAGGCGGGCAAGATGACGCTCGAGTGCATCGATATGTCGCCGCGTTCGATGATCAATGAGGTAGTTCAGCTGATGCAGGTACGAGCGACGGCCAAGAACCTCTCGCTCGGTGTGGAGTACGAGGGTCGAGTGCCGTCGCTGATCCAGAGCGACCCGGTCCGCTTCCGCCAGATCCTCATGAACCTGGTGGGCAATGCCATCAAGTTCACCGAGGTGGGCGGCGTTTGGATCACGACTTCGTTTGAGGAAGAGGATGGTCGTGGAACGATGCTGATCAGCGTCCGAGACACGGGCATCGGCATGAGCGAGCAGCACGGCAGCCGACTGTTCAAGAACTTCGTGCAGGGCGACGCCTCGACCACGCGTCGCTACGGAGGCACGGGGCTGGGGCTGCAGATCAGCCAGCGCCTGGCCGAGATGCTGGGCGGCGAGATTACCTTTACATCGCAGAGCGATGTTGGCAGCGAGTTTGTGCTGCGTCTCGGGCTCGGCCCGATCGATGAGATCGCTTTCGAGGATGACCTCCATTCGGTCGCGATCCCGGTGGACTCTGGTGAGCGGACCGCGGCACAACAAGACCTGAGCGGCAAACGCGTGCTGCTGGTCGAGGATGGGATCGATAATCAGCGTCTGATCTCGTACCACATCCGCAAGGCCGGGGCCGAGGTCATGGTGGCATCCAACGGCAAAGAAGGGATCGAGTGCCATGAGCGCTCAGGCCCGTTCGATCTGATCCTGATGGACATGCAGATGCCAGTGATGGACGGTTACACGGCTGCCAGCGAGCTCAGGCAGTTGGGTGTCCGAACGCCGATCATCGCCCTGACGGCCCACGCCATGAGCAGCGACCGCCAGCTTTGTCTTGACAGCGGGTGCGACGATTACGCCACCAAGCCCATCGATCGCGACCGGCTCCTGCGCCTGGCGATCCGATGGTCAATCACGAACGCGGGCGATGTGGCCGCCTAACGGGATGTTCTTCCGGCAGTCAATCCCAAAAATTCTTGATCAACATCGGGGAGTTTGTGCTTCAACCGGTGTCCAATCTTTGATATCTTGAAGCGTCGGCGCGGTGAATGGGGGCCGACGATCGCTCGTGGGGTCACGACGATCCGAGACAACTTGCTTTGACTCTGTGAGGTCTTGATGTGTAATGCATTTCAGGCCCGCGTTGTTGTGTGTGCGGGCACGATCTGCGCGGGCATTGCTACGTTGAGTATGGCTTCGACGCCGGTCGTCACCGAGCGTGCGTTGGATGCCGGTTTGAGCGGGATCCACGCCACCGTGTTCCAGGGCTCGGATGTCGAGTTCATGGGCGGCGGGGGGGCTGCGGGCGATTTCGACGGCGACGGCGATCAGGACCTGTTCGTCATCGGTGGCTCGGCTGGCGTTGATCGCCTGTACATTAACGACGGCACGGGGCAGTTCACCGAGCACGGCGCCGGGTGGGGCGTGGCACGCACGCATCAGGGGACCGGGGCGGCCGTGGGCGACTTTGATAACGACGGGGATCTCGACCTGTATGTCACCTCGCTCGGCGGGCCCACGGCCCGGGCTCCCGGCTGGAATGTGCTCTATCGCAACAACGGCAACGGCTCGTTTACCGATGTCACCGCGACCGCGGGTGTGAGCATCAGCGATGCCTTTCAGGGTGATTCCTTCAGCCCGGCGTTCGGTGATTACGACCTGGACGGTGATCTCGATCTCGCGGTTGCCAGCTGGCTCGGGGGGAGCCGCCTCTTCCGCAACAACGGCGACGGCACCTTTACCAATGTGACGCTCAGCGCGCTGGATGTGGACATGTCGCTCAACCGCGGCTTCGCCCCCCGGTTCGTGGATATGGACGGCGATCGCTACCCGGAGCTGCTCTGGGTCGCCGATTTCTTTACTTCCAAGTACTTCGCCAATAACGGAGATGGCACCTTTACGAACATGACGCCCGGCAACGGCACTGGCATTGACAGCAACGGCATGGGCAACACCTTTGGCGATTACAACGGCGACGGGATCTTCGACTGGTATGTGAGCAGCCGCATCAATCACCAGATGACGAGTGGCTCGGGCAACATGCTCTACCTGGGCACGACCACTCCTCATGATTTCAGCGAGGAATCGCTGGCGCGTGGGTGCAACTTCGGCTACTGGGGCTGGGGGGTTGTGAGCGTCGATATCGATCACGACGGCGATCTGGATATCTATGAGACCAACGGGTTCGACGGCAGCTTCGCCTCCGACCCGGCGATCCTGTATCTCAACGACGGCACGGGGAACTTCGTGGATCACGCGCCGCTGTGCGGGATGGATGTGCAGACAGGCGGGCGAGGGCTGCTCAACGCAGATTTCGACAACGATGGCGATCAGGACATCGTGATGTTCAATAACCGCCAGGAGATGACCTACTTCCGCAACGACATCACCGGCCCGGGGACCAACGCCATCACGCTGCGGTTCGATACCAGCGCGGTTGCCGGACTGGCACCCAACGGCTTCGGCACCCGGGTGGAGCTGAGCAGCGTCAGCGGCGGCCAGATGCGGTTCATGGACGGCGGGAGCAACTACCTGAGCCAGAGCGAGCTGAGCGTGCACTTCGGGATCGGATCCGACGCGGAAGCGGACATCGAGATCATGTGGGCCAATGGCGACGTGACCAGTCTGACGGGTGTTCAACCCGGCATGTACACCATTCGGGCTCTGGGCTGTCCCGGCGACCTCAACGGCGACGGCAACCTGAACTTCTTCGATGTCTCGGCGTTCCTGACGATGTACCAAAACCAGCACCCGCAGGCGGACCTGAGCGGCGACGGGCTCTTCAACTTCTTCGATGTGAGTGCCTTCCTGGTCGCCTATCAGGGCGGCTGCCCGTGATCGGACCTTGATCGGGGCGGATCGATGGCGATTCTTGCCGGTTTTTCGCTGTGAATCGGCCATCAGTTGCGATACGCTGAGTGTCCCGGGCCGGGAGGGGTTCTCCGGGAAGGATGCGGCCGATCTTGGATTGGTCTGCGGTGTGCTATCGAACGATGACACGACAGGAGAGAGGTCATGATGTCGCAGTTTGCGGGGCGTTTGGGTTCATGTGCGGTGCTGATGCTGGTCGCCGGTAGTGCGTTCGCGGGTCAGCCGCTTGTTTCGGATCAGACCGACGCGGTGGGGCTGGGCACGCCGCACGCGAGTCTGGAGACAACCTTCGGGGTGGACTTTTTCACCCCTGGCGGGGCCGCGGGCGACTTCGATAACGACGGCGACCAGGACCTGTTCATCATCGGCGGCTCGGCCTCGAGTGATCAACTCTACATCAACGACGGCTCGGGCAGCTTTACCGATCAGGCGGCGGCGTGGGGTGTCGCCCGCGTCCACAAGGGCAGCGGCGCCGCGGTGGGCGACTTTGATAACGACGGCTGGCTCGATCTGATGGTGACCTCGCTCGGGCCTGCGAGCAGCTATGAGTACGACTACAGCGTGCTCTACCGCAATAATGGCGACGGGACATTCACTGATGTCACCGCGACGGCGGGCGTTGGGGCGGGCAACAACAGCTTCCTCGCAGATGCGATGAGCCCGGCATTCGGCGATTACGATCTCGACGGCGACCTCGACCTCGCTGTGGCCGGCTGGTACGGCGGCGGCTCGCTCTACCGGAACAACGGCGACGGTACCTTCAGCGATGTCACCCTCACCGCGCTTGATTTCAATATCACCGGTGTCAGCGGGCTGCGAGGTTACGCACCCCGCTTCGTGGATATGGACGGCGACCGCTACCCTGAGCTGCTCTTTGTCGCGGACTTTGAGACCTCCAAGTACTTCCGCAACGACGGCGACGGCACCTTCACGAACCTGACCCCCGGCAACGGGACGGGGCTCGACAGCAACGGCATGGGCAACACCTTCGGTGATTACAACAACGACGGCATCTTCGACTGGTATGTGACCAGCCGGATCGGTGTCAACGGCATCCCCGGTCCGGGTGCCTCGGGCAACCTGCTCTACATGGGCACCGGCACGCCGCATGAGTTCGTGGAGCAGTCGGTGTCGCGCGGCGTGAACTTCGGCTACTGGGGCTGGGGCGCCCTGAGCATCGATATCGACCACGACGGCGATCAGGACATCTTCGCGACCAACGGCATGAGCAACGCCGGGCTTGACATGACACCCTCGCGGATGTACCTCAACGACGGCACCGGCAACTTCGCCGACATCGCCGCGGTGTGCGGCATGACCGACGCCGGGCAGGGTCGCGGGGTTATTCATGCGGACTTCGATGGCGATAACGATCAGGACATCGTGCTGCTCAACAGCCGCCAGAAGCATGTGTACTACCGCAACGACCTGAGCGGGAACGATATCAACGCGATCACGCTGCGGTTCAACACCAGCGCGGTCGACGGGCTTGCGCCCAATGGCTTTGGCACCCGTGTCGAACTCAGCAGCGACAGCGGCAACCAGCTTCGATACATGGACGCCGGGAGCAACTACCTGAGCCAGAGCGAGCTGAGCATCCACTTCGGCATCGGATCCGACGCGGACGCTGACCTGACGATCAAGTGGGCCAACGGCGATGTGACGAATCTGGTGGGGGTGAAGCCGGGCATCTACACGATCCGGGCGCTAGTCTGCGCCGCCGATCTCAGCGGCGACGGCAACCTGAACTTCTTCGATGTCAGCGCCTTCCTGACGATGTACCAGAGCCAGCACCCGCAGGCGGATATGAACGGCGACGGGCTGTTCAACTTCTTTGATGTGAGTGCATTCCTGGTCGCGTATCAGGGCGGCTGCCCATAAGTGCGGGACTGATCAGCGCATGAGCGAGAGCCGCGGGGCGCTCACCAACCCACGGCTCTGGCTCTATGGAGATACCTGGTTGTGGGTCACGCCGCGTGGCGTTCCTGGAGTGCGTGCCGGATGAGCTCGTTGAGGTCATCGGTGCGTCCGGAGCGGATGAGCTGCGCGAGCTGCTCGGCGCTGACGGCGATGTGCTCGGCGTCGTGCTTTGGCTCGTGCGTCTCGGTCTGCGTCTGGGTTTGGGGATGGCTGCGATCCATGTGAGGATGACATCGGCGCACCGCCGGCCCGACTTCATTGAGCGTGTCCGCCCGCGCGGAATTCGATCGGAAATTTCGCGCCCTGTGTTCGCCGGCGCGCTCAGGGCGAGACAAAGATGCCCGAGCCCGGTCGGTAGGGCGTCACGCCTTCGCGGGCGCGTGTTTCGCCATCACCGCCACGCGGGTCGCGCGGCTCCCAGTCGACCTTGGTCTGCCCCAGCAGCGTGCCTGTTGCGAACGCCAGATCGATCTGGGCGATCTGATACTCCACGATGGCGCGGATCTCGGTCAGGCGGGCGTTGGCGAGGTTGGCATCGGCGTCCAGCACATCGGTCGTGGTCGAGCGGCCCACATCGAACTGGCGCTGCTCGGCATCGAGCACGCGGGCGCTGAGTTGCACGGCCTCTTGCGCGGCCAGAATCCGGTTCCAGGTGCTGCTGAGCTGGTCGATCGCGTCGTAGACCTCGCGGGTGATGGATTGCTCACGGGCGTCGCGTGTCGCCAGGGTCTGCAGACGGGCGAGGATCGACTGGGCGAGCGAGGATTTGCGTTGCTCGTTGCCCAGAGGGATCTCGGCGTTGAGCCCGATCGACCACGACTCAAAGTTGTTGCGTCCCAGGGTGTCGATCGAGTTATCGAGGGTGCCGCCGAGCCCGTTGACGCCGTAGGTGTACTGGAGGGCCACGAGCGGCAGGGCTTGGTTCTCGGCAAAGGCGATGTTGGCCGCGTCGCGGGCGAGGTTGAGCTCGATCTCCAGCAGTTCCATGCGGTTGTCGAGGGCCGCTTGCACAAGCAGCGGGGTGTTGAAGTCGTACTCGACGGGGTCCGGGGGCGATGCGGGCTCGAGGTGGGTCGCGGAATCGACATCCAGGCCGTCGATGTTGAGCAGGGCTTTGAGGGCCCGCTCCTGGAGCGAGACATCGTTCTGGGCGCGGATGATCTGCTCGACTCGATCGGCGACGCCCGATTGGGCGCGGACGATATCGACCTCGGTGCCAGTGCCGGCCCGCTCCTTGCGTTGGGCGCGTTCCAGCTGGGCGGCCGCCACGGCGTGCTGCTGCTCCACGACCTCCAGCGCCCGGATCGCCGCGTACAGACGCCAGTAGGCCCGGTCGACCTCGGCGAGGGTGCGGATGACCTCGAGCTTGGTCTGCGCTTCGCTGGACTGGCGGTTGTACTCGGCGAGGCGGATCGAGTGCGTCGCGGCCCGGCGTCCGGCGCCGCGTAGCAGGTTGTGGCTCAGCGAGAAGTTCAGGTCGCTGGTGTACGCGGGGTTGAGCAGCGAGAACGAGTTGTCCGTTGAGAAGCGGGAGATCGGCAGGTTGATGCTCAGCTCGCCGCCGGTGCGCAGCGGGACGCGGATGCCCGGTGTGATCGATCGCGAGGTTGACTGCGAGCTGTCGAGTGCCGAGGCGACGGCGTCGTCGTTGTCTCGCACGCTGGCGCTGAGTGTGAAGACCGACTCGAAGCGGGCCTCTTCTTCGGAGACCTGCTCGGCGGCGATGGTCGGCGCGATGAGTGTGGCGCTGAGGTTGAGGTTGTTGGCGATGGCGGCGATGCGGGCGTTGTCGAGCGAGAGATCGACGCGTTCCACGCCGGAGAAGCGGGCGCGGGCATCCTCTAGGGTTTCCTGCGCACTGGGCGGGGTTTCCTGCTGATAGTCGCGCGGCTCGAGCACGAGCGAGTTGATCGAGCGCAGGCGCTCGGGCGTTGCGATGGTGTGCTTGTCGAGCGGGTCCTTGCCGAACGGGTTGGACATGCAGCCGCCGGCGAGCAGCGGGAGCAGACCAATCAGAGGGATAGCGGCGGAGACAGCGAGTGTGCGTGTGTGTGTCATGGTGCGTGTGTGATCACTCGTGACGGAGCGCGTTGATTGGGTTGAGCATGGATGCCTTGATGGCGGGGAACATGCCGAAGATGATGCCGACGGACGCGGAGAAGGTCAGCGAGAGCACGATGGCCCACGCGGGGATAGATAAGTTGTCAATAGGAAGATTCGGGATCATCTGAACGGCGAGTGTGAAGATTTTTCCAATGAGAAGCCCCAGCAATCCACCTACGAAGCAAAGGACAACCGCCTCGACGAGGAACTGCATGAGCACGACGGGCGGTTTGGCTCCCATGGCTTTGCGGAGCCCGATCTCGCGGGTGCGCTCTGAGACAGAAACGAGCATGATGTTCATGATTCCGATACCGCCGACGAGAAGTGAGATGGCGACAACGACAACCATCACAATCTTGATGATTCTGGCAACATTGTTGAATCCATCGATGAAGCTCTGGACAGCAAACATTTGAAAGGTGTCTTCGTCATCCGGAGCAAGTTTGCGGTGATTACGGAGGAGAAATCTGATCTCGGCTTTCGCATCATCGACGACATCCGGTGAAGCAAGCTGAATGATGAACGAGGTCCATGTATACGGGTTCATCATTTTATGAGTTGAGTAGGGGATGTAGAGCTCAACACGCGTTTGGCCACCTTCGAACAGAGATGACTCTTTCGTCTCAAGGACTCCAACGATCAGGAAGCGTCGTCCGTCAACGAGGAGGTAATCACCAACCGGATCAGTGTCGAGATTGAGTTCTTCGATTCCCTGCTCGTTGATCAGACAGACTTGGCGGTTCTCCGCGTCATCAATCTTCGAGAATGGGCGTCCGAACAATATCTCACGATTTTCAATCTCATTCCACTTCGGCCAAATCCCAGTGACACGGACACCTTGTGCGACTTTTTTCCCATAGCTGACATCCCATCGAGCACCACTTTGGGGTGTGATCGCCTTGATGGATTCTGTATTGTCCTCGATGAGATGAGCTTCATATGTCGTCAGCTTGACATCTGTCCAGCTCATGACGGCGCGCTTCGACTCGGGGACATTGCCGTCCATGTACATTTTGTTCGCACCGAATCCCTCAAACTCCTTGAGGACATAACCCTGCATCCCTTGAAGTCCCGCGGCAATAACAGTCACACCTACCACGCCGATGATGATGCCAAGCGCGGTCAGCACCGCGCGTACTTTGTTTGCCCAGACTTGTCCAAGCGCAAGGAACACGGTCTGCCAAAGCAGGCGAATGATCATGAAGACGAAAGAGATCGCAATTTTCATGACTCGCCCTCGCTCTCAACACTGACTGGTGCGTCTTTGGGTTTGCGAGAGAAGAACGAGCGCTTGTTCTTCTCTTCTTCCTCAAGTCGGCGTCGGCGTTCCTCGTCGGCCTTCTTATTGATCTTGAGCTCGGCCTCGGTGATCTGTGCTCGACCCTCGCTCATCCGCTTCACCCAGTCGAGGTGGATTGGGTCCTCGTGCGATGGGTGATCGGAGATGATCCGCCCGTCGCGCAGACGCACGATTCGCTGGGCGTGCCCCGCGACATCTTCTTCGTGCGTGACGATGACGATGGTCTGCCCGGCCTCGTGGAGCTGCTGGAAGAGATCGATGATCTCCACCGTGGTCTTGGAGTCGAGGTTGCCCGTCGGCTCGTCAGCCAGGATCATCGAGGGCTCGTTCACCAGCGCGCGGGCGATGGCGACGCGCTGGCGTTGCCCGCCCGAGAGCTGGTTGGGGCGGTGGCCCATTCGGTCGTCGAGCCCGACGAGTCGCAGGGCGTCTTTCGCGCGCTTGCGGGCGCTGAAGAGGTGCTG
The DNA here is from genome assembly GCA_020427395.1 of Phycisphaerales bacterium. Lineage (GTDB taxonomy): Bacteria > Planctomycetota > Phycisphaerae > Phycisphaerales > UBA1924 > UBA1924. Next base: position 30,388 of record JAGQON010000006.1, read on the forward strand.
CTTGGAGTAGAGCATCGGCAGCATGACATTGCGGAGCGCGGTCGAGCGTGAGAGCAGCTCGTAGCTCTGGAAGATGAAGCCGATCTCCTGGTTGCGGACCTGCGCCAGTTTGCCCATGCCCATCTTGTGGGTCGGGTGCCCGCTGAGGATGTACTGCCCGCTGGTGGGCTTGTCGAGGCAGCCGAGGATGTTCATGAGCGTGGACTTGCCCGAGCCCGATGCGCCCATGATGGCGACGAACTCGTTGGGGTAGATGTCCAGGTCCACCCCGTCGAGCGCGCGCACCCGTTCCTCGCCGACCTTGAAGACCTTCTTCAGCTGGCGGATGCGGATGGTCGGGTTGTTGCCCTTGGGCGATGCCATGATCAGGGCTGCTCCTGCGTGTCGGTCTCGTTGGTGGGCTCACCCTCGATGGCGTCATCGCTCTGAGAATCAGCGGCCTCGGATTCCTCGCTCGGGGTTTCCGCGTCCTCTGTACCGTCTTCACCCTCGGATGTGGTGCTCGCCGCTTCGGGCTTGTCGTTCTGATCGCGTACGGCCCGGTCGTGCTTGAGGTCCACGAGCACGCGGAACGGTCCGGTGACGATCAGGTCGTCCTTGCTGAGTCCCTCGGTGATGACGGTCTGGGTGAGGTCCGACGGGCCGACGCTCACTGGGGTGGCGACGGTCTTGCCGTCCACGACGCGGTAGACCACGCGGGTGAAGGTCTTGTTGAGGTCGACCAGCTCGTTGCCGTCCTTGATCTCTTCGGGGATCTCATCGATCCGGCGATCGACCACGGCCTGCGAGGGCACGATCATCGCGTCGTAGTAGTGCTCGACCACGATGTCCGTCGAGGCGCTGAGCCCCGAGTAGAGCGTTTCACCTTCGGGCAGGTCCATGAGGATCTCGACCTCGAAGGTGCCGGTGCCGTCGGCGGCGACCTGACGCTTGAGGGCGATCTTCTGCACCTTGCCGTCGTACTCGCGATCGGTGTAGGCGTTGATGTAGATCTTGGCGTCCTGTCCGACTTCGACGGGGGCGATGTTCGCCTCGTCGACCTGGGCCTTGAGGAGCATCTGGGAGAGGTCGGCGATCTCCATGATGATCGAGCCGGGGTTGTTGGTGGTGCCGACGATGACGGTTTCGCCCTCTTCAGCGTTGAGTGCCGTGATGACGCCGTCGATGGGCGAGGTGATGGTGGTGTTGTCGAGATCGGTCTGGGCACGCTCGATCTGTGCTCGCCCTTGCTCGATCTGGTGGATGAGGACCTGCTTGTTGGACTGGGCCTGCAGGAACGATGCTTCGGCGGCGTCGAGTTCGGCCTTGGTCGCGTCGCCGGTCTCGTTGAGCTGCTGGAGGCGCTCGTAGCTCAGGCGGGCGTTGATGAGCGCGGCCTCGGCACCACCCAGCGATGCCTCCTGCCCGGCGAGCCCTGCCTTGGCACTATCGAGCGCGGCCACGAGGTCCTGCGGATCGAGGCGGATGACCACATCGCCCTTCTTCACCTGCTCGCCCTCCTCGAATGGGAGCGCGAGGATCTTGGCGGAGACCTGGGAGGAGATTTTGACCAGCTTGCGTGGCTCGATGGAGCCGGGCGCGGAGACGGTGCGTTCGAGATCGCCAAAGCTGACGGGCTCCATGAGCACGGGCATGCCGGCGTCGGCTTCGCTGTTGCGATTGACAAACTGTTGCCCGACAGGCGATTTGACGACGATAAAGCCGATGCCGGCGAGCACGCCGATACCGATGGTCGTGGCGACCAGAATCTTCCCAATTCCCATTCCAGCTCCCCTTCAGGCGGGTCCAAGGCCTCCCGATGCCGGGAGGTGCGTGTAGTTTTATGGGATTCACAGGTCTGAGTTTCGCCAAATGTGGAACGATGGGCGCATTCTCGTGACTCAGATCCAGAATTCCGCGCAGAAAGACACCCCGCACGGGCGGGGTGCAACTGTTTCCGGTGGCCGGGGGGTGGCATGCAGGCGGCGGAGTCTCCTGCATGTGATTGGTTCTTCAAGGACATGCAGAAGCCGAAGGCGGCGTCTGCATGGCACCCAGCGCGTGGTCACCTGATGCTTGGATGACCCTCTCCGTTCCGCCTTCGGCGGACCACCTTCCCCGCATGCGCGGGGGAGGCGAGGTTAGAGCCCCAGCTTCTCGGCCAGGAAGTCGCCGACCTTGTCGATGGCGATGCGTTCCTGATCGAGTGTGTCGCGGTGGCGGACGGTGACAGTGTTGTCGGTCAAGGAGTCGCCGTCGATCGTGAAGCAGAAGGGGCAGCCGGCCTCGTCCATGCGGGCGTAGCGCTTGCCGATCGACTGCTTCTCGTCGTACTCGATCGTGCCGAGGTGCCCGAAACGCTTTCGCAGTTCGTGGTAGAGCGGTTCGGCGACCTCGGGCATGCCGTCCTTCTTGACCAGTGGGAAGACGGCCGCCTTGATCGGGGCGAGGCGCGGGTGGAACTTCATGTACACGCCCGAAGCGCGATCGGGGTCGGGGGTGTAAGCCTCGCAGAGCAGCGCGAGCACGCCGCGGTCGAGACCGGCGGAGGGCTCGATGACATGGGGGAGGTACCACTCGCCCTTGGGCTGCCCGTTGGGCAGCAGCTCGCCACGGGTGGTGTCGTGATACTCCATCTTCTTCTTGGAGTGGTCCTGGTGCTGCTTGAGGTCGAAGTTGGTCCGGTCGGCGATGCCCTCAAGCTCGCCGAAGCCCGGCGCGGTGAAGGGGAAGCGGTACTCGATGTCGGAGGTGCCCGCTCCTTCCTTGGCGTAGTGGGCCAGCTCGTCCTTGTCGTGCTCACGCAGGATCAGGTTGTCGCCCTTGAGCCCCAGCGACTGCCACCAGCTCATGCGCCAGTCGCGCCAGAAGGCGTACCACGCGCCGGCCTCGTCGGGGTGGCAGAAGAACTCGATCTCCATCTGCTCAAACTCACGGCTGCGGAAGGTGAAGTTGCGCGGCGTGACCTCGTTGCGGAAGGCCTTGCCCGTCTGCGCGATACCGAAGGGGACGGCGACGCGGGTGGTGTCGACGACATTCTTGAAGTTGATGAAGATCCCCTGCGCGGTCTCCGGGCGGAGGTACGCGGCGTTGTCCTCGATGTTGCCGGTGGCGCCGAGGACGGTCTTGAACATCAGGTTGAACGCGCGTGGCTCGGTCAGGGTGCCGACTTCCTTCGCATCCGGGCCGACGGTGATCTTGAGTTCCTCCGCGGAAAGATCGGTCAGCGGGCAGATGTCCACATCGTCCTTCGTCAGATCGGACTTCTTGTACTTGGAGAGTTTCTTGAGGGCGGTCTCGAAGGACTTGTCGTCGTTCTCGATGAACGCGTAGATCTGCCCGGATTTGTCACCCTTCTGCCCCATGCACATCAGATGGTCAGCGCGATAGCGGGATTTGGTCTCGCGGCAATCGACCATCGGGTCGTTGAAGCCGCCCACATGACCCGATGCTTCCCAGACCCTGGGGTTTTGGATGATGCATGAATCCAGCGGCACGATCTCGACGGGCTTGCCGTCGGGGCCGAGCTTGCCATCGCAGCCCTTCATAACGACATCGGTCCACCACGCGTCGCGGAGGTTCTTCTTGAGCTGGGCGCCGAGTGGGCCGTAGTCCCAGAAGCCGTTGACGCCGCCGTAGATCTCGGAGGCGGGGTAGATGAACCCGCGGCGTTTGCAGAGCGACATGATGTCGTCCATTGACTTGACGGAAGATTCGGTTTGCTCGGCGTTTGCGGTCATTTTCCGGTTCCCTTGGGGTTGAGCGGAAGTGTAGGAGGAGGGATCAGGGATTGGGGATTGGGGATCAGGGAAGAGTTGGTCGCGAGGACGGCGGGTTGCGGGTCATGGGCAGATCGGGGACACTGGCGGTATGTCGAAAGAAACAGCATCAACTGGATCCGATCGTCCCAAGGCGGGCATCCTTGGCTCGTTCCTCAATGGCATCGAGTGGCTTGGCAACAAGCTGCCCGACCCGGCGTTCCTGTTCCTGATCGGGCTGGGGCTGGTGCTGCTGGCCAGCAATCTCGCGGCCCCGTCGCTGCCCGAGGGCTTCGAGGTCCGATGGCGGGTCGATGTCGCCAACGGTGGTGTGGATGAGCGCGTGGGGGTCATCGGGCGAGTTACCGAGACCGAGGGCGGCGAGGTCTTCGAGCCCGCGAGCATCGTGGTCGACAACGCCGACCCGGCGAACCTGATGGCCCGCCTCGTGATCGATGAAACGGGCGAGACCGTGGTTGGCCCGGACGGTGCGCCGCTGAATGTGGGCGAGCACGGGTGGGCGGTGTTCGAGAAGGTGCCGGTCGATACGGACGGAGACCCGGAGACGCCGCCGGTGCTGGTCTCGAATGGACGCGTGATGTTCGCCCGCTCGCTGCTGACCAGCGAGGGCATCTACTGGCTGCTGGCGAGCATGGAGGCGAACTTTCTGGGCTTTGCGCCGCTGGGTGTGGTGCTGCTGGGAATGCTGGGCATTGGGCCGATGGAGCGGGTGGGGCTGATCTCGGCGCTATTGCGTGCGTCGCTGTCGCGCGTGCCGGGCATGCTGCTCACGCCGGCGATGATCTTCCTGGGGATCATGAGCTCGCTGGGCTCGGACGCGGGATATGTCGTGCTCCCGCCACTTGCGGCGCTGGCGTACCTGGCGGTGGGTCGTTCGCCCTTGGCGGGGATCGCGGCGGTCTTCGCGGGTGTCGCGGCGGGGTTCAACGCGAACCTGCTGATCACGAGTCTTGAGCCGCTGATGAGCAACCTGTCGCAGAACGCGGCCCAGACGATCGACGCCGACCGTGCGGTCGCGGCGACCGCGGCGTGGTACTTCATGGCGATTTCGACGATCGTGCTGACCTTTGTCGGCTGGGCCATCACCGCGGTGTTCGTGGAGAAGCGCCTGGCCGCGAAGTCGCCCGAGGACGGCGGGCCCGATCTAGCGCACGCTTCAACGCTCGACGGGCACGGCACGCTCAAGCCCGAAGAGGTGAAGGGGTTGCTCTGGGCGGGTGTGGTCTTCGCGATCGGACTGGCGTTCACCGCGATGCTGGTGTTCTGGAAGGGCTCGCCCCTCTACGGCACCGACGGCCCGTTCCCGCGATGGGTCGCGGTGATCGTGCCGCTGATGTTCATCCTGACCATCGTGCCCGCGTGCGTGTACGGCGCAGTTGTCGGCAACATCAAATCGACAAAGGATGCAGCACGGACGATGGTCGAATCCATGGCCGGCATGGCGCCGATCATCGTGCTGGCGTTCTTCGCGGGGCAGTTCGTCGCGGCGTTCGATGAATCCGGGCTCGGGCGCATGCTCGCGTTCTCGGGCGGCGAGTGGCTGTTCAACCAGCAGTTCGGCGCGGGGGCGCTGCTCATCGCGTTCATTCTCGTGACGATGGTGTTCAACCTGTTCGTTGGCTCGATGAGCGCCAAGTACGCGCTGTTTGCGCCGATCTTCGTGCCGATGTTCATGCTGATCGGCATCCGCCCGGAGATGACGCAGACGGCGTACCGCATCGGCGACTCGACGACCAACATCATCACGCCGCTCAATCCGTACATGGTCATCATCCTGATGTATGTGCAGAAGTACGCGCCCAAGGCGGGCATCGGCACGCTGATCGCCATGATGCTGCCTTACACCATCGCGTTCACGCTGGTGTGGATGGCGTTGATCCTGATATGGAACGCCACCGGCTTGCCGCTCGGTGTCGGTGACCCGGTCGAGGTCTTCAGCGAGGGCTACGGTGCTGTCGCGCCCTGATCCGCTTCTTGAGTCGATGTAACGAATCCTGTCCGCATCGATCCTGTAAGAGGTTGAAATGGACGAGCACCAACTCATGGTACTGGGAGGCGTGACGCAGGTCATGTTGGCGATCGATGCCCCTTACGAATCCGTCCAGATGCTGCTCGATCAGCATCCGTGCGAGACCATGGGTGATCCTGAGGAGGAGGGCAGCGGTGCATGGCATTTCAGGCATATGTGCGAAGTCTTCAGGGTGCACGCGAGAGCGGTGATCGGTGAGACAGAGGTCGCCACATGGCCCAGTATGCCCAAGGGGCTGCGTGCCTGCGCCATGACGCTCAAGGAAGACGCGATGCGATTCACCATATGGTGCATGACCCATGTGGATCAGATTGAGCGTGTAACCTATGGCGAAGAGATGGGCTTCGAGGAGATGGTGGGCATCATGAGCCGTCATCTTGTCTGGCACGCCGCCGCGGTGCACTACTGGTGCATCTGGAAGGGTGGCTCAGGTGAGGGTTGAAGGAATAGGCAATGCTCGGGAGAGGTTGATTCTGATATGCGATATACAAGTGCACTCATATCCACGCTCCTCCCGTTGCTCATGTCCCCCTCGTTGATGGCGGCCGAGCCGTTCGCGCTGATCGAGCTGTTCACCAGTGAGGGCTGCTCAAGCTGCCCGCCTGCGGACAAGCACGCAAGCGATCTGGTCGAGCAGGCACAGAAGGACGACAAGAACCTGTATGTGCTGAGCTTCCATGTCGACTACTGGGACCGCCTGGGCTGGAAGGACCCGTACTCAACCGAGGGCGCGACGGAGCGGCAGAGCGCGTACACGCAGGCGTGGCGTGCCCGCTCGGCCTACACGCCGCAGATGGTCGTGAACGGGGCCGTGGGCTTCAACGGCTCGGACCGCAAGCGCGCGGAGCAGGAGATCGAGAAGGCGCTGCAGCGACAGGCCCCGGTCGAGGTCGTGGCGCAGGTCAGCAGCGAGGGTGCGGACGACCTGGAGGTCCGCGCATCGGTGAAAATGAAAGTTGAGCTGGTCCAGCGGGATTGGGATGTCGTCGCGGCGGTGGTGGAACGCGGCTTATCGCAAGAGCCAGACCGCGGCGAGAACAAGGGACGCAAGCTCGCCCACGACAATGTCGTCCGCGTGTTTGATACCAAGCAACTCGCGGGCGACGACGCGTCGTTCGCGTTGGAGATCCCCGGCGATGTCGATCGGGAGAAGAGCTCGGTGATCGTGTTCGTGCAGGACCGGCGGACACGCAAGATCCTGGGCGTGACGCGGGTTGAGCTGCCCAAGAACGAGTGAGTTGTAGTGTGATCAGTCGCCGAGCACGGCCGCGAACACATCGCGCCACGAGACCTTGTCGACCTCGCTCTTGACCTGCGACTGGATCTCCTCGTAGCTGCCGATCTCCGGCGGCGGCGAGAGGTTCACGATCTGATCATCGGGAACCTGCGTCAACGCCAGCGCACCGTCACCCGAGGCGTTGACGATCCATCGCCCCTCGGCAAGGTGCCGGTACACGGCCTGCCCGACGAGCGCGTTCTTCTGCTCCCAGTCGATGTTTGCGAGCTTGGGATTGATGACGGTCGCCTGCGAGGGCGGCGTGTCCGAATCGAACACGCGCCGGATCCAGAGACGACCATCGAGCAGCGCGAAGTCGACATAGACCTCTTTATCCGGGTTGGCTTGGGTCTCGATTGTTTCCACAGCGCCCTCGATGGTGCGCACCTGCACGGTGACGGATCGGTCTTTGACGACGAGCTCGGTCACAGCGGTCTGGCGCACCGCGGTGTTGTACTGGGCACGCAGCGACTCGTACTCGGTTGAGAGATCACGCAGGCGGGTCTGGTAGACGCTGTTGGCTGCATCGGCCTTGGCGAAGCGCATGGCGATGAAACCGACCACGACGGTGGCACCGACGATGGCGATCCCGGTGATGCTGCCCTGGATCATGGAGAGCTTGGACATAGAGGAATCATCGGGCGGATGGGCGAATCCGGGTGAGTTTGGGCAGAGCCGATAACTGTTCGAGATCGATGAAAGTGCTCGAATTGTCTGAAACAGGGGTTGAGCTTGGGGCGAAGATAGTTATGATGCGTGCCATGAGCCAGTTCTCGTCCAATCCGATTACCAATTGTCTTACCAAAGTCAATCCCAATGGGAACGACGAGGCGATTGGTATGCGTTTGGCGTGAACTCGCAAAACGACTGAACCAAAGGGCCTCGTCTCGGACGAGGCCTTTTTTCTTGGTTCATGCGAACCTGCCTCGCCCGACTCGGGACCCACGGAAAGAAGAAGCGTGGGAGCAGAGCGATGTGCGGATTCCTGGCAATCTTGGAGACAGCGGAGTCGAAGGGTGCTTCGGCGGCCCTGAGTGTGCGTGGCAGCGAGCTGATCGATGTGCTTGCGCACCGGGGCCCTGATCAGCGTGGCATCTGGCGGGGCAAGGGTGCCTGGCTGGGGCATCGGCGTCTGGCGATCATGGCACCAGAAGACGGGCTGCAGCCCATCGACGACGGGCGCGGGGTGTGGGTCAGCAACTCAGAGATCTACAACGCGGATGAGCTGATTCAGGAGCTGGGCGTCACCCCAGCGTGCGCCGCGGACAGCAAGGCCATCGGTCCGGTGCTGCAGCGCTACGGGGCCGAGGGCTTTGGCAAGCTCGACGGTCAGTACGCCATCGTGCATGTCGATTCGCGATCCGGGCACTGGCTCGCGGGGCGCGATCACATGGGCATCTGCCCGATGTATGTCGGCTGGCACGAGAACGGCACGGTCTGGTTCGCATCGGAGATGAAGGCGCTGGTCGAGGACTGCGCCCGCGTCGAGCTGGTCGAGCCGGGCACCGCATGGGTCTATGACGATCGGGGTCTGCGGCTTGTACGCTGGTACAAGCCGAGCTGGGCAGAGGGATCGGTCTCGGGTGAGGGAGACAACCCGAGACTGGTCCAGGCCCGGCTTGTGGTCGCGGTCGCCAAGCGGATCCGCTCCGATGCGCCCTGGGGTGTGCTGCTCTCGGGCGGGCTGGATTCGTCGCTGGTCGCGTCGATCGCGTCGCGCCTGCATCGCCAGCGCACCGGGCAGCCGATCCACACCTTCTCGATCGGGCTCGACGACTCGCCGGACCTGGTGAAGGCCCGCGAGGTGGCGCGTCACATCGGTTCAATCCATCACGAGTTCCGCTTTACCGTCGAGGAGGCGATGGCCGCGCTGCCCAAGGTGCTTGAGCACCTGGAGAGCGATCAGCAGATCCGCACCGGTGTGCCAACCTATTTGCTGGGACAGCGTGTGCGCGACGCGGGTTTCAAGATGGTGCTCAGCGGCGAGGGTGCCGACGAGATCTTCGGCGGGTATCTCTACTTCCACAAGGCCCCGAGCCCCGAAGCCTTCCACGAGGAGACCGTCCGCAAGGTGATGCGCTTGCACCAGTACGATGTCATGCGTGCCAACAAGGCCCCGATGGCCTCGGGCGTGGAGCTTCGTTTCCCGATGCTCGATCGTGATTTCATTGACTTCTGCATGAGCATCGCACCCGAGCACCGCATGATCCCCGGGCGCGACAAGTGGGGTGGTGTCTGGGCGGGCGTCGAGAAGGCGATCCTGCGCGAGGCCTTCCGCGAGGGCGACTGGCTGCCCGATGCGATTCTGTACCGCCAGAAGGAGCAGTTCAGCGACGGCGTCGGCTACGGCTGGGTCGATGCGCTGCGTGACCGGGCCGAGGTGCTCGTCAGCGATGAGATGATGAGCCGCGCGGCACAGCGTCACCCGGTGCTGACACCGGCGAACAAGGAGATGTACTGGATGCGCGAGCTGTTCCTCGATCGCTTCGTGCACGGCAAGGCGAGCGGCGAGAGTGCGCTGCACACGGTGGGCGACGGGCGCAGCGTTGCGTGCTGCACGCCCGAAGCGCTGGTCTGGGACCCGCGATGGGCCACGATGGTGGGCGATATCTCGGGTCGGGGTGTCGAGGATGTGCACGAGCAGAAAGCAAGCACGGCGCGACCGGCGGCCGGGTGAGGTTGGAACCGGTGGTGCCCGTACTCGTAGCGCAGCCGCGCAGTACGGATCGAGTGAACAGTATTCGCCGCACTGCGCCGCATCAGCTGCGAGTACGGGCACCCAGAGTCAGGAGGACAAGGAATGGTTGCGATCAATCATGGAACTTGCGGATGCAGATCGTGTCGTTCTGCCCGCCGAATCCGAACGAGTTGGACAGGCAGACATCGACTCCGCCGCGATGGTTCTCGTCGCGTGGTTCACCCGGCACATGATCGAGCCCGCACACCGGGTCGACCTCATTGAGATTGCCGGTGGGGGGGATGATCCCGGTGCGGATCGCCTGAATGCAGGTCATCAGCTCCACGGCCCCGGCGGCCTGGATCAGGTGACCCATCATCGATTTGATCGAGGAGAACGGCACCTTCGGGGCCAGCTCGCCGAACACGGAGCGCACGCCCGCGGATTCGGTTTTGTCATTCTCCTGCGTGCCGGTGCCGTGGGCGGAGATGTAGTGGACGAGCGGGCGGCCGGATTCATCGGTGGCGCTGGGGTCGATGCCAGCCTGCCGCAGCGCGGCTGACATCGCGCCCGCGCCGCCCTTGCCGTCCGGGTGGATATCGGTGATGCGGTAGGCATCGGCGGTGGAGCCGAAGCCGACGACTTCACAGAGGATGTTGGCACCGCGTTTCTTCGCGGAGTCGAGCGATTCGAGGATGACGATGCCGGCGCCCTCGCCCATGACGAAGCCATCGCGGGTTTTGTCGAAGGGTCTTGAGGCGGTCTGGGGGTCGTCGCGCCGGGTGCTCATGGCGGTGAGGCGCATGAAGCCGGTCATGCCCAGGGGGTGGATCATGGAGTGGCAGCCGCCCGCGATCATGGCGTCGGCGTCGCCGCGCCGGATGATCTCGAAGGCCTCACCGATGGCCTGCGTTGATGCGGCGCAGGCGGTCATGCAGTTGAGGGTGGGGCCCATGGTCCCCAGCTCGTAGCTGATGTGCGTGGAGGTGAGCTGCGGTTCCTGCTCGACCTCACGATCGGGGCGCATGCCCGCCAGTGCGGTCTTGGCCCAAGCAACACTATCGAGCGATCGGGACTCGGTGTCATAGCCGGCGATGTTGGCGGCCATGTAGGGCTCGTAATCCAGCACGCCCTCGCCAGCGCCGAGGTAGATGCCCACGCGGGAGAGGTCCGGCGGGGTCTGGTCCATGCCTGCCATGGTCCACGCGGCCTTGGTGGCGGCGAGGGCGAACTGTGTGGAGATGCCCGCATCGCGGTGCGCGGCCGCGCGTTCGCCGAGGTGCTCGCGGAGGTCAAAGTCCTTGACCTCCGCGGCGAAGTTCGTGGAGCAGGTGCTCGCGTCGAAACGGGTGACGGGCCCGACGGCGCTCTGGACCTGCATCAGGCGTCCCCAAGCGTCGTCGATGTCGCAGCCGAGCGGGGTGACCCAGCCCATGCCGGTGATGACGACGCGGTGGGCGGTTTGGGTCTGGCTCATCTGGCGTTACTCCTCGGCGGCGGACTCGAATTCCTCGTCATCATCGTAGTCTTCGTCATCGTCGCGGCGCAGGGCGTCGGGATTGAGCACCCGCACAAGCCCGTCCTTGAGGCGACGCTGACCAAAGTTGATGATGAGCCCGAGTTCAAGATCGGCGGCCCGGAGGGTCGCGCGGAGCTCTGAGCGGGCGGCACCGTCGACTTCCTGAGAGTCAGCAAGGACCTTGAGCAGGAATCGATCGCCGATGTAGTAGTCTGCGGTTACGGTGCCGATCTCTTCGCCGTCGAACTCGACGCTGAAGGATTTATCCTCGGTGAAGCTGATTTCTTCGTGCTTGAGCTCGTGGGCAAGAGCCCTGCGGTAGATGCTCAGCGGGTAGCCAGGGCCCAGTTCCTTGTGGGTTTCGATGGCACAGCCGATGACTCTGCGGCTGATTTCTGTCAGTGCTGGATCAAGTTCGGAGAGGGGGGTCGATCGCCTTCCCCTGTTTGAGTTATTGTGATCATGCATGAACGAGTCGTCCTTCTCAATCATAAAATTCCGGGGAGAACCATAAACTGTACGGTGATCACCCATTCGGGTGCACGCGATATGACCAAGAAATGTTGATTCTGGTCTGAAATCAGGGTTTTTCGAGGATCATCGCGGCTGCCTGCCCGCCCAACGAGGGGGTGCAGACCAACACAATATTGGGTTGTCGATGGGGCTGATCACCAGATCGTACCACGATATTGGGTGGCACTTCCCCATTCTGAATGCATAAAGAGGCACACGCGGTGAGCAGCCCGGCGTGGGCGGCCATGGTGTTGCCCGTGCGGTGTGCGATCGAGACGATGGGAATCGAATCGGCGGAATCACCGAGCGAGTGGCGGAGTGCGCCCAGCTCCATCTGGTCCAGAACGAGTTGCCCCAGCCCGAGGCAGAATACCGCGTCGAGGTCCTCGGGAGCCCGCCCGGCGTCGCGGAGCGCGTTGGTGATGCTCGCTGCAAGCCCGCGGTCGATCTCATCGTGCTCACGCATCGATTCGGTCGCGGGGATGTAGGGGCGGGGTGTCTGGGCGGCCGCAAAGCCGGTGATTTTGGCGTAGGCGCGGGCCCCACGATTGGCGGCGTGCTCTGCTCTCTCAATGACCAGCATGCCGCCGCCCTCTCCCAATAGTCCACCCTGCGATTCGGGATGGAAGGGCTTGCAGATGTCTTGTGGGTTGGCGTCGCGATGGGCGTGGGCGAGACGCCCGGCGTAGTCCCAACGGATGAGTCCGAGCTGGTTGATCCGGGATTCCGCGCCGCCGGTGAAGCACATGTCGGCGCTGCCGCGTTCGATGACGCGGGCGCTCTCACCGATCGAGAGGAGGGCGCTTGCTTCGGCGCCCATCACGGTGTTCGAGGGGCCCTCGAGCCCATGGATAATGGTGACATGGCACGCCAGCATGTTGGGCAGGTATTTGAGGAGCCACAGGGGTGGCAGGTTGTTCATGCCCGCTTCGCCCTCGCCCACGGTGCCCCAGCTGCGCAGCGAGAAGTTGCCGTCCGAGTCCTGAGCGGTGGCGACGGCACGGGAGAGCTCTTCGGTTTCGGCGGCGATGAGCCCGGCACCGATCTGGCAGCCGGTGCGGGCGGGATTGATCGTGAAGCCCTCGTCGTCGTCTTCGCTGCCGCGTGTCTTGAGCCCGGCGTCCTCGGCGGCGACCTTGGCGGCGATGACCGCCAGCTCGGTGTCGCGTGCCATGACCTTGGTGGCCTTGCGGTAGGACTTGGGCACGAAGTCGCGGATGTTGACATCCCGGACCTGCCCGGCGATCTGGGTTCGGAAGCCGCTGACATCGAACGAGTCGATGGGGCTGATGCCGAAGGCGTCGCTGCGGAGTGCCTCCCAGAACGCGTTCGGGGTGTTGGCGATGGCGCAGACAGGGCCGAGCCCGGTGATGACGGAGTGAGAGCGCATATGGCGTATGGTACGCGCGAAGCGGGCCGTTGGCCCCGGTGCGGGATCGGAGTCAGGGCATCGAGCGGGTGCTCATGGTGGCTCGCATGAGGGCCATGAAGGTCCCCAGCTGCTCGGGGGAGTCCGGATCGTCGTGCTCGCTGGCACGGATCCGCTCGTAGCTGCCCTCGGTCTGCATGAGCCAGGATCGGCGTCGGTCCCGCAGGGTAATGTCCGCCAGCTCCCAGAGGCGGCGCTTGGCGTCGGGGTCAAGGATGGGGCAGGCGGCCTCCACGCGGTTGGAGAGGTTCCGGTACATCCAGTCGGCGCTGCTGATGAAGTAGAGGTACTCCTGGGGCGAGTCGTTGCCGTCGGCGAAGATGTAGAGGCGTGAGTGCTCAAGGAATCGCCCGATGATGGATCGCACGGTGATGTTCTCGCTGAGCCCGGGGACGCCAGGCCGCAGGCAGCAGAAGCCGCGGACAACGAGGTCAATCTTCACCCCTGCCTGCGATGCCTCGTAAAGCTTCTCGGTGATCATCCGATCTTCCATCGAGTTCATCTTGGCGTAGATGTAGGCGGGCTTGCCCTTCCTGGCGTTCTCGATCTCGTTGTCGATGAGTTGTATGAAGCGGTTGCGCATGTGGTCCGGAGCGACGACGAGCTTGTCGTAGTGCTGCCCCGTGCTCAGCCCGGTAATCATGTTGAAGAGACGGACGACATCGGAGGTGATCTTCTCGTGGGCGGTAAGCAGCCCCAGGTCGGTGTAGAGCTGGGCGGTCTTGGGGTGGTAGTTGCCGGTGCCCAGGTGGGCGTAGGTGCGCAGGCCCCAGTTGCCCTGGATCTTTTCGCGCCGGACGACGAGCGAGCACTTGGAGTGGGTCTTGAGCCCGAGCACGCCGTACGCGACATGCACGCCCGCGGCCTCGAGCTGGCGGGCGAAGGTCACATTCTTCTCTTCGTCGAAGCGTGCGCGCAGCTCAACCAAGCATGCGACCTGCTTGCCCTCTTCCGCGGCGCGGACGAGCGAATCGACGAATGGTGAGTCCTGGCTGGTGCGGTAGAGCGTGAGTTTGATGGCCAGCACATCGGGGTCATCGGCGGCGGCGGAGATGAAGCGTTCCACCGAGTCGGAGAATGATTCGTAGGGGTGGTGCACGAGGATGTCGCGCTCGCGGATGCGGGCGAACATGTCGGCCTCGGGGTCCATCAGCGCCGCGGGTCGGACGGGCTTCCAGGGCATGGTCTGCAGGTCCGGGCGGTCGATGCCGGCGATCTGGAAGAGATCGACGCACGCGAGGGGCGCGGGGAGGGCGAAGTGGTCGTCCTTGGAGAGACGGAGCTCGTTGAGCAGGAAGTCCAGGATTCGTGGAGACGGGTCGGGCGGGGTCTGGATGCGTACCGAGTTGGCGAAGCGGCGCATGCGGAGTTCTTCTTCGACATGCTCGAGCAGATCCTCGACATCTTCGTCATCGAGCTCGACGGCCGCGCTTCGGGTCAGGCGGAAGGGGAGTACCTCAAGCACGCGCATGCCCGGGAACAGGTCGTCGAGGTTGTTGATGATGACCTGGACGAGCGGGACGAAGCGAGCGGGCTCGTCGGGCGTCGGCTCGTTGGGTTCTTCTTCACCCGAGCGGAGCTGGTCAACTCGCACGAACGCGGGGAGCACATCGGGGACCTTGAGTCGCGCGAATCGCGGCTCGTCGATCAGGGCGCCGGAGTCCTTTGGTTCGACCAGCAGCCCGAGGTTTGTCGAAAGGTTGGAGATGAAGGGGAAGCGGTGCCCGGGGTCGACCGCGAGCGGGGTGAGGATGGGGAAAACTGCCAAGTTGAACCACTCGTCGACGGCCTTACGGCTCTTCTTACCCAGCTCGTCGTAGTTGAGGATTTCGATGCCCTGCTCTTTGAGCTTGGGGAGCAGCTCGTCCTGAAGGTTGGCCGCGAGCTCTGTTTCCATGCCCCTGATCATCTCGTAGCAGGCGTGGAGGGTCTGGAGCGGTGGCATCTCGCCGGGTCTGCTGGGGGAGTGGGCGATGTGCTGTCGGTGTCTCGATTTGAGCAGCCCGATGCGTTTCATGAAGAACTCATCGAGGTTTGATGCGAATATGGCGATGAACTTGACCCGCTCAAGCAGTGGGATGGTGGGGTCGAAAGCCTGTGCGAGCACACGCCGGTTGAACTCAAGCCATGAGGTATCCCGGTTGATGAACTTGGTTTGGTCGTCGTGT
This sequence comes from Phycisphaerales bacterium, assembly GCA_020427395.1. GTDB lineage: Bacteria > Planctomycetota > Phycisphaerae > Phycisphaerales > UBA1924 > UBA1924. The sequence goes on from JAGQON010000006.1 coordinate 45,757, forward strand.
TGCATATCGGGCGTCATGGGCGGGTTCCCCGGCTGAGGGGGCGGATTCGGATTGAATCTGTTCCCTTTTGGAATGATCTGTGAATCATATCTGCTACACTCAGGCGGGACGAGATACACAAAATGCTTGCCTGCTATGGATGTCTACAACGAGTATCTGCGGTTCAAGATGATCGAGGGTGTTGATGATGAGCCAGGATCGTGAAGATCTGAATAAAAAAATGCTGCTCCGCTTTATCCGGATCGGCTTTGTCGCCTTGATGCTGATCGTGGTGCTGCTCTATGTGCTGAGCATCAACCGCAACGCGGACAGCGTCGAGATCGAGTTCGCTCAGCGTTGGTACATCCCGGTGATGACGGCGCTGGTCCTCTCGGGCATCTTCCTCGCGGTGGACCTGCTGACACCACGCAAGAAGATCTCGCTGGTCTCGGGTGTCGTGTTTGGTCTGATGGCCGGCCTGATGACCGCATGGGTTTTCTCGACGGTCATCGATCTCGTGGTCCAGACCTGGGACCTGCAGGAATCGCTTGGCGCGTTTGCCACGGCGATCAAGATGCTGCTGGGTGTCTCGCTCTCCTACCTGGGCATCACCATGGTGCTCCAGACGCAGGACGAGTTCAGGCTGGTCATCCCGTATGTCGAGTTCGCCAAGCAGATGCGAGGCCCGATGCCTCTGGTTCTGGACACCTCGGCCCTGATCGACGCTCGGATCGCGGACATCGCGGCTTCGGGTCTGGTGCAGCAGACAGTGGTGATCCCCGAGTTCGTGCTCGAGGAGCTGCAACTGCTGGCCGACTCGCGCGATCGCATGAAACGCAACAAGGGGCGGCGTGGGCTCGATATCGCCAGCAAACTGCAGCGGATGGCCGGCGTGGATGTGATGATCGATTCGACTCCCGTACAGAAGAAGGCGGTTGATCTGGCGCTGGTGGAGCTGTGCACCCGGATGCCGGGCATGCTGGTGACGCTCGATGTGGCGCTGATGCGGATCGCGACGATCCAGAAGATCGATGTGCTCAACATCAACGACCTGGCCAACGCGCTCAAGCCGGTGGTGATCCCGGGCAAGATGATCCAGGTGGAGCTGATCAAGCCCGGCGAGCAGCACGGGCAGGCCGTGGGATACCTTGAGGACGGGACCATGGTCGTGGCCGAGGACGGGTACCCCTACATCGGGCAGCTTCGTGATCTGGTGATCACCAGCTCGATGCAGACGGCGGCGGGTCGGCTGCTGTTCGCCCGCGTGGATATGGCCGAGATGGACACCATGGACCGCGAGCAGGCGATCCATGAGCACCGCCCGCCGAGTCATCACGATCAGAGCGAGGATTCGTATGAAGGTGATGAGGTTGTGGGCGATGATCGGGACTCGGGCAGCGAGGTGACGCCCGTGAAGCCCGCTTCCATCTCGGGTCCCAAGGTGGTCGATCGCCCTGGTGGGTCGATGAAGGGCACGCCTCGCAACCCACGGCGATGAGCTGAGGGGGATTGTCCCTTGGTAGAGCGATCGTGGTTGAATCTCGCCCCGAGAAGGCGAATCATCCCTGTTCACGACAGATCAGTTCACGACTGAACACCCCCGGCGGTCTCGGGCGGGTGCGTGTGCACCGGCTGAGCGATTGGGGCCCAGCGCAAGGCAAGCAACATGATGAGCACACTGGCCGCGACCGCCCGCGAAGAAGCGAGCGCCGGGTATGGCCACAACATTCGCAGCGAGATCCTGTCTGGGTTCACCGTGGCGCTGGCGCTGGTGCCCGAGGCGGTCGCGTTCGCGTTCGTGGCGGGGGTTGAGCCGCTGGTCGGGCTGTACGCCGCGTTCATGGTGGGGCTGCTGGCGTCGGTCTTCGGCGGGCGCCCGGGGATGATCTCGGGGGCGACAGGTGCGATGGCGGTGGTGATGGTGTCGCTGGTCGCGACGCATGGCAAGGAGTATTTATTCGCGGCGGTGGTGCTCACGGGGGTGATCCAGATCAGCGTGGGGCTGCTGCGGCTGGGCAAGTACATACGAATCGTGCCCCATCCCGTGATGCTCGGGTTCGTCAACGGCCTGGCGATCGTGATCTTTCTCTCGCAGCTCGAGCAGTTTCATGTGTCGCGGGTGGTCGACGGCGTCGAGCAGCAGACCTGGATGAGCGGGACGCCACTGGCGTTGTTTCTGGGGCTGATCGCGCTGACGATGGGGATCATCTTCTTTCTGCCCAAGCTCACCAAGGCGGTGCCCAGCTCGCTGGCGGCGATCGCGGTGGTGTCAGTGGTTGTGATCGGGTTGGGGCTCGACACCCGGAGCGTGGGCGATCTGGCCTCGATCAAAGGTGGCTTGCCGCACTTTCATTTCCCAAGCGTGCCCATGAGCATGGAGACGCTGCGGGTCGTGCTGCCCTATTCCTTAATTCTGGCGGGCGTGGGGCTGATCGAGTCGCTGCTGACGCTGACGCTCATCGACGAGCTGACCGACACGCGCGGGCGCGGGAACCGCGAGTGCGTTGGGCAGGGGATCGCCAATACGGTGACGGGCTTCTTCGGGGGCATGGGCGGGTGCGCCATGATCGGCCAGAGCGTGATCAACATCAAGAGCGGCGGGCGGGGGCGGCTCTCGGGCATCAGCGCGGCGCTGTTCCTGCTGGCGTTCATCCTGTTCGCGTCGGGGCTGATCGAGAAGATCCCCATGGCGGCGCTGGTGGGCGTGATGTTCATGGTCGTGATCGGGACCTTCGAGTGGTCGAGCTTCCGCATTATCCGCAAGATCCCGCTCAAGGACGCGTTCGTGCTGGTGCTGGTGTCGGGCGTGACGGTCGCCTTCAACCTGGCGACGGCGGTGCTGGTGGGCGTGATCGTCTCGGTGCTGATCTTCGCGTGGGAGCACGCCAAGCACATTCATGTCATCAAGCGCGACGACCCCGACGGGAGCCGGACCTACGAGTTGAATGGGCCGCTGTTCTTCGGGTGCATCAGGGAGTTTCGCGCGTTCTTCGACCCCGCCAACGACCCGGATGATGTGGTGATCGAGTTCCGCAACTCACGGGTGGTCGATCACTCGGCGATCGAGGCGATCGACAGCCTGGCCGAGCGGTACCGGGCGGCGGGCAAGACCCTGCACCTTCGTCATCTGAGCCGCGAGTGCCGGCAGCTGCTGCACAAGGCGGGGGACATGGTCGAGGTCAATGTGCTCGAAGACCCCAGTTACCATGTGGCGGACGACGAGCTGGCGTGATTGACGGTAGAGCCCTGAAACGCGCCGGAGCCGTTCCCGTACACTGGTGTGATGACACGACGCGATGAGGGGACAACCAGGACACGCGACGCGACGGGAGTGCGCGAGTTGCCCAACTACCCCGCGATCAGCTTCACGACGATGCAGGGCTGGCCCGTGCTGGGCTTCGGCGTCGTGCTGCTGGGTGTTTGCGTCGTGTGTGTGCTGATCTGGCAAGGCGTGATTGAGGGCGAGGCGAACGCGCCGCTGTGGGTGATCGGGGTGGTGGGCGTGGTGTTCGGGGTGGGGGGGCTGCTGCTGGCAGCGTACGGGATCAGCGACCTACGCGACCGAGCGCGGCGCACGCGAGAGCTGCTGACTCACCCGAGCGAAACCTGGCGTGGCGATCACGACTGGTCGCGGGCGCTGGCCGGGCGCGGGATGCCCAGCCGCGACAGCGGGCGGTGGTGGGTGCACGCGCTGGGGCTGGCGCTGCTGCTGAGCATGGGCGTGATCTCCAACTGGATCGCCACCATCGAATCGGGCAACGGCATCGGCGGCTGGTTCACGCTCATGATGGCGGTGATCATGGATCTGATCGTGCTGCTGGTGTTGGGGCTGGCGGTGCGCAGGCTGCTGATGCGATGGCGCTACGGGTCACCCAGGATCGTGTTCGATCGCGTCCCGGTGCGCCCGGGCGAGACACTCAAGGCGCGGGTCGTGACGCGGGGTCTTGGGCGCGTCGATCGGCTGGTCGTGACGCTTCGTTATGTGGTCGAGGTGTATGTCAAGAGCAAGACATCCGACGGCAAGACCAAGGAAGAGGTCGTGTGCAAGGAGCACTACCACGAGCGATGGGAAACGGACGATGTCGGGGCGCACCTGTCGGGCGATGGGGTGCTCCCGGTCGAGTTTGAGATCCCCGGCTCGGCCGAGCCGTGCGTGCTCCGCGAACGCCCTGCCAGGTTCTGGGATCTCGAAGTCCGCGGCGAGGTCCGGGGGGTCGATTTCGTGCACCGGTTCACGGTGCCGGTATATGGGGATCAGGACGCAGGATGACGCGGCCTGTTTTCAGGGGCATCCTGCCTGGAAGTCGGCGAGGAACGCGGAAACATCGAAGAAGTCGATCGCGCCGTCCATGTTGTAGTCAGCAATGGTGAAGTCCATATTGGTGAATGCGCTCAGGAAGATGCTGACATCGAAGAAGTCAAGCCTCCCGTCGCCGTTGAAATCGGGATGGCAGGGGGTGTTGTTCGTGAGATTGACGCGGATCATCCATGTGCCGTCGCCGTTGCCGCCGAAGATGGCGCTGGAGACCGATGCGACGGGAAGCTGCGCGAGGTTGAGGAAGTTGGGATCGACCCCCGTGCCGTTGGCGCTGCCCGCGATCCAGCTGTGATTCATCGGCAGATAGTTTGGGATATCGTCGGTGCCGTCGGTGTCGATACTGGCGACGAGCTGCTGCCCGTTGTACTCGACGATGGCGCCGGCGAAGAAGATGTCGCCCGGCAGCAGCGCGACGGGCGAGTTAAGTGTGTAGTTGTTGAACTGGTTGAGCCCCGAGTGGTCGATGAGGCCCGAGCCTGTGCCGAGCACCACGGCGTCATCGGGTTGGCCGTCTTGGTTGGGATCTGCCCAGATATAAACAGAGACGAGCGTGCCGTTGGGGATGTTGTTGCTGCTGGTCAGGCCCCCGCCAAAGGCGAGACCGATGTCGGTGAGGGGAGCGCCCGTAGGCTCAACGACGAACCTGTTGAGCCACGCGATGGCGTTGAGCCCGGTGGACTGGATGCCGATCCCCTGCTCTTTGACCCCGTCGTCGATGCGGTAGTCGTACATGGCCTGCGCGTGGGCCGGGAGCACGGCGGCGCCCAAAAGAAGAGCCGAGAGTGTGTGGGTTCGTTTCATGATGTTCTCCTCGTGCGATGCGTACAACGAAATGCCCACCCGAAGAGACAGGCATGGGTTGATCTACCCAGAATACCATCTCCCGGTGTGCGGGAGAAGGGAAAAAGCGTCGCGTGGGAGGAATTTCCCCGCTCTGGGGAGGTGCTTGGAGTGATTTTGTTGCACCGTCTCGCGTTCTGGTAACGGGGATCAAGCCGCCGGGTGACGCGTATACCGATCCGGAGGATGCGCACAATGAGCAGCAATCACGCGAGGGTGCACGGGATCCGGGCGGCGGTGCTGGGTGTGATCCGGCTGATCGCGCTGGCGATGGTGGTGATCGGAGTGCTGCTGGTGCTCAACCGATTGCTCTACGGCGTGCTGGGTGTGGGTGATGTGACCGCGGCATTCAATATCTTTGTGGGCATCGGAGAAACGCAGGGCATGTATGTTGGCCTGCCCCTGATCGCGGTGGGTTGCGTTCTGGGCTGGATCAGCCGACGCCTGAGTCACTGGGTTGTTCGTGCGCCGGAGATCGGGTGCGCCGGGTGCGGGTACGAGACGCTGGGGGATGATGGGCAGTGCTCGGAGTGTGGGTATCGGTGAGTTTGTCAATCGGCTCCGAAGGTGCCGAGGGTTGTAGCCACGGGTAGAGCGGAGCTGCGACGCGGCGGAGCGTCACCCGTGGAGTGTGGGTATCGGTGTTATTCCCTCGCCCCTCCGGGGCGAAGGGGATTGGTGGGGCGGGCGGCCCACGGGTTCCGCTGCGCTCCACCCGTGGCTACAGGCCGCAGCCCCGTTGGGGCTGATAGAGGGACGGAGCAATCGAGTAGTTCACAACACACTCACACCGATGATGGTGTAAGCAATCAGGATGACAACTGCCGCAATAGGGATCGTGATTGCAAAGTAGATTGTTTCGATTGTCAATCGTTTCTGATTTGATTGCATCAAGCGATCTTGTCGGAGAAACCAGAATGGAATCAGTGCCAAGGAGATGGTGCAGATTACATAAGCGAGGATATAGATAGCGAATGGCAAGTTGTTGTACTTGATCGAGCCGTTACCCGCGAAATAAATTGGACCAGCACCATAAACGAAGAGAAACAGTGAGATGAAGAAAACGGCAATCGTGATCGCAGTTTTCCATCGAGTCCGTTCAGTTGGTTCACGCAATGTCGGTTGAAAGTAGATGCAGCCGCACTCAGGGCATGGATCGGCACTAGGTACGCCGCTGAGATCATACTTGCACTTTCTACAGAACGGCATATCACAGCTTCTTCAACGCCTCAACCAACTGATCCACATGCTCGTTCTCATGGGCCGCCGACATCTGGATGCGAAGTCGCGCTGTGCCCTCGGGAACGACGGGGTAGCCGAAGCCGATGACGAAGATGCCGTGCCCGAGCAGCTTCTTGGACATCGCGATGGCCTTGGCGGTGTCGCCGACGATGATGGGGCAGATCGCGGTGGGGGATTCGAGGACCTCGAACCCGGCGGCTGCGAGCTGCTTGCGGGCGTAGGTGGTGACATCGCGGAGCTTGGCCACGCGCTGGGGCTCGTTCATGAGCGTGCGGATCGCGGTGTTGGCGCTCGCAGCGACGGTCACGGGGAGGGCGTTGGAGAAGAGGGTTGGGCGGCCGCGTTGGATGATGAGTTCGACGAGGTCCTTGGAGCCCGCGATGAACCCGCCCGCGCCGCCGCCGAGTGCTTTGCCGAGGGTGCCGGTGAAGACATCGACCTTGCCGATCATGTCGTAGTGCTCGTGGGTGCCGCGCCCGGTCTTGCCCATGACGCCGTGGCCGTGCGAGTCGTCGACGACGAGCAGCGCGTTGTACTCATCGCAGAGCTTGCGCAGCCCGGGCAGGTCAGCGATGTCGCCCTCCATGGAGAAGACGCCGTCGGTGATGACCCAGATCTGGCCGGTGACCTCGGGGTCGTTCTTGGCTTTTTCCAGCGCCTCGCGGGCTGAGTCCATGTCGGAGTGCTTGAAGACGCCCTTCTTCACGCCCTTCTTGATGACGGGGGTGAGTCGCATCGAGTCGATGATGCACGCGTGGTTGAGCTCGTCGGAGATGATGATGTCGCCGGCCTCGCAGCAGGTGGGGAAGAGGGCCTCGGTGGCGTTCCAGCAGGAGACGAAGGTGTAGGCGGCCTCGGTGCCCATGTACTGGGCGATGGTCTTCTCGAGGGTAAGGTGCGGGGAGAAGGTGCCGCAGATGAAGCGGACGGAGGCGGTGCCCGCGCCGTACTGGCGGAGGGCCTCGATCCCGGACTCTACGACATCAGGGTGATTGGCGAGCCCGAGGTAGTTGTTGGAGCACATGCAGATGCGTTCGTGCTTGCTGCCGTCTTCGTCGACCATGGTCACGGTCGCGCCCATTGGGGAGTCGAGGGTCTGGAGGTGCTTGAGCTGCCCGGACGACTCGAGCATCTCGAGCGTTTCACGGGTGCGGACGGCGAATGGGGTGCTGGTGGCGGTGGTCATCTGGGATTCTCCTCGGTTGCGTGGTCGATTGTACGGGGCTTTTGTGGCTTGGACGCCAACAATGCCCTGTTGAACAAGCACCAGAAAGCCAAACTCGAAGGGATCCTCGAATCGTTGCCCAAGGACGAGCGGGATCGGTTATACGACGAGGCGCGCCGAGCGCGGTCCGATGCGCAGAAACGCCGGGGATCCAAAGCCCGCGAGACCATCGACGGCGAGCGCGTCGGACGCGGCAAGCGCCGACCGGATCCGCTGATCGATTGGGTCCTGCGGCTGGTCGACAAGGAATACGCGCACAAACGCGCCGAAACCGGTAGCGACGAGCAGGAGCTGGCCCAGGGCATGGTCGTCGGGCTCACTCGTCGGCGAGCGACGGTGCTGCTTGAGGGCCAGACCGAACCGATGCTGGCCCGGCTCAGCGCCGAGATGGCGGGCAAGCAGCAGTCGGCCATCGCCGTGGGCGATCGCGTGAGCATCACCGAGCTCGATCTGCCGGGCGAGGAAGAGCAGTTCGAGGTGGTCAATGTGCTGCCTCGCACGAGCAAGCTCGCTCGCCCCGATGCCCATAACCCGCAGCAGGAACGCGTCGTCGCGGCCAATGTCGATGTGGTGGTGATCGTGGTCTCGGTGGCCTCGCCGCCGCTGCACCCAAGGTTGATCGATCGCTATCTCGTCGCGGTGGAGTGGGGCGATTGCGACGCGATCATCGCGGTCAACAAGGTCGACCTCTTGCCGTCCGATGAACTGGAAGAGACACTCAAGAAGCTCGACCCGTATCGTGACGCGGGGATCCCCATCGCGGTGTGCGCGGCCGCGCCCGGTGATGACTCGTCCTCACGCGTCGATGAGCTGCGGTCGCTGCTGGCGGGCAAGACCTGTGCGTTTGTCGGGCACTCGGGCGTGGGCAAGAGCTCGCTGGCCAACGCGCTCGACGCCAAGCTGGGCATCGAGACCGGTGCGGTGCGTGATCTCGACCAGCGTGGACGCCATACGACCACGGCCAGCGAGATGCACTTCATCGAGAATCCGGACGGCTCGCAGATTCGCGTGATCGATACGCCCGGCGTCCGGTTCTTCGGGCTCGCGGAGATCAGCCCCGATGAGCTGCGCTGGCTGTTCCCCGAGTTCGAGCCGTTTGTGCACTCGTGCAAGTTCACCGATTGTTCGCACGAGCACGAGCCGGGCTGCGCGGTGAAGGCGGCCGTCGAGCGGGGTGAGATCTCGGCGGTGCGCTATGACACCTACACGCGATTGCTCGAGGAGCTTCGCACAGGTGGCAAGCCCAAGGATGTGACCGAGCGGATCAGACCTCGCTTCGAAGACCTCGATCTGTGAAATCAGTTTCCGAGTTCGGTGCCAGGTTTGTTGCTGCGCTGTTCGCATATCCGCGAGCAAGAAGTCGCTGAAATTGATCCAAGCGAGCGTTTCCGCGACGGGTGCCGAGCCCCGCGCGGTACACTGCGTTCGGCAACATCACACGCACGGAGGGAACCATGTCACGCATCCTGATTGCATCGGTACTGTCGTGCGCCGCTTCTGTTTCATTGGCGCAGGTTGATTTCTCGCACGATTTCGGTACGGCGGGAGCGCCGGGATCCGGGGTGAACGGCGCGCCCAACGCGGGCGAGGTGTTTACCGCCGCGGCTGGGACCAACTTCCGCAATATTGATCTGCTGGCATTGGGGCTCGTGCCCGGCGATAACATCGACGCGTTCGATCGCGGCGATGTCGGCAACTCGATCTCGGGGGTGATGCAGTACCCGTTCCTGTTCTCGGTTGAGCCTGGCGCGGTGGGTGAGCGTCCGTACCCGGTATGGGCCCAGGCCCCGTTCAACGCGGCGGATATCTACGCGATACGCCAAGGGACCACAGGTCACGAGCTGGCGTACAACGAGCCGGTGCTCGGGCTCAATACCGCGATCGATGATTCGATCGATGCGATGACGGATTCGATGGTGACTCCCGGGCAGCGGGTCTACTTCTCGCTCCAGCAGGGTTCGCCCACGCTGCTGGGCAACGCATGGTCGGGCGCGGACATCCTCACGGTGGTGATCGGTGTGCCTGGCTCGCTGCGGCGGGCCGCGAGCGCCAATGACATCGGGTTGATCCCGGCCGACGAGCTTGATGGGCTGGCGATGTACGGGCGGATCGACGCGAACGGCAACGGGGTCTTCGATGACCCTGCCGATCACGCGGCCGTCTATTTCTCCGTCGATGAAACCAGCGTGGGCGTGCCGGGCAGCGATGTGCGCACACGATCGCTGACCTCGCCGTTCCATGGCGGCGATATCTACAAAACCGCGCTCAGCGGCGGGCACCATGTCTTGTACGAGGCCGAGAAACTGATCCGGCTCGGTGCGGGTGATGTGCTCGACGCGCTCAAGCTCGGTTCGCTCGACCCGACGGACCCGTTCCCGTTGTACCGGGCCGGTGGGCCCAATCCGGGAGATCAGCCGCGTAAGCCGGTGAACTGTCCTCCGTACCGCGGCATCGGTGTCCCGATCGGCTGCATCTGGATCGAGATCTGCGATACGCCGCTTCCGGCGATTGTGAACTGGTCGGTGAAGATCAAGTTGTGCAGAGCAGACGGCACAACGATGGAGGTCGATGCCGCGGACATCATCAAGGGCCTGGGGAACGGCAACCCTGACGCCAAAGCCGACGCGATCGCTCAGATCTTTGCGTCGCTGAGCATCCCTAAGCCGGGCGAGAATCCCGATGTGATCCCCATCTTCAAGCAGGTGACGAAATCGGTGCCACCGATGAATGTCATGGGCAACAACATCACCGGCGAGGTCTGCATGTTCGTCAATCAGGACCTGATCGACTGCGGCTGGAATGTCGACGCCATCTGTTTCTCATTCAGCAACTGGACCGCCTCGATCATCCCCAAGCCCGTGATTGGCTGGTTCCCCGATGCTCGGCGCTGCTATGTGTTCTCGCTCGACGGGGTCGCCAAGGAAGAAGGGCTTGTCCGTGTGACCAGCCGCGATGCGCTCGGTGACGGAGGGCTGGAGATGGCCTTTGTCACGCCTATCCTGCCCGGCACGTTTGGGGCGGATGTGCTGCCGGCGATCGCGTCACAGATCAATGATTTCGGCGGGCTCGCCTCGATCGGTTCCGATGGCTGCCTCATCATCGAGCATGTCGGCGCAGAGCCGCCTGCTGGCAGCGACGGCAGCTATGGCCCATTGATTATCGAGATGGGCGCTCTTTCTATCCCATCGCTGGCGGTCAATATCGAGGTCAAGCTTCGGCGTGGCCCGCTGAGTCCATGCAACGCCGTCGATTATGCTGAGCCTTTCGGGCAGCTGAACTTCTTTGATGTCTCCGCGTTCCTGATGGCCTACATGAACCAATCGGGCGAGGCGGATCTGGCATACGACGGCGAGTTCAACTTCTTCGATGTGAGCACCTTCCTGCAGCTATACGCGCAGGGCTGCCCCGATCAGGGCAGCGACGGCTGAGCGTCAAGAGGTAAACACACGAAAAAACCACTGGCGCCCCCCTCTCGAGGTTGACGCCAAGTGGCTCGTGTGGCAATGGGTTGTCGATACCGATCCTGTGCCTGGTGATCAGGGCATCAGGGCGGTGCGGTAGTCGCGGATGAACGCGGCCACATCGAAGAAGTTCAATGCCAGGTCGCCGTTCTGGTCCGCGCCCAGGTCGGCGTTGGTGTAAAGACTCAGGAACGCGAAGACATCGTTGAAGTCGGTCACGCCGTCGGCCGCGTAGTCGACAGGGGTCGCTGGTGCGTTGATGGTCATGATCTGATCGGCGGGGACATCGCTGAGTGTGGTGTAGGAGCCGTCGGGCCACTGGACTTGGACGATGTCGATGGTGGTTGAATCGTCGAGTCCTGCGTGCACCTCGACGGGCGACGAGCAGGAGTGGTTGGCGCCGCAGTTCATGCTCAGCAGACGCGAGTAGTCGCCGGTGTAGAGGCGGATCATCGCGCCGATACCCTGAGGCGCGAGCGTGTCGCGGGCGCTGGTGTCGAGCTTGATGCGGACCCAGTTGCGGTCAGCACCGGTGCTGTTGTCCATGATCGTCTGATTCTCGAACAGGCGCATGCGTCCGACATTTTCGTAGATCACGATGTCGAGGTCGCCGTCGTTGTCGTAGTCGATGCGTGACATGCCGCGACCCTGCCCGGTGTGCAGGAAGCCGGCGTCCTGTGCGACTTCATTGAAGGTGTCGCCGTCGCCGAGGTTTTCAAAGAGCACGGCCGGGCGGCCGTTGTAGTCCCCGCCGAAGCCGTTGGTCTCTGCGAGATCCAGGTCACGGTCGTGGTCAAAGTCCTGCATCAGCACGCCCCAGCCCCAGTAGCCCGAGTAGGTGCCGTTGTCCCGGGCCGTGTTCTCAAACGAGCCGTCCGGCTGCTGGATGAGCAGGACATTGCCCGGGCCGTTGGTGGTGGTGTAGGTGATCGACGAGATGTACATGTCGAGGCGACCGTCGTTGTTGATGTCCCCAACATCGACGCCCATAGCGCTGGCGGTTTCGATGCCGTGCACGCTGGAGGTGATATCGGTGAAGGTCCCGTCGCCGTCGTTGATGTAGACCCGCGAGCGACCGGTGTCGGCCACGAGGATCAGGTCGGGTCGCAGGTCGCCGTTGATGTCCACGAAGCGCGGGATGAACCCTGGCACCTCGACCTGCTCGAGCTCGGCCTCGACGGTGACATCGGTGAAGCTGTAGTTGTTCTCTGGGCCGTTGTTGCGGAACAGGCGGTTGCATGGGCGCGATTCGTTGTAGCCGCACACGAACAGATCGAGGTCGCCGTCGAGGTCGTAATCGCCCCATCCCGAGCCGATGCCGTCTCGTGTTGTGCCATAGAGGCGGTTGACACCACATTCGATGGCAACATCCGTGAAGGAGAAGTTGCCGTTGGCGTCCGGGCCGTTGTTCTTGTAAAGCAGCATCTTGCCCGCAGCGGGTGTAAAGGCGGCGCTGCCGTAGGAGGTCACGAAGATATCGAGGTATCCGTCGTTGTTGAAATCCGCGGCCGAGGCCCCGAAGGAGTAGTTGGCATAATCCACGCCCCAATCGGATGCCTGTTCGCTGAAGGTCCCGTCGGTGTTGTTGATGAAGAGGTAGTCGGGCACGCCGCCGCCGGCGAGCATGAAGATGTCGTGGTAGCCGTCGTTGTTGAAGTCACCCACAACCCCGCCGCCGTGCATGCTGATATATCGGCTGGCGGGCGCTACGGCGCGGACGGCACCGGCGAGCCCGGCCTGATCGGAGACCTCGGCGAACTGCAGGCGGGACTGGGCGTTGAGATCGGCTGCGAGCAACGCGAGCGGGAGTGTCGCGCCGGCAAGATGAAGAACGGAGGAACGCAAACCATCAGAGCGTTTCATGTCAGACCCCACACGAGTTGGGTCCCACGCGATAAGGGCACACCGGAGCGTGCTTGGGCGCAGAACAACACATCGGCTTGTGCTCGCGACCGATCCACACGAGAAATCGGTCGGTCATCGGGGGCTGCCCCTGGGCAGGCGATGATCAACACGGTGTGGGTTCTGGGCGTGCACGGCGCTTCATCGCCGGGAATCCGGCTCGGCGCGGGTCTCGACCTGTCGGGAGACCTCTATCATGGTCCGGCGAGGTGTTCGCATTCGAGCAGAACGCAGAAACCCCTGTGAGCCGACGCACATTGTGCGAACGGTGAACACATCGCCAGAATCATGTCGTGCTCTCAAAAACCCCCACGGTGTTCGAGAACGGAACAACGCTATGTATATCAGATCGTCCGCTGGCGTGCAAGAGAATTCACAGCGGGATTCTGGCGGGAGATCGATCGATGACGATGCCAAAAACGGAGGGTGCGAGCGGGTTTGGCTCGGGCTACACCCCGGAGCAGTTTTCTCGGGCTCTGGGGCAGCTGGAGGCATGGGCCAGGGGGTACATCCAGTCCCTGCCCGAGCGTGCGGTCGATCAGCACCCGGCCCCGGGCGAAACGCTGGCCCGCCTCGATGCCCACCCGCCGCAGATCGGCGAGGGCATGGCCCTCTGGGATCGTGCGGGCGATGAGCTGCGATCCACGATCGAGCCCGGGCTGGTTCACTGGCAATCGCCCAACTTCTTTGCCTACTTCCCCTGCAGCTCTTCGCTGCCCGGGGTCATGGGCGAGCTGGCTAGCGCGGTGCTCAATGTCAACGGCATGCTCTGGTCCACATCGCCCAGCGCGACCGAGCTGGAGATGCGGGTCCTCGATTGGTGCGCCGAGCTCTTCGGGCTCCCTGAGCAGTTCCGGTTCGACGCCCCGGGCTCAAAGGGCGGCGGATGCATCCAGGGCACCGCCAGCGAGGGTGTGCTCGCGGCGTTGTGCGCGGCCCGCAAGCGCATGGTTGATACCGGGCGGGATCGCTCGAGCATGTGCATCTACACCTCCGACCAGGCCCACTCGTCGATCGTCAAAGCCGCGATGGTCGCCGGGCTCGCAGACGGGCCGGACGACCGATCTCGGGTCCGCCTGATCCCGACCGACTCGATGCTCCGCATGGATGTCACGGCGTTACTCGACGCGATCAAGCAGGATCAGTTCTCGGGGCTCACGCCCTGCATGGTCAGCACGACGCAGGGAACAACCTCGACGGGCGCGTTCGATCCGCTGGGGCGGATCGGTGAGCATCTGTCGGGCATGCCCGAGTCCAAGCGCCCGTGGCTGCATGTCGATGCCGCGTGGGCCGGTGTGGCGGCGGTGTGCGAGGAGCACCGGCGCGTGCTCGACGGGGTGCAGCACGCGGACTCGCTGTGCATCAACCCGCACAAGTGGATGATGACCAACTTCGACTGCGACCTGTTCTGGGTCCGTGACAGGGTCGCGCTGACCAGCGCGATGAGCATCACGCCCGCGTACCTGCGCAACGAGCAGAGCGATTCGGGGCAGGTCCTCGATTACCGCGACTGGCATGTCCCGCTCGGGCGGAGCATGCGGGCGCTCAAGTTGTGGTGGGTGATCCGCTACTTTGGTCGCGACGGGCTGGCGGCCCACATCAGACAGCACGAGCGACTGGCGTGGCGGTTCGAGCAGTATGTCGAGAACGAACCACGACTGCGGCTGGTCTTCGAACGCACCCTCGGGCTGGTCTGCTTTGTCGTACAGGGAGACGACGATCGCACACGGCGGCTCATCGAGACCGTCAACCGGCGTGGGCGGGTGATGGTCTCGCACACCCGTGTGCCCATCGGCAGTGAGACGCGATGGGTAGCCCGGGTGGCGGTGGGGTCGAGCTTCGCCAGCGAGCAAAGCATCGGCCGTCTGATCGAGGAGATCGACGCTGTCCTCCCGGAGGTGGTAGAGTGATGGTGATGAAGAGCGTCAAGAACAGCCGTGCAACCGTCCGACTCGCCCTGCTGCTGATTGCCTCGGGCGGGCTCGCGGGGTGCTCAGCGCCCGCGACGCGGGGAGGGGATGTGGTTTCCGGTGGCAGCGTCATCATGCGAATCGATGATGAATCACCCTCGCGCGTGATCGACGCGGTCCGCGATACGCTCATGGACTACCGGTTCGGGCTCGACCGGATCGACGCCCAGCGGGGTGTGATCACGACACATCCCAAGCGTACGGCCGGGCTCGCCTCACCCTGGGATCAGGAGCAGAGCGGGCTGGGGCAGGAGTTTGAGGACCTGCTCAACGAGCAGCGCCGGATCGTGCGGGTCGAGTTCGATCCCGCGTCCGAGGGCAAAGTGACGGTCGATGCGCTCCGCGTTACGGTTGAGTTGTTGCGGACGCATCGCCCATTCTGGCGTGTGCAGAGCGAGAGCGTGCGGCTCTCATCGCACGCGCGATCGCGCGATGCGATGGGGCGGGCCGAGCCGGGCCACAGCACAGAGATCATCGGTCTCGATGAGCAGCTGGCGCAACGCATCGCCGTGGCGATCGACGAGCGGATCAGGAGTGCAGCGGGCGAGCAGTAGCCTGCATGGGCTTGAACTCGGCGAGCGATTCGCCTGGGAAGGGCAGCACGATGGGGTCGGTGCGCGGCGCGGCGGGCGCCTGCGCCAGGTGCCCGAGAGCCAGCGCGATGAGCTCGCCGCGTGACGATGCGCCGATTTTGCGGTGCAGGTTCTTCACATGGTCATGGATGGTGTGCGTGCTGCGTCCCAGCTGCTCGGCGATCACGCGCACGGAATGCCCCTCGATGAGCAGCTCGAGCACGCTCTGCTCCCGATCGGTTAGCCAGGCGCGTGGGTTGTCCACGCGAGCGAGGGCCGCGTTGGCGCGAGCGCTGAGCGGCTCATGGATCGCGTGCATCATCGCCAGTGTCTGACGGGATTCGTTGACATCGGCAGCCTGACCGAAGCCGATGACACAAAGCAGCAGCAGCGCGTGCTGGTGGTTGGCGATGGGCAGCATATGGATCAGCGGGCTGGTGAACTGCGTGCTCGCAAAGGCGCGGGCCAGCGCCGAGGTTGCCCAGGCGGGGTCGATGGATTGCATCGGCGCGATCAGCCCGCGCGTCATGGCATTCTCGGGGAACTGCAGCCCGAGGCGGTTCATACGCTCGGATCGGTCCTGAAGCGTGATCGCGAGCTGGGCCCGCGAGCTGGCTGGCGCGGCGTGTGGTGCGAACGCCACCCCGGTGGAAAGGACCGATATCCGATCACCGTTGGTGGGCGAGTTGCAGACAAAGGTCAGGGCCGCGGCGTGCTCCGAGTAGCAACAGCACGCCTCGGCGCAGGACCGGAGCCAGTCCTGCGTCGCGATGGCCGGCAGGTTCATGACCAGCTGGGTCGCTCGAACGGCATTCCGTGCGATTTTGAATCGTTCCGACATTGGTCCCCCCAGATCTGGCTGACGCGAATGGGTGGTCTTCGCATGCCCTGGATTTCCCAATATAACATGAAATCGATAACCAGAAAAGACCTTTGCATAATCGGAAATTATAACCGTGGGGTGTCCACCCCAAATGCATGCGATTGGGGTCTCGGCAGAGCGAGTTTACAGTGGGGCAGGACAAGAGGACCTGTCTGTCCTGCATGTAATATAATCCATTTCCGGGGTGAATTGCCAACTTGATTCTCCCCGCACGTACACCTCGCGGGCGGGACTGAGCCCTGCGCAAATGCGGCACTCAACTTGGGGATTCGCTGGTAATCCCTCAAAGCCGGGGCATATTGGAGGCGTCGGGCGGAACCTGGGGCTCGTTCGATACTGACTCCACCACACCCCAGAGATGAGTTGCGCGGAGCGTCTGAGGCCTGAAAATGGGTCTCGGCATGATGTATGTCCATCCACTTTGGGTCATCCCGGTTTGTGTTTGCTCCCATTACATGGGAGCCAGAGCTTCTTGCGAAGCTCGAGACGCACCACATCGTGGCCTGGAGCCCCAAATCAGCGATCCGCACCCGGTTTGGTGCCCGACTCAAGCAGTTTCTGGATGCCCAGAGTTCCACCGAGGTCCTCGTCCTGCATGGGCGTGGAATTCTCGATCTTGAAGGTTTCTGCGCTCAGCTTGAGCGTCTGATCCCCAGCGAACGACTCGAATGCACGATCGACGGGAAGCACGGCGTGGCATCGCTCATGCGCAGCGATGCTGGAGGCGTGCATGGCATGCCTGCCAAACAGCGGTTCTTCCTGTGGCACGACGCGGATGTGCTCCACCGCAAAGACCCAAGTTTGTTTGAGCAACTGGTCGAGGTTATTGGCGGGGTCAGCGCTGAACTGGAGTTCGGTAATGACGGCGGATACCTCATGCAGCGCTGCGTGTATCTCGGCGGGCGCTCGCTGGCCGAGCATGCGCGAGATCCGCAATCGCGTTTCCACAGCTGGGAACCCGATGGGCCGGGGGCGCCGTTCTGGTCACTCGTGAGCGGCGAAGAGCGTCCGAGCACCGCGTTGTGCTCGATCGACACGCTCATGCTTGAGTAACACTGCCCATTTTCGCTCGCCCATCGTTCTTATCCACATTCACCGTGGCTTGACTTTCATCGGGCTGGGTGCTTTGGTGCGTGTTCATGCGCATTATCAGCGGACAGTACAGGCGACGCAAGCTGCTCTCACCGCCCGACGGGGCGATCACCCGCCCCTTCCCGGACATGGTGAAGGAGGCGATGTTCAACCTGCTCCGTGGGCACTTTGAGGGCGAGGCGGTGCTGGATTGCTTCTCGGGCACGGGGACGGTCGGGCTCGAGGCCGCCAGCCGGGGCGCTTCGCGGGTGGTGTGCATCGAGCGGGACCGCAAGGTGACGCGGGTGCTCGAGCAGAATGTCGAGATGCTGGGCTGTGAGGAGGTCGTAGAGGTCGTGACGGGCGATGCCCTGGGACCGACGGCGATCCACCGCTGCCCAAAGCCGGTCCATATCGTGTTCTTCGACCCGCCCTATGCGATGGTCTGGGACGCGGAGGAGTGGGTGCGGGTTCGGACGCAGTTCGAGCGCCTGATCCAGCAGCTCGACGACACGGGCTACGCGGTTCTGCGGACGCCCTGGCCCCTGTTTCATCAGGTATCGGACGAGCAGGCGGATGCGCCAGCGGGCAAGCCCGCAGGGCGCATCGAGATGGTCGACGGCGAGGAGATGATCGAGATCGATCTGAACGACGAGAACGCCGAAGAGCTGATGGACGCCTTCGAGAAAGACCTTGCGCGCGAGGCGAGCAAGCCCAAGCAGGAGACGATCGATATCGATCTCACCATGAGCGGGGCGATTGGCCCCGAGACGCACTCATACGGCGGGATGGCTCTGCATTTGTACATGCGTGATCCCGAGAGCAGGCCCGCGGAAGGGGGCTGATCGGTACACTTGGTGCATGGAAGACCTGTTCTCCACGCCGGCCCCCGCTTCGGTGCCGTCGTCTGAAGCTGAATATCTCCGGGTGATGTCGGGGCTGAGCGATCCGCAGCGCCGGGCGGTGACGCACGAGGGTGGGCCGCTGATTGTGCTCGCGGGGCCCGGTACGGGCAAGACGCGGGTGATCACGGCGCGCGTGGCGCACATGATCAACGAGCGTGAGATCGCGCCCGATCGGATCGCGGCGGTCACTTTTACGAATAAGGCGGCCGGGGAGCTGCGCGAGCGTCTCGGGCGGCTCGTGGGCGACACCATCGCGGCCCGTGTGCAGGCATCGACCTTCCACAGCCTGGGCTATGGGATCGTGCGTCGTTTCGGCGATCTGCTGGGGCTGCCCAGCGGGATCACGATTATCGATTCGGCCCAGCGGAACCGCCTGATCAAGGAGATCATCCGCGACGAGCGCCTCTACCGTGATTCGCTTGGGAGCGGGATCAGCGCGGCCATGGAGCACGCGCACAAGACGATGGAGTCTCTTCGTTATCTCGGCATGGACAGCGACGCGGGCATGGCCTGGCTGGCGGGAGCCCGCGACGAGGCGTCGGGGCTGGAACCCGAAGAACGCGGCGCACGCGAGGGCGAGCTCGATCGTTTCAACGACGCGCTGGGCGTGTACAGCCGGTTTGAGGCGCGGTGCCGAGACAAGGGCTGGGTGATGATCGACGATCTGATCATGTTGCCCACGAAGCTGGTTCGTGAGCACGCCCCAGTCGCCTCGATCCTCCGCCACGAGATGAAGCACTTCGTGGTCGATGAGTTCCAGGATGTGAACCGCGGGCAGATCGAGATGATCCGGGCGTTGTGTCCGCCCAGGGGCGATGCCGATGTGTGCGTCGTGGGCGACGACGACCAGAGCATCTATGGGTTCCGCGGTTCGGACGATCGCGCGTTTGCGCACTTCGAGTCGATCTGGCCCGGCTGCACCACGGTTCCGCTGACGACGAACTACCGCAGCGCCAGGGTGATCGTCGATGCGAGCAACGCCACGATCACCCGGGCCCAGTCCCGGTTTGCGCCGGACAAAGAGGCGAACGCGCACCGGGGCGATGTTGCCGGGTCGTCGCTGGAGCTGGTCCGCCTTGAGGACGACGCACAGAGCGGCGAGGTGGTCGCGTCGATGCTGCTCAAGATGGCCAGCGAGGGCGGGGAGTCGTTCAGCTTCAGCAGCTGCGCGGTGATCGGACGATCGAACCCATTCCTCGAGCAGATCGCTCAGACGCTGCTGCTCGAGGGCATCCCGGTGGACATGCGCGAGCGGGCGTCGCCCATGGAGGACGAGGGGGCAAAGGATGTGCTCGCGTGGGCGCGCCTGCTGGTCGACCCCGAGTCGAGCAACGACCTGCGCCGGGTGCTCGTTCGCCCGCCCTACCGGGTGGACGCGATGCGGCTTGGCTCGCTGCTCTCGGGCTATCGCGCGGCCCGCTCACGCTTTGAGCAGTGCGAGGACGGTTCGATCGCCGATCCAGGGGCGCTCATCGCGTGGGTGATCGCACGGAGCGACGAGCACACCCGCGTGAAAGCCGAGGCGATGCACGCGCTGGCCCAGGAGCTGGCGCAGGTCAGCAGCGAGCGCCCCGCGGCGGATGCGATCACCGAGATCATCAAGCGGACGGGCGTGGTTCACCGCGAGCTGGGTGATTCCCGTTCCCGCTCGCGTCGGATCCAGGCGATCTCGGCGCTCGTGCGCTTTGCTCGATCGCGAGCGGATCGATTCGATGCTCCCGGTGATCTTGGCGCGATGCTTGCTTATTTCGATGATCTGGACGAGAAAGAGCAGTCGCTTGGCGAGCTGCCAGAGGAAAAGGTCAACGGCGATTCGGGCGTGAGCGGGGCAAGCGGCGCTGATCGCGGGGCGGTCTCGCTGATCTCGGCGCACTCGGCCAAGGGGCTGGAGTTCGACACGGTATTCGTGGTGCGTGTGGGGCAGCACGGCTTCGCACCATCCGGGAAGGGCGACGATGTGCCGTTGCCTGAGGGCGTGGGGGATGATACGGGCGACGATCGCGACGCCAGGGAACGCGTGGCGGACGAGGAACGGCGCGTGTTCTTCGTCGCGCTGACGCGGGCCGAGCGCCGGGTGATCCTCACGGTCAAAGTGCCCAAGAAGCCGACGGCCGCCAACTACGCCCTGGAGCTGCGTGAATCGTTAGGTGAGCGGCTGATCGAGCATGATGTGCAGGATGTGATCGATCCCGAGCGGATGGGCGACGCGGTGAGCCGCCTGAGCGCCGAGTTCAAGGCGATTCGCGGCGTGCGTGACGCGTTCGATCAGGCCAAGCGAGAGGCCCGTCGCGATGCGGCCATGTCGATCGATGCCCATGAGCTTGGTGAGATCGGGCACGAGGAGATGATGGCACGCCTGAACGCCGCGGCCGAGCGTGCGGCGGCGACCAGCGAGATCCTGCGGACCGGGGCGATCCCGGGTTGGGTGCAAGATGAGGCGACGCGTGCGTTCGCCGCCAAGCTGGTTGAGGTGCTCGATCGCGTGGAGGTGGTGGATGACGACGGGGCGCTGCACCCGGGGCTCACGCCGCCGCTGACGCTGAGCTTCTCGCAGATCTCGAGCTATCTGCACTGCCCGCGATGCTACCTGGCCGAGTATGTCTACAAGCTGTCGCAGGACGACAAGGTGCACGCGGTGATGGGGACGGCGGTGCACAAGGGGCTGGAGCTGTTCTATGGGCGATGGCGCGATGCGGATGCCGACGGCGAGCCGACGCCGGGCTTCGATGTGTTGCGGAAGCTGGTGCGTGATCAGTTTATGAGCGACTGGCCCCACGATCGGGAGCTCGATGCTGAACGCCTCGAGCAGCTCGATGCGATGCTCGATGTCTTCTGGAGGCAGATGCACCGCGATGATGCGCACATCGAGGAGATCGAGAAATCAATCGTGCTGCCCTACGAGTGCGACGGCGTGACGCATCGCCTCAAGGCCAAGATCGATCGAGTGGACGCTGGCGAGAGCGGCGGGCGACGCGTGATCGATTACAAAACAGGCAGCCCGAGGATCAAGCTGACCGAGCCCAAGAAGGACGACCTGCAGCTGGGTATCTATGCGATGGCGCTCACGCACGAGCTGGGCGATCCGGGCCCCGGGAGCGTGTGCGAGTACTGGTGCCTGCAGGACGGCTCACGCGGTGTCATCGGCTTCGATGCGTTGGATATGAAGAAGATCCGGGGTCAGATCGACAAGGCGATCCGGGGCATGGTTACCGGCGACTGGTCGCGGGGGAGCCGGTGCAGCGAGGATGACGCGTCGTGTACGATCTTTGATTCGCCCGGCTTTGATCCCGGGCGGGTCTTCTCGGACATGGATCTGGGTGATTCTGGCGGAAAATGAGCGATTTCGCGGGTCGGTTGAATCGCCGGGTCGCCTGGTCGGTAGATGTATTCGTGGGTGATCGCGTGCTCAGTTCGGTTCTGGTTCGTGGCTCATCGCTGGTGTGCCTGGCGGTGCTGGTGTTCTGTGCCGCGATGGCCCGGGGCGGCGATCGCGTGCCAGACGATGATGGCGTGCGACGCTACGGGCTTCGCAACGGGCTGGAGGTCGTTCTGGTTCCCAGCGAGGTTGAGTCGCGGGCGGAGGGCAACGGCGATCAACTGCAGCTTTGGCTCATGGTCCGGGGCGGGACGATCGAGGAGCGAGACGAGGAGCGGGGTGTGGCTTCGCTGGTGTCCATGGTCATCCGCCGGGGCATCGGCGGGCTGGATGAATCGACGCTCGACGAGATGCTCGTGGGTGAGGATGTGGTGGAGCCCGAGGCGAAGCGTTCGCGCGGCGCGTATGTGATGCTCGATCAGGCGTTCTATACCGGGCAGGCGCTCACGAGCGATGCCGAGCGGATCGGGGAGCTGCTCGCGTTCTACACGCGTGTGCTGGACCCGGAGGCGTGGGCGCTGAGCGATGAGGGTGTAGAGGATGGTCGCGGCGCGATGCGTGCGATGGTCGAGGGAGCGCTGGAAAGCGAGCCCGGGCTGCGCTCGCGGCAGCGCTGGATGCCGCGACTGCTGGGCGATGGACCGATGGGCACCCGCCTGGACATGCCCGAGCTCACCGAGATCGATCGGCTGAGCAGAGATCAGGTGATGGCGTTTGCGCAGCGGACTTACAGCGCGAGCCGGGCAACGCTGCTGGTGGTGGGGGACACCCGCGGAGTGGACCTGGAACGCCTGATCGCGGGCACGCTGGGTTCGCTGCCGCAGCGAGAGCCGGGCGAGCTTCTCGATGCGCACGACGGGCTCGGCGGCGAGCAGGTGGTCTTTGAGCAGGAACCGGGCTGGGACCAGCACATCGTGGCCTTGCTATGGGCCGGTGAGCTGCGGGGATATGGGGCGGTCGGTGGTGAAGTCGATGAGCAGTCACTGCGGGCGCGGCTGATCGATCGTGTGGGCGACGAGGTCGTATCGCAGCGGATCGAGCGGCTCGGACCCTCTCGCCTTGGCGAGTGCGAGATCAGCTTCGATCGCTTCGAGATTGCCCGTCGTGTTCGTGCGTGGCAGTGCGTCGTGCAACGCGACGGCGTGCGTGATGCCGACTGGCGCGAGTCGCTGTCGGTGATCGTCAGCGAGTGCGACCGCCTGGCCCGAGAGGGCGCGGTGCGCGAGGAGATCGTGCAGGCCCGTGGGGCGATGCTGGCGGGCTGGCACCGCGACGCGGAGGAATGGCGGAGCGCCTCTTCGCGTGATCGAGCACGCGATGTGCACTGGATGCTGCTCAGCGGGCTGCCGATCATGAACCCGGAACGCTGGGACCGCATCGGCACACGCCTGATGAGCACGATCAGCGACGATGAGATCAACGCGTCGGTGCGGTCAATGCTCGATGTCGCGGACGCCAAGGTGCTGGTGACGCGGGGCGGTGAGTCCAGCGAGGCAGGCGTGCAGGAGCGTGAGATCGCGGTCCACCGCGATCGGCTGCTGGCATCGCCCTTGGCGCAGATCGATGAGCACTGGATGCGCACGCTCGGCGGCGATGTCCTCGACGCGGGTCGCCGCCCGGGTCGGGTCGAGAAGCTCACGCAGCACGCCCCCTCGGGCACCTGGGGCGCGACGCTGAGCAGCGGGGTCAATCTCTGGGCACGCCCGGTGGGCGAGGATGACCGGGTCGAGCTGTGCGCCATGCTCTGGGGCTCGATGTTCCGCGACGGTTCGCTGAGCGAGGCGGAGATCGATGCGGCCATGCTCGCCTGGCGGAAGCCCAGCAGCGAGTCACGTGACGCAGGCTGGCTGGCGGTCTTCCTGGAGACACACGGCATCCGGGTCCGGGCAGAGCGTGTCATGGGCGGGGTGCAGCTGGTGCTGCGGACCGATCGATCGCAGATCGACGCGGCCATGGAACTGATGACGCTGTTGCTCGATCGCCCGATGATCGATCCCGACGCGTTTGCGGAGTGGTCGAGCAAGGCACTGGTTCGCTGGGGCGACGAGGATCCGCTGGACCTTGCCCTGGCGCACCTGTTCTGCGAGGCGATGGTCCCGGATGAGCAGGAGCTGAGCATCAATGACGCCCAGCGCGTGCTTGCCCGGATCGTGCACGGAGCGCAGATCGACATCGGTATCGCGGGCGCGGTCAATGCGCCCGAGGTGATCGAGCGTGGGGGCGAGCTGCTGGGTTCGCTGTCGCAGCGAGATCGGGAGAAGGCGGGCGGCTGCGAGCCACGACGCGTCAGCGCGGGCGGCGAGTGCACCCTGAAGCTGGATGGCGATCGGCGAGGCTTGGTTGTTGGGATGCGGGGCGACGGGATGGAGGATCTCGATCGCCTCCGCGCCATCGTGGTCGCCTCGATGGTGCTCGACGATCGGATTGAGAAACTCGCGGAGCGACGCGGCGTCGAGGGCACCCGCATGGTTGCGCAGGTCGTGATGAGCGAAGCCCTTGGCGACCGCTGGGCGCTGATCGTCCGTACGCGCGGCGACGCCAATGAGCTGTGCGAGCAGATCATCGACGACGCCATGCGTGAGCTTGATCGAGAGGGGATCCGCGAGGACGAACTGGAACAGGTCAAGAACGAGCTCGTGGACTCGATCGATCGGGTCTTCGACAGCCCGCGGTACTGGAGCGTGCGGATGAGCATGCTCGGGCAGCAGGGGCGGGGTGTCGAGACGCTGTGGTCGATCCGTGAGGGCTACGCGGGGGTGGATGCCCATGAGGCGAGCGAGGCGCTGCGGAGCGCTCTGGGCTCGCCCGATCGTTTCCGCGTGATCTTTGAGTCACCAAGCAGATAATCGAGCTTGTTGAGGCGCATGAAAAACGCGACCCGTCCGGGTCGCGTGTGTGTGTTTGGGGCTGGCGCCCGGATCACTCGAGGGCCGCGGCACCCGAGATGATCTCGGTGAGCTCGGTGGTGATCTGGGCCTGACGCAGGCGGTTGAACTGGCGCTTGAGGGCGTTGCCCATCTTGCCGGCGTTGTCGGTGGCGGCCTTCATGGCGACCATGCGGGCGATGTGCTCGGAGACGATGGCGTCGTTGAAGCTCTGGAAGAGGACGGCCTTGACGGCTGCGGGCAGCAGGTACTCGAGCAGCGACTCGGCGTCGGGCGAGAACTCGTAGACATCGCTGAAGCCCGAAGTCTCGGCGCTCTTCTCGCTGCTTTCGGGCGTGGAGAAGGGGAGCAGCTGGAGCACGGTGGGCTCCTGCTTGCCGGCGGAGATGTACTTCATGTAGACAATGCGGACGGCGGAGATTTCGCCGTTGATAAAGCGGTTGATGTAGTCGATCGCGATGCGTTCGACATCAGCGTACTCCGGGCGATCGCCCAAAGCGGGCATGTGCCTGAAGTCGCTGTAGCCGTTGAATCGCAGGGCGGTGGCACCCTTTTTGCCGACGACCTCGAGCTTGGTGCCCTCGTTGGCACGCAGGTGCTTGAGGGCGGTACGGAGGATCGTGCCGTTATAGGGGCCGCAGAGCCCGCGCTCGGCCGAGATCACGAGTGTGAGTTCAGGCGCTTTGGGGTTGGGCTGGCTGAGGAGGGGGTTGCCCTCGCCCACGCCGGCGGCGTTGAGCTTGGCGACGAGCCCGAAGAGCGACTCGGTGTAGGGTCGCGAGGCCACGGAGGCCTGCTGGGCGCGTGCGAACTTGGAGGTCGCGATCATCTGCATCGTGCGGGTGATCCGCTTGATGTTGCCGACCGCCTTCATGCGCTTCTTGATGTCTCGTGTATTACCCATGGGAGGGGATCGTAGGCCCGGATGGCGATTTCGTCATACGAAAAGAGCCCCCGTTGGGGGCTCAATTGTGCGAATTTCGTGTGTGGTGGGTGTTGTTTATTCTCCCGCGTCGTGGCGGTGGGGCTTGCGTGCGGGCTCGGCGGCGGTGATGCGGGGTTCCTCGCGCGGCTTGGGCTCGTCGCTCTCGAAGTGCATGGGGAAGGCGGTGGAGAGGGCGGTGATCTGCGGGGCTCGGCGGGCGGCCTGGCTCTGGTTGAACGAATCCGACATGTTCTGCTCCTCTCTCTGGTTGTGGTACGCAGCCGCCCAAACACATGGGGGCGACGGGTAAGCATGCCACGGTTTGGGGCGCATGCAAGCACAAATCGATCAGAACGAGGTTTCTGGGAGGACCAGCCCGTCATAGGCGAGGGTGATGCCGTCTGGGAGGTCCTTTTCCGTGCTTGCGTGCCGCAGATCGTGGGTCATGTGGATGAGGTAGGTCCGAGAAGCCCGGATCTGCCCGGCCGCGTCGATCGCCTGCTCGACGGTGAAGTGGGTGTTGTGGGGGCGGTATCGCAGGGCGTCGAGCACGAGGGTGTTGGCCCGCTCGAGGTAGGGCATCGAGTCGTCGGGGATCGAGGAGACATCGGTGCAGTAGGCGAGGGGGAGCAGGTTGGGGTGGTCGGGGTGCTCGAAGAGGTAGCCGAGGATCGGCAGCTTGCCGTGCATCAGGGTGATGGGGGTGATGGAGAGCCCGAAGAGGGTGAAGGGCTCGTAAGGGAAGATGATGGTGGGGTCGAGTGAGGCGATGAAGGAGGACTGGATGTTCGTGTGCGGCGAGAAGATGTGCTGATAGACGCGCCCCAGGGCGTTCATGGTGTGCTCGTCGGCGTAGATCGGGATGGATTGCCTCATCACCTCGTTGAACCGTCGGACCTCGTCGAGCCCGAAGGTGTGGTCGACATGGTTGTGTGTAAAGAGGATGGCGTCGATGCGGGGGATGCCCTCACGGAGCACCTGCTGGCGGAGGTCGGGCGAGGTGTCGATGAGGATGACGCGCTCGGTGCCCGTGTCGTCGGTGAACTCGATGGTCGCCGAGCAGCGGGTGCGGGTGTCGCGTGGGTCGGTGGAGGTGCAGGTGGCGCAGTCGCAGGCGATGACGGGGATGCCCGCGGAGGTGCCGGTGCCGAGGAAACGCAGACGCATAGCGAAGAGTAGGCAATGGGAAGTGGGCAATAGGCCATCGGAAAGTGGCAACACTCGGGGTCGAGTTGCCGATAGAGGGTGGGATATGTCGCTGCACGCGAGCCCATCCCGACGCCCGTCCGAGCCCGTGGACCAGACGCCCGGGCGTCGCCCGTGGCTGGGTGTGCACTTTGTGTGCTCGGGGATGTACCAGCGGGTCTATCGAGACCTGAATGGCGACCGCTACCTGGCCCGCTGCCCAAAGTGCGGGAAGACGATCACCTTCAAGGTGGGGCCCGGCGGGAGCAACCAGCGTTTTTTCGATGTGTCGTGCTGAGCTCGATTCAGAAACCAAAGTTCGGGCACTGCCCCTCGCTGTACGCGCTGAGGAAGAGCGAGACATCGAAGAAGTCCCATATGCCGTCGTTGGAGAAATCGGCCAGCGGGTGCTGGGCGGCGAAGTAGCTGATGAACGCGGAGATATCGAAGAAATCGAGGATCCCGTCGTCGGAGAGATCGCCTCGACAGTCGAGGCTGACGCTGTAGACGTCGGGAGAATCCGGTTCGCCCGGGTTCTGGTCGCGCAGCTCGATCAGGTACATGTGAACACGGACATAGATCCATTCGCTCGCGTCGGCCCAGAGCCCCGCGTCCTGCGCGACGGGTGAGCAGAGCGTGCCGAAGTCGTTGCTGATGAGGTTTCGTTTCCACTGGATGTGGTCGGCCATCTGGTCGGGGTTGTTGAAATCGACCTCGCCGCTGGCATCGGGGAAGTAGAGGGAGATCGCGTAGGCATCGAGCTCGAAGGGTGCGATGTCAACGAAGTCTGAGGCGTTGAAGTGGGTGGGTCGTGTTGGCAGGGCGTCGTTGTTGTATCGGATGATGATCGAGCTGTGCGCGGGGATGGTGACGCCGTCGAGTGTGCCAGGGTCGGACATCATGGGGCCCGAGGTGGAGTTCTGGGTGCAGAGGCGCCATCCATCGAGGGGCATCGGCGTATCGCCGGTGTTCCGGATCGCGATGATTCTGCTATCACCAAAGATGGTCGTGAACTGCAGGTCGCGTTCGGCGCTGTGGGCGAGCGTGCTGGCGAGCATGAGCATGGCGAGTGGAATCGAGCGCATGATGGTTCCCTTCGAGTGCGGGCAGCGGCCCTTGGATGAGATCCATCATCGCCGAGGATGTGGTGGATCGGGCACCACTGTTCGGTGGGGCTGTCATGCTTGTGATTGCAAACTTGGGTGAAGTGTGGATCGAGGCGTGTTGGTTGGGGTTGGTGTACCATTGGGTCATGGCCGGCGTTCTGTCCATCCTGCCCGATCCGCCCGCGGCGCCTGCGCCGATCGGGGTGATCGCGGGCGGGGGGGACCTGCCGATCTTTGTGGCCCGCGGGCTCAAGCGGATGGGCTACGAGGTGCACGGCATCGGGCTGCACGCCCAGTACGAGGACGAGCTGCCCGGGATGTGCGACTCGTTTACGGATGTCGGGCTGCTGCGTATGCGCTCGTGGGGCAGGCGTTTACGGCGTCGGGGCGTGCATCACGCCATCATGGTGGGTAAAGTGGATAAGGCCAAGCTCATGCACCAGCGGTGGAAGCTGGTGCGGAATATCCCCGATTTCACCACGGCCGTCGCGTGGTACAAGCATCTCCGTCACGACCGGCGATCGCACGCCGTGCTCCGGGTCATCGCCGAGGAGCTCGACAGCAACGGCGTGGCCCTGATTGATTCGACCTTTCCGATTATGGACCAGCTCTCCGAACCAGGCGTGATGACCTCGACCAAGCCCAGCGCGAACCAGCGCGCGGATATCGAGTTCGTGTGGCCGCTGCTGACCGAGCTGCTGCGATTGGACATCGGGCAGTCGCTGACGGTGCGGGACCGGGATGTGATCAGCGTGGAGGCGGTGGAGGGCACCGACCGGATGATCGAGCGGACCGGCAACCTGTGCAAGCGGGGCGGCTGGACGCTGGTGAAGGGGGCGCGGGCCCAGCACGACCGCCGGAGCGATGTGCCGACGGTGGGCATCCAGACGCTGGAGAACATGCACAAGCACGGCGGGACCTGCCTGGCGATCGCGGCCGGCGATGTGATCATGCTCGATCGCTTCGCGATGCTCGAGCGTGCCGACGAGCTGGGCATCTCGATCGTGGGCGTGCCCGTGTCGCATGCGCCGGTGCCGCCCAGCGACGCGCCAATGATGACGCCGGCCCACTTCGAGCGGGCGTTCACGCCCAACGCGCCCGCTGAGCGCGAGACGCCCGAGCACGCGGCTCGTGATCGCGATGAGTGAGCCGACAGCAAATCCCAACGAACAGACCAGCGAGCCGGTGTTCGTCTCACGCGGCGGGCTCAAGCTGCACAAGGCGCTGATCGAGCTGCCCTTCGACCCCAGCGGCATGCTGTGCGGAGACTTCGGCTGCAGCACGGGCGGGTTTACGGACTGCCTGCTGCAGCACGGTGCGGCGAGGGTGCACTCGATCGACACGGCCTACGGCGAGTTCGCGTGGAAGCTCCGCACGGACGATCGGGTGGTGGTGCACGAGCGGAGCAATGCGCTGCACCTGGACCCGCCAGCGGAGGTGGTCGAGGCGGGGGGGATCGATCTGGCGGTGATCGATCTGGGCTGGACGAGGCAGGATCGGGCGCTGGCGGCCGCGGCTCGATGGCTCAAGCCCGGCGGGCACATTATCTCGCTGGTCAAGCCGCACTACGAGGCGGAGAAGGACGAGCTGGGCGAGGGCGGCGTGCTCGATCCTGAGCGGGCGCAGGAGATCGCCGAGCGCGTGCGCGATGCGTTGCCGAGTATGGGATACACGGTGCTGGGTTGGGTGAAGAGCCCGGTGCTGGGCGGGGCCGTGAGGAAGAAGCGGAAGAAGAAGGGGAAGGGGAACCCGGAGTGGCTGGTGCTGGTGAGGAGTGCGTGGTCGATACGGAATCGGCAGGGGTAGATGCATGTTTTTTGCGTACTTCGTGGTGACGGACTTTGATGATCCTCCGCGGTTCGCGGAGGATTGGGATCACGAAGCGAAGCCCGGTGGATACCTCTGGTGTGCGCATCTTGTTGAGTTAATGCGATCATGCGGCGCCACTATCACGGAGCAGCAGGGTAACCATGAGGACTACGCCTGGCGATTCATGGCTTCGCTGAGTGGGTTCCGGTATGAGTTCATCGCTGGTGACGGCTGGGAAAGTGAGAATTGGTTCACGCATACACTGATTGTGACGCCTGTGGGAACTGGGTGGTTGGGTAAGTTCTATACAGGAAAACAATACTTTCACGACGCACGATCACAGTTCGACAAGATCATCCGGCAGGATTCTTGCGTACGGAAGCTGCAGACATGCACGCAGCGAGAGTGGATGAGTGATCTGTATCCATCAGATCCAGAAGGATGAGTAGTGAGGGTGAAGCGTCTATCGCGGTTTGCGGCTGTGTCGCTGCTGGTGCTGCTCGTTTTTGCTGCCGGATTCAATCTGTACATATCAAATGCCCGCATCATCAACCTTGGCTTAATCCGACCCAGTGATCCGAAGACCCGGCTGTTGCTGAGAGACGGGCGAGACACGATCGAAGGAACCGGATGGTGGCCGAGTGTGCCTGAGGGCATCCCGGGTTTAGGCCAACCGTTTTTATGGAATAGAGTAGAGCAATCTGGTCGCCGGTTCTATTTGATGTTCTTTCGAGATCCCGGAGATCAATCAAGCCAAAGCCTCCACGAGCTCTACGCCATCACGACAGGGTGGCCATGTATCACTGTCGAGCATAAGCGGATCATCCATGTCATGTCAAAGCAAGTCGTCTGGCCCACGGACGCGGAATTTCGAACTATCTATCACCCCCTCGGTCTCATCCTCAATCCTGTCATCTACGCCCTGCCCGTGTGGCTTTTGCTCATGGGTGCGAGATGGCTGCTGCTCAAACGACGATCAGGCAAGCGCGAGCGGATGGGATTGTGCGTAGGGTGTGGGTATGCGTTGGGTGAAATTGGTGTGTGCCCGGAGTGTGGGCTTTCGAGGGCATGATTCGAGATCACCAACACCCATCACTCTGATGATCTGATCCACTCCATCACCGAATGTGTTAGCTCGGCGAGTTCCATTGCCTTCTCAACACGCAGCACCCGGCAAGTATCTGGGAGCTCGCCAAGCCAACGATCGTGCGTCGCATAGCTGCGTTGCTCGAGACCAGCGTCATCGTACCGGCTCGCCCATTCCATGAACGCAACATGCACCTCGTGCATTGTCCCTCCGGGCTGGAGGGATGCGTTGCTGTATCGCTGACGCTCGCGATCCATCAAGCGTTGCTCACGGACATTCCAAGGGATGTACAAAAACACCACATGGGTGAACTTTGGGATGAGCGAACCACCCCAGGAGCACAGAGAGCCGGAGAGCACCCATCGCTCATGGGCATTGAACGCGTCCTCGAGCAGCGCCAGTCGTTCAGGGACGGGGCGTTTGGTCGTGAACGGGACTTCCGTAGGCGCCCAATAGAACGAATCGGTATCGAGGTGCGTGATCGAGCACGCGTGCGCAAGCTCGCGTGCGAGCGTGGTGGTGCCCGTGCCGGAGGCGCCGAGGATGTGGATCCTGAGACTCATCAACGATCGTAGGGGATGAGTGCTGGACGCCTCTATCGCGTCACCAGTCATACGCCGAATCATCCTCGATGAGCTCATCGAGATCGAAGAGTTCCTCGAGGAAGTCCTCATCGGTTCGCCCGAACCAGCCGCGCTTGGCGACGGCCATGGGGCCTCGTGATGTTTCGAGGGTCTCGATGGTTCGGAACCAGGGCAGCTCGGGCTCGAATCCGGCGTGGTAGGTGAGCCAGGCTGTGCGGAAGTAGCGGGGGTAGAGGCGGTAGAGGGCATCGATCAGGGCGCGGTTGGTGTACACGACCCAGAGCGGGTCGAGGGTGTCGATGATCGACTCGGCCAGCGTGATGACATGCGGGCGGGGGATGCCCTGCTTGGGCACGGTGATCGAGATGTGCATGGACTCGAGCGTGCTGTCGAAGTGGAACGATGCCCGTGCGATGCGGGATTTGGTCTGGTACTTTATCGAGGCGCTGAGCATCGGCTGCCCGAGCGGTGCGGTGAAGAGCTCGAAGAGCTCGCGGAAGAACAGCTCGTCCATCTCGTCGAGTGTGCACAGCTTGTGGAGCTCTTCCTTGTTAAAGGATGCGTGGACGACGCAGGTGCGCCCGAAGGTGGTGCGCAGGGCATCGTGGATCGCGGCCATGGCGGTGACGACGGACGCAAGGTCGCAGGGGTGGGCCCCCTGGGCGATGAGCTTGGAACGCTTTGTGTACACCGGGCGGGGCATCGGGCGCATGGTATCCGGGGAGGGGCAGTTGGGTCTTGTGTTGCTCCTCCCCGCGCCCCGCGGGGAGGTGGCACGCGTCTTCGCGTGACGGAGGGGTCTTCCAGAGAAACGCACGCGCACCAAGACCCCTCCGCCCTCCTGCGTCGGGCACCTCCCCGCGGGGCGCGGGGAGGGACAAGAACAGCGCTGGGCGTATTTGATCCTTCGTCGATTCCCAAGATGCTTTTTCCACGGGGCTTATGAGCCGCCCGGCGTGCTACGATCTGGGCATGTTTATCGATCGTGCACGCATTATGGTGTTCGCCGGCAAGGGCGGCGACGGGAAGGTCGCGTTCCGACGCGCCAAGGGGATGCCCAAGGGAGGCCCCAACGGCGGCGACGGGGGCAAGGGAGGCGATGTGATCCTGCGCGTCGATGAGGGGCTCAACACCCTTGTGGACTTCCGTGGCATCTATGAGTGGAAGGCCCAGGAGGGCGAGGGCGGCGGCAAGAAGCAGTGCACCGGCGGCGATGGCGACGACCTGGTCATCCGGGTGCCCGCGGGCACGGTGGTGTACAACGAAGAAACCGGCGAGGAGCTGGCGGACCTGGGACCGGGCGATTCGATGGTGATCGCCAAGGGCGGGCGGGGCGGCTTCGGCAACGAGCATTTCAAGAACGCCGTCAACCAGACGCCCCGCAAGGCAACGCCGGGCGAGCCGGGCGAGGTGATCCCGCTGCAGCTCGAACTCAAGGTGATCGCGGAGGTCGGGCTGGTTGGGCTGCCCAACGCGGGTAAGAGCACCTTCCTCAAGTCGATGACGCGCGCGGACCCGAAGATCGCGGATTACCCGTTTACCACGCTCTCGCCGCAGCTGGGCATCGCGACGCTCGACGGTGCGCGGCGCCTGGTGATTGCGGACATCCCGGGTCTGATCGAGGGCGCTTCGAGCGGCGCGGGGCTGGGGCACGACTTCCTTCGTCATATCGAGCGGACGAAGGTGATCGTGCATGTGCTGGATGTTGAGCCGGATAATGGGCTCAGCGCGGCCAAGAACTACCGAGCGATCCGCGCGGAGCTGCGGGGGTACTCGTCGGAGTTGGCGGAGAAGCCCGAGCTGATCGCGCTCAACAAGATGGACCTCATGACCGACGAGGACCAGAAGGACGCGATGGACGCGATGCGGACCGAGCTGCAGCTCGACGCGGCGACGGAGATCTACCCGATCAGCGGCGCGACGGGTGTCGGGTGCGCGGCGTTGCTTGAGGCCGTGTACCGGATGCTGCATCGGGATCGGGTGGAGTCGGGGTGGTAGGGCCGCCCCATGAGCACGAACACGCCATGGGATGACGAGTACACGCTGCTGTGCGAGAAGTGCGGGTATCGGCTTGAGGGTCTGGATACGGACGGCCTGTGCCCTGAGTGTGGGCTGGCGATCCGGGAGAGTTTTCCAGAGCGACGGCGCACATTCGAGTGGCTGGGTTACACGCGTCCGCGTGATCTGATCAGGATGGCGGAGATGACGCTGTTTCGTCCGGCGGAGTTGTTCGGGCACATGCGGATCGAAGAGGGCGTGAGTTCGGACCTGCGTTCGTACTGGTTTCTTGTCGCGATTGCATTGATAATGCTTGGATACATTGTCACTCCTGGTGACGATGTTTGGTGGTTCCGGGCTCTGATCTCACCTATCTTCATCGTGATTTATCTCTATATGTTGTTTTACAACTGGTTGGTTCGTGTGATGTTTGAGTTCATCGCGAGGCGCTGCGGCAAGCGCATGGATCGAGAGCTCGCGGGCACCATCACGAACTACGCCAGCTTTGCGTGGATTGGCTTTGCGATTGTGATTCTGGTTGTTTTCCCGGCCAAGGGCATCGCGGAAACGGGTGGGCATCTTCGGCTTGCTGAAGTCATTGAATGGATAGGTGCCTGTGGTATGCTCGCTGTAGTTGGTTACATGATCTTCCTGCTGGTGCTCGGCTGCAAGCACGCCGGCTATGCGAATCGGGTCAGGCGGTAATGCATGCGCACGAAGACGTCATGGGATGACGAGTACACGCTGCTGTGCGAGAACTGCGGGTATGTGATCGAGGGGCTGGACCCGGCGGGCAACTGCCCGGAGTGCGGCAAGACGATCGCGGAGAGTCTGCCGGAGCGTCGGGTGGGGACGCCGTGGCAGCAGTCGCCGGGTGTGTGGTCGCTGGTGCGGACCTGGTGGATGACGCTGCGGCATCCGCTGCGGACGCTGGATGTGATGCGGATCGACGGGCACCAACGCAAGTCGCTGTGGGATTGGACGATCACACTCATTATTCTGCTCCCTGTCCCGGTTTGCCTGTTTGGCATCTTCGAGCTCGGACAGGGCATGCAATTGAATCAGGGCATACGCACACACGGTGTGCCTGGTGCGTGGACATTCACACCGGGATACTTCTTTGTGATGATACCTGTGCTCACCGCTACCGAAGCACTCGGTCTCCGAGTGATTGCGCGACAACGAGGATTCCGAGTACCACGAGACATATCAAAGACAATCACCGCACATGGTGCGGTCGGTTGGCTTGCAATGAGCACGGGGTTGACCCTGAGCTTCATTTACATCGCCATTCCGATCGCCCTGCACGGCAACCCCGATGGAGCGTTTGACTCAAGGCTACGCGGGCTCATCATGTGGGCATGGCCGATGATCGGGTTCAGCTTCCTCTTCGGCTTCCTC
Source organism: Phycisphaerales bacterium (assembly GCA_020427395.1). Taxonomy (GTDB): domain Bacteria; phylum Planctomycetota; class Phycisphaerae; order Phycisphaerales; family UBA1924; genus UBA1924. The sequence goes on from JAGQON010000006.1 coordinate 80,481, forward strand.
TTCTTCGAGACCTTCGCCTACCTCGGCCTCCGCCGCTGCAAGTTCGCCAACCGCGTGCGTCCGGAATCCCCATCGCAGGGTGCCACTACTCGCGTCGAAGACGCGCAGTAGTGTCTTCCGAACTTCCTCAGAGCACTACTGCGCCGCTTTGCGTCGAGTAGTGGCACCCGGATCTCAGAATCGAAACACCCGACGAACCAACCACCAAATCCACCCGTACGACCTAGAATCTTCCGATGAAGCCCAGAAACCCAACTCGGCCTATTTTCGTCGGCGATGAACGCACCGGGATCGTCCAGATCGGGGGCGGGATTGCGCCGGATCATGCCCTGGCCAAGGGTCTGAGTGGCCCCACGCAGCCCGCGCCGGTGAGCGTGCAGACGATGACGGCGGGGTACACGCACGATATCGACAAATGCGTGGCGGAGATCCACAAGCTGACGGCCGCGGGCGCGGACATCGTGCGGGTGGCGGTGCCCGAGAAGAAGGACACCGAGGCGCTGGGCGAGATCATCAGCCAGACGAGTGTGCCGATCGTCGCGGATGTGCACTTCCACTTCAAGCGGGCGCTGGAAGCGATCGAGGCGGGTGTGCACAAGATCCGCCTGAACCCCGGCAACATCAACGACCGCAAGCAGGTCGAGGCCGTGATTGATGCGTGCAAGGATCGGGGTATCCCGATCCGTGTGGGCGTCAACGAGGGCTCGATCATCGAGCGCAAGGACAAGCAGGCGCGGGCCAAGGAGCTGGGCGCGGTCTTCAGCGACCAGAAGCACGGCTACATGCTCTCAATCATGATCGCCAAGCTCGAGGAGTACCTCGACATCTTCTACGAGCGCGATTTCTACGACATCGCCATCAGCGCCAAGTCGATGGACGCGACGGTGGTGATCGACGCCTACACCGAGATCGCCAAGCGTTTCCCTCACCCGCTGCACCTGGGCGTGACCCACGCGGGACCGAAAGAAACAGGCTGCATCCGCTCGGTCGTCGCGCTGGGCTCGCTGCTGAGCCAGGGCATCGGCGACACGATCCGGATCAGCTACGCCAACGACCCGATCTACGAGGTCGAGGACGGGCTGGAGCTGCTGTACTCGCTGGGCCTGCGCGAGCGGATCGGCGCGGAGCTGATCGCGTGCCCGACCTGCGGGCGCATCCAGGTGGACCTGTTCTCGCTCGTGCAGGAGGTGAACAAGAAGCTGGAGGACGAGATCGAGGTCCCGATGAAGGTCGCGGTGATGGGGTGCGTGGTGAACGGCCCCGGCGAGGCCGAGGGGGCGGATGTGGCCGTGTTCGCGGGCGATCGCAAGGGCATTATCTATGTTCAGGGCGAGAAGGTCGCGACGGTCGGCGAGGAGGAGATCCTCGATCGCTTGCTGAGCGAGTGCAAGGCCTTCCAGGACAAGGTCCGCCGCGGCGAGGCGAAGCTGGGCGAGAAGAAGGTAGACATCGTGCCGCCCGATCCGATGGGCGAGCTGGGCAGCGGCTGGGAGAAGATGGCGGCGGCGCGGATGGGGCACACCGAGCTGACGATCGAGGGGCGTTGAGGGACTACACTGTGGGCATGAACGAAGCGGCGCAGCAGTACACGATCGGATCGAGGGTGCGGGTCACCCAGACGCTCTCGCACGGCGAGGACCTCTCGGCCTTCGTGGTCGAGGGCGAGATCCTTCGCATGGGTCAGCAGAAGACCGGTTCGTGGTACGCTCACGCCCGCGACAAGAAGCTCTGGCTCGACCGCCTCGAGCTCCGCAAGGACGATGGCGAGATCGTGGTGATGAACCTCGATCAGCGCTCGACGGTCGAGGTCATCGACTGAGCGTCGGCTAAGATTGTGGCTGGATGACCCGGGCTTTGGCTCGGGTTTTTTCATGCGCGTAGTGACCGGGTTTGTGCGCACAAAGTGGTCGCGAAGTGCGCGCTGTTTGAGATTTTGAAACATTTTTTTATCGCGTTGCGGCGCGGGGGGTTATCGCTGCGCGGGTGGTGTTGGAGTGACGGGGTTTGTGCGCACAGATCGTGTCGGGGCGGGGTCTGGTGAGGGCGTGCGACATGTGGGACACGCCGGGTGTGGAGGAGGGACGCTTGATGACGGGCCAGCTCATGACAAATGACGGGGACGCGAAACACGATTGGTTGCGGGCGAGGGAGGCGATCGCGGCGCATGCGCGCCGGGCGCTCCCACGCTACGACAAGCTCTGGGCGTACTACCGCAATCCGATTGAGCTGGTCCGTGCATCGGGCGGTGCGGTTGGGGTCGGTGGCTCGGCAAGGGGCTGGTACCGCTCGGCCCAGGAGGTCGGGCTGCCGGCGCGGATCGTCGGGTATGGTTCGGCGCTGGGAGCCGTCGGTGATGAGCGCGGCAGGCGCGAGGTCGTGATCGAGAACGACATCGGGTGGCGCGTGGCGGCGATGGTGGACTTCATGTTCGGCTCGCCGATCCGGATCGAATCGCTGGCCGAGGACGAGGCGACACGCGAGCGGATCGAGGAAGTGCTCGAACGGGTGTGGGAGGCGAGCGGCGGGATCGCGCTGCTGCAGGACATGGCGACGCTGGGGCATGTCTTCGGGCATGTGGATCTGCTGGTGCGCATTGATGAGCAGGGGCTGATTGGTTCGCGCCTGCCTCATGCCGAACGATGGATCTCGATCGAACCGATCGATGCACGCCGGGGCGTGGCGGTGCTGAGCGAGCGCGACTACCGCGAGATCGAGCTGTACGCGCTACACATCGGCAGCGTGAATGAAGACGGGAATATGCAGGGGCGTGAGCCGGCGCGGGGTGGTTGGCTGGACCGCCTGCGCAGCGAGCGCAAGGCCAAGCGCATCTGCACAGACGCGGCCACCAAGGGCGTGAGCGAGGTAATCACCGCCTCGGGCTGGTCGCGCGTGGTCGATGGCGAGGTGAGCGCGACGGGCGCGTGGTCGCTGCTGCCCGGCGTGCTGCCGGTCGTGCATGTGCAGAACATGAGCCAGCCGTTCGTGTACGAGGGGATCGGCGAGGTCGAGGGGCTGGTGGGCCTGCAGGACGAGCTGAACACGCGCCTGAGCGATCGCGCCAGCCGCGTGACGCTGCAGAGCTTCAAGATGTACCTCGCCAAGGGGATCGACGGCTTCCGCGGGAGCAGCGTGGGCCCGGGCATGGTCTGGAGCACGGACAACCCGGACGCGAGCATCAGCAGCTTCGGCGGCGACGCGAGCAGCCCGAGCGAGGATGCGCACATCGGTGAGATCCGCGAGGCGATGGACAAGATCAGCGGCGTGCCGCCTGTCGCCGGCGGTGTGGTGCGGGCCAAGCTGGGCAACCTGAGCAGCGCCAACGCGCTGCGGATCACGCTCATGAGTCTCATCGCCAAGACCATGCGCAAGCGGGTGACCTATGGGCGCGGCATCGAGCGAGCGAGCGGGCTCGTGCTCGACTACCTCAACGCGGCGGGCGTGCTCAAGACGGACGCGCGGGATCGCGGCGTGCGGGTGGTGTGGGGTCCGCTGCCGGTGGTGGATGAGGAATCAATCGTGGCCGCGGGTCGGGCGAAGGTGGAGCTTGGTGTCGACGAGCAGCGTGTGCTCGATGAGCTGGGCTACGGCGATGCCGACCCGGGCGTGGTCTGAACACAAAGGAGGAAGCGATGGCAAAGACGGGCGCGGGTGGCGCGGACAACCTGGACGGCGGCGGCGCGGCATCGGTTGATGCGGGCGCGGTGCAGGTGAACGAGGAAGTGATCTGGAAGGCGCGGGCAGAGCAGGCGGAGGAGGAGGTGGAGCAGCTGCAAGCGAAGATCGCGGAGCTGGAGTCGGCGTTGGGCACGGCGCAGCAGACGATCACGCAGGTCGAGCGGCGCGGGGAGATCGATCGGGAGCTGACGGCCGCCAAGGCCGTTGACCTGGAGACGGCGCGACTGCTCACGGAGGCGGTGATCGCGGAGATGGATGAGCCGGATGTGGTGCTTGCGGTGCGTGAGCTGTGCGATCGCAAGCCGTTCCTGTTCGGGTGCGGGCGACAAGGCCCGGGCGGCGTGTCGATGTCGCCGGCGACTGGCGTGAGCGAAGGCGAAGCGCTGCGCGAGATGGCGCAGCACGCGCGGAGCAGCGGGGATCGCAGCGAGCTGCTGCGGTACCTGCGGGCGCGTCGGGTCGGTTGAAGCGTGTTGGTTGTTTGGTTGAGTCAGGTATGAACAGAGGAGGATGACGCATGGCGTTTACGGGGAAGGCGAGTTTTTCGGCGGGTTCGGGGCTGCCCGAGCTGGTGGAGGATGTGAGCGACATCATCGGGATCGTGAGCCCGCATGAGACGCCGCTGCTGGATCACCTGGGTGATGCGAAGCGGGCGGCGATGTCGACGGTGCACGAGTGGATCGAGGATGCGATGCTGCCCAACAGCGGGCAGATCAACCAGAGCAGCTTCTCGCCCGGGCCGACCACGGCGACGACGATCACGGTCGACGACGCGGGCGTGTTCCGCGAGGGCGACCTGATCCGTCCGGGGCAGAGCGGCGAGGTGGCGCTGGTGGTCGCGGTGGTGACGGGCTCGAGCCAAATCGCGATCGTGCGTGGGTACGGCGGCACGAGTGCGGCCACGCTCGCGGACGACATGAAGCTGACGATCATCGGCAACGCGGCGCTCGAAGGCGATGTCGCGCCCGAGGCGCGGTTCACGAACCGTGTCCGCAAGAGCAACTACACGCAGATCTTCACGGCGGGGATCGATGTGTCGGGTTCGATGCAGGCCAGCCGGGCGTACGGCGTGGCGGATGAGGTGGACTACCAGAAGCAGGAGCGGATGCGTGAGCTGCTGCGCGACCTGGAGAACTGCGTGATCAACGGCGTCGCGCCAACCAGCAGCCCGCAGGGCAGCTCGACGGTACGCCGATCGATGAACGGGCTGCTGCACTCGATGCAGACCAACCTGTTCGAGCCCGGCACGGGCCCGATCCCGGACGGCGACGGGGCGGGCAGCGATCTGCTCAACGAGGCGGTGCTCAACGCGGCGCTCAAGTCGATCTGGGAGAACAGCAGCGGCAGCGTGGACACGATCGTGGTGGGCGGCGGGCAGAAGCGCCGGATCAACGGCTTCGCGACGGGCAGCCGCGCATACCTGCCGGACGACCAGGTCTATTCGGACATGATCAGCGTGTACGAGAGCGACTTCGGCGTGTGCCGCGTGCTGCTCAGCCGCTGGGTGCCCAGCGACAAGGTGCTGCTGCTGGATTCGTCCCGGATCAGCGTGATGCCGATGCAGGGTCGCAGCTTCCATTACAAGCCGCTCGCGGCGACGGGCGACTCGATCAGCGGGCAGGTGATCGGCGAGTACACGCTGGAGTTCAAGAACGAGAACGCGCACGGCGTAATCTCGGGGCTGGGCGTGTGATCTGTTCGCCTCCCCCACGCTTGCGGGGGAGGTGGGCCGACGCAGTCGGCTCGGAGGGGGTCTTCAGAGAATCAGACCGGCTCAACAGCCGATCATCAAACGCGGGGTTTCAGCGGGGGCGCTGGGGCTCGCGGCCCGGGCGGGAGGGGTGCCCGCCCGGGCCTTTTGGTTGAGGCACAAGCGAAAAGGAGAAGCCATGTTTTCAAGGGATCGGGATCTGGTCGTGCACGAGCCGGGGCTCATGCGGGATGTGGGATGGGCAGGGCAGCGGCGGTTGTCGGTGCTGGGGAGCGTGAGCGGCACGCAGCTGACGCTGAATAGCGGCTCGTTCATCGATGCTGGCGTGGAGGCCGGGCATGTGGCGGTGTTCGATGATGTCACGCTGGAGATCGTGGGCGTGGACAGCGCGACGACGTCCACGGTCAGTCTCATGCGTGGCGACATCGCGGGCGCGGCCGTGCCACCGTTCGCGGCCAGCAACCGCAGCGTGGTGGTCTACGACTTCGCTGCGCAGCGGGCGATCGTGCACCGCCAGGTGCTCACCATGCTGGGGATCGACGATGGCGAAGAGCAGGTGTTCGGCGTGAACGAGTCGATGGTCACCAACCCGCGGGCGCTCACACGCCTGGAGGCGCTGGGCACGCTGCATCTGATCTACGCGGGCGCTTCGGCACCATCACGCGGGAGCGGTCGGTTTGAGCAGCGGGCCGAGCTGTATCGGCAAAGGTATCAGCGCGAGCGCGAGTCGGTGGTGGTGGCGATCGACACGGACGGCGACGGCATCGCGGAGGCGACGCGTCGTCCCAACGCCTTTGTGCTGAGCAGGGGGTGATGCATGATTGTGCTCCGACCGGATGAGGTGCGGTTCGATGGGCAGCCTTGGGGCGGCGTGGTGCGGGTGTCGATCGATCGGCTCTCGGCCCGCACCATCGAGGGCTACGGCGAGGAGGGCGCGTTCGCAACGCTCGTGGATGTATCGCGCCAGCGGATCGTACTGCGCGTGACGCAGGAGATCGTGGGCGATGATCTCAACGACCCGGCGCTGGGAACGCTGGGCGAGTTGGAACTGGTTGCGGGGAGCGGGAGCGACGCGGGTCGCCGCCGGGTGCGCTGCGACTGCGTGGTGGAGTCGGTGGTGAATCGCATCAGCGACTACGGGGCAACGCGGAGCGTGACGCTGATCGCCCAGAGCGAGGGCGGCGATGAGGACCCGGTGCGGGTGACCGCGCTGTAAAGGAGGGTGCGTGATGGGGAGTTCGTTCAAGGGTGATGATCTGTTCGGGAGCGGGCCGCATGTGTTCGCGGTTGGGCGACAGGGCCGGCGGGTGGTGTCCTACAGCGCGGCCACGGGTGATCCGAGCATCGAGGGCTCGTTCGAGTCGGGTGATTACGAGGTGCGCGTGAGCGTGAAGGGGCAACTGGTGGCGAGCACGGAGAGCGGGCTGTGGGCGCTGCGCGATGCGATCGTCGCGGAGGCGGGCTTCGGGGTCAGCGCCGGCGACCTGATCGATCACCACGGGCGGGTGTTCGCCGGGGTGAAGCTGCTGAGCGTGGAGTGGGACGGGTCGATCGAGCGGGGGCGGGTGCTGAGCATCGGCTACGAGTGTGTCTTTGGCGAGACGGATTGAGGTGGATGATGGATACCGAGGTAATGGGGGCGCTGACGCAGTTCGGGGTGGCGGGGCTGGTGTGCTGGATGTGGCTGGTCGAACGCCGGGCATCGGCGGATCGCGAACGCCAGATCAGCGAGACCCACCGGGCGCTGATGGAGCAGCGGGACGAGCGGGAGGGGCTGGTCTCGGTCGTCCGCGACAACACCCGGGCGATGACGGCCATCGAGCTGGGGCAGCGGGAACTCGTCGGTGCCATCGAGCGTTTGGGGCACACGAGCGATCGGCGTGCGTCGTGAGCACTTGGGCGCATACGATTGGGCATGGCATCGCGATCGCGATTCATCCTGGCTTCAGTGTGCGGCGTCGGTCTCGGATCGATGCTGGGGTGCCAGGGCTCCATCATCTTCCAGGAGCAGGTGGTCCGCACCGACGACCTGCTCGCGGTGCCCGGTCCCTTCCGCCCGTCGGCGATGCGGGTGCACCCGCTGACCCACACCGAGCTTCGTGTCGATGGCGAGCCGGTGATGGTGCTGCATGTCGAGCTCAAGGACCCCTGGGGCGACACTGTCAAGGGCGTCGGGCAGGTGCAGGTGCAGCTGCGCAAGGCGACCGAGACCAGCACGATCGGCGACCCCGGCACGCGCTGGGACATCGACCTGCGCGACATCGAGACCAATGTCTCCTACTTCGACTCGGCCACGCGGACCTACCGAATCGTGCTCGGCGGTTTGCCGGGCTGGCTCGACCAGTCCGTGCGTGACGGCTCCCCCGACGCGTCCCGCGTACGCGTGCTCTTCCGCACCGCCAAGGCGGACGGCGAGCCGGTGGTGCTGCAGGACGAGTTTGTGATGCGGTGAGTCAATGGTTACTACGGAGCCACCTGTCTAAAGATGTACTTCGCAAGGCGTTCTATGTGAGTGTTAAGTGGGAGGAGCGGGATGAAGCCACCACCAAATGGTGCCCCGCAATACGCAGCCAGCGTGTACATCACTTTGGACAAATGAAGGTAGTCATCGATGTTGCACTTACGCTGCATTGCGGCCTCGCCTAGAAGGCCGACCGCAAGCAATCGAGCACAAGCTTCTAGCCGCACTTCATCGTTTCCAAATGAGTTCTTGTTTAGATTCGGGGGGTCAGCGGCTTGACAACTAGCGAGAGTCTCATCACACCCAAAGGCGATCAGGTGCCAATCCAGCTTGTCTGAGCCTGGTTGTTTGATCGCCATCATGAGATGTTGAGGCGCTACTCCCTCAAAATCTCTGCCACCAAGTAAAAGCAGGTGCTCAATGACATCAGTCAAGGACACCCGCTTCGTGAAGACCTCGAAGACCTCGTTGATGAGATCGGTCATGATTGGCTCGAGAGATGTATCAGTCATCGCCCTCGATCATATCGAGCTGGCGGTACTTCTCGCGGTACTTGTCGCGCAGTTCGGTCTGCTTGTTGGTCAGCTCGACGGTGCGCCCCTGGATCCAGGCGTGCTCGACGATGCTGGTGACATCGAGAATGTCGCCGTCGGACACGATGAGGGTGGCGTGCTTGCCAGGCTCGATGGAGCCGAGCGTGCCGTCGATGCCCAGGATCTGGGCGGCCTTGAGGGTGATGCCGCGCAGGGCGGCGTCGTGGTCGAGCCCGTGGGCGACGGAGATGCCCATGGCCTCGGGGAGGTTGCGTTCGTGGGCGAAGCGACCGGACATGGTGAGCGACCACTGCACGCCGGCGGCCTCGAGCTTGGCGGGGAGGGTGTACGCCTCGTCGTAGGCGCCGTCGTTGCGCTTGGGGAAGTTGTAGGTCCCGCCGATGATGACGGGGGTGTTGGTGGAGGCGAGCAGGTCGGTGCACAGGTGCGCATCGCGCCCGCCGACGATGACGGGCCTGAGCCCGTTGTCGGTTGCCCAGTTCACGCCCGCGGTGATCTGGTCGTAGTCGTCGGCGTTGATGAACACCTGGTTCTGGTTCTCGGCGCCGGGCAGGACCGTCGCGATGGCCTCAAGGCGCAAGTCACGCACGCTGTGCTTCTCGACATAGCTCTTGGCGTCGGCGAAGACCTGGGTGAGGGCGGTGATGCGCTCATCGCGCCGCTCGCGCTGGCGTCTGGCGTTCTCGCCCTCGAAACGCATGCGGGGCCAGTTGATGATAACGCCGGCGTCGCGCTCGATGGCGAGATCCTCGGTGGTCCAGCCGTCTGCTTTGAGGATGGACGCCCGCCCGGGGATGGTGCCGCCGGTGGGGAAGACGCCGAAGGTGAGGATGCCGTTGGCGCGGGCGGTGGGGATGACGGTGGAGTCTGGGTTGACGGCCACATACGCGCGGACCTCGGGGGTCATGTCGCCGGTCTCGTTCTGGTCGAGCGTGGCGCGCACGGACGAGACCTCTTCGAGCCCGAGGACGGTGACGCTGTCGATGAGCCCCGGGTAGAGGTGCTTGCCGGAGAGGTCGATGATCTCGGTGTCCGGGCCGAGCGAGATGCGCGGCAGGATCTCGTCGGCCTTGCCGACGATGCCGATGATGCCGTCGGTAAAGGAGACGAGCCCGTTCTCGATGGTCTCGCCCGAGACGGTGTGAACGGTCGCGCCGACGAGGAAGATCGGGTGATCCTGCGCGGGGGCGCTGCGTTCGAGGTCCTGCGCCATCGCGCCGCTGGCGGCGATGGCGAGGGTTGTGATGAGTGTTGTGGTGTATTTCATGATAATTCTCATGTGAATGGGGATCTGATCAGTAGTTGGTGTTGAACGCGGGGAGGAGCTGTGAGCAGCCGCAGTCGCCGCGTTCGGTGTTGAAGTGGGTGTGCCCGTGATCGTTGTGACCGGGATCAACAAGGTCGTCGTGCTCGTGTTCGTGCGCGGGTTCGTCGCTCTTTTCTTCGAGCGGCTTGCCGTCGCGGATGATGAGTTGGATCAGGCGCTGGCGCTCGGCCGCGTCGTGCTGACGCATCTGGGCGTCCATGTCACGCGAGAAGAGCAGGCGTCCGTCGACGAAGGTCATCTCGGGTCGCGAGAGCGACGAGAGGGGGTGACCAGTCCAGACGACGATGTCGGCGTCCTTGCCCTGCTCGAGTGAACCGACGCGGTCGTCGATCATGAGCTGCTTGGCGGGGTTGAGGGTGACGAAGTTGAGGGCCTGCTGCTCGGTCATCTCGATTCCGGAGAGCTTGGCGTACTTGAGGGCCTTGCCCGCTTCGACATGCATGCGCCGGGCAACATCGTCGGAGTCGGAGTTGAAGGAGGTGAGCAATCCGACCTCGTGGTTGATGGGGCCTGCGAAGGGGATGGCGTCGACGACCTCGTACTTGTAGGCCCACCAGTCGGAGAAGATGGAGGCGCCGATCGCGTGCTCCTTGACGACCTCGGCGACCTTGTAGGTCTCGAGCCCGTGCTGGAAGGTGCCGATTTTGAATCCGAACTCTTCGGCGAGTCGGCAGAGCATCAGGATCTCGTCCTGGCGGTAAGAGTGGCAGTGGATCAGACGCTCGCCCCTAAGAATTTCTGCGAGTGCTTCGAGCTCGTAGTCCACGGACATTGATCGAAATGAACCGAGTCCTTCTTCTTGGAAGTGTTTATCGAGCCATTCTCGTTGTACATCGTCGATCATTAGACTTGCGAGCTTTGCTCTATTGTTCTTCTTAATCGCTGAGGACACATTCTCGAAAGGTGAGTGCCAAGCCGTTCCATGTTCAGAGAGCAACTTCGTAAACAAGTTCCATCGGTTGTCGTATTCGCGAGCCCGGACGAACCGATCACGCATGAGGGTTTCGACGCCGAGTCGGGTTTGGGGGTAGCGGGTGGTGTTGTTGTCGCCCCAGTTGGCTTGTTTGACATTCTCACCCAGCGCGAACTTGATCCCGGGCTTGGAGCCTTCGAAGAACATGTCGGAGGGCTTGTCGGAATCCCAGCGGAGCTTGATGGTTTTGGATTGACCGCCGATGGGGTTGGCCGAGCCGTGCAAGAGCAGCGACGAGGTCAATCCGCCCGCGAGCTCGCGGTAGTACCCGGGGTGTGCGGGGTCGATGGAGTCGGAGATGCGCACCTCGGAGGTGACGGCCTGTCCGGATTCATTGACGCCGAACCGGAAGAGCCCGGTGTGGGAGTGGGCGTCGATGAGTCCGGGGGTGATGTGCATCCCGGATGCGTCGATGGTCTCCGCAGCGATGCGGGGGTACCCGCCGGTGCCGATCTGGGCGACCTTGCCGTCGCGGATGAGGACCCATCCGTTGTCGAGGATGCCGTCGTCAGATTGGGTCCAGACGGTGGCGCTGTGGAGGATGTAGTTGCGCTGCTCGGGCTCGGATTGGTAGGCGAACGGGCCGAAGGGCGCGTCGGGCATGTCGGGGAGGGTGTGGACGGGGTCGGGTTCTTTTTCCGACTTGGTCGCGGTGAGTGTGAACCCCTTGCCCGAGGGGAGGGTGCCCATGCCGGCGATGGTGCCCTCGGCGTTGGGTGATGTGAGCGCGACGGAGAAGGTGCCGGGGTCGCCGAAGGGCTCGTGCTCGAAGGTGAAGGTGAGGACGCCTTCTTGCATGACCATCTCGGTGGAGTCTTGTTTAATGTCGTTGCCGTCTTCGACGCGTTCGATGATGGTGACTTTGTCTTTGGTGACCTTGAAGTCGAGCTTGTGCTCGCCGGAGAGGAGGGCGTTCCATGTGCCGACGAACTCGGACGCGTTGGAGGTGCCCTTGGTGCCGTACCACTGCACGACCATGCCGGAGGGTGCGACGGATGAGCCGCGGATGGTGCCGTCGGGCGAGAGGGTTGCGGAACTCACGAACGCGCCCATGTCGTCGTTGTCGTAATCGACGAGGAACGAGATCGCGTTGTCGTCGATCGTGAACTTGGTTGCTTTGGTTTTGGGCAGCTCTTCGTTGTTGGGATCGATGATGGAGAGCGACTTGCCGTCGATTTCCATCTCGATCTGCATGTCCGCGCCGACGAGGTTGAGGGTCCATGTGCCATCGAACCGGTTGTCCTCAACGGGGTTGATCGCGTGACGGCGCCCGTCGATCCAGGTGTCGATGATCTTCGCGTCCGAGTTGGGATCGAAGAGATCACCCGAGGCGACGACGAGGTTGGCGATGTTGCCCTTGGTGATGGTGCCGTGTCCATCGAGGCCGATGATTTTGGCGGGGTTGGTGGTGAGCATGGCCAGGGCTTGGTCCGCGGGCAGGCCCTTCTCGATGGCGGTGTGCAGGTTGTCCCAGAACTTCTCGCCGCGTCGCATCTTGCTGGTGGTCAGCGCGACATCGAGCCCGCTGTTGTGCAGCCAGCGGGCGTTGGCGGGAGCTCGTTCCCAGTGCTGCAGCTCGGCCAGATCGACCGAGTCCATCGCGCCAACGCTGAAGACATCGGGCGTTTCGGGGTAAGTGAGCGGGACGATGACGGGGTGCCCCATCTCCTTGAAGAGATCGAGCCGCCGGTGGGCGGTGCCGTTGTCGACGATCACGATGTTGGGGTGGTTGAACTCGTTGGCGACATCGTCGGCCAGCGCGGCCTCGAGTTCCTGCGAGATGTCGTAATAGAAAGTGGTGTCGCTGGGGTGGATCTGATCAAGGACGGTGCTGTCGCTGTGATCGCCCATCGCGCGCCGGGTATCGGCGTCGCTGAAGGTCTGTCGCATCATCGCAACGACGCCCATGTGCGAGGTCGGGTAGCCCGGGTCGCCCCAGCTGCCGCGGTCGAAGCCCATGGCCTGCCCGCTGTGGGCGCGGTAGACCGGGGGCTCGCCCTGCGAGGGGTCTTCGAAGTCGGCGGCGGTGGAGACGATGCCGGTCCAGCCGCGGAAGATGCCCGCGTCGGGGGCGATCATGGCGGCGGTGAAGCCCATCTCGCGCAGCGACTTGGCGGCGTCATCGCCCAGGCCCACGCGGAGGGCGTCGTCGTTGGGCGAGATCTTGTTGGACCAGTGCGATCCCGTCGCGGATGCGGGCAGGTCGGGGGTGTCGACCTCGACATAGGGGTCGATGAAGCCGGCGTAGACATGGCTGTCGGGGTCGAGGGTGAAGACCTGGTAGCCCGTGGTGTTGATGCGGGCGTACTGGGTGTTCTCGTTGATGTTTACGATCTTCCCGTTCTCGACGATGATCATCGGCGCGTTGTCGGCGGTGATGGTCTTGGTCGGGGAGATATGGACGGTGCCGCCCATGATCATGAAACGCCCGGGTGTCGCGGAGGACATCCCGTTGGGGCGAGGGGCGAGCGGTTGCTGAGACTGTGCAAGCGCGAGGGCGGCAGAACCCCCGAGCAGCGCGATTGACGCGTATTTCATGGGTGAAGAGCTCCTTGTAAGGCCCCATGATACCGAATTGACCCCGCTTTGGGTGCACGCGTGGGCACGCACTCGCACCAATTCGGCCTACGCTCTGTGTTCACGCGGCTGGCGCGCTGGCGCGAGCATTCTGGAGTTCAGGGCCCGCTTTTGGCGGCACAGATGCAGAGGATTCGTCGATGTCGATCGATCTGGTCAAGGGGAACGCGGTCATCGGGCAGTCGGGCGGGCCGACGGCCGTCATCAACGAGTCGCTGGTGGGCGTGGTCGAGGGGCTTCGGGCGGCCGGGGCGGGCACGCCGGGCAACCCGATCAAGAAGATCCTGGGCATGCGTCACGGTGTGACGGGGCTCACGAACGGCGACCTGTACGACCTGACGGACTATCCGCACGACCGGCTTCAGCTGCTCGCCCAGACCCCCAGCGCGGGGCTCGGCTCGACGCGGGACAAGCCGGACACGGCGTATTGCGAGCGGATCCTCGAATCGTGCAAGGAGCACGGGATCCACTACTTCTTCTATATCGGTGGCAACGACAGCAGCGACACCTGCCGCATCGTCAACGAGATGGCCAACGCCAGCAGCTATGAGCTGCGCTGCTTCCATATTCCCAAGACCGTTGATAACGACCTGATGATCAACGATCACACGCCGGGCTTCCCGAGCGCGGCGAGGTTCGTGGCCAAGGCGTGCATGGCGGACTTCCTGGACAACATTTCGCTGCCGGGCATCAAGATCAATGTCATCATGGGTCGCCACGCGGGCTTCCTGACGGCGGCGAGCGCGCTGGCGCGTCGTGATGACCGGTATGAGTTCGAGGGCGGTTCGACCGACGGGCCCCAGCTGATTTATCTGCCAGAGGTGCCGTTCGACACGGACCGGTTCGTGGACGACGTGACGAAGATCTACGAGAAGCGCGGTCGCTGCCACATCGCGGTGAGCGAGGGTATCAGCGACAAGGACGGCAACCCGATCGGCGCGATGCTGATCAAGAACGCGCAGACCGATGCGCACGGCAATGTGCAGCTCTCGGGTAGCGGGGCGTTGGGCGATGCGCTGTCGGACCTGCTCAAAGAGAAAATGACACCTGTGGGCGGTAAGTCGCCGCGCGTGCGGGCTGATACCTTCGGCTATGTGCAGCGGTGTTTCCCGGATCAGTCGCCGGTGGACCAGAAGGAAGCTCGCGGCGTGGGTCGTTACGCGGCCCGCTTGGCGACGAGCGGCGATGTCGATGGCTCAGTGGCGATTATCCGTACCAGCCCGATCGGGCAGGGGCAGCCCTACGCGGCCCAGTATCAGCGGATCGAGCTTGCGGATGTGGCCGCCAAGACCAAGCACATGCCGGCGGAGTTTATCGAGGGCCACAACAATGTGAGTCAGAAGTTCCTGGACTACTGTCGCCCGCTGGTGGGTGATCTGCCACTGTATGAGCGGATCTGAGGATCGTTACAGAAAGGTCCAGGCGACGAGGAACGCCGAGTAGGTTATCAGCCCGGCACCAAGAAACGCCATCACGACGCACACGATCGCGGGTTTGAGTACAGCCCGTGGTGGTGTTGGGCGGTTTTTGCGTGTGCGTGACCAGAGCCGAGCGGTCCAGAAGAGCATGCACATCCAGAAGACCTGCGCGCCGAAGTAGAAGATGCCATGCACAAGCGTGACCGGCCCGTTATCGATGATGAGGTCGGTAATCAGCGAGGCGATGTTCCCGATGACGCTGGCCACGCTGAAGAGAAAAAGTAGCAGAGCGCCGGCTTTGATCAGACGCTTCGAGGGTTCGGGGTTTGATGCGTCACAGACCGTGACTGTCAGCTGGCATCCGCATTCCGGGCAGGTGTTGGTTGTTGCGTCCCTGAGCGGGTAATCGCAGCGCGGGCAGTTGATATCACGATCGCGAAGGAGCTCTCGCGCGAGACTATCAGAGATCGCGCGAGAGTCGGGTGCGGCGTTGTTCGTCGTCATCACGCATTGGCGTGCAGCGCGGTCTGGAAGGACTGCACGCGTGCTTTGAGGACGCCTCGGTTGATGGCGGGGTCCTGGGCGGCGATGGAGATGGCGTCTTCCTTGGTGGGGGCCTCGAAGACGAGGATGCCAAAGTAGGGCGGCTCGTGGGTGCGCCCGGCGATGACGAGCGAGCCCTTGTCGAGCAGTTTCTGGTAGTACTTGAAGTGCGCCTCGATGGCGGCGGATTCCTCGCTGCTGAGACTCTCGGGCAGGTCGGGTCGGCAGGGTTCGAGGTAACAGATGAACTGCTGCATGGGTTGGCTCCGGCGGGGTGGGTGTGTCGTGCCTTCACTGTACGAAAAAACCCGCCCCTGGGTCGAGCGGGTTGGCTTGGGATTGGCACGAAAACGCGATTACTTGCGTGTATAGCTGATCGAGCCCGAGTTGAACCAGGTGCCGTCGGGCATTTTGTCGTAGAAATGGTCGGTGAAGTGGTCATCGTCGTCATGGGTGGTGACGATTTTCATGGGGTTGTCGCCCATGGGGGTGGTGGCGGTGCCGTGCATTTCCAGGGCGCCGTCCTTGTTGTGGTTGCCTTCCATGTAGGTGATTTTGGTGGACATGGTGTCCATCCAGATGGAGACATACTGGGCGTGGGCGTTGTCGTAGCCGGTGTAGGCGAGGCCCTCGAATGGCTGGCCCATGAAGTCCATCTTGAAGTCGCACTTGACGAATCGCCCGCCGAGGGCGGGGCTGATGGACATGGTGCCGGTGCTCTCCTGCGGGGGCGCGGCGGGGTCCATGATGAAGCTGGCCTTGGCGTCCCACTCGCCGACGGTCTTCATGAGCTTCTCGTGCTGCTCGCCCGGGGTGCCGATCATGGCCATGGCGGCCATCATCTCTTCGGGCGACATCTCCATCATCTGGTCCATCTCCTTTTCGGAGACGCCGTCCTGATGATCCTTGTGCTCGGGGCCTGAGGCGATGAGGAATGCGAGCGCGGATGCGGTGGCGATGCCAGCGGCGTACGCGCTGAGGGTGCGTGTGTTCATGGTTTGTATCTCCTGCATGCCCCTGTGGAGTTGGTGTTGAGTTGCGAACCCGCCGGGGGGCTTCGGTGGGGCGAACCGCTATTGTGACGGGATTTGGGGTGCGTGTCGAGTGGAATTATCGGAAATACGAACAAAGAACGAATATTGTGGACATTCCTGCCGATAGCGGTGCTATCTGGATCAACTTGCTGAACTCCACAGTTGATTCAGATTCTGATCATGTATGCTCGAAGCTGATTCGTTGCGTGAGCGGTTTTGATTGATTGTGTGATGAGGTGTGAAGATGCGATATGAGCAGATCTTGTTGATGGTGATCTTTATTCTCTGCTTTGGAAATCAGATTGCCGTGGGTGCGCCCGAAGCGTTTCTGCATGACAACACAGAACATGTGCATGTAGTTGGCATGGTCTTCGAGTTCGATGGCGATCCGTACCCAGAGATACTGGACCTATATTTCGGCCTCACACACTCAGACGGCTCTGGACGATTGCGTCAAGGTACCTGGTTCCCTGTCAGCGGTATCGGAGAACCATTACCCAGTATCGATTACAACAATGACGGCCTCGATGATCTCGTACAGTTGAGCAATGGAAAGCTCCGCATTCGACTGAATACCCCTCGCGGCACATTCGAGCCGATTCTCGAGCAGAGTCTCCCTGCAAACATCGTGGCGAGTCAGGTCCCGATGCACCTTAATGCTGACGGTCTGGCCGACTTTCTCGTGCTCTTCGATTCGGGAGCGATCTACCACCTGATCAGCAACGGCCTCGGTGAGGCGTACACGATGCAGCTGCAGGCGATGCTCTCCCCGACTCGCGCAGACGCGAAGCTTCGTGACATGGATGGGGACGGAGATGTCGATGCTATTCTGATGCCCAACGGCAGCTGCTCGTTGGCATTGCAAGGTGCGGATGGCTCGTGGAGTATCACGGGCTTGTATGAGAGCGGTCGTCGGATCGACGATCATCAACAGGTCGACTTTGATCTGGATGGGGATATGGACATCGTTCTGTTTCACTGGGCATCTCAAAAGCGTGCTGTCCTGCTGAGAAACAACGGTGGAGTTCTGGAGTTTGTGCAGGAGCTGGAACTCGGTGTTTCAACTGGCATCAGCGATATCCGTGTGGTGGATATGAACCACGATGGTCGTGAAGACTTCGTATACAACCTCAGATTTGCAGGCGGTAGCCAAGTCACCGGAGCGATGATCTTTGATGGTGGGCCGATGTACTATGGTGTCCATCAGTTCGATGAGGCGTTTGGGGTCAACATCGGCTTGGGTGATTTCGATGGTGATGGCTTTGATGAGCTCTTGCAGCAGATCAGCACGCCAACAATCTCGGGCGTTTCGCGCGAGGGGATTGGTGTTTATCACATCGACGATACCGATCAACCCGTTGAGCGGGCGAGGTCCTATTGCAAGGTTTCAGATTCGCCGTTAATCCTGGATCTTCAGGCGGATGGTGACATGGATATCCTGATGGCAACGGGATACGGCTCAAGCACAGTACTGCTGAACGATGGGTTGGGTCGGTTCTCTGACACTGAGACATACATAGACACAGGCATCACCGAGTTTGCGACCGCGGATCTCAATCAGGACGGGATCCCGGATGTTGCCATCGTGAGCGAGTATACGGACCAGCTTGTCGTACGGTTTGGTGACGGGAGCGGGCAGTTCCCGGATGAGACTCGTTATGTCGTCGGCGATGGGATGCGGGAGATTCACATCGCGGACATCGATCAGGATGGGGACGATGACCTTCTTGTGACCCGTCAGATTCCCGGCGTGATCGTGGTGCTGTACAACAATGGCAGCGGGGAGTTTGCCCAAGTGCTGGAGTTGCCCACGAACTCGAGCTTGCCGGTGGCGACGCGGACAGGCGATCTGAATCAAGATGGCGTGCTGGATATTGTGTACGCGAGCTTGGTAGGGAGTGGGCGCCTTGAAGTACGATACAGCTACGCCGGCGGCGGGTACTTGCCCGCTCTGGGTTATGAAACGCAGACGCCAGTCGTGAAAGATATCGTCGTTCGGGATATCACGCACGATGGGTACCCCGACATCATCCTTGGTGGTGTGAGCCAGGGCGTGGTTGGACAGAACTCGACTCTGAGCTTGCACATCAATAGTGGCTTGCTGGGTATTCTCGAAGCATCAACAAGAGTTGAATCGGATCTCTATACGAATCGCATCATGTTGGCAGATATGAATGGCGATGGGATCGATGACATCATCCAGATTGGATATCCGATAGGCTTCGGTATGAGTAATAAGGCTCGTGTTTTCTTGCTCAACTCGGATGGGGCTATCGAACTTGAGTTAGAGTCTGAGCTCCGTCAGCAGTTTGACTCTGATGATACATACAGCATTTTCATCCAAGACTTCGATGCGGATGGTGATCAGGACCTGCTGATGTTCCAGTCGTATTTAAGAGATCGATCCGTCAGTCAGTTTCTCAACAACGGCGACGGTACACTCGAGTACTCACGCACCCCCATCGATCGAACGACTTTGACTCTGACGCATCAGGATTACGAGTCCAAGTTTGTGATGAAGGATATGGATCTTGATGGGGATCTGGATTTCATTTCTGGTTCGTATGATCTCGGTGTGTTACGGGTAATCGAGAACAAAGACCGGAACTATTGCGTGATGGATCTGAACGATGATGGCGGGATCGATTTCTTTGATGTCTCAATCTTTATCGTTGCATTCCAAGGCCACGACCCGCTCGCGGATTGGAACGGTGACGGGGCGTTCGACTTCTTCGATGTGTCAGGATTCCTAAAGGATTATCAGGGCGGATGCCCCTGACGCGGCCGGTGGTTGATTGCCGTGATACGCTTGTGTCGTGATGGCGCGCATGGATACGCAGTCTGAGCACGGCAACGCGATCGATTTCTTCGTGATCGCATCGCCCAAGTCGGGGACGACCTGGGTGCAGAAGATGCTCTGCAGCCACCCACAGGTCCACTGCGCCGAGTCGCGGCTGTATGGGTTGTACTTTGATCCGCGTGTGGGGGCTTCGACGCACCTGCCGCTGGAGCAGTATGTCCGCTTTATGAGCGGCTATCACCAGCCGGCGGGGGATGAATGCTCGCGAGAGGCGTACTTCGATGGGCTGCTGGATCGGCTCGTGGGGGCAATCGCGGATCACGCGCGGGAGCATTCGGGCAAGGCGGTGTACGGCGAGAAGGTCACGCCGTATCCGGGGACGGCCGCGCATGTGCTCGGGCAGGTGCGGACGCGGCACGCGGGTGCGCGGTTGATTCATCTGGTGCGCGATCCGCGCGATGTGATCGTGTCGGGGATGGCACACTGGCGGCGGGCGCTGGCGGTGCAGCCGACCGATGAGCCGCACCGTTACGAGGATGAGGATCTGCTCTTTTCGGATCTGCTCGACCACTGGGTCGAGGTGCAGTCGGCCATGATCGAGAATGGTGATGGAGTGCTGGTGATCCGTTATGAGGATCTGGTCCGTGAGCCGCGCACGGTGGTGGGGCGGTTGCTGAGGCACATCGGCGTGGATGCATCGGAGGCGGTGGTCTCGCGATGTGTTGAGGAGAACACCTTCGAGAAGCTCAGCGGCGGGCGGCAGCGTGGGGAGATCGATGATTCGAGCTTCTATCGGTGTGGGACTGCTGGGCAGTGGAGGGGGCGGTTGACGGCGGAGCAGCTTGCGTGTGTGCAGGAGATGGCGGGGGGGTTGATGGAGGGGCGGGGGTATCGGGCGTGAGGGAGGGTTATGTGTTAGTGTGGAACTGGGTGCAGCGTGAAGGGCACATAGTAAGGGGATAAAGCTGGATGGTGTTGGCTAAATCCACTAGGACGATGATCCGTTTGCTTGTAGAATCCGGTATGAGTCGATTGCTTTCCGTACTGTTGTTCGTTGCGCTGAGCAGTTCGAGCTTTGCTGATCCGTTAGGGTGCTTGAGTTCGCGCTATCTTGGGGAAATCCAGCCAGGGCCTTTCAGGGCGTATGTTCAGATCGGTGACCGAGCGATCTATGGCTACAGTCAGGATGGGCCGCGTATCGGCCTGTTTGATGTGAGTGATCCGTTGAATCATGTCGAGCTTGGTTCGATTCCAACAGATGCGGTTGCGAGCAGTATCTATTTTCGTAATAACATTATTTGTGTTTCTTATTATTCTGGTGGTTTAAAGTTATATAGTTTATCTCAAGATTACGAGATTGAGTATCTCTCCGCGGTTCCCCTTCCGGGGTACTGCTGGAGCTTTGAGGTCGTCGGTGATTTCGCGTATGTGACAGACGATGCAAAGGTGCACACGGTTGATATCAGTGATCCATTCAACCCGACCATACTGGACACAATCGATACCGACGCGCCATTCCGGCTATATGGTATGGCTGTAGGGAACGGGGCGGTCTACATTGGGTCTGACAACGGTGTGCGTCAGATATTGATCGATGATCCAACAAGCCTTGAGCAAGGCGTTGTCTTTGGCCCATCATTCCAGGTGTTCAGTCTCGTGTCTGACGGCAACTACCTCTTTGTCGCGTCGCGCCTCAACGGTCTTGAGATTTCTGATATTTCAGATCCGGCAAATGTGCAGCAGGTTTCGCAGGTCGACACGCTTGGCGACTGTTACGATGTTTCGCTGCACGCGGATCGCGTATATGTATCGGAGCAGACACACGGATTCTCGGTCATCGATGTGTCAGATGTCGCTAAGCCCGAGTTTATCGGCGAGTACTACATTGATGGCGAAGCGTTCTCGACCACGATCGACAGCACGGCACAGGTCATGTACGTGAGATTAATGGGCGAATCCGCGCATACGGTCGTTGACATTTCGCCAGCCATGCCGCGTTCGGTGTTGAGTTCGATCGAAGTAATCAATCGGCCTTGGTCCGTAACAGCGATCGGGAACATGATCTTTGTGGCTGAGGAAGCGGTCATGCGCGTGATCGACGCGTCTGATCCAAATCAGATGCAACAGATCAGTTTCTTTTTGCCGGTTGGCACAGCACGGGATATTGCTCAGATTGATGAGCAAACGGTTGTGCTTGTCGTGGGAGGTCATGGCCTTCAGGTCGTGGATGTTGCAGACCCGGCGAATACTGTTTCCAAGAGCATGCTTGATATTCCAGGTTTCGCGGCTGGGGTCGAGGTCCGAGGAGAGTTGGCCTATGTAGCGGCCCGACAAGGTGGGCTCGCGTTGGTTGATCTGCAGAATCAATCCCAACCCGTGCTGCTAAGCACACTCGCAATGGGTGGGAACGCTTTGGATCTTGTACTCCAGGAAGACCTCTGCTATGTCGCGGCGAGTGCGGGCGGGCTTGCGATTGTTGATGTTTCTGACCCAAGCATGATTTCGATCGTTGGTTCAGAGTCCGGGTTGTATTCAGCTACTTCGGTTGGTGTTTCGGGATCATTCGCGATCATGGGTACCGCGGATGCCGGGTGTATTGTTCTTGATGTTTCAGATCCAATGAACCCGACCCCGATTGGCGAGATTGCTGTTCTTGGATTCGTGCGTGATGTAGCCTTCTACGAAGGCACGCTCTATCTCAGTGTTGAAAACGAGGGTCTATACGCGTATTCAATGGCTGATCCAACTAACCCCCGCTTGCTTGGGCATGAGCCGATTGATGGACTGGCCGGGGAGATCGCGTTCGGGGCTGGTGTCGCTTATGTGGGGGTGTCGGGAGAGATCTTTGCACTTGATGTGTCGGGCACTTGTGGTATTTGTCCAGCCGACCTTAACGGCGACGGTGCCCTCGACTTCTTCGATGTCTCTGCGTTTTTGGTCTCATTCCTCGACAATGCGCCCGGTG
This sequence comes from Phycisphaerales bacterium, assembly GCA_020427395.1. Taxonomy (GTDB): domain Bacteria; phylum Planctomycetota; class Phycisphaerae; order Phycisphaerales; family UBA1924; genus UBA1924. Next base: position 102,519 of record JAGQON010000006.1, read on the forward strand.
GCGACTGGAACGACGACGGGGCGTTCGATTTCTTCGATGTCTCGGGATTCTTAGTGGATTACAAGGCCGGCTGCCCGTGAGGATGTTCAGCCGCTGACCGCCACCCGCTCGCTGATGCGCAGCCCGAAGGCCTCGAGCTGCGGGTAGGGGGTGTCGGAGTTGGTGATGAGTTTGAGATCACGCAGCCCCAGGGCACGCAGGATCTGGGAGCCGGTGCCGATCTCGAGCATGGCCGGTGACACGGATTGGATGGGCTTGTCGTCCGTGTCGTGGTCGAAGGGGCGGCTGAGGCGCTGAGAGAGCGCGTCGCCGACGCCGTGGGGGCGGAGGTAGACGATCGCGCCGCGACCGGCGTCCTGGATCATCTTCATGGACTGACGCAGGGTGTGCCCGGTGGAGGTGGTGTGGTCGCTGCCGCTGTCGAGATCGTCGAAGATGTCGCCCAGCAGGTCGCGCCGGTGGACGCGGACGAGGGTGGGCTCGTCGCTCTCGATGGGGTGGCCGTTCTTGTCGAGCTGGCCGACATCGCCGACGGTCAGGGCGAGGTGGGGCATGGGGTCGACCATCGAGCGGAAGGCGATGAGGTTGAACTCGCCCATGGGTGTTTGGATCTTGGTGCCCGAGACCGGATCGATGCGGGAGATGAGCGAGGACTCGGCGAGGCGGTGCTCGATGATCTGCTTGACGCTGCACATCTTGATGTTGTGCTCTTTGCACAGGGCTACAAGGTCGGGCACGCGGGCCATCTCGCCGTCGTCGCGCATGATCTCGATGATGATGGCGCTGGGGTGGAGCCCGGCCAGTCGGCACAGGTCCAGCGAGCCCTCGGTCTGGCCGATGCGGACGAGCACGCCGCCGTCGCGAGATCGGAGCGGGTTGATGTGCCCGGGCTTGACGAAGTCTTCGGGCTTGGAGTTGGGGTCGATAGCGAGCTGGATGGTCTTGGCGCGTTCCGCGGCCGAGACGCCGGTGGTGAAGCCGTGCTTGGGGTGGCCGTCGATGGAGACGGTGAAGGGTGTGCCGCGGACGGAGGTGTTGACGGATGACTGGGGTTCGAGCCCGAGGCGGTCGCAGTCGCTCTCGGTGAGCGAGAGGCACATGTAGCCGCGTGCGACGGAGAGCATGAAGGTGACGGCCTGGGGCGTGATGAACTGGGCGGGCAGGACGATGTCGCCCTCGTTCTCGCGGTCCTCATCGTCGGTGAGGATGACCATGCGTCCGTTGCGGAGCTCATCGAGGATCTCGTCGATGGGGGAGAAGATGGCGTCGTCGGCGAGGGTTTGGGGCGTGGTCTGGGGCATGGGGGATGGTAGAACTGCCGGGGCACATTGGCCGTATCGTGGGGTATGCGGAAATGGGTTGTTTGGATCCTTGGGGTGATAGTGCTGGTTTTCGGGCTGCTTGTGTGGGGATACACCTCGCTCGGCATCTATGTGCCTCGCGTGCATGTTGTGCATCTTGAAACAGCCGGCGGGCCGGTTCCGATCAAGGTGGTCTTCCTTGATCCTAGATCGGCGTACATCGAAGTCGGGCATGATGGGGATGACAGCCGGATGTTGAGCGGTCCTGATGGTGACTTTCGAATACATGATGTGCAATGGTCGCCTTTTGAGTTTGAGATTGAGTTTCCTAGGGATCAGGCAACACTCACGATGACCACTATCGAGGCCGAGGACGGAACATCGAGTGTGGAGGGCGTACTCGCGTATTCCGACGACGAGCGAGTTATCGAAGAGATCCCTGCAAGATCGATGCGAGTCGTGAACCAAAACTGGTTTGATCTCGCGGATACCGATGTGCCGACAAGCACCGATCGCAACATCAATGGGAATTGGGTCTTCAAGTCATCGCTGGGCTCTGAGGTGGCACGGATACGGCTCGACGCGTACACACCCAAGAACTTTGAGATGGCTCAAGCAGAGGCGGAAGTCCTTACTTTTCTGAGTGAACACCGTCATTTTGTTGGCGTGATTACTTCGAACCGCATTCTTCTCGCCAGCTTCGACAACGCGTACCCCGCGCTGATCGATGCGACGATTCAGGATGACGGCACGCTGAATGGCGATCTGTGGGTTGGGGATCGATTGCACGAGTCGTTTGTCGGGACGCGGGAGTGAGCGATCGAAGAGTGTCCGGGTGCCACTACTCGCCGTCTTCGGCGCAGTAGTGCTCTTCAGTGCGTCACAAGACACTACTGCGCGGCTGTGCCGCGAGTAGTGGCACCCAGATGGGATACCTATCCTATATGTATGGATATGACCCCCAAGCGTTGGACGAACACCTGTGAGTACCTCGATGCCGTGTTTGGGCAGGAGGATCAGCATCTGCACGACCTGATGCCCGCGGCCATCCACGAGGGCGTGCCTTCGATCGCGGTTTCGGCGAGCGTGGGGCGGATGCTCCGGGTGCTGCTCAAGATGATTGATGCGAAGACGGTGGTGGAGGTGGGGACGCTGGCCGGGTATTCGACGACCTGGATGGCGCGGGCGCTGCCCGACGACGGCATGGTCTACGCGATCGAGCCCAACGAACTGCACGCGCGGATCGCCCGCGAGGGCTTCGAGCAGGCGGGGATCGCGCACAAGGTAACGGTGATCGAGGAGACGGGGCTCGATGCGCTGCCGCGGCTGCTTGAGGATCTGGGCGATGGGTCGGTGGACGCTGTGTTCTTGGACGCGATCAAGAGCGAGTACCCGGACTACTTCCCCGCGAGCAAGCGGCTGCTGCGCAAGGGCGGGCTGCTGATCGCGGACAACGCGCTGGGCGGGGGTGACTGGTGGATCGATGACCCGGACGGGCACAACCTCGATCGCGACGGGGCTGCGGCGCTCAATGACCTGATCACGCGTGATGAGGACTTTGATGCGTTCTGCGTGCCGCTGCGCGAGGGGGTGGCGGTGGGGGTGAGGGTGTGACACAGGCGTGACACATCGTACTTGCGATTCATTTATACTTGCAGCATGATCTCGATACTGCGAAGCCTATTGCTCATCATGATCGTTGGATGCTCTCGTGCGCACGCAATCATTGTCAACGATCCCTCTGGCATGTACCGAGCAGAGATCGCTACGACCGGTGGCACGATTGCATTCCTGCTTGAAGTGGTCTTTGTTGAGTCGCAGTTGTGTGACGAGCCCTTCGTTTCTGCTTCCTATGCGATCATTCACAACGGCGAGGAGCAGATACGGCGAGAAATGAGTATGGCTTTCTCGCTCGGGACTCTGCGTAAACATGAAGGTGTGATCCCGCAAAAATACCTGCAATCAAGCTTCAAACGAGTGATCACATTCGATGAGTATGACTCTGTCCTTGTATGGGAGAGTCGTGCAGGATTCGGTGTGACTCCTGAATCACTGGATGTGCTGAGTGGCGTATGGAGAAAACGAAGAGGGGAGGCATATGTTGAGCTTCCGCTCTTGATGACAAAGCTGCCGGCTACAGATGGGCATCCGCAACGGTTCCTGCCGTTTACAGGTACGGAGTTGGCTGCAGATATCAGACCGGAGATCTTTGATGGCCGCTGGCGTGTTCAGTTCGCATCGTCTGATGGACCCGCGATTGGCGTTTTCGAGATCGATAAAAATCAAATCGCGACAGGTACTTTCCTGACGACAACCGGGGACTATCGCTACCTCGCCGGGCGTGTGGACGGGCCGTACATGCGTCTCTCCACCTTCGACGGAGCCCACGCCTTCCTCTTCCACGCCCATATGCAAGACGACGGCACGATCAAGGGCGATTTCTGGTCCGGCAACTGGCACCACGAGACATGGACGGCTGTCCGCGACGACGATGCGCAGCTCCCCGACGCGTTCGAGCAGACGACGATCACCGACGAGCAGGCGCTCGAGGACGCCGTCTTCAAGGACACCGATGGTAACCCCACGCGCGTCCTCGAGGCTCTTGACAAGACCGGTGCCAAGGCACGCGTGATCGAGATCTTTGGCACATGGTGCCCCAACTGCGCCGATGCCTCGCGTGAGTTGGTGTCACTCAAAGCAAAGTACGGTGACGATCTCGGCATCGTCGGCTTGGCGTTCGAGGTCACCGAGGACTTCGAGCGATCGGCGACGCAGGTGAAGCGGCATCATGAGCACATCGGCAGCGACTGGGAGGTGCTCATCGCGGGTTTGAGTGACAAGGAGAAGGCGACGCAGACCCTCGGCTTCCTCGACAAAGTCCGCTCGTACCCGACGCTGGTGTTTCTCAACAGCGACAACGAGGTGCAGGCGGTGTACTCCGGGTTCAGTGGGCCGGCGACTGGGGATGCGTATACAGAACAACGCCTCCGGTTTGAGGCGTTGATTGAGGAGATGATCGGGGAGTGAGCATTTCTGGGTGCCCGTACTCGCGGCGCAGCCGCGCAGTGCGGCTAAGCCATACCTATCTCCAACTAAGGTTACAGATTGACGCAGAGTCCGCACTGCGCCGAAGACGGCGAGTACGGGCACCCAGCGTCTCGCCTGTGCCACCGGTAGTTGAGCGAGGGGTGCACTTGCTCTTTGCAAGCCCCCCTCCGTCACGCCGAAGTCGGCGTGCCACCTCCCCCGCAAGCGCGGGGGAGGAGATGGTTAATCCCGCCACTTCTTGACGACGACGCCGTCTTTGAACTTCACATGCACGGATTCGTGCACGGTCTTTTCGCTGCTGCCGGAGAAGATCAGGAACACGGTTCCGGAGCCGTCGGTGGTCTTGGACCAGTTCCAGGTCCATGTCTCGGTGCCATCGTCGTTGACCTTGCTGGCGCTGGGCTGCCCCATGAGTTCCTCGACCTCGGCCATGGTGCTCTCGTGGAGCTGGACCTTGGAGACGGTGCCCGGCTGCACATACGCGCCGCTGACGCTCTGCTGATTGGACGATGAGATCAGGCATCCCGACATGGTCAGCGGTGCGAGCAGGGCAACTGTGGATAAAACGGCGGTGCGGGCGGTAATCATGCTGGGTTCCTCTCATGGGTGTGTGATGATGAGTGAGTGTATTGGGAATGCGCTGGTCGAGTTGCACACGATCAGCGGCAGCGGGGGCAGCCGCATCCCGGCGGATGACCGTGGTGGTGGTGGGGCCCGTGATAGTGGCCGCGCGGGGGCGGCGGTGGTGGCGGCGGTCGGTGGTATCCGTGGTCGTGCACGGCGTAGCGGATGCCGCAGCCGGTCAGGGTCAGGGGGATGGCGCAGAGCACCAGGAGCAGCGATGTTGTTCGTTGCTTTCGCATCGTGAAATCCTTTCGGTATGGCTTGTGCATGCATACCGCCAGGGTTTGTGGTTGCTGACATGAAAATTGTGTTGTTGTGCCCGCCCGAAGCCGGGATCTCTATCATGGGCACATGAGCAACACCCCATCACGCAGCTACGACGAGTATCAGGCCTTCCGCAGCGAGCTCAATGAGCGGATCCTCGCGCGTGGGACCACGATCACCAAGCGTTTCTTCACGCTCGACACCAAGACCTACGAGGCGGGGGCGCTCGACGAGAAGACCAAGGAACTGCTGGGGCTGTCGGCGTCGATGGTGCTGCGCTGCGACGACTGCATCGCGTACCACATCGACCAGTGCGTCAAGGCGGGGGCGAGCGATGAGGAGCTGTTCGAGACCTTCGATATCGCGCTGATCGTGGGCGGCTCGATCGTGATCCCTCACCTCCGGCGTGCGGTGGCGTTCCTGGATGAGTGCCGGGCGCACAACGGCGGTGCGTCGTGAGCGATGAGCAGCGGGTGACGCTCGGGGACGGGCGCGAGGTGATCATGCGGCACTCGCGGCAGGGCGACGCGGAGCGTGTGCACGCGTATATCTGTGCGCTGGGGCGCTCGACGGACATGATCCTGACCTACGAGGATGACCTGCCGCCGATCGAGCGGATCCAGTCGCACATCGACATGATTCCTAAGGGGCAGTTCTACTCGCTCGTCGCGATCGACCCTGAGTCGGGCGATGTGGTGGGCAACGCGAGCTTCCGCTTCGCGGTGCGCAAGAAGCTGATGCACGCGGCCGAGCTGGGCATGGGGGTGCTACCGAGCCATCAGCGGGTCGGGCTCGGCTCGATGATGCTCAATCGGGCGATCGAGGACATGAAGTCGCACCCGACGATCGAGCGTCTGGATTTGACGGTCATCGCGAGCAACACGCACGCGCGGGAGATGTACCTTCGTGCGGGGTTTGTCGAGGAGGGTGTGAAGATTCGCTCACTCAAGCAGCCCGACGGGACTTATGACGACGAAGTCGTCATGGGGATGTGGATTTGTGAGCTTGGGAGGTAAGTTGAAAATCTGGAACCTAAGTGGCATCAGAGTCGAATATTGCCATACTGAATAAAGTAACGGTTATAGGGGAAGAACGATGCGCACACACCAGCTGATATTCACTGCTTGTCTCTTGACCAGCCCCTCGTTTGCAGATCTTGCGGATTTTTATGTCGCGGGTTCTGATTCCCGGATTTATTCGGTGGATGGGCAAACACTCCAGGCAACCGAGATTTTCCAGATCGATCGCAATGGACAGGTAGGGATCAATGAGATCCTGTTCACAGGCGGCGACACGATGCTCGCGAACATTGGCGGGCAGCTTGTGCAGTATGACATGAGCACGGGTGAGCAGGTCACGATTCTCAACCTGGGTGACCATTATGACTCGGGATTCCAGCTCGCTGGTGGGCTTGCGAGGACGCTCGATGATCGGATCGCGTTTAGTGTGTACGAGGCACTGGATCCGAGCGGGGTCAGAAGGGCATTTGGTCTGTATGACCCGTTCACGGGTTCGTATGAGACAATCGTGAATCAGTCTGATCGGGGTTCGGCGTATTTCGATGTGTATCAGCACTCCGCGGATGTGATGCTCGGTGCGAGCAACGCCAGAGATTTTCCGAATCTTGGGAGTATTGAGGTCGTCAACACGACGGATGGAAGTCTCATTGAACGGTACATGTTCGAATTTGAGCCGGTCTCATTCCTCGAACTCGGTGACCAGCTCTATATTCTTGACAAGATGAGTGGCCTGCACACCTTTGATCCGACAACCGGGCAGTCCACATTTTACGGATCTGTCGACGGGGTCCCGTACTCGATCGGCGCGACAAGCAACATTGCCTTCCGCATTCCCGCGCCTGGCGTGCCCATGACGCTGGTTCTGGGTGGGTTGCTCGTCACACGTCGTCAGCGAGGTTGATTACTTCGTTTTGATCCGATCCCACGGCCCGGTGATTGCCAGTGTGTAGCCCGGGTTCTGGACATTCACGAAGAGCGTTGTGCCGTCGGCGCTGAAAGTCGCGCCGGCGAACTCGGAGTTGCTCCGCGCATTGCGTCCGATGATGTAGAACTCACCCTTCATGGTGACGCCGATCATTCGGGGCGGCTCGTTCTCATCTTCGCAGACGATCAGGTCGCCCCACGGCGAAAAGGTGATGTTGTCTGCCCGGTGCAGGACGCTGGGGTCGTTTGGCTCGAGGAAGAGCTCGAGCTTGTCCACGCCGGTTTCGGGGTTCGGGATGATGCGCCAGAGCTGCCCGTGGTAGCCCTTACCGCCGGTGGTGGCCGCGAAGAACACGCTGTCCTCGCCCCACCACATGCCCTCGCCCCGTGCGAAGCGTGCGGCACCCGCGTTGAATCCGCGGTAGCGAAGGTCGTCCTTGGGCGATTCGACATCATCCATGGTGATCCACGAGATGCTCACCGGCGTGCCGGGATGGATCTTCTGCTCGTCCCAGTTGCGTGTATCAAAGCTTGGGGTGTGATCGACGCGGAGGGCCTGGAGCGTGCCACCCGCGTGCAGGTTGCCCGCGTCCTTGGGCACATATCGGTAGATCAGACCGTCGTGGCGGTCCTCGGTCATATAGACGATGCCAGTGCGCGGATCGGTGCTGCACGCCTCGTGCATAAAGCGCCCCATGGCCCTGATGGGCGCAGGGTCGGCGAGCGCGGGCTTGGTTGTGGCGGGGACCTCAAAGACATAGCCGTGGTCGTGCTCGAAACGCTCGCCCTTGACACTGGCGGTTTCTTCGCAGGTGAGCCAGGTGCTTTGCGGCGTGATGCCGCCGGCGCAGTTCCGCTCGGTGCCAGCGAGTGACATCCAGTGCGATTCGAGCTTGCGTTCCTTGGTGTTGTACACCATCGTGGTGGTGCCGCCTCGAGACGGACGCCCAAAGCCCGCGTCGTAGATCTTGGATTTGTCGATCCCTTCCAGGGTTCCCGGGCGGACGAATGGCCCGGTGGTCTTGTGCGCGTCCTCGATCTCGTGGTTGCGGATGAGGATCGTGCGATCGGGGTCGGTGCTGCCGTCGTCATTGATGAAGGGGAACGCGCCCATCGCGTCGTGCTTGCCGGGCACGCTCAGCCCGTCGTCCATCAGCTCACCCGTGCGTGAGAAGACCGTGTAGCTGAACCCCTCGGGCAGGTCGATGATGTCCCGAGGGTCGTCGATCAGCGGCCCGAAGCCCAGCGTCGCGTCGTCGATCGCGGCGCCCGAGAGCGCCTCGAGCAGGGCGGCCGTCGATCCACGCGTCAGCGAGGCGGCGAGCCCGGAGAATCCGAGGGCCACGGCGCTGGATCGGTTCAGGAAATGGCGGCGGGAGACGGGGTTCATATGAGATCGTATCGCCTGATTTCTTCGATGGAATCGCGAAAATCGAGTTCTTAGCGCAGTCCGAACCGCTCAGAGGATCGTCCCGCGCAGTAACGCCAACGCGACGACGAAGTAGATCGTCAGCCCCGAGACATCCATCAGCGTCGCGACCAGCGGCGAGGAGGACGCGGCCGGATCGAGCCCCACCCGGTCGAGCAGCAGGGGGAACATCGAGCCGATTAGCGAGCCCCAGATCACGATCATGAACACGGCGAGCCCGACGGTGGTCGCCAGCGGGACAAGGTGCGGGGTCTCGACCATCGGGGTATGCGACAAGATCCAGACGACGAGGAGCCCAAGCAAGCCCAGCGTAACGCCAAGGCACAGCCCGGTGAGCAGCTCCTTGCGCATGATCTTCCACCACGATCTGAGCGTGACCTCTTCCACGGCGATGGCACGCACGAGCAGGCTCGCCGCCTGTGTCCCGGTGTTCCCGCCCGAGGCGATGATCATCGGGACGAACAACGCGAGCACGACGGCTTTGTTGAGCTGCTCGTCGAAGAAGCCCATGATCGAGATGGTGAAGACCTGCATGAGGAAGAGCCCGGCGAGCCATCCGCCGCGCTTTTTGAACATGCTCAGCACCGGCGAGCTCATGTACGGCGCATCGAGCGCTTCCATACCGCCGAGCTTGTGGACATCCTCGGTGAACTCCTCTTCCGCGACATCCGCGATGTCGTCGGCCGTCACGATGCCCACCAGCAGTCCGAGCGAATCGACCACGGGCAGGGCCGTACGGTCGTAGCGGTTCATGACGCGGACGGCCTCTTCCTGGTCGTCGGCCGCGTACAGGGCGACATACTCGTTGTCCATCAGCTCGCTGATGGGTGTGCCGGGCTCTGCGAGGATGATCTCGCGGATATGGATGTCATCGATCAGCTTCGAGTCTTTGTCGATGACAAAGACCCAGTTGATGGTTTCGGCGTTGTTGCCGTACCGCCGGATGTGCTCGAGGACCTTGTCGATCGTCCAGTCCTGCCGCACGCGGACATAGTTGGGTGTCATCAGTCGCCCAACGGAGTCTGCGGGATAGCCCAGGATCGCCTGTGTCACGCGCCGGTTGGATGGCGAGAACTGGGCGATGAGGCGTGTGGCGATCTCGATGGGCAGCTCGTCGAGCAGTGCCACCCGGTCGTCGGGGTCCATCATCTCGATGACGCGGGCCGATCGCTCGGTGCCAAGCTCCTGAAGCAGCGACTCCTGGACCTGCTGGTTGAGCTCAGCGAAGGTCTCGCCCGAGACTTCGCGGGGCAGCACCCGGAAGGCGACCACTCCGGATTCGGGGGGGAGGGTCTCGATCATGTCCGCGATGTCTGCCGGCTCCATGGCGCTGAGTGATACGCGCAGCTCCCTATAGGCCCGTTCGTCGATCAGGCGCTGCAGATCCGGCTCAAGGAGATGCGTAAAGGTGGTCGGCACGGCAGATCGTAGACACCCGGAATCGACCCCAAGTCATCCCTATTGGACGATGAACCCCAGTTCTGTGCACCTGAGACCTAATCGATACAGACGGACAGGGGAATTTACCCGATTGGGATGTTCCCCCTCGACTGGGGTGTGCGTTGGATCGACATTGGGCCCGGGATCTGATTGTTCTTGCCCCGGAGTGATTCGATGTTGACCAAGTACCGAGGCGCATTTTCACGATTCGAGGTCGTCGTCGCGGTCGCGACGCTGGCCCTCCTCGCGTTCATCGCGGTGCCGAAGTTCGCCAGCGCGGAATCCCAGTCCCGCATCACGGCCTGTGTTGAGCAGCTCCAGCGGATCGAACGGGCGTTTGAGTTCTTCAACGCCAGCAACGGGTACTGGCCACCGGACACGGTGGTGGGCAAGCTCCCGCCCGAGATGCGGTCGCTCTTCAAGGACGATAACCCGTTCCAAGGGCTCACACCCATCGGCGGGCAGTACGACTACGAGCTCTTCGAGGATACCGGCGCGATCTGCATCGTCATCAAGGGGTCCGAGATGATCGAGCCACCCACGCTGGAAGACGCGATGGCCCTCGACGCCGAGATCGATGATGGCGACCTGCGGACGGGCAACTTCCGCAAGGTTGGCAATGATTACGCGTACGCGTTTGCGAAGAAGTGATGCCATCTCCTCCCCCGCGCTTGCAGGAGCTTTAAAGTCCTCATGATGGGGTGCCCGTACTCGCGGCGCAGCCGCGCAGTGCGGCGGAGCAACCCCATGATCATCAAGAGCCGCACTGCGCCGAAGACGTCGAGTACGGGCACCCCGCGGATACTGATTCGTGGGGAGGCGAGTGGTGCTCACATCTTGAGCGCATCGAAGCCCGTCAGTCCCACCGGTTCCTTGGTGTAGAACGGCTCGCCCGCCTCGGCACCGATACGGGAGCCGAAGTACTTCCCGCTCGCCTCGATCCATTCCAGGGCCTTGCGGTTCTTCTCGGGCTGGACGAACTGCGTGTCGTACGCACGGATCGATCGCATCTTCTGCTCCAGCGCCCCGCTGATGTCGAGCACAAACTTGGGGTCCGCGACCCAGCGCAGGTGCGTGGCGTAGTAATAGAACAGCCACTTGGGATAGATCGTGGGGCCGAGCTGCTTCTGCTCGCCGGTCCACGCGTCGATCGGTGCCGGCATCTCGATTTTGGAGAGCTTGGCGTCGAACCGGGCATCCTCGATGCAGCGGGTCACCGCCCGGTGGTCGGGGTGGGCGTCCTCGGGGAAGGTGGTGAAGATGATCTGCGCCTGCCAGGCGCGGATCACGCCGGCCAGCTTGTGGCGGTTCTCGATGGTGTGCTCGACGAAGCGGTTGGGCAGGTCCAGCAGCCAGCGCTCGACGCGGCCGGTCGCGCCCTCTCTCAGGATTTCGAGCGCGGCCGCGGCTTCTTTGGCCCGGGTCTCGACGCTGCCCAGCGGGGTGGGCTCGCCGTTGGTGACATCGAGCAGGAGGATGTCGTGCCCCTGCTGGGCGAGGGTGATGATGGTGCCGCCCATCCCGAGTTCCTGATCATCGGGGTGGGGGCCAACGACGAGTATGCGTGCCATGGATCGCGCCTCTGCTCAGTCGTACTTGTTCTCGACGACCACGAAGCCGAAGAGCTCGGGCTCGCCCTCGTCGTTGGGCAGCTCGATCTGGGCGAGCACAACGGGGGCTGGCTCGCGCTGGGCGAAGAAACCGCCGGCCTTGTAGGTATCGCCGAACTCATCGACGAACTGACGCAGATCGATCTCGATCGTCTCGCCCGAGGCGACCGCCGGGATCGGGGCCGAGTATCGCTTGTTGAGCCACATGGTGCAGGCGGGAAGGTCGTCGGTGGTGGTGTTGGTGAACCGCAGGGTGGTCACATCGCGGAAGAGCTGGACATCGAGCACCTCGACCATGGTGGCGGTTTCGGGGTACATGGGGCCGGGCTCAGCCGTCAGCTGCTCGTTGAAGAGCTGGCAGCCGCCCAGAAAAGTGGCAAGAACAGGCAGAATCAGGGCGAGCCCCACGCGTCGGGTTGGTGCGTTATGCGTCTTCACGCTCCTATCGTCCCATGTATGGGCTGTCAAAGCAACTCATTAGGGCAGAATGCCACCGCGCCCAGCTTCGCGATCGCGGATGGTGCGCAGGAGATCGACCCCCGCAAGGTGGCCGCGGACTTGGTCGCGCGCTTCGGCCCCGGCGGCATGGACCCGCGTGTAAAAGCGCACATCCCGGGTTTCGATGCCCCTTTCTTTCAGGCCGGGCTGGCGGGCTACTCCGACTCGGCGATGCGGATCATCGCCCGCCGCCACGGCTGCCCGATCTGTGTGACCGAGGCGCTGCTGGATCGGACCCTGCTCGACGGCGGCAAGGGCTTCGCCAAGGCCGATCTGGGCGAGATCCACGACAATGTGCCCGGCGGCGATGAGGATCACCCGCTGATCGGGCAGATCATGGGCTCCGACCCAGCGGAGATGGCCGCGGCGGCGATCAAGATGATCGAGCAGGGGAAGCTGCGGAGTAATAAGGAGTATCGAAAGCTCGCGGAGCAAATTGGGGCATCAGGCATCAGGGATCAGGCATCAGTTGCTTCTTCCCCAATCCCTGATGCCCAATCCCTGATCCCTGCCGAGCTCGGGTTCGCAGCCATCGATGTCAACCTCGCGTGCCCGGTGAAGAAGATCTCCAAGAAATCACGGGGCGGGCACTGGCTGCGCGAGCCGGCGGGCGCGATCGAGATCCTGCGGGCCGTGCGCGAGGCCGTGCCGGCGTCGATCCCGGTGACGGTGAAGATGAGAAGGTCGTATGACGACACCGAGGAGATGAAGCGAAACTTTATGTATCTGTTCGATGCGGCGTACGACCTGGGCTGCGCGTGGGTGGTGGTGCACGGGCGGACGGTGGAGCAGAAGTATGTCGGCCCGTCGCGCTGGGACCCGCTCAAGCAGCTGGTGGATCGCAACCCCGAGCGGATTGTGATGGGCTCAGGCGATGTGTGGGATGTGAACCAGATCTTCCGCATGATCGCCTACACCGGCGTGAGCGGCGTGAGCGTGGCGCGCGGGTGCATCGGCAACCCGTGGATCTTCCGCCAGGCGCGGGACCTGCTGGAGGGGCGCGAGCCGCGTGAGCCGACGATCGCGGAGCAGCGGGCGGTGCTCGAGCAGCACTTTGAGCTGGCGCTGGCCGTGAACAAGAGCTTCCGCGACCCCGAGCTGCACACGGCCAAGAACATGCGCAAGTTTGGGATCAAGTTCGCGGCCCATCACCCGCAATCGCAGGAGGTGAAGAAGAGCTTCATCTATGTGAAGTCGCTGGATGACTGGCGTGTGGCGTTGGATCAGTGGTATAGCTGATGAGATTCATTCAGTTCGTCTGGAACAAGGCAAACGCTCCGTTTCGTCTCAATCGATTCGAGACTGATCTCTATCGTGATCCTACCAGCGGCAAACTGCGATTGATTAAAACGGATTACACGCTGGATGTGCCAGATGTGATTCTGGTTCTTTTCATGTTGATCTTTGCGTGTATGTATTACGGCGTACTGAGCGTGCCGGTTACTTGGTTGCTGGCGAACCAGATCACACTGCGGCATTGGCCTGCCATCATCGTGCTCGCCGTAAACAGCACCTATCGGTTTGTGCTTAAATATCAGGAACGCGCCGCATCTCTTGTTGATTGGGGAGAACCGGTCGGGCGTGAAAACAGATTTCGATGGGTGATTGCGGTTTTGGTCGGGTTCCTTGCCGGAACAAGTTCAGGCGTGCTTGCCGACTGGTTGATTGGACGCGGCCAGTTCACTGCACAGGGGCTCGGCTTTGCGGCCTTGCTCGGTTTGGCAGAAATGGTGTGGAATGGAAAGCGTATCGGTGGTGGAGCACTGTACGATGAAGTCGAAACACCAGAAGTCACGGTCAGCAAAGCAGAAATCACAGTGCTTGAAGAATAGGTGATATGACCAACTCCCAATACATCACCCCGCTCCCAAACGACCTCATCGCCGTCTGGATCAGCGTCTTCGAGCGCCAGAAGGCCTTCGGCGAGCACGCGTTCAATCAGCTCAGCGACGAGCAGTTCTTCACGGTTCTCGCGCCGGGGCTCAACTCGTGCGCGATCATCGCCAACCACCTCGCCGGGAACATGATCAGCCGATTCACCGACTTCCTCACGACCGACGGCGAGAAGACCGACCGCGATCGTGACCGCGAGTTCGACCCGCTGAGTGAGCACACGCCCGAGGAGCGGGCGCGGGTCATGGCCCGCTGGGAGCAGGGCTGGGGCGTTCTCTTTGCGACGCTGGGGTCACTCATGATCGACGACATCGGGAAAACGGTGACGATCCGCGGCGTGCCGCACCCGATCCACGCGGCCATCGCGCGACAGCTCGATCACTACAGCTTCCACATCGGGCAGATCAACATCATCGCCCGGCAGCTGGTAGGCACGGACCGCTGGCAGTGGTTCACGCTCCCGCCCGGCGGCACGAAGGCGTTCAACGCTAAGCTCATGGGCACCTGATCACGCATCGGGCTCGGCGGGAAGGTGCTCCGCCGGTGCGTCGGGCGGCGGGTCCTTGATGATCGGGGCGCGGCCGAGCATCGCGACGACCACGCCGGCGAAGATGAGCACCATCGCCACCCCCTCGTTCCAGCGGGGCTTCTCCTTGAGCACCAGCACGCTGAAGACGATGAACACGCACAGCGTGATCGCCTCCTGAATGATCTTGAGCTGCGCGGCCGTGAACGGGCCGCCGTGGCTGAGGTGCCCGATGCGGTTTGCAGGGACCTGCAGCAGGTACTCGGGGAAGGCGATGAGCCACGAGATGAGGATCGCGACGGGGATCGCCCAGCCGGACTTTTTGAGGTGCCCGTACCACGCCCATGTCATGAAGCAGTTGGAGCCGATGAGCAGCAGCACGGTGATAAGGGCCTTGGGCATGGGCGCAGTGTAGACGCTGATCGTCTGGGCATGAATTGACCGATGCTGGGGTTATGAGCCAGACACCGAGCACGCACCGAGCCGACGACCTTCCCCGTGCCTTTGTGGTCGGGTGCCAGAAGTCCGGCACGACCTGGATGCAGGCCCTGCTGCAGGCGCACCCAGAGGTCTGTTCGCGGGGCGAGGCCTCGTTCGGGGCGCTGCTGGTGGGGCCGATGTTCGAGCTGTTCAATACCTACAACGCCAACCAGCGGGCCGGGGAGACCAACCGGTTCACCGGCGACGACGCGATCGCGATCACCCGCCAGGCCATCAACCATCTGCAGCGGCACTGGCTCGACGCCATGCCCAGGCCCGAGCGGGCCAAGATCATCTCCGACAAGACGCCCGAGCACGCGGTAGCGCTCGATGCGCTGGGGACGATCTACCCGGAGATGAAGGTCATCCACATCATCCGCGACGGACGCGACGGTGTAGTTTCGGGCTGGTACCACAACCTGCGTGAGCGAGAGGCCGAGTTCCGGGCCCGCTTCGGCTCGCGTGATCGCTATACCCGCTACTTCGTCGAGCAGCACTGGGTGCCGTTCATCACCCGCGCCCGCCAGTGGGGGCAGGAGCGACCGCAGCAGTACCTCGAGCTGCAGTACGAGCGGGTGCTCGAATCGCCCCACGAGCACGCGCGGACCATCTTCGAGTTCCTCGGCGTCGATACCAGTGACACCATCATCGATCGTGTCGTTGAGCGATCCTCGTTCAAATCGCTCTCGGGCGGGCGCGATCGCGGGCAGGCCGACAACGCATCGCACTTCCGCAGCGGCACGAGCGGCGGCTGGCGCGACGAGCTCGATCAGGCGAGCATCGAGGCCTTTGAAGAGCTGGGTGGGCCACTGCTCGACGAGCTGGGCTATCCCCGCGCCTCGGCGCTGAGCGTCTGAGGGGCTACTTCGGTGATTCGATCACGATTGTCACCGGGCCGTCGTTGATCAACTCGACCCGCATATCCCCGCCGAACACGCCGCGCTGGATCGCAACTCCTTCGCCTTCGATCAGCTCGCACACTCGCTCAAACATGGCCTTGGCCTCTGGCGGCTTCATTGCGCCCGTGAAGTCCGGTCGGCGTCCCTTGTGCGCGCTGCCCGCGACAGTGAAGTTGGGCACCACCAGCACCTGCCCCGGAGGGGTGCAGTCGAGGGCCGCGAGGTTCATCTTCTGGTCCGCGTCCTCAAAGATCCGCATGTGCGCGATCTTGCCGGCCGTCCATTTCGCGTCGGCATCGGTGTCATCGCTCGCCACACCCAGCAGCACGACCAGCCCGGCGTCGATCTGCGTGTGCAGCGAACGCTGGCCCGCTTCATCCACGAGGTGGAGCTTGGCGTGCTCGACGCGCTGGATCACCGCGCGCATGCGCACCCGCCGCCGCAGCACGCGCCGGGGAGCTTGTGCTCCGGGTGCGTGAAGAAGAAGTTGTTGCCGTAGGTCTGCTTGTGCCCGGGGTCGGACTGATGGATGCCGTAGTCGAACTCATCAATCGGGATCATCTGCCCCGCGTAGAAGCACCGCCCCTCGTAGCCCAGCTCCCTGAAGATCGCCCACAGCTCGCCTACCGGGTCGCTGCCCTCTTCGCTGTGGCGCTTCTCGCACTCGACCAGCACGGTGGGGGTGAAGCGACGCAGAACCTCGGTGCCGGCCGCGAAGATCTCGCGTTCCGCGCCCTCGGTATCGCACTTGATGAGATCAACACGATCGAGTCGTTGCTCGCTCACGATCGAATCGAGCGTGAAGCACGGCACCTCGACATCGCGGATGGTCACGCCACTGGAACCATCGAGTTCGCGGATGGTTGCGCCGTGCGATGGCCCCTCGCCGGGGATGTGCAGCGTGATGCTTCCCACGCTCGAACCCACGGCACCGTGCATGACGCTGATGTCACGCGCCGAGGCGTAGAGCGACTTGAGCCGGCTGGCGAGCTCGGGCTGGGGTTCGATGGCAACAAGGCGGCCGTTGGGGCGTGCCCAGCGGCTCATCCAGTAGGTGTAAGCGCCTTTGTGTGCGCCGATGTCGAGCACGGTGCAGCCGGGGCGCAGGGCGCGCCGGATGGCCTCGAGCTCGGCCGGGTCATGGCGGTTGCGGTAGCGGTGGGCGCGCTGGATGAGCCGGAGCTTCTGGATCATGCACAAGTCTAGGGTTGCGTCCCAGTCATTGCATGCCCACCCTTGCGTCGGCTCGCGTCGCCTGTATACTGGTGCCAAGCCCGATCCGGGCGGGAGCGTGTCATGGCCCACTGGCTCATCATTCTGATCCTGGTCGTCGTCGCCGTGTTCGCGGTGATGCTCTTCATCGCGGTGTTCACGGAGATGAAGACCAAACGCAAGACCGGCACCATGAAGGGCGGCGGACGCTCATCGGGCAAGGGCAAGAAGAACGGCAAGAACAGCAGGAAGTAAGCTCGATCAGGCCGAGCGAGCAGGCGGCTCGCCGTCACCGCTCTTGGGACCCGACTTGGGATCATCCTTTGACTCGCCCTTGGGCTTGTCTTCGCGTTGCTTGGCGTCCGCCTTCTCCGCGGCCTTCTCGGTATCGCTGCTGTATTTGATGCGCCCGTGATAGATGCTCGCGACGGTCTTGGAGATCGACTCGCAGATCGTGCTCAGCTCGCGGAAGGTCAGGTCGCACTCGTCGAACTGCCCGTCCATGAGGCGCTTGTTGGCCAGCTGGCGCACCAGCGCGTCGATGCGGGCCGGGGTGGGGTCGGTCAGCGTGCGCGTCGCGCTCTCCACGGCGTCGGCGAGCATGACGATCGCGACTTCCTTGGTCTGCGGCTTGGGGCCGGGGTAGCGGTAGTCCACCTCGTCGGGCAGCTGGTCTGCGGCCTCCTGCATGATCTGCTCGGCCGTGCGTTCCTCGCCCGCCTGAGCCGCCTGTTCGCGGGCGCGACGGTAGAAGTATTCCACGAGCGTCGTGCCGTGGTGGGCCTCGATGAAGTGGTGCAGGGCCTTGGGCAGCGCGTGCTCGCGTGCCATCTCCATGCCGTCCTTCACATGCCCGACGATGATCAGCAGCGACATGGCGGGCGTGAGCTTGTCGTGCTTGTTGGGCCCGCCGGACTGATTCTCGATGAAGTACCCCGGCTTGTTCATCTTGCCGATGTCGTGGTAGAGACACCCGACATAGGTGAGCAATGCGTCGGCCCCGATCGCCTCGGCGGCGCTCTCGGCGATCGATGCGACATTGAGCGAGTGGTTGTAGGTGCCCGGCGCCCGCTGCTGCAGCTCCTTGAGAATCGGCTGCTTGGGGTCGCGCAGCTCGATGAGCGTCATGCCGGTCGTGATGTCGAAGGTCCGCTCGATGAACGGCAGCGAGAACAACGCCAGCCCGCCCACCAGCAGCCCCGAGATCGCCGCCTGAGCGCTGGCCCCGAAGAGCGATGCGATGTAGGGTCCGGTCTCGACGCCCGCCGTGGGAACGGCGATCAGCTGATCGAGCACCGTGATGATGCCCAGCACGATCGCGATGATGACAGACATACGGATGAGCGTGCGCCGATCGCGCAGCTCGCCCAGCTGGACCACCGCGCCGGCGATGCCGGTGAGCACGATGGCGAAGAGCCCCATGTGTGAACCCAGGGCCGTCATCACCAGCAGCGTCGCTACGCCGGTGATCGCCAGCCCGGTGCGCTGGTCGTACGCGATCGAGATAATGACCGCGATGTAGACCAGCGGGGTGATCGTCGCGATCCACACCATCCGCGGGTCCATCACGCCCGCCACGCCCGCCACGACGATTGCGCCGGTCACGAGCAGGGTCATCCAGCCGATGCGGGCGGGCTTGGAGTAGAGCTTGGGGCAGTAGTGGGCGATGTAGCCGCCCAGCAGGATGGTCAGCGTTGTCACCAGCCCGAAGGCACCAAGCGATCGCATCGCCAGGCGGGTGACCGATCCGGCGCTCTGCTGGTAGCGACGGTTCTCCTCGCGGGCCAGCTCATAGCTCGCCTGATCGAGCACATCGCCTCGTGCGAAGAGCCGCTGCCCGATGGTGATCGTCCGTCGCACGGGCTGCACCCGTGCCGCGGCCTCGTCCATCGCCTTGTTGGTCGCCGTCGCGTCGTAGACATAGGTCGAGCGGTACTCGTTTGGGCGAACCTCCAGCAGCAGGCGCTTACGCACCAGCTCGCTGATCGAATCGCCAAAGCCCGCGATCGTGATGATGCGAGTCAGCTCGGTTTCACGCTGGTCCTTCTGGTCGATGTTGATCGCGTCCACGCGGCTGATGAGCACGGGCGCGGGGACCACGGTCGCCTCGCCCTCGATGCTCGGCACCGACTCACGCAGCTCGATCTGCGTATTCTGGCCCTCCTGCGTCGCGATCTGCCACGCCGAGCGTGTGAGCAGCGGGCGTCGCTTGAGGATCTCGATCAGCTTCTCGACCTCGCTGTTCCACTGCGTGTGGAGGACCTCGTCCGTGCCGATCGCCTTGAGCGTGTCGAACTGCTCGGTCTTGAGCCCGAAGCGTTTGCGGATCTCGCTCGAGACACTCTCGAGCTGCCCCACGCCGGCCAGCGTGCGGGGGAGGTTGCTCAGGTCAGCACGCAACTCGTCAAAGGCGGTGGAATCAGCGCTGAAGACGCGTGGCACATTCATGCGGGCAGCATCGCGCTGGGTCTGGGTGAGCTGCTGGTCCTCGCTGTTGAACTCGACACGCGAGACACGCGTCTGGCGCATGATCTGTCCGACCTCGACCCGCAGCTGCCGCTGGGCCCACACGGTCAGCGAGCCCACGATGAGCACAAAGCCGATCGCGGCCAGCACGCCCCAGAACAGCTTGGGGTCGGCGAGCCAGTCCGAGATGCGTTGCTTGAGTGTGCGGTCCTTGATCTGCACAACGACCCGGCGCGCGGTCTTGCCGTTGCCACGCGACGCGCTCTTGGCCGCGCTGGTCGCGGGCTTGGTACTGGGTTTGGATCCGTCTTTACCCATATATGGCGAACTCGCTCGCCGCGAAATGATATCAGCGTCGCGACGCGATCAAGGCCACAAAGCCCTGAACACTCAATCGACCGATTCTCACCCCCGCTGAGCACAACCCACCCGCATGTGGGTACGCAGACCCCCTTGATCGGGCTTCAGAGCGAAGAAAGGAGGTCCGCAGCGATTATCACGCCACATCCGTGGAGATTTCAACGTCCGGATCGAGCCCCGAATCCGTGCCATCGGGAACACAACGAGGCAGCTCGATCGTGATCGTCGTCCCGCTCTGGTACACGCTCTCCAGAGAGACCGCGCCGCCCAGACGCTTGGCGGCGTGCTTCACGATCGCCAACCCCAGCCCCGTGCCACGCTTGGCGGCGCTGCCGCTGCGGGCCTCGTCTACCTGATAGAAACGCTCGAACACGCGCTGCTGGTGCTCCAGCGGGATCCCAACGCCCTTGTCTTTGACCGTCAGCAACAGCCCGGCATCGTCCGCTCGCAGCCCGTCCGGAGGCGAGATCGCTCGATCGATCGGCACCTGATCCACACGCGCGATCACACGCACCGAGGTGCCTTCGTGCGCGAACTTGATCGCGTTGCTCACCAGGTTGCGGAGCATGAGCTTGATCAGCGATGGGTCGGAGTGGATGTGCTCCACGACATCCAGGTCCGCGACCAGGCGGATATCGCGGCGCTGCGCCTGCGGCGAGAACTCAGCGAAAACCGATTCCACCAGCGGCGGCAGGTGCACACGGCGCAGATCCACCGGCAGGTCCTCGGCCTCGAGCTTCGAGAGGTCCAGCAGGTCGCGTGCGAGCAGTTCGAGGCGCGACGCGTTGCTCGAGATCATCTCGATCAGGCGTGAGAGCATGCGCGGGTCGTCCTTGGCCGGTCCCATCAGCGTCTCGGCGGCGCCCTTGATCGAGGCGATGGGCGTGCGGAGTTCGTGGCTCGCGTTGGCCGCGAAGTCGGCCTTGAGCGTCACGGCCCGCGAGAGCTCGGTGATGTCGCGGAAGATCAGTACCGCGCCGCTCGCGCGGGGCAGCGGGTCGGCGGCGATGTCGAAGTCCCGCATCTCGCCGCGGATCGGGATCGTGGCCCGCGCGTGCCCCGGCTCGCCGCCGCGGGCGAGTGTCTCGAGCTCATTGAGCGCCTTCTGGGTGAAAAGCTCGTCGAAACGGCGGCCACGCATCTGATGGCTGACACCCAGCACCTTGCCCGCCTTGGTGTTGCTGGTCACGAGCAGCCCGTCGGCATCGCTGACGATGATGGGGATGTCCGCGCTGTCGATCACACCACGCAACAGCTCCGACAACGCCCGCTCGCGCTCGCTCTGCTCGTGCGATTCCACGCCCTCGCGTTCCATCTTCTCGCGGATTCGCTGGTCGCGGATGACCAGGAACGGGAGAGAAACCGCCCCGAGCCCGGCGACGATCAGAAAGATCGGGAGGACCGATGCGATCACGATCGCGCCCAGGATCACTGAGAAGACGATCCACCAGAGCCCGACCGGCTGCGGATTGTGCACACGATCGTTCATGCCGTTTCTATCTTAACACATCACGGGGGTGGGGCGCTGCAAAATCAGGCGTCCTGCTCGACACGCTGCGGCGCATCGGCCCGGTAGCCCACGCCCCGCACCGTCGAGATCATCGCCGAGTGGGGGGCGATCTTCTTGCGGAGCGCCGTGACGTGCACATCGATGGTCCGCTCGGTAACGGTCACGCCCGGCCCGATGGCGCTGGAGATCAACGCCGGGCGGGTCATCACTTTCCCCTCATTGGCAAACAGCGTCGCCAGCAGGCGGAACTCGGTGATCGTGAGCGAGATGGGACGACCATCGACGCTCACCTGATGCTCCTCGAGATCGATCGAGACCTCACCGAGGTTGATCAGCGTTTCTCGCCCGCCAGCGCCCGAGCCGCTCGTGCGCCGGGCCATCGCGTTGATCCGGGCCAGCAGGACCTGCATCGAGAAGGGCTTGGTGATGTAGTCGTCGGCCCCGGAGCCCAGCCCCTCCAGCTCGTGCGCCTCATCGGATTTGGCCGTGAGCATGATGATCGGAAGCGAGGCCGTTTCGGTCTGCGAGCGCAGACGCCGGGCGACCTCGATGCCGCTCAGCTCGGGCATCATGACATCCAGCACCACCAGATCGGGCTGGCGGGACTTGGCGAGCCGGAGCGCCTCCACACCGTTGCCGGCGGAGATCACTGTGTGCCCTTGTTGCTCGAGGTTGTAAGAGATCAGCTCGACGAGATCGGGCTCGTCGTCGACCACGAGGATCGTCAGCGGCGTGGTGGTCGTGGTGCTCTTGAGCGACATCGCGCAATCCTCGTATTCGCACGCACTTGGGTTGACAGAACCATCGCCGACCCACGCGTGTCCCTGGGATAACAGAATCGTACACGCCTCAAATGCGAGCAAGCCCTGTGCTTGTCTTAGTTTACAGAATCTGAACACGAACCCATGCCCGATCGTTCCATCTTTGGTGTTCCTTACCCCCCATGGCCGACGAGAAGGACTTGGTTCTACCGATTTCACGCCCAAACGCGGGAAAACACCCCGGCAGGGCATGCCGCTACAATCGAGCCCACTCGGATGGATTTGGTCCCGCGCACCGCGTGCGCCAGCAGCAGGAAGCGTTCGAAATGACGATCAAGCGAAGTGTGCTCGCCGCGATAGGGGCTGCCCTGCTCTCGGGCAATGGTTCAGCCATGGCGGGACTCGGGGATCGTGCGGACCTGACACGCCTGCGAACCCAGCCCGGTCAGGAGCCCGCATGGCTCGTCGAGCGTGCCGACAACAGCACCATGCGTCTGAGCGTGCTCTCGCAGACCCGCTATATGTACAGCGTGCGACAGAGCGGCTTCACCTCCAGTGATGACATCCAGACCAACGGCTTCACGATGCCCCGGACCCGCATCGCGCTCGATGGCACCATCGTCTCCTCGCAGCTGAGCTACCGCGTCAGCTTCGATTTCGGCGATGCCGAGCTCTCGAGGGGACGTGGCAACGGAGCTTTTCTGCCCGGCTCGACCGGCAGCGGGCGACTGCTCGATGCCTTTGCCCAGTACAACTTCAGCGGACGCCAGGAGGGATACTACCTCAAGGCCGGGCAGTTCCAGTCGATCGTCATGACCGAGGAGGCGGTCGACTCGGGGCGTCAGCTCGCGATCGATCGCTCGCTCAGCTCCGAGCTCTTTGGCCCGGGCTACACCCAGGGCGTCGCATTGGGACGCGTGCTCAGCGATTACGCGTGGGAAGTCTCGATCAACGACGGCGGGCGCATGTTCCTCAGCCGCGAAACCGACAATACCGCGTTCAACGATCAGGACGAGTCGGACCTGGGTTTCTCCGGGCGGTTCGACTGGAAGATCAAGGGCGATTGGGATCAGTTCAGCGATTTCACAAGCTGGCGCGGCTCCAACGAGGCCGCCAAGCTGGGCGCGGGCTTCCAGTACCAGTTCAAGGGCCAGTACAACCCCGGCAACATCAACATCCCGCTCTTCCCGGATCCAATCGATTCGGGCCAGTTCGTCACCTGGTCGCTCGACTATCAATACGAGGACGACGGCTGGAACTTCTTCGCCGCCTATACGGGCATGTGGGTGGACTTCGAGTTTGTCGATGGCGGCGTTCTGAGCACTCTGGGCTCGTTGCACAACTCAGTCGTGCTCCAGGGCGGCTGGTTTATCACCGACGACACCGAGTGGTTCGCCCGCTTCGAGACCTTCTGGATCGACAAGGACTACCGCAACGCCTTCGGGCTGCCCAACGGCTTCATCCACCGCATCGCGACGGTGGGGGTGACACAGTACCTGCTGCCCGAGAGCCACGCGGCCAAGCTGCAGGCCGATGTCAGCTTCGCCTTTGATTCACTGACCCTGCTGACCGTGGGTACGACTTCGATCCTGCTGCCGGACCCGAGCGTGACCGGTTTTCAGGGTCTGACCGATGAAGAACTCGTCTTCCGCCTGCAATTGCAGCTCGAGTTCTAGGGTAAATACCCAATTGGCGCAAAAAAAGGGCACAAAATGCGCGCACGCTGCACAATTTCTTGTTCAACGGACAAAATGGTCGTTTGTATGTGCTAGTATCACCATTGAACTACCGATAAACGGTTGGCACCCACAAACAACGGGTGCACACCGAATCTGACAGACCGTGTTCATTCCCAATAGAAGAGGAGTTACACCATGAAGAACGCAATGCAGAAGACCGGAGCCGCATTCGTGCTGGCAACCATCAGCGGCCTGGCCATGGGCCAGAGCGGGCTCGATCTCGATCGCGCCTACGCCTCGCAGCTTCGCTCGGACGCGGACACCCGCTCGAGCCTGCTTGGCACCAACAACGCAGCCAACGTCAACATCGAGGTCATGACGCAGTTCCGCTACATGTACAACGATCGCGACGAGCTCACCCCCGGTGCGCTGGGCGACAACGACACCACCATGGGCTTCGACACCCCCCGCACGCAGGTCCGCCTGAGCGGCAGCGTCACCGATGACATCTCGGCCCTGGTCGTCTTCGACTTCGGTGCCGCAGAGAACGGTACCGCGCAGGGCACCGCCAACCTGCTCGTCGCACAGGGCGCCTGGTCGCTCAACGACAACTGGGCGATGCTCTTCGGTCAGTGGCACAACCCGGTCATGGGTTCGGAGAACTTCGCCGCTGAGCACACCCTCGCGGTCGACAAGTCCTTCACCAACGAGTTCTTCCAGGTCGGCTACACCCAGGGTGTCGCCTTCGCCTACGCCGGCGACCAGTTCAAGTTCGTCGCGGCCTTCAGCGACGGTGCCGAGTACATCACCAACTACGGCACGGTCTCGAACTCGGCGTTCAACGCCCCGGGCGAGAACGACTTCGGCATCACCGGTCGCTTCGACTGGCTCGTCGAGGGTACCTGGGATCAGTTCGCCGATGCCACCAGCTGGCGCGGCTCCAACTACGGCGTCAAGATCGGTGCCGGTGCACACTGGCAGACCCAGGGCGACACCAACCCCGCCGATAACTCGGGCGGTGCCATCCCCGGCTACGACGACACCACCGTCACCTTCTGGACCGTTGACGCTCAGGTTGAGGGCGACGGCTGGAATGTCTTCGCCCAGTATGTCGGGCATGATGTCGACATCAGCGCGACCACCGATGTGAACTACACCAACCACGGCTTCATCCTGCAGGGCGGCATGTTCGTCAGCGATCAGGTCGAGCTCTTCGGTCGTTACGACATCATCATGCTTGATGATGTCCTCGTCGCCGCCAACACCGACGACAACTTCCAGAGCGTCACCGCGGGTATGAACTACTACTTCGTGCCCGAATCGCACGCGGCCAAGTTCACCCTCGATGCCGTCTTCACCCTCGATGAGAGCACCAACATTGATGCGATCTTCGGTGGCGTTGGCAGCAACGACCCCAGCACCACCGGGCTGCTCGGGCTCTCGGACAGCGAGATGCTGCTCCGTGGCCAGCTCACTCTGGTGTTCTGAGATACGAACAGATACCGTTCAGACAGGGTTAGTTGACCTGATCTGAACAAATCTCCGGAATTTGAGCACTGTAAGTTGGTGCTTACTTGACAGCCGACGAGAGCCCTCTATAGGGTTCTCGTCGGCTGTTTTTACGCGATTCCGGGAATAGGAGTCCGATAGTCGAAGGATAGTTAGGGCAAACATTGGCGAAGCTTGAACGAAACGCCGATGTAGTGCTCACTCAACGAATCTTTACGGATCGTTGACAATCGTGCTCAGGGGGTTTGGAGATCTCGCTGAGCGGAACTCGTTTCGAAATGGTTTGCGGATCATTGGTGATCTCAAACCGATCAAAGTTGGAAGTCATCCGGAGATTGACACCATGAACAACAGCGCTCAAATCACAGCTGCCGCACTCATCGCCGCAGCCACCACCGGTTTCGCGACCGCTGGCTCGCTCGAGCTCGATCGCGCGTACGCCTCGGAACTCAAGGCCGACGCGGGCGCCCGCTCGGTTCTGAACCAGGGGAACATGGCAAACGCCCAGGTCACCGTCGGCGTTCAGTTCGGCTACAGCTACAACAGCCGTAGCGACGACACCGCGGGTACCCTCGGCGACAGCGACACCACCATGGGCTTTGGCTTCCAGGAAGCCACCGTCGCCGTGGAAGGTGATGTCACCGACAACATGCACGCCCGCATCAGCTGGGACTTCGGTCCCGATGACGGCGTCGGCGGTGCAGCCAATGTCAACCTCGAGGACGCGTTCGTCGACTGGTCGGTCAACGACAGCTTCGACCTCCGCATCGGTCAGTTCACCCCGGCCTTCTCGGCTGAGGCGAGCACCTCGACCTTCAACACCGTCAACGCCTACCGCTCGGTGACCCACGAGTTCCTCGGCACCCCGTCGTGGACTCAGGGTATCCAGGCCACTTGGGGCGGCGACACCTGGGACTTCAGCGTTGGTTTCAACGACGGCCCCGGCACCTGGTCGACCGCGTTCAACAGCAGCAGCGAGGCCGACTTCGCCCTCAACGCACGCTTCGACTTCTACAGCGACAGCAACAAGGACCGCTTCGCTGATCAGAGCTCGTGGCGCGGCTCGGACGCCGGCTGGCGTGTCGGTGCCGGTGCGATGTACGCCACCTACGGCGACACCAACCCCGCCTCGACCGCCGCTGAGATGGATGCCCTGTGGTACACCATCGACGCTGCCTACGAGGGTGACGGCTGGTCGGTCTGGGCTGCCTTCTACGGCACCGACATCGACCCCAACGTCGGCACTGACCACGCCAACTACGGCTTCGAGCTCGCTGGTGCGGTCTTCCTGAGCGACCAGTGGGAAGCCTTCGCACGCTGGGACTGCCTGCTCCTCGACGACGACGCGGGTGCTGGTCAGACCACCGGTGAAGACAACTTCAACTTCGTTGCTGTCGGTGCGAACTACTACTTCGTGCCCGAGAGCCAGGCTGCGAAGCTGACCCTCGAAGTCGGCATCTCGCTCGACGAGACCGCCGACATCGCCAACCCCACGGGTGACACTGGTGTCACCGCCATCGGCAACGGCCCCGGCTCGTCGGGCTTCCTCCCCGATGTCGCGGGCGAAGACGGTCAGTTCATGGTCTCCGCGATCATGCAGTGGCTGTTCTGATCGTTTGCCCATGAGCCGTTCGGGCATGCCCGCTCGCTCATGACAAACCTGATCTCTTGATCAAACCACCCGCCGATCCTTGTGATCGGCGGGTGTTCTTTTTGGTGTTGGTGAGCAGGATTGGCGCAATCCCACCGGGGCAGTAGGGATGGCATTTATAATAAGGATACAGAAGTGCGTCATCATCCGTGATTGCGCAGTGATTGGTGGGGAAAAAGGCTCAAAGTATGCAGAACGGGTTAAGATTGCTAGTGCTCACTTGTCAGTGATCGACGCGCGAACCGATAAGGCTAGTATGCACCATATGAACAGGGCGCCTGTCTTGCCCTGCTCGGACACTCCTTTGATCAAGGGACTGAAAACAATGAACACCAAGCTCACCGTTCTTGCGGCCGCCGTTGCGGCCTCGGCTGGTCTGGCTCAGGCCGGCTCGGATCTCTCGCTCACCCGCTCGCACGCACTCGTGAATGATGCCTCGGGCTACGACTCGCTGCTCGCCAACACCAACGCGAGCAATGTCAAGGTCAAGGCCCAGGTCCAGGCCCGCTACCAGTACAACAAGCGTGACGATGCCGCCCTGGGCGACAACGACACCACCATGGGCTTCTCGCTGCGTCGCACCAAGGTCGAGGTTTCGGGCGATGTCACCGACAACATCTCGGGTAAGGTCAAGTTCGCCTTCAGCCGCAGCACCGGCGCCGCGGCCCTCGAGGACGCGTACGGCAAGTGGAAGGTCAATGATGACCTGACCCTGAAGATCGGTCAGTTCAAGCAGGCCCTGATCCGCGAAGAGAATCTCTCGTCGTCCAAGCAGCTCGCCGCTGAGCGTTCGGCCGTCAACGAGACCTTCAACCAGGACTTCTCGCAGGGTATCGAGGCTCACTTCGGTGGTGACAGCTGGCGTGGTGCCGTTGGTTTCACCGACGGCTTCAACAGCGACAACACCGCGTTCAACAGCTCGTCAGAGGCGGACTACGCCCTGAACGCCCGCTTCGAGATGCTCTTCGGCGACGCCGAGTGGAGCCAGTTCGATCAGTTCACCTCGTGGCGCGGCAGCAACGCCGGCGGCATGGTTGGTGCGGCGATCGCCTACCAGAGCATGGGCTCGACCAACCCCGCCCTCGCCAACGACGCGACCATGACCACCGGCACCATCGACTTCTCGTATGTCGGTGACGGCTGGAACTTCTACGCCGCAGGTATCTGGCGCAACATGGACGCCGGCGGTGCCGCGGTCGACATGGACGACTTCGGTGTCGTCGCTCAGGGTGGTATCTTCGTCAGCGATCAGGACGAAATCTTCGGTCGCTACGACGGTGTCTTCCCCGATAGCAACAACGCCCCCGCCGACGAGGACTTCAACGCCATCACCGCGGGTTGGAACCACTACTTCACCCCCGAGAGCCACGCCGCCAAGTTCACCCTCGAAGTGAGCTACTACCTCGACGCGACCAGCACCAGCATCGTCGCGACCTCGGGTTCGGGTGGTCACAACCTCCTGACCAGCACCGAGGACGGCCAGCTCGGCATCACTGCCCAGATGCAGTTCCTCTTCTGATTCTGCTGAGAGGGGTCACAGACTCCAACTTGCAGAATCTTCACTCCGGATGACTTCTGCTGGCGGCCACGGGAAACCGTGGCCGCTGTTTTTAATCTGTGTGCGATCCCTCAGTTCCGCCAGTAGACGGCGACATCTCCGCTGCCGCGAGCAAGGAGAGGGCCGTTACATGCGATCAACGGTGGGGATGCCCAGGGTGTGCAGGGCGTCCTCCAGCACGCGCCCGGTCAGGGCGCAGAGGCGGAGGCGCGACTGGCGGAGGGCCTCGTCGTCGTTCTTGAGCACGGGGCACTGGTCGAAGAACGAACTGAAGCCCGACGCGAGCTCGTAGGCGTAAGCGCACAGGCGGTTGGGCTCGTGGTTCACGCCGGCACCCTCGACAGTCACGGGGTAGCGGAGCAGCTTGAGGGCCAGGGCCTTCTCGGCGGGGTCACGCAGGTCGAAGGGGGCGTTGTCGATCGAGGCGGTGTCGATGCCGGACTCGTCGGCCTTGCGGAAGATACTTTTGATGCGGACCAGCGCGTAGAGCAGATACGGGCCGGTATCTCCCTCGAAGGCCAGCATGCGATCGAAGCTGAAGACATAGTCCTTGATGCGTTCGATGGCGAGGTCGGCGTACTTGACGGCCGCCATGGCGACGGCCTCGGCGATGGCGTTGCGCTGCTCGCCGACGATCTCGGGGCTGCGCTCAGCGATGGTCGCATCGGCGCGGGTGACCGCTTCGTCGAGCAGCTCGGAGAGGTTGAGGTTCTCGCCCGAGCGTGACTTGAGCGGCTTGCCGTCCTCACCCATAACCGAGCCGAACATCGCGTGCACGAGTGTGGCGTGGTTGCCATCGGGTGTGGTGTCGTAGCCGGCCTTGTGTGCGGCGGCGAAGACCTGCTTGAAGTGCAGCGACTGGCGAGAGTCGACGCAGTAGACAATGATGTCGCCGCCGAGCTTGCCGGCGCGGCGTTTGATGGCGGCCATGTCGGTCGTGGCGTAGAGATAGCCGCCGTCCCGCTTGCGGATGATGGTGGGCTCCTTGATGCCCTCGCACTTCACAACCAGCGCGCCATCATCTTCTTCAGCAATGTTGCGATCGATCAGGTCCTGGACGACCGCGGACAGTTCGTCGCGGTAGGTCGATTCGCCGGCGCTGTGCTCGTCGGTGACATTGGCGTGCAGGCGGGCGCATGTGTGCAGGCAGGCGCTCATGGTGATGTCGTAGATGCGCTGCCAGACGCGGACGGACTCGCTGTCGCCGGATTGCAGGGCGACGAGGCGTGCCTTGGCCCGATCCATCGCCTCGTTTGCGTCGGCGATGCGCAGCTCGAGCTCGGCCATCGCCTTGGGGTGCCCGCCGACCTTCTCGATGATCTTGAGGGCCTTGGTCTCGGGTTTGCACTCGCCCTGGGCGTGCTTGTACATCGAGTTGAGCTGGGCGAGGGTGACCGATTGCAGATCCAAACCACCCTGTTCAAGGACGATGAGCTTCTGGACGACCATGGCGATGGGCAGCCCCCAGTCGCCGACATGGCTCTGGCGGATGACTTTGTAGCCGAGGCGTTCGTAGAGGCGGGCGATGGCATCGCCGATGAC
>JAGQON010000070.1 GCA_020427395.1 Phycisphaerales bacterium
TGCACTCGCAGAGTAGAACTCCCATCGTCCGAACGAGTTGAATACGCTGGCGTATCCCATAAACCGGCCATCAGGACCGCGCTTTGCCGACGTATATGAGAGTCCGACAAACAGATCAGCATCAGGCAGCGCGTTCGGCAACACCCACGGGCTGCGCCCGCACTTCGCGGCAACATTCAATGCCAGATTGAGGTCTTTCCAATCTGGATTGGTGAGCGTTGGAGTATCGATCATTTGGCACGGGATCCCGGCAGCCAACAACCTCCGTTTGATCGCGTAGTAGGGCGAGGATTCGTCATCCAGTGCGAAGCCCGCTTCAGGAGTTTGGACAAGAAACAGACGAGGGTAAGAGGCATCTCCTTGCCACTCGGAATGGGACTCCACTAATCTCTCGCACTCGGAAGCAGCATTGGACAGATCGCCAACGGTTACGACGGAGTGGTATTTGAACCTGACTCCAAACGTCCGCTCTGAACCGCGGTATTTGTACTTGCCTCGCTGAAGGCGATCGATCAGGGCCTCCATCTGGCCACGACTTGACTCGGCGCATACGGGAACCAGTTCAATTTCTTGAGGGTCGTGGGCGTACGCGCCATACTGAGTGATGCCCTCGCGGATATTTTGGGTGCGTCGATTGTCGCCAAAGACAACTTCAGGTTCGTCCAGAACCATGAGCGAAAGAGGCTCTGATGCTGACGAGCGCCGTTGCAGACAAGCAGGATCAGAATCCAATGACACGATGTGCGAGCCGAGTTGTATCGGGAACACGGATTCAGACAGAGACAACGCAATAGCGGTGGACCTCTCGGCTCGCTCTCTTGCAGCACCGGCTTGCGCGCTGAGGCTGTGCTGCTTAACGGTTCGATGAAGGCTAAATCCGGGGCACTTGGCCTCTGAGAGTTCATGGAGAAGTCGCATCGGAAGCGATGGGATCAACTCCGTATTCACGAACTGCTGAGGTTCATGTACATCATCGACTTCAACGGTGCTGGCTTCAGAGCCGACGGCAATCACACGGCCTGATAACCATCTGCCTGCCTCTGTCCTTGCAATACATCGAACCGGAACGAGTCGGTCGGCGTCGAACACTTGCAACAGGAGATCCAGCGAAGCGACATTATTGACCTGCAGTTCGTAGTCGATGCAGAGATAGGACCCCGTGTGGTAGTCACGAAACCTGAATGCGTAGCCGGGATAAAACCGAATCCAGCGGCGAACGCTATCGCTAACCTGAGCCTCGTAACCGCGGCGATGGGCATCCAGCCGTCCCTTGCGGAAACGGTCTATGTGCCAGCCATTCGCCTTCAATGCATCTGCAAGGAGTGCAATGAATTCTGATCGCTGTCGAGAGAGCACGCCTGGATCAGCAGGAGCCCCGGCAGCAGTGAGCGCTCTCAAGGCATACAGATTCGTAAACTCCGAAGGACGTTCGACCGTGCTCGCGCCTGAATACTCACTCTCACGCCGTTCCAGGTCATTGGAAAGCAGCACCTCAGTCTGTGCGGGAGAGACTTTGTACTCTGGGGCGGGCAAGCCCGCAGAAGCCATCTCAGACTTTCTGTGCCCTCGCTGAGGAGTCGTACATAGGGAGATCCATTGTCATCCCGCATCCTGCTCAACCATTCCAGTAGGAGCGGGTTGTTGCGGTTCGATTCGAGGCGGACCGTATCGAGTGAGAACGAATCCGGAATTGTTTGGTTCCGCTGCCGAAGTCGGCCAGGATTTCGGACTACGAATCCATCTCGATAGGCGATGCATGTGATCGGCTCAGTGACGGCGTAGTCTCGATGAGCGACCGCATTGACGATTGCCTCATCAAGTGCAATCGGGGGGTACTCGGGAACCTGGTCGAATCCTCCCGCTGGTCGCCGCACTTGGAAAGTCTTAAAGAACCCACTCTCTAACAGAAATGCTCTGATCTGTCGTATCTGCTGGCTCGGCGATCCAACAAACTCTTTATCAAAATCGGGTGTGACGCCCGGTGCTGCGTCCCGCAATTTCACCGGTAGACGAAGCAATCTGATAGATCGAGACGGCAGGCGGCGTTGTGGATTGCGCGTAAAGAACAAATACCCTGCATTCGTGAAATACTCATCGCCTGAGGTTCCATCGATGGCACCAACTGCTCGGAGAACTGTCACATCTGGTGAGTCAGAAGAGACACCAGATGTCGAACTGCGCCTGAATTCGCCCATTACTGCCGCGTCGATATCTTCAACGGTAACTGGGCCGCAGCGTGCGATCTCGTAGTCGGTAAGACGCTTCTGTCGCTTCAAAGAATCACGAGCCTGATCGTCTACTGGCGTGTTCTGACGACCAGCGCGAATCCAAAGCCGTGGCTGTCGTTCAGTCGTCTCACAAAGAGCATGGGCGTTGTACGCGGCGTACACCAGTCCGATGAGGTGCGTAC
>JAGQON010000071.1 GCA_020427395.1 Phycisphaerales bacterium
GTTGACGCCCATGGGGGTGAGCATGGCGGGGAGCCGCTCAACCCACGGGGTTTCCTGCCAGCCCGCGTAGGAGAGCAGGAGGTTGAGGCGCCCGGGGGCGTCAGGGGTACCGGGATGGGTCGATGAGACCATCATGTGCCCGAGAGTGGGCAAAGGGCGTGCCGATCCGGGGGTGGATTGGGGGTCAAATTTCGATGGAATTCAGCGAATTGGGGCGGGTGATGGTGTCAGGGATGGCGGTTTTGGGGGTTGGGGTGCCAAGTTGGCAGGGGTATGGGGAGTAGAGGAACGCAAAGATGGCGAAGAGCGCTGAGGACGCAGAGTGGAGAAGGCATGAAGACCCATCCGATCCCCTCCCCGCGGGGCGGGGATGGCACAGCGGTCAGGTAGTGACGAGCATGTGCCCGATGAGGCCGAGGAGGAAGCCGGTGACAGCGCCCATGGGTGGGGCGTAGCGGTTTTCGAGTTTGGCCTGGGGGGCGATGTCGTTGAAGGTCAGGTAGAGGATGCCGCCGGCGGCGAAGAGCATGAGGGCTCCGATGGTTGCGTGTCGGTCGCCCAGGAAGTGGAAGCCGAGGAGCCCGGAGGCGGGGCCAAGCAGGGCCATGGCGGCGAAGGCGACGATGATGCGTTTGGCGGGCATCTTGGTGGAGGCGCGAAGCTCGCGGTAGGCGTTGAAGCCCTCGGGCAGGTTCTGGAGGGTGATGAGGAGGGCGAGGAGCATGCCGGTGGATGAGCCGGTGGCGTAGGAGGCGCCCATGGCGATGGCCTCGGGGATGAAGTCGGCGAGCATGGCAACGAGCTGGGCGGCGGAGCTCTTGGAGGCGGCGAGTGCGCGATCGAGGAGCATGAAGGCGCAGCCGCCCACGATGAACCAGATGGCTGCGGGGATCGGGCTGAGGTCGTCGATGGCGTCTGGGACGAGGACCAGGGCGACTGCGGAGAGGAGGACCCCGCCGCCGAATGCGATGACGGTGTGGCGGACTTCGCGTTCGAGCCAATCCGGGCGGAGGTGCTCGATAGAGGCGATGAGGGCCCCCACCGGCATGGCGATGCCGGCGATGGTGGTGAAGATGATCAGCTCGATCATGGGGGACATCAGTTGATGGTATGAGCGTGTTGCGGCAGGCGTGGTTCGCGAAGGGTTGCAACCGAGATTGATGCGATGCCATACGACTCGGTATGAGACAAATGTGGATTGGTGCGCTGAGCGTGTCTGCTTTGCTCTTGGGTGGTTGCGTCGCGACACCTGATGCGAGGACAGGTGCTCAAGTGGGCGGCTTTGCGTCCGCGGGTGACGGCGCTTGGGGATCGTTGTATGTGCTGCGTGCTGCGCGGCCGGATCGTGGCTGGGTGGTGATGCTGCCGGGCTCATCCGGCCTTGTAGTGCTTGGCGACGACAAGCACTACTTCGAGGTTGGCCGCCGACTCGGGGAGCTCGGTTTCGATGTGCTGCTGGTGGATTACAAGGCGTTCTATCGCGCGAGCGATGATCGACCCAATGTGGCAACGGGAGAGAAAATCGCTTGGGTCGTGCATCGGGTTGTTGAGGGTGCGAAGTCTCGGGGCCTGATTGATGATGATGCTCGGGGCGTTCTCGCGGCGTGGTCGCTTGGGGCCGAGGGCGTATGGGCTCTGGGGAATGAGAACGGCGATTCGTTTGACGCTCTTGGGATCGATCGTTGTGTGCTTTGGTATCCGAGTGTTGAACGAGTGATGGATGAGTCGGGGGTGCGCGAGCTCGAGGTGCCGGTGCTTGCGATGGTCGGCGACGCAGACGATGTGACGCTGCTTGATGATCTTGAATCTGTGCTCGACCTGTACATCATCAACGGGATCGTCGAGTTGGTTGTCTACCCACAGGCACACCACGGGTTCGACATCGAGAGCATCGGACCATCGCAGAGCATGAGGTTTCCGCCGATCATTGGTGAACAGGTGACCTTCGGGTACAACAGGAACGCGGATCTCGATGCGTGGGCTCGGGCAGTGGATTTTCTCGCACATCACGCCCAAGGTGACGAGATCACCGGCCGTGGCAACAGGCGCTGAAGGCGAGAATGATCGAAGAAATCTGAGAGACCGCCCATTGTGGTGCCCGGAAGTGCGCCTCAGAATACTCGGGCCCTGTGCTGAACCCGTGCCGGAGCTTCCGCATGAATCAGGTTTTTGTACGTATAACGAGGCAATCAAAAATCCCGCTGATGCCGTTCAGAACTGGTGATTTTCCCAAACCAGTTGTCCCCATCTATTTGGTGGGGGCTTCTTCTTCTGGCCCTCAGGACAGCGATTCGAGCGATCTACAACGCCA
>JAGQON010000072.1 GCA_020427395.1 Phycisphaerales bacterium
CATTGCGTACGAAGCCAGATCGCGCTCCTCAATCATGCGCGGCTCAGGAATCATGTCAGATCCAACTCCGTCGCCCCGCTCCGCACCAACCCATCCAACAACGCCAGGTCTTCCGCGTCGAGCCGCACCAGACCCGCGCCGGCGTTCTCCACTGCCTGCGCCGGCGTGCGTGCCCCCACCAGCGCGTGCGTCATACCGGGCTGGTTCACCGTCCACGCGATCACCAGCTGCGCCATCGTACAGCTATGCTTGTCCGCTACTGGCTGGAACTGCGCCAGCAGATCCGCGATCTTCTGGCGGTTGGGCTGCGAGAACCGCTTCTGCTTGCTCCTCAGGTCCGAATCGCTGAACACCCGATCCGGCCCGACGCTCCCGCTGAGCAGCCCCAGCACCAGAGGCGAGTACGCCAGCATCGCGATGTTGCTCTTCTCACAATACCCCATCTGGTCCGGCAGCCCGTCCTCGCCCTGGAAGGATCCGCCCTCCATCTTGCGATGGATCATCGAGTACTGCTCCTGATCGCTGTCCAGCGGGCCCACGCTCCGGTACCGATCCATGATCTCCGGCGTCGCGTTGCATACCCCGATTGCACGGATCTTCCCCTCCTCCTTGAGCCGCATCAGCGCCCCCATCGTGTCCTCGATCGGGGTGTCTTCCTCCTGCCAGTGCGTCTGATACAGATCGATATAGTCCGTCTGCAGTCGCTTGAGCGAGAGTTCCACCTCATGGCGGATCGACTCGGGATGGTTGTAGATCTTGATCTCCAGGTGCCCGTGCTCGCTGGGGCTCGCGGCCGTCGATCGCCCGACGCTCCGCCCGCCCGGCGCGTTGATCACCATGCCGCACTTGGTCGCCAGCACCACCCGATCGCGCCGATCCCTGATCGCCTTGCCGACCACGATCTCGCTGTGCCCGAAGCCGTAAATCGGCGCGGTATCCAGCAGTGTCACGCCCGCATCAAGCCCCGCGTGGACGGCGTCGATCGAGTCCTGCTCGTCCGCGCCGCCCCACATCCAGCCGCCCATGACCCATGTCCCAAGCGCAACGACCGATGCCTCAATACCTGATTGTCCCAATGGGCGTGTCAACATCTCGAATCTCCTTGATCAAGAAGAACGATTGTAGACGCGCGAGAGAACCCTCCGCCTCAGCTTATGGACAACCCGCGTTGAACGCGTTGAGGAACGCGCTGACATCGAAGAAGTCATACAGCCCATCACCGGTAAAGTCCGCAACCGGATCCATCGCCGTGTATGCGTTGAGGAACACGCTCACATCAAAGAAGTTGAGGACGCCATCACCCGTCAGGTCGGCGATGCACACGCTCCCGGTGATGGTGAACGAAACATCCGAGTCATCGAACGACTCGTTCCCGTCGCCGTCACGGATGACCAGACGCAGGCGCCCATCGCTGGTCCCGACATCGGGGGCGGTCCAGTAGTAAGTGCCGGTGGAAGCATCGAAGCCCGAGCCAACGACGGACGAATAGCTCGCACCGCCATCGGTGGACAGCAGCAGGTCCGCGGTGGTCACGCCATCGGGCGAATCGAACAGCCATGTCGTCTGCACGAGCTCGCCCGGATCGATCGTCCCCCCGTCGTTCTGGCTCGTCATGTACACACCCGGCGCGTCACCGCTCGCGGGCGCGGGCACATGCATCACGATGCAATGCATTACGCCCGCCGAGGTCACCAGCGCCTGGCAGTTGATCTGGACGATCGACTTCTCCGGGTACGCGGCCTGCCACACCGCCAGCGCATCGTCATTGAACTGCGACGCCGTGCTGTTCGTGTAAGTTGGCACCAGCACCAGATCGTTGCAGATCACGGCATTGGTATAGGTATAGTGCGTGCCGCCCGAGCGAACCGCTGGAACGCGGAAGACCTGGAAACCGCGAGCCGCAAAGTCCGCCGCCGCGTTATTGGAAGTAATCGCCCACGACGCGCTCGGCTCGTTCACCCACTCCGAGATCATCACCTTGTCGTCATCGAGCATGATCATCCACATGTCGATGTGCTGCGTGCTGTCGACGAAAGTCGGGTATGGCGTGTACAGCGTCGTATCGAGGTTCTGGTAGTCACTCCAGTACTGAATGATCTGGGCCTCGGTCAGGCCTGGGTTTTCGTTGCTGATCAGCTGGGTCGAGTGTCCGACGCCCGCGGGGCTGCCGGTTTCGAGGTGGTAGTTGCCCCCGCCGTGCACGAGCGGGATCAGGAAGTACGGCTCATTCCGCACGCCCGCCCAGTACGAAGGCAGCG
>JAGQON010000073.1 GCA_020427395.1 Phycisphaerales bacterium
TTCGAGGACCTTGGCGACATCGATGGTGAGGTTGGGCATGGTTTGATTCCTGCGATTCGCTCGCTGAGAAAATGCTTTCGTACCGCCCGGGTCTATGGCCCGGCACGCGTGGGTATGGTAGACCCGCTCATCCCCAGAGGGTGGCGGGGCCGGCATCCGAATCGGGCTGGATGAGGGCCGCGTCGTTGTTGCTGGGGGCGTTGACGCGCGTCGAGATGCGGTGCATGCCCAGCACGCCTTCGGGGCTGGGGCGGAGCTGACCGGAGATGGTGCGGGGCGGGGTTTCGCGATCGAACCAGGTTGCCAGCGACGCGGGCTCGAGGATCACCGGCATGCGGTGGTGCTTGTCTTGGAGCTGCGTGTTGGCGTCGGTGGTGATGATGGAGAAGGAGTCGATCGGCGATCCGTCGTGCTCGGGGTCCAGCCAGGTGTCCCAGACGCAGGCGAGGAGCATGGGTGATTCGTCGGCGCGGTGGATGTACCAGGGCTGCTTGGTCTTCTGTGTGGGGATGGCCTGCCATTCGTAGAAGCCGTTGATGGGGAGGACGGCCCGGCGCGAGTTGATCAATCCTCTATATGCGGGCTTTTCCCAGATGGTCTCGGCGCGGGCGTTGATCATCTTGGCGCTGATGGCGCGTTCCTTGGCCCAGCTGGGGATGAGCCCGAAATGGGCCGGGTCGGCGGCGAGGCGGTTGCGGTCATGGTCCGCGTGGATGATGGCCGCGTTCTGGGTGGGGGCGATGTTGTAGGAGTTGGGGTAGCAGCTGGCGAGCGATTCGATGAGGTCGTCGTGGGGGTATGGCACGCCGAGGAAGAGCTCGAAGAGTCGATCGAAGGCGTAGGGGTCGATGTATTGGGTGAATCGGCCGCACATGTTGATTGAGGATAGGCGTTTATCGCAGGTGGGTGCGATCAATGTCGTTGATGCGTGTCCGCACGCGCACGCGCCATGCGTTGGTGATGGGCAGGCGTTTGGCGATGGCCCACGAGAGCACGAGGCCGAGCCCGTAGCGGTTGACGCGCCATTTGAAGCGTCCGAGCTTGCTGGCGAGCTTGATGCGGAGTTGTTCAAGTGATCCGGCGTCGCGGGGGCTGGTGACGCTGGGTTCGTAGCCGTATGTCTGCATGAGCGGCATGCAGCGTGCGTCGATGATCTCGGCGCAGCGGGGGGTCATCTTGCGTTTCCACTGCTCGGCCAGCTTCGGGTCGAGCTTCTCGTACGAGCTGGACTCGTGGAACGCGAGCATGTCGGGGTGGTAGGGCACGCTCAGGAGGTCGGTGCAGCGGGTGAGTGTTTTCTCGGGCTCGCGGAGCAGGTCCTCGTAGCGTACTTCTGTCCAGCGGTCGGCGGGGAGCTTGGCTCGGGTGAGTTCCCATCGGCGGATCGGGTTGATCCAGTCCGGTGTGGCGTCGGCGGGGTGGCCGTACCAGCCCATGCCGACGCACGATCGGCAGACATCGCGCGGGTCTCGGAGCAGGCAGATGAACTTCGTGTCCGGCCAGAGGTCGAGGATGCGATCGATGCGTGAGTGGATGGTGCACCCGATGAGCTTGGCGTCGGCATGCTTGGATGCGAGCTGGGCCCACATGGCGCTCGCGATGGCGGGGTAGTCGCTGTGGGTATCGGGTAGGTCGTAGGCGCGGGTCTGGACGACGCGCTGGGTGGCGAGCCAGTCGCGGTACTGGCGGGCGCTGGGGAAGCCCGCGTCGGGGAGCATGGCGACGGATTCCTCGAACTCGCCGACGAGGGCCAGCTCGGGGTGGTTGTGGAGCATGAGGCGCAGCATGGTGGTCCCGGCGCGGAGGGGCCCGACGATGACGAAGTCGGGCGGGCTGCTCGGGTGGGATGGGTCGCTGCTGCTGGTCATTGTGGGAGCGATCGGCACAATCGTTGGCCCTGCTGCACTCGGACCCCCAATAGGGGGAGCAGTGTTCACAAACTCGGGCTTCGGATACCCTACACTCATCGGTCATGACGCAAACCCAAGCCCAATCGAGCGATAGGCAGCCCAGGCACCGCTACAACGCCCAGATGGCCGGCGATATCGAGACGCGCTGGCAGCAGTGGTGGAGTGAGCAGGGGACCTATCGCCAGCCCAACCCCGGCGAGCCCGGGTTCGATGCCTCCAGGCCCAAGTACTACGCGCTGGATATGTTCCCTTATCCGTCCGGCGCGGGGCTGCATGTGGGGCACCCGGAGGGGTATACGGCCACGGACATCATCTGCCGCTACAAGCGCATGAACGGC
>JAGQON010000074.1 GCA_020427395.1 Phycisphaerales bacterium
GTGGCAACACCATCCAGGCGCTCGCCCGTATGGAGTTGCAGAAGATCGCCGGCAAGACCATGCTCTACGCGAAGGCCAATGGCGTCGATGCCTACAGCAGGGCGCACCTGCGGGATGCCAATGAGCGCATCGAGCGGGCGCTTGAGGCCTCGTACAACCGGCGTGACTGAGTGTGATTCCTGTCCATCCACACGCCCGGGGCGAGTTCCCGGGCGTTTTCTATTTTTTGGTATTGTATCCGTTGCCGGATGTCGTCAGAATACGACCATCCAAGAGGGGGAAGCATGAACAAGCAGATCACAATGCTCGGCGTATGGTTTGCCACTGTGGGCCTTTGCAGTGCCATGGCGTATGCCCGTACGATCTATGTCAATCAGAATATCGCCGTGTCCGGTGATGGATCGAACTGGGAGCGGGCACTCAACAAGCTTGAGAACGCGCTCGCGCTCGCGACGAGTGGTGATCAGATCTGGGTCGCCAAGGGTGTATACATCCCACCCAACGCGGCAGATCCACAGTCCTCTTTTCTGATTCCCGATTCCGTGGGTATCTATGGAGGATTTGTTGGTGGTGAACAATCACTCGACGATCGCCGCGATCCATTCGATGCACCTTCTGTACTGAATGGATCAACGGGCCCTTCCTACAGCGTCGTGCAGATGATCAACTGCGGCACCAGCACGGTGCTCGACGGATTCGTCATCGAGAAAGGCAACGCGGTGGCCGCAGCTGGGCTTGACCAGCAGGGCGGAGGTATCCGCGGTCTCAACTCGACACCCGTGCTTCGCAACCTAATTATCAGGGATAACGAGGCTGCGTTCAGAGGGAGTGGAGTCTACCTCGACGGGACCGCTTCGGCGTTCGCCGTGGTCGAAGACTGCGTTTTCGATTCTAATCGAAGCTCACCCATGCTCGAGACGCATGTGCCGACGATTGTTCAATCCTGCACATTCCGCAACGCGATTGGAACAGGCGCATTGCGAGGCATGTACTCGGGCGTGATGTCGATCACGGACTGCTCCTTCGTCGGCAACACCGGCGGCACCGCAGGCACGCCGCTGTCGTTCTATATGGAATCCGGCGACTCGTATGTCGAGATCGCGAATTGTGTGATCCGGAACAACTCGGGCAATACCGGCGCGATCGGACTCGCGGGACGCGGCAGCTATGAGATCCGCTCGTGTAAAATACTTGGCAACTCGGGCCTCTCGTGCGGTGCCTTGCGGGTTCTGAGTGGGCTGATCAGCAGCACCCTGGTCGAGAACACGCTGTTCACGGGCAACAGCACCGTGAGTGGCGCTGGAGCGATCCTCATCGAAGGCAGCCAGATCACACGCATCATCAACACGACCGTGGCTGCGAACAGCGCCTCAGCCAACCCCGCGGGTGGCATTAACATCTCAACATCTCGCACCGTCCGCATTGATAACTCGATCATCTGGGACAACCTCGGCACGGGGGTGCCGCGCCAGGATTCCAATCTGTTCGCGGATTCGCTCGACGACTTGATCGTCAATCGTTCGATCGTGCAGGGGCTGGGTACCGATTTCATCCCCGCGGGCGTTGGTATCATCGGCTTTGATCCCATGTTTGTCGATCTCGATGGCAGTGACAACACGCCTGGCTCGCTCGATGACAACGCCCGCCTCATGCCCGGCTCGCCCGCAATCGATGCCGGGTCGAGCCTTCTCGTCGGGCCAGCGGTCAGCCGGGATATCTACAACAGCCCACGATTCGCCAATGACACAGGGACACCCGACACGGGTGTTGATGACGGTCTGGGTCTGATCGTGGATATGGGGGCAGCTGAGTTTCAGG
Organism: Phycisphaerales bacterium; assembly: GCA_020427395.1. Taxonomy (GTDB): domain Bacteria; phylum Planctomycetota; class Phycisphaerae; order Phycisphaerales; family UBA1924; genus UBA1924. The sequence continues at coordinate 1,819 of JAGQON010000074.1, forward strand.
GCACCACACCCC
>JAGQON010000075.1 GCA_020427395.1 Phycisphaerales bacterium
CTATTTTTATAGTGTGACGGTGTGCCTGTTGAAGAATGAGCCGGCGAGTTACCTTGTGTAGTTAGGTTAAGCGGTTAATACGCGAAGCCATAGAGAAATCGAGTCTGATAAGGGCGTTAAATTACATGAGGTAGACCCGAACCTAGGTGATCTAGGCATGGCCAGGATGAAGCGCATGTAACAGTGCGTAGAGGTCCGAACCAACCGATGTTGAAAAATCGGTGGATGAGCTGTGTTTAGGGGTGAAATGCCAATCGAACCTAGAGCTAGCTGGTTCTCCCCGAAAGGCGTTTAGGCACCGCGTCGGATTTATCTTATGGGGGGTAGAGCACTAGTTCGGTGCGGGCGGAGAAAATCCGTACCAAATCGAGTTAAACTCCGAATACCCATAATGTTATTGTCCGGCAGTGAGACAGTGAGAGATAAGTTCCATTGTCGAGAGGGAAACAGCCCAGACCGCCGACTAAGGACCCAAAGAACATGCTAAGTGGTTAAGGAGGTGGAGTTGCATAGACAACCAGGATGTTGGCTTAGAAGCAGCCACCATTCAAAGAAAGCGTAATAGCTCACTGGTCAAGCGACTCTGCGCCGAAAACGTATGGGACTAAGCATGTCTCCGAAATCGCGGGAATAGTATTTATACTGTTCAGTAGGGGAGCGTTGTGTTGTAGGCTGAAGTGAGAGCGTAAGCACTCATGGACGAACCACAAGTGAGAATGTCGGCTTAAGTAGCGAAAACATTGGTGAGAATCCAATGCACCGGAAGACTAAGGGTTCCTGCACAAGGCTCGTCCTTGCAGGGTTAGTCGGGGACTAAGGCGAGGCCGAAAGGCGTAGTCGATGTACAACAGGTTGATATTCCTGTACTACGGCTCTATCGTTATCAGAAGCGGGGTGACGCAGTAGGCTATATGCGCCAGTCTGGTGGATTGACTGGTCTAAGCGTGTAGGGAGTCCGTGTAGGCAAATCCGCACGGGCGTTAGTCCTGAGACGTTACGGGGAGGCACCACGGTGTCGAAGGCATAGAGGCCACACTGCCAAGAAAACCCTCGCTATCGAGATAGTTCCGTATCCGTACTGTAAACCGCCACAGGTGGGTGGGTAGAGAATACCAAGGCGCGCGAGATAACTCTCTCTAAGGAACTCGGCAAAATAGCCTCGTACCTTCGGAAGAAGAGGTACCCTGGTACCGTAAAGGCTCTATACGGGCCCGAGCGGGATAGGGTCGCAGTGAAATGTCCCAGGCGACTGTTTACCAAAAACACAGGTCTGTGCTAAGTCGTAAGACGATGTATACAGGCTGACGCCTGCCCAGTGTCGGAAGGTTACGTGGACCGGTTAGCGCTTTGCGCGAAGCTGGGAAACTAAGCCCCGATGAACGGCGGCCGTAACTATAACGGTCCTAAGGTAGCGAAATTCCTTGTCAGGTAAGTTCTGACCCGCACGAATGGCGTAACGATCTGGGAACTGTCTCGGAGAGAGACTCGGTGAAATAGGAATGGCTGTGAAGATACGGCCTACGCATGCCAGGACAGAAAGACCCTATTGAGCTTTACTCTACCTAGTCATTGAGATTTGATTTTAGTTGCGCAGGATAGGTGGGAGACTTTGAAGCTTGGGCTCCGGCCCTTGCTGAGTCGTCCTTGAGATACCACTCTTCTAACGTTGGATTTCTAACGGGTGTCCACTAACATCTGGAATCCGGACAGTGACTGGCGGGGAGTTTGACTGGGG
>JAGQON010000076.1 GCA_020427395.1 Phycisphaerales bacterium
CTGGGGTTGAATGCCCTCCCCGATGCACGATCCAACCCGCCCTACAACCTCGATATGCTGAAGCGAGGCGATTTTGCCTTTCGAACCGAGGCCGAGGACAACATCGAGTCGGTGGATTTACGGCTGCTTCGGTTCGACCTTCCCGGCAAAGGATATCGGCGACTCGTGCTGTCCGGCCGCCCAACGTCCGAGGTGCCCAACGTGCTCCGCTCGCTGATCGAGGAAGCGATCAACACGAGCAAGTTGCCGCTGACCGAGTTGCTCGTCTCACAGGCCAGGCTGTCGTTCAAGTTCCGAGGCCAGAACGGCAAGCGGGGAAAGACCCTGACTTTTGAGGTCACATACCCCGATCGCTGCAACCTGAAGGACCAGGGCTACGACGCGATCGCGCGGAAGTATCTGGCCAAGTGGGGTATCGCCAGTGGCTGACGATCTCGGCAAGCTTCTCATCCGCGCCGAGCACCTCCGGGACGGCATCTTGACGCCCCAGGACGCCCGAGCATTGTCGCATGAGCGGATCGAGAGGTTCGAAGCACTGGGCGTGATCGAGTCCGACGGCCATGCCCAGGAGATCGTCTACGACGGCTGCGATCACGACTGCACCGTTGTGAACTCGGGCTTCCAGAAGCACCCCGACGACGCGACCCGGTCCATCTGCGTTCACCGTTGCCTGAACGGTTGTGGCCGCGTGGTCTTGGAGGCTCACGACTTCGAGCAGTGGCGGTTCAGCCTGCTCGGCTTCGCCGAGGCGGTACGAAGCGCGATCGGTGCCTCAGGCGAGGTGATCGAGGATGTGCCCGGTCGCGTCGTGCTGGTCGGCACCGTGAGCGTTGCCGGCCGCGTTGGCGAGGTGTTCCTCGGCTACGGGTTAGCTCGCTCGGACGCCGCCGGGGTCGTCGCCTCAGCCCCGCGACTCGCAGCCGCCGAGCATCCCGCAGTTCTCTCCGTTGGGGTGAAGCCAGGCAATATCTGGTCGGTGGGGAAGCGGCCTCTGACGGCGGTGCTCGCCGAGCACGTCAGCCTCGGCTCTGAGGGCCTGGTGTTGGACCTTGCCGCGGTGTTCCCCGCCTCTGGGATGATCGAAGTGAAGCCGGATGAGTGGCTGACCGTTACCGATGCGGCCAAACTGCTCATGAAGGACCTCCCTTGGCTCACGCTCGAGAAGGCGAAGTCCCGGGTTTCCCGAGCCAGCGGCGAAGTCAGCAAGTTCACGACGAACGGGATCAAGGGTGGCAAGCGGCGCATCGAGCCCAAGTCTTTCGACAGCTGGCGTCTGAAGCAGCGGGATCTCGACCTCGCCAAGGACGACTCGAACCTCTGACCGCGCGGTGTGCCAGCGCGGTGTAGACCGCGCCCACACCGCGCTCCGCCCGCAAACCGGCCCGATCGGACGCAAAGCCCGCATCGCTTGCAATCCGGAACCCCCGGCTATAGCGTGGCTTACGCGTTTCGGTCCTGCAGCCTGGGGCGTTCCCAAGCTGAATGTCGTCGGTTCGATCCCGATCACCCGCTTTGCCCACCGGATCCGGTGGGTTTTTTTGTGTAGTTGCATCGAGCACACACGCGGACCCGAAAAGTCTGGCGAGTATGTTTGCACAACTCGCAAACA
>JAGQON010000077.1 GCA_020427395.1 Phycisphaerales bacterium
TCTCTGCAAGCCATGCCTTCGCGTTGTCTCTTGCCCTATTGCCTGACTTCGCAGTAAAGGCAGACATCACCTCTTCCGCTGTGAACTCAACAGGCTCGTCCGACCACTCGATTCGAGCTGGTTCTCCCGTGATTGTGAACGCCAAGCCATTGGGTGCTTTCCCTAGATTGGATTTTCCAGGCAGCAACAACCTGCGTTCGGCATCCGAGGGATCTGGCAGTAGGTGGTGAACTGATCGGGCAATACCTGTGAATGCTCGCGAGCCCATGACACGATCATCAGCCCGGTCACCCGGTGATTTCCTGTAGTGTGCCACAAGCAAGATTGCCACTTTGTGATCTCTGGCAATCTGCCCCAACGGAGCGAGTAGGGCCCGGACATCTGTATCACGGTGAGAATCTGCACCCGACCCAAAGTATGAGCCGATCGGATCAATGATAATGAGCTTGGGATCATGTAAGCGGCGGAGCGTCTCTTCAATCGTCTCGATGTCCTTGAGTGAGATTGGGACAGTCTGTTTGTCGCCGCTCGCCCCCGTCCTCACCTGCCCCTCCAAGAGGTGAACACGATTCAAGTCCGCTCGCATTGCTTCAAGCCTCGGCCTGATCGTGTCGGAGGGGTCATCCTCGGCATTCATGATGACGACATCGGCTTGTGGGCATGGACAGTCCTCTACCCAAGGCATGCCCGACGAGATTCGAGCCGCAATGTCACAGCACAGGAAGGACTTGCCTCCACCAGCATCGCCTGCCAACACTGTGATTCTCCCGAGCGCGATACGACCGGGCCACAACCACGATACTTCAGTTGGCTCGACAAAACTCATCTGGCGGATTAACGGGGTCACATTTGGTTTATTTGACTTATTCAAGGTGATTTGCCCTCCGTGCTTTGCAGACAAGAACCATCGTGGCATCAACCATGCCAAGGCTCATCAGTGCGTAGAAACCCTCTTCGATTTGGTCGAGCGGCATGCTGGTTCGTGCGGAACACTCAGCAGCCGTGATCCCGTGACGGCTTCGCACGATCATCCCAAGAATGGTGGCCTGCTCTTCAATCGTCATGCGTCACCTCCATCTCGACCGGGGACATCGCACCGACTGTTGTTGGACTCGATGAACTCGCATATTGCTTCGTGCGTGATCAACACCATCCGGCCAACCTTGACGGTCGGTATGAGCCCGCTCTTTCTCATGTTGAACAGCGACCTGGGAGAGACTCCCAGAATTGCCGCCGCTTCATCGGGTCGGTATGCGATTCGCTCTGTCATGATTACACCTCCTTGTGCGTGACTGTTCCGGCCCGTGCGGGCACGGTGATGCGGGCCAACATAAACGAGGAATTTCAGACCGGTGGTACTTTCGATCGATTTTTGGGACATATTTTTGATAATGGCGGTCACTTTTTGGGGTGATATATGCTGAGACGGTGTTGTGTACGGTGTCACGCTTAGCGTGTTAGTACGCACGAATCCATAACTTCCCCCCATGCACTCACCCTCTCTGGCGGCACAGGGAAGGCTCCCGGTACCGTGATGCCAACGGGAGGGGGGGAATCTCAAATCGAGTGAATGCACCAGACAGGGAGCTACTTCTGAATCAGC
>JAGQON010000078.1 GCA_020427395.1 Phycisphaerales bacterium
GGGCGTGGCCACCTGACCAACCCGGGTGGACGCGCGCGCCGCGTGCGACGCGTTCACGCGGGGGCACCCTCCCCTCCGGGCGGGGGTCCGGAGGAGAGGCCTTCCCGTGTGTGGCGGGAATCGGTTGGCGGTGTCGCCGGGGTTATCGGACGGCGAGGCCCTCACCATCGAACACGTGGATCTTGGCCGGATCCATCAGGAGGCGGACCGCGTCTCCGGAGGTGACCTTCACCGCCGGGGTGAACCGCGCCAGGATCCGCGCTCCGGCCTCGCTGGTGAGCTCCTCCTCACCGGCGTCCACGTCGTCGGTGGTGACGTTGCGGGCCCCGGCCAGCGTGAGATGCACCATCAGATCGGACCCGAGCGCCTCGACCAGTTCGACGGTGCCCTGGAGCGCGGCGTGGCCGTTCGCGTCTGCGACCTCGCTCTCGTGGTGCAGATCCTCCGGTCGCACGCCCACGGTCACGTCCTCGCCGGCGACACGCTTCAGGGCGGGACGATCGCCCACCGCCGTGGCGGGGATGGCGATCGTCTGGCCGCCGATATCGAGGAGCATCCCGCCATCGGCGGTGGTCGAGGCCGACGCGGCCAGCAGGTTCATGGCGGGGGATCCGATGAACGCGGCCACGAACAGGTTGTTGGGCAGGTCGTACAGCGTCTGCGGCGCGTCCACCTGCTGCAGCACGCCGCGCTTCATCACGGCGACCCGGTCTCCCATGGTCATGGCCTCGACCTGGTCGTGGGTGACGTAGATGGTCGTGACACCCAGGTCCTGCTGGATACGCGCGATCTCGGCGCGCATCTGCACGCGCAGCTTGGCATCCAGGTTGGACAGTGGTTCGTCCATCAGGAACACCGACGGCCGACGCACGATGGCGCGGCCCATGGCCACCCGCTGGCGCTGGCCGCCCGAGAGCTGCCCGGGCTTGTTGTCCAGGTACTCGGTGAGCTCCAGGATGCGCGCGGCCTCGCTGACCCGTTCGTCGATCTCCTGTTTGGACGCTTTGCGGAGCTTCAGAGCGAACGCGATGTTGTCGCGCACCGACATGTGCGGGTAGAGGGCGTAGTTCTGGAACACCATCGCGATGTCGCGGTCGGCGGGGTGGATGTCGTTCACCACCCGGTCGCCGATGGTGAGCGTCCCGTCGCTGATGCCCTCGAGGCCGGCCACCATTCTCAGGGCGGTCGACTTGCCGCAGCCGGACGGGCCCACGAGCACGAGGAACTCGCCGTCGTCGATGTCCAGGTTGAGGTCCGTGACGGCCTCGTAGCCGTTGGGATAGACCTTGTCGATGCCCTCGAGCGTCACGCGTGCCATTGAGAACCCCTTTCAGGATGAACTCGGAGCTTCATCACGATTCCAGGATGAGTCGTCCATCGTCCGCGACACTCACATGGAG
>JAGQON010000079.1 GCA_020427395.1 Phycisphaerales bacterium
GATCCGGAGCCACCATGCTGACCCGTCTTATCGAGATGTCGCTCAGGAACAGAGTGCTTGTCATTCTGCTGTTCGCGATCGCGTGCGCCGCCGGTGTGTACCGGATGATCCAGCTTCCGATCGACGCGTTTCCAGACACCACGCCGATCCAAGTGCAGATCAACACCGTGGCCCCCGCGCTCAGCCCGGAAGAAATCGAGCAGCAGATCACCCTTCCTGTCGAACTCTCGATCGGCGGGCTGCCCGGGCTCCAGAACGTGCGGTCCGTCTCAAAGTTCGGTTTCTCACAGGTCGTGGCGACCTTCGATGACGACATCCGCATTATCGACGCGCGGCAGTACATTACCGAACGGCTCTCGGCAGTCGAACTGCCAGATGGTGTCGGAAGGCCGGAGCTCGGCCCGATCGCGACCGGTCTCGGTGAGGTCTTTCACTACGTCATCCGGTCGGAGACCGGCGAACACTCTATCGAAGAACTCCGGACCATCCACGATTGGGTGATCAAGCCCGAGCTTCGCAAGGTCCCGGGTGTGGCCGAGGTCAATTCGTGGGGTGGCTTGGAGCGGCAGTATCACGTCGTCGTCAAGCCTGAAGCACTGATCAAGTTTGGCTTCACGCTTGAGGATGTGCTGGATGCGCTGCGCCGCAACAACGCCAACGTCGGCGGCGGGCAGATCGTGACCTCCGGTGAAGCGAGGGTGGTGCGGGGGCTGGCGCGTGTTGCGACGATCGGTGAGATCGAGAACATCGTGGTTGCTTCCAGCGACGGCACGCCGGTGCGGATTCAGGATGTCGCGGAGGTTGAAATCGGCAGCGAGATCCGCCGCGGCGCGGTCTCGGCGTACGGCGAGGGCGAGGTCGTCCTCGGCCTGGCCTTCATGCTAATGGGCGAGAACAGTCGTGTGGTGACGGAGGAACTCCGCGAACGCCTTGAATCCCTCGCGCCGTCGCTGCCGCCCGATGTCGTCGTGGATGTTGTGTACGACCGGACCCTGCTGGTCGAGCAGGTCATCAAGACGGTCGAGCACAACCTCGTGATCGGTGCCGTGTTGGTGATTGTTGTGTTGCTCATCATTCTGGGCAACATCCGAGCCGGGCTGCTCGTAGCGGTCGCCATCCCGATTTCAATGCTGTTCGCCGTGCAGGGCATGTATGAGTTCGCGATCGCAGCGAGCTTGCTCAGCCTCGGTGCGATCGACTTTGGCATCCTTGTCGATGGCTCGGTGGTCATGACGGAAGCGAACCTCCGCTCGCTGAAGGAACGCCAGCG
>JAGQON010000007.1 GCA_020427395.1 Phycisphaerales bacterium
TCGAACATGTACGCCTTACCGGAAGGGAAAGCGACCTCCGTAAAACGTCTGCTCATCACATAGTTCGCATCGCGTGTAAAGCTGCCCCACGGTCGATTGTGCTGTTCCATGGGTTCCATATCCCCCACGCGTCGATCGGGGGAGTACGTAACGACACTAGTCTCGTACGAGCTCTCGAACTTTCGGAAGAGCTGGTTCGTCGCGAAATCAGCGATCGGCGTCTCAGCCCGAACAACCTGCTCATCATCCTCGGGGCATGCCGCGATTGGTTCCTCGAGATTGCCCGTCAGATAATCATAAAAGACGATGTGTGTGAACCAGAGGTTCGCGAACCAGTTGTTGCCGCCGCTGGATCTCGGGATGTATGGGTTGCCCGAATATTCACGGATAATGCTCACCGCCTGATAGGGGGTGGACTGGAGGTCCGTGTTTGCGCTCCGCAGGTCGCTGTACTGGGTCTCGTAGTTTCCCGGCTTCCAACTGAACGCGGGGATCGTGCCCCGATAGTCATCCCCGTAAGTCAACGCTGCCTGCCCCATCGATCGCATATTGGCCTGGCACTTGAGGGTCCGCGCCGAGCCGATCGCCCCGCTCAGCGCCGGCAGCAGCAGCCCGATGAGCACCGCGATGATGGCAATGACCACAAGCAACTCGATAAGTGTGAACGCATCGCGTGTCGCTCGCCCCCGCGGTCTGGACTGAAGCTGGATCATCATCATGGGTACGAACACGGACAGTGAACTGGTCGAATATACCAGATTATTCGACCGCGTCACCCGTCTCGGATGCGGTTTTCCCGCCCGAACCCGATCCGAGCACGACATAAGAGAGTGCCCCGATCGAGATGAGCGATGAGATGATGATGATCGCCCAAGCGTTTTTTCGATCATGATCTGCCCGGGCTCGCCAGAATCGAACCAATCGCAACGCATCCTCCACGCGCTTGCGAGATTCCTCGTCGCTGACGGGCGTGACCGATGCGCCTTGAGCCTTTGCGGGGCTCGACGCCGCGATGGGGATCGTCGACGATGCGATCTCGCCGTGCCCGGGAACACTGGCGGGCTCTGCGTGCAGCGCGAGTACCTCGGGCAGCCCCTGGCCCGGCAAGGGCCTGGCGGGGCCGAGCCCCATGTGCTGGCGATCGCGTTCGACTTCGAAGGAGGCCTCGCAGCTCGGGCAGGAGAACGCATCGGGTTTGACGGGGGCCTGACAGTTGTGACACACGCCAAGGCGGTTGGCGACGCCGGGCGTGTGCTTGGCCTGTGTCCAGAACTGGCGTGTGCTTGGGCCTCGCAGCACTGTTTCGCCCCGCACAGCGCCCTGCTCGATTAGGCGGACAAGCGTCGCAAAGCTGCACCCGGGGCGGAACGGCACCCGTTCGTCGCGGATCTCCCATGGCCCCATCTGATTCTGGGTGGCCTGGCGGCTCAGCGGATCAAATCGCCCCGCGCACTTCTCGCACCGACCAGAATCGGGCGTCACGGCCCCGCAATACGGGCAGACGAGCGAGCGCAGCTTGGGGGTCGGCGGTTCACCGGCGATCGCCCGAGCATGGGCCATCACCTCGGCTCGCACGCCGGAATCGGGTTCCTGAGCTGTGTGGGATATCGTCATCTGAATCACCTTACGCAAGATCGGCCTCTGCGGTTGACCTGCCCACCTGCATCGGCTCGAATGGGTCATGACCCGCACGATCCTATTGGTATCCCCGATGCTGCTTTCGGCCCTGCTCCTCAACGCTTGTGCGAGTTCGCCTCCGCGAACCACACCCCAGCAGCACAGCAGCGATGCGATAACCCCGATCGCCTTGATCAACGGGCGTGCGATTTCCCCAGAGGCGATCGGCACCGGCGTGTACGAACTCGCTGGGGCCGAGGCCCTTCGGGAGTACGCCCTGGATCGAGCACTGCACGAACGGTGTTCCCAACGTGGGATCGTGATTGGCGCAGATCGAGTCAAGGCCGAGCGTGATCTACTTGGCCAGTCGCTGGGATTCGCGGATGAGCAGCCGCTGCCGCCTCAGGTGCTCGATGATCTCCGTGCCCAGCGGGGGCTGGGGCCGGAGCGGTTCGAGCGGCTTCTGCGCCGAAACGCGATGCTCAGGGCGCTGGTTGGTCCAGTCGAGCCATCTGAACTACAGATCGATCTGGAAACAGCAATCGTGTTCGGAGTGAGCTTCCGGGTTCGGTTGTTTGTCTCAGATGATGCTCAAGCCGCTCACGAAACCCGCACGGTCGTGGAGAACGCGACTAGCGGAGCCCGCCCGTGGGTGTTCGCAGAGCGTTGCGCCGAGTACTCACGGCTTCCTTCCGCCGATCGCGGCGGGTTGATACCCCGCTTCCGCCTCAACTCACCCGAGTACCCCAGCGCCGTCAGTGAGGCGATCCGGAGCACGCAGCCGGGCGAATGCTCGGGCGTGATCAGCACCGAGAGCGGGTATCTCGTGGTCTATGTCGAGGGCATAAACCCCAAGCGTGAGCCGAGCAAGGAAGAGCAGCGACAGCTCATCGATCGGCTCAGGCAAAGCGTCCAGCGTGAGCAGATGCAGCGCTACGCCCAGCAGATCCTGGCTGAACAGGAGATCATCGTGACCGATCGCTCGCTCAACTGGGCCTGGAGCAGCCAGCGCTGATGCCCACCCACAGACGCATCCCGCTGCCAGCGCTGCTGAGTTTTCTGGCAATCTGGCCCGCTTTTTACACGCTCGGCGTGTACCTGCTCGCGTTGCTGACAATCGATCGCCCGATGCCCTCATGGCAGACTACCGCCTACCTCCTTCTGGTGGCGCACGCGTGCTATCTGCTGGATCGGGTGAAGCTCAGCGACGATCGCCAGGACCCGGCCGACGCGATTGCCCTTCCGGATCGGGCCCTGCTCTTCGCGGAGCACGCATCAAGAATCCGTGTGTTGCTTCTTGCCGAACTGCTTGCTGCGATTGTGATGGGCTATCTCATTTCCCCGCTGCTGGCATTGATCCCGCTCGGGGCGCTCTTAGGCGTGCAGCTCTATGCGGGGCGGGCGGCCTCGCCGGGCAGACCCCGATTCAAGGATCTGCCAGCGCTCAAATCGTTCTTGATCAGCAGTGCGCACATCGCGCTGGTGGTCGTCGTGCTCTGGGGCAACAGCCACAACCTGATCGAACACCCGCGCCGGGTCGTTGTGCTGAGCATCGCCGGGCTCTGGCTGATCGTCTCCGCGGACGCCATCCTGTGCGATCTCGACGATCACGACAGCGATGCGCTCTACGGCACTCGCTCGCTGCCGGTGCTTCTGGGAAATGCAAGGGCGTGGGTGCTCGCCGAGAGCATGCTTCTGGTTGGCTGCGGGCTGCTGATGATCCGGACGCGGCGACCCATCGAGCTGCTGGCGGTGAGCCTCGGCGTCTTCGCAACCACGCTGAGCACACGATCAATGAAAAACAGACGCGATCTGATCGATGCGCGTCTGCTTCCGATTGTGCTTCTTGCGATGCTGATTCGTTAGCGGGCGATCTCGATGGCTCGGGTCTCACGCAGCACGGTCACCCGGATCTCGCCGGGGAAAGTCATCTCGTTGGAAACCCGCTTGGCGATCTCGTGGGCGATCAGGTACGATTCGTCATCGCTCACCCGGTCGGCATCGATCATCACGCGGACCTCACGCCCCGCCTGAACCGCGTAGGCCTCGGAGACGCCCGGGATCGCCAGGGCGATGTCCTGGAGATCGTTGAGACGCTGGATATACCGCTCCATCGACTCTCGGCGGGCGCCCGGGCGGGCGGCGCTGACGGCGTCGGCGGCCATGACGATCGGGGTGTACCAGGTCGTCGAGGGCATATCGGCGTGGTGGGCACCGATCGCATTGAGAACAGCCTCTTCCTTCTCGCCGTACTGACGGGCGAAGTCCATGCCGATCTTGGGGTGACCGCCCTCCATCTCGTGGTCCATCGCCTTGCCGATATCGTGCAGGAATCCGCAGCGCTTCGCGAGCTTGCCATCAAGCCCGAGCTGGTCGGCGATGATCTGGCACAGATACGCGACCTCGATCGAGTGCTTGAGCACATTCTGCCCGTAGCTGGTGCGGTAGGTCAGGCGACCCATTGCCTCGATGATCTTTGGGTGCAGCCCCTTGAGCCCGAGTTCGACCGAAGCGTCTTTGCCCGCCTTGACGATCTTCTCCTGGACTTCCTTACCGACCTTCTCGACGACCTCCTCGATGCGGGTGGGGTGCATACGCCCATCCGCGATGAGTCGCTCGAGCGATTCGACGGCGATGGCCTGACGGACCTTGTCGAAACAGGACACCACGATAACACCGGGGGTGTCATCGACAATGATGTCCGCCCCGGTTGCCTTCTCGATCGCACGGATATTGCGCCCCTCGCGACCGATGATTCGTCCCTTCATGTCGTCAGACGGGATTGCGACGGTTCGGACTGTGGTCTCGGACGAGTGTTCGTTGGCATACCGCTGGATGGCATTGATCAGGATCTCCTTGGCCTCCTCCTTCGCCCCCTCTTCGGCCTCCTCGATAATCTGACGGGTAACCCGCCCCATCTCAGCCCGGGTCTGCTCCGCGACGCGATCCAGCAGGAGCTCTTTGGCCTGGTTTCGATCGAGCTGGGCAACGCGTTCAAGCTCGCGTTGCTGCTTGTCCTTGAGTTCGGTGAGCTCGCCCTCTCGCTTGGAGAGGCGTTCGCGTTCCTTTTCGACCCGTTCGCTCTGCTCGCTGAGCGTGCGTTCCTTGAGTGCGACGGTCTCTTCTTTGCGATCCAGCAGGTCTTCTCGTTTGGCGAGACGGCGTTCGAACTCGCGCTGCTCGTTGCGGGCGGCCTCAAGTTCCTTATCGACGGCTTCCTTGCGTTCCAGTGCCTTCCGATCAGCATCGATCAGGATCTTGTCGGCGGCGTTCTGGGCATCTTCCTTGGCCCTTGAGGCAAGCATCTCGGCCTCGGCCTTGAGCCGCTCGACCTTCTTGCCCCCCACCATGCCGGCAAGCATGTACCCGATACCCGACCCGACAAGCAACGCCACGATCCCGATGATGGCGATCATGGCACCCGAACCGGTCCCGTCTTGCGCGAGCACCAGCGTGAGCGGCCCCTGAACATTGAGTGTTTGATACACCGATGTGCCTCTGGGTGATCGTTCACGCGTGGGTTCGCGTGATCACCCTTTTCAAGCACCCGTGCGATCGCGTGGCGATCTGGATTGATGCGAGGCGCCGTACAGTTCGGTATCAGCAAGTCATTTCATCAGCAGCAGTTGTGATTCATACATACTCATGCGAGATCGTGAATGAAATCGTCGTCGAAAGGAATGCAAGCGGACGCTGAGATGAGCCGATAAAACCGAAAAGACACCCTCGCAAAGGGCACGCAAGTCGTGCCCAACGGGTGGAAATGCGTATTGTTCCCGGGTGCTCGGCCCCCCGAGCACCCGACGAAGCACTATCTTAGCATGTATTGAACCCGACACGAGAACACTGAGCCCTCCAATTCGTACCAGAAACAGCTCGCCAGGCCGAGCAACGCCCGAACTCAGTCGGACGCCCCAGAAGGAACGCCCAGCATGTCCAAAGCACGCTCACTGATCCTGATCTTCGCTCTTGCCACCCTTGCGGCAGGGCTCCTGCCCGGCTGCACCCGCATGGGCGGGCTGCGAGCACGCATGGCGGCCGACGAGCTTGCCCACACCGTGCAGATCAAGGGCGACCCCATCACCCTTGGCCGCCTCAACGCCGTGATTGTGGACAACCCTTACGGCAAGGTGAAGGTCTATGCCAAGCCCGCCCACGAGCAGGCGAATGTCACCTTCCGCGTCCAGCAGGAGAACCGCCTCCGCTGGCGGGCCGCTCGCATGGGCTTCGACTTTGACCCCGTCGGTGAGTACTTTACGGCGACCCACTCGAACAACGGTGAACTCTCGGTGCTCACCATCAGCCCGACCGACCTCTCCGTTGAGGGCTACCGCCCGCCGATCGATCTGACAATCAACATCCCCCAGTGCGACGGCATCGAGGTCCGCAATGCGGGCGGCAAGGTCGTCATCGTGGGTGTCCAGGGCGCGATCCATGTGGAATCGGGCGATGCCGAAGTTCCCGGCGGCCCGATCGAGATCCGTACCGACAAGGAGCAGGTCGAAGAGATCTATGCCTACTCCAACGGCGGCAATGTCACGCTCGTGACCGGCCCGGACTCTGCTGGCACCGTTGAGCTTGTCGCACCGCGAGGCGTCACTTCGTTCAACTCACGCTACGGCGTCGTCAACCACTCCATGCCCCGCAAGGGTCACTGGACGGGGATCTGGAACGATGGCACAAACTCCATCTATCTGGAGTCGCTCGATGGCGACGCAAGCGTCATGGTTGTTGATAACCCCGTGATGTACTCATCGGGCAAGACCTGGTAAACCCAGATCAAGCGCATCAAAAAGCCCGCTCAACCGAGCGGGCTTTTTCATTTCAAGGCAAGCATGATCTTTCAGGCGGCCTTTCGTTGCGGCTGCATCGCGCCCAGGTAGCGTGAGATCTGCTTGATGACGAAGTCCTTGTGCTGGTTGTTATAGCCGAACTCAAACGCGAGCCCGGCGATAGTGTTCTGCTGCGAATCGATATGAGCATGAGCGAGCTTCGCGGTCAGCACCAGCGGGGCCGGGATTGTCGGGCGCAGGTCCATCCGAAGCCAGAAGAGCTTGCCAGAGTCGATCTCGGAGCGGTACTCCACGGGCACGACGAGCCCGACGCCGCCGCCACCGAGGTTCGCGAGCTGCGCCTCGAACTTGGGTCCGACCATGGGCAGCGCGACCGGGTCATTGCTGGCGTTCACCACGCCGCCCTGCTTGGTCAGTTCATCGATCTGCACGCGGTTGGCGACCTCGAGTGGGACCGCGCTCATAGGGTCCATGAGCTTCCAGCACTCGACGCTGGGCATGTCGAGATTCGCGATCGGTGTGCGGTCATTCTGGCGACGAAGGCAGCGGACCACCTTGGTCGGCATATCCAGCCGCAGGGCAGGGAACGCCCCGTTGCGTGTCTCGTTGATGGTCTTGCCGACGACCTTGGTGCTGAACATCCAACGGTTCTGACCGACAGACATCAGACCGACGAGTTCGACGCCCTCGTCGATGCGGAAAGCCTGCCCCATAGCGCCCGGCTGTTCGACGATGATCTCGTCCTCACTCAGCCCCAGGAGCTTCACGCGCCAGATGAGATCCTTGATCCCGTCCTCAGGGTCGTGCTTGATCGCAAACTCGAGACCGCCGCCCCGCTCATAGATGCGGTGGAGACTATCTCGCCATCGGTCGGTTCTGGAGCGGTTCGCGGGCACTGGACGATCCTTTCATCTCTCGGTGTGTGCGGGCTTTGCATCGTCACACCAGAGACGGGGCTTGATGCCCAGCGCCGAGCTGGATCACCCCGGGTTCGGGCTGTGTGCCTGAACTTGATTCTCGGACCTGCGCAGTGCACTCACAAGATCTGAGATCCGATCCGGTGCAAGAACCGATTCTCTGGAAAACCGTTCCAGATACAACACATCCGCTGCCCCTGTCAGCGACTCGTAGAGCCCCGGGGAGCGTAAAAGGTCCGGCTCGTGCGCGAGGAGGTGCTGTTTGAGTGGCATCCAGAGCGGTCGTGGCGCCCCCGCCTGGCGCAGCGCATGATTGATCGCAATCTCGAGACGCTGAACATCGCGTGTGATCCCCGCACGCTCACCCTGAGAAAACCCAAAGCGTGTGAGCAGCGACCGAGACCACGCCCGCAAACAAGCGATCAGATGCTGTGAACGCATCAGGGCGATACCCAGGAACATCGAACCCGCGAAGACGATCACCGCTACCAACGCGGCGCGGGAGATCAGCTTGGAGCGACCCGCAGCAAAGCGAGCCAGCAGGTGATCGCCCATCCGCGCCAGCCCGAAGTCACCAACCCTGTCGCCGATGATCTGATCTCGAGTGTCCGAGTCGTACCCGACCACAACTCGTCCCCAGAGGAACTCAACCGATTCGTACATCTTGCTGAGCGAGCGGAAGAACCCGGGGTCCGGCACATGGATGTCATGGAAGTCGCTCGGCGGCGTGCCGTCGAATGTACGCCACTGGCCTGGTGCGATTTCGGCCTCGACCCATGCGTGAGCGTTACTCTCTCGGACGGTGTACTGCCCGGTTACCGCGTTGTAATCCGACGCGATGTAACCCGTCACAACGCGTGCGGGGATGCCCAGCGAGCGAGCCATGAGCGTGAGCGCCGACGCGTAGTACTCGCAGTGCCCCTGCTTGTGCTCGAAAAGGAACCAGCTGGTCGCGTCCGTGCCGCTGGGCACCGGCTGGGCATCAAGTGTGTACTTGTAGCGTGATCGGAGAAAGTTCTCAATGAGTCGTACTGCGCTCGCATCGCTGCTGACCGCGCGGGCCAAAGGATCGGGATCGATACCCCCGTCACGCACGATCTCACGGGCCAGCTGGGCGATCTCCTCCGGGATCTCGGTGGCAACCACATCCCCTCGCTTTGCGTCTGGCGCGATCGGGATGGTTCGGAACTCATCGTTGACCGTTCGAACCGCATACTCGACACCGCCACCAAGGCCGTCCTTGAGGAAGAGCCCCCGGCTGAAATCGTAACCCAGTCGCATCGGCTCATTGAGGATGTGAAACTCGACCGGGCGCCAAGGCGTGAAAAGGTAGACCGGTCCATCACCAACGGGGCGCATGCTCACCTCGAAGTGCTGATCCCACCGTGAGTTATCGAAGTTGCCTCGCGGTTTCAGCGTCGTATCGGGCGGGAACATGCGGATCCGTTCTGCGAGGGGCACACGCATAATCGAGCTGCGCTCCCAGTTCCCCTCACGATACACATCGAGCACCGCGCCACGGAGATAGATCGGCGGGCTGTTCTCAGAGCCCGAGTTCATGCCGTTGCGATCACGCACGGTGAGGTCCAGAACGGGCTTGGAGGAAGTAGAGATCCGTCCGGGGCGACCGAGTTCAACTTTATCATTGAACCCCGAGACCGACCGCCCCGCGCCCCACTGACCAAAGGCCTGCGTGCCCACATTGCGGGGGAGCACGACAAAGAGCCCGCTCCCGATCAGGGCGCAGAGGAACCCAGTCGCGATCATCATGGAACGGATATCGACCCGTGATCGGCGATCAAGGCGTGCGTCCTGCGCCCGCCCCATCCGCACCACGCGGTAGACCTGGAAGAGCACAAACGCGCGGAGAAGGAGCACGCTCTCGATCAGCATAGCGGAGCCGGTCAGGAAGCTGTTGCTCGTGAGTACCGCCGCCACCATCACCGACAGGCAGAGCACCAGCACCTGCCCATCATCGCGAGGGCTACGCAGATCGAGCAGCTTGACCACCAGCAACAACGCCACGAAGACCGCGAATGCGCTGACACCCACGCCAACACGCAGGACCTCGATGCCGCCGATGACAATCACGAGCAGCAGCACGGTATTGATCAGTCGGCGCGGGGCAGGACGCGCAGGGCGTACCGAACCGAGCCAGCTCGCAAGGACACCCAAAGTCGCGAGCACGAAGTACGCCGGGTTTGCATCCGCGATGGAGAAGCTGACAATCGCTCCGAAGATCGCCGCGAATAACGCTCCTCGGAACGCGCTGGAAGCGGTTTTCTTCGCCCGCTTGGGCTTGCGAGTCATGACCGCCCACCCAACGCCTCTGGCAGGCTCTTGGTGTCGATCAGCCACTGATCGGGGCGGCTGGTGTCAATCACGCGGGCCGCGTTGACGAGTTGATCGGTGCGTATTCCGCGTTGGATCAGCAAGACCCGGTCCCGAGTTCGGGTCGGGACGGGCGTGTACGCGAGAGGCTCGTCTTCGAGATCGAGCGTCGCGAGCATACGGAGGACACGCCCAGCGTGCGCCCGCCCGCTGTGGGGATCGAACCGCACATCGCGTTGCGGGTACCACAGCCCGATGGGCACGCTTTTCTTCGCGTGGTGCTCGAAGATCGAGCCCGCGATGGCGATGGCCCGCTCGGCATGGACTTGCTGGGCGTCATCGCCCGCTTCTGGCTCAATGATGACCAGCCAGATCCGCATGGAAAACGATTCGGCGTGTTCGACCACGACCAGGGCATCGCGTTTCGCGCTCTGCTTCCAGGCGATACGCCGGCGCGGGTCGCCAGGACGGTACTCGCGCAACCCCCAGAACTCGTTGCTCTGCCCCCCGTGCATCGATCGCCGGATCGACTCGTCACCCTGGGTTTTGGCGTTCCGGAGCAGGTCCGTTCGAAGGCGCAGCGGGTGCGGGAGCACAAGGAGCGGGCGCGGCTGGTCGAACACGAGCGACTTCTGCAGCAGCCCGAATGGGAACCTCGTCGAGAGGCGGATATCCCTGAGCACATACCTCCCTCGGTGAGCAGGAACAAACGATCCCACGCAGTTCCCCGAGGAGTTCGGTGCGATGTGCACCACGCTCGCGGGGAGCAGCACGCCCCGCTTGGTCACGCTTCGCGAGTACTCGCTGACCAGGCAGGCGAAGAGCGGAAAGAAGCGGGACTGGTTCGTGATGGTGTAGTGCAGGTGAACACGCTGCCCGGCGTGGACCTCGTGCAACGCCTTGGCGTGCAGCCGCGTCCGCATCAGCGCGTTTCCTGAGATCAGCCCGGACACGAAGATCGTCGCGATGGCCACGCCGAAGAGCCAGAACAGCAGGTTGTTCTGCGAGTTCACCGCGCCGATGGCGAGAAAAACGGTGACAGCAATGTACATCAGCCCGCCGAAGGTCAGCTTCGATTCGCGCTTGGTCGCCCTGTCTGCCGTGGGATCGGCATCCACTCTTTGCGAGTCATGCGGCGGGGATGATCCCAGCGATGACTCTCGAGCACGATGGAAACCGAAGACGCTCACGCAATATCAATACTCACTCTTGAGGGCCGGGGTTTCGTTCCGGTGCGACATATCCGGGTCTTGGGATCACAATGCACAGTAATCTCCCGCCCATGGTCGGCATGTAGGTCGTCGATCGTGCGGTGAACACGCCCTCACCCGTGACATGAATCTCCACCGCATCACTCGGGAAAGTGCCCGAGGGGAAGACCAGCTCGAAGTCGCCGAACTCATCCGTTGTGACCTTCGCGTAGACGCCTCGCCCTCGCGAGACGCTGCCGCCACGGGCAAGCACCGCGACATCCATTCCGGGCAGACCGGGCTCTTCGAATCGGACATCCTCGGCGCTCGTGGCGATCGCCTGTCCGACCGTGCCAGTGATCACACGCCCGCGGACGATGGTCTTGCCGCCCGATCCGCACCCGACCTGCGTCAGGATCAGCATGATGGCGGCGAGCAGCAGTACGGTTCGACGGGCGATATGTGTCATGACGGGATCTCCAGTGTCAGCGCCGGGTGAGCGGATCACACACCCTGCAGACTCAGTTGATCGGCAAAGTCCTCAGGTTTGGGCAGATCTTTCAGGCTCGCGAGCCCGAAAGTATCCAGAAACTGGCGTGTCGTGCCGTAAAGCATGGGTCGCCCGAGTTCCTCGGCCCGCCCGGTAATCTTGACCAGACGGCGATCCATGAGCGAGCGGACAACCTCGCCACACGCCACGCCACGGATGGATTCGAGCTCGGCCCTCGTGATCGGCTGGCGGTACGCGATAATGGCGAGGGTCTCCAATGCCGGCTTGGAAAGCCGAGTCGTGGCCCGCGAACGGTGCATGGCGGCGATCACCGGGGCGTGCTCGGGGAGCGTCATCATCCGGTACCCGCCAGAGACCTGCTCGATATTGAACGCCCGCCCCTGCTCACGGTAATGCGCGTTAAGCTCATCCACGGCCCGTGAAATAGATGCCTCGCCAACCTGCTCGCCGGTGTGCACGCTGAGCGCGTCCGCGATCGCCATGGGCTTGAGCGGCCGATCCGAGCTCACCAGCATCGCCTCGATCGGGGCGAGCAGGGATCCGATCTCGACCGGTACCTCACGGGAAGAATCGATGGATTCGCCGTCTTTATGGGCGATCTCGGCGTGCACGGCATCCTGCTCATTGATCTCAACATTCATGCACACACTGTATCATGGGCGAGCCCCCAATGCCGATCCGTGGGCCCGGATATGCTGTGAAACCATGCACGATCACCTCGACGAACCGCTCCCCACCCACCAGCACCGCTACGACGGGCTCGACGAGCTCCCGCTGCTCATCGTGCATCGCCGTCGCGAGGGCGTGTTCCTGTTGCTGGCGGGGCTGTTCCTGGGCACCCTGGCGATGCTCAACATCCTGGGCATCACCCGGTTTATCGTGTTCGCGTCATGGTCTGAGTCGGGCGGGCTGAGTTGGGGTCAATGGGGCGATATCAGCTTCGCTGTGGCCGCGGGTGTGCTGCCCTACCCGCTCACCTTCCTGTGCACCGACTTCATCTCTGAGCTTTACGGGCGCCGCCGTGCCAACCTGGTGGTCTGGATCGGGCTGGTGCTCAACATCTGGGTGATCTTTATCCTCTGGTTCGCGGGTGTTCTGCCAATGCAGCCTGAGATGGTGTCCTACGGCACCAACGCCTTGGGCGTTGATGTCAGCGCCCCCCCGCTCCCGACCCCGCTCTACAACGAGCAGGGCGTGTTCACCGGATTCAGCGAGGACTGGACTTTTTATCGGATCCAGCAGCTCGCCTTCGGTGCCGTGGCCGCGTCGATGATCGCGTACCTGATCGCCCAGTTCGTTGATGTGCAGGTATTCCACTTCTGGAAGAAGCTCACACGCGGCAAGCACCTTTGGATCCGCAACAACGGCTCGACGCTGATCAGCCAGCTCGTGGACACAACCGCTGTGATCCTGATCACGCACTTCTACGCCCACGCCCTCCCGATCACGCCCGATCGCCCGCTGCTCAACCAGCTGCTCGTGTTCATCGTGACGGGCTATGTGTTCAAGCTCGTGATGGCGATGCTCGATACGGTGCCGTTTATTATCGGGTCGAAGCAGCTCGCACGATTCCTCCGATTGCCACCGCCCGGCAGCACCATCCAGATCCACACTGATTCACCTTCATCCACCTGAACCGGGGCAAGTCTTGGGCGTTTCCGGCCGATGAAACATCGGTAATTCACCTGAAACGGAGCGTCCCGTATGGCTTCTACACACCTGATCCTGCTTGCCGACGACGAGCCCCATATCACGCACATCATCGCCCATAAGCTCAAGCGTGCGGGGTACGAGGTTCTCGTTGTTGAAGATGGGGAGATGGCCCTCAAGGCCGCACTCGAGCATCTGCCCAGCGCCATCGTGACAGACCTGCAGATGCCGTACCTCTCGGGTATCGAGCTCGCACACCAGCTCTCGGCTCAGGAAAAGACCAAGAACATCCCGATCATCCTGCTGACCGCACGGGGTTATGCCGTCGAAGACGAGCTGAGTACGCTTCCGTCAATCAAGAAGCTTCTCTCCAAGCCCTTCAGCGCCAAGGACCTCTTGAAGGACATCGATGCATTGCTCCAGACCGGGCAGGAGGGACAGGCAGCATGAACATCCGCAGAGCACCGAAGGTCATCGATCCATTCCCGCAAGAGTTTATCGATCGCTGCTGCGATATGGGGCTCATGTGCTGGCGGCTCGATCTCAACGGCATGCCCATCGAGGACCCGATCGGCCCGAGCATGCTGGGCATGTGGCTCAGCTCTCGACCGCTGCGCATGCTCATGACAGAGGGCGCGATGCACTGGTCGGCTCAGGACTATATGCACCCCTTCACACCCCACCCGGGGCTGTGGGTGTTCCCGTTCGTCGAGCTGCACCGCGAGCGACGCACCGGATTCTTCGTCGCGATCGGGTTCGGGCCCGAGATCTTCCAGAGCGAGCTTATCCACGAGGGCTGCAAGGGGAATCAACTCCAGAACTCAGCGCTGCTGCACTTGCTGCGTGATCGCGCCAAGATCCAGGAGATGCACACCGACAGCCTGATGTCCACGCTGAGCTGGATGCTCGGGGATCTGCGTTCCCTTCGCAAACACGACGAGACGATCGAACTCTTCAGCGAGCAACTGGGCGAGTCCTACGAGGTCGTGACAACGCTGCAGGACCTCGGACGCTCGATGGGGGCGCTCCACGAGCCCAATACCATCATCGAAGACGGTATCGCAGAGATCGCCGCCACGCTGGACTACAACTTTGTTGCCTGCTGCATCAACGAACTGAGCGATGTGAGCGCCGTGCTCGATGAGAAGATCCTCCAGGCGGGCATGTGCAAGCTCAGCGATGAGCAGATCAACACCCTGATCGAGTATGTGAACACGAACGAGCCGCTTGGCAACGCCGATACGACCAATATCTATACGGTTCCCGAAGGGTTCGAGGATCTGGAGCCGCAGATCCTTGTGCACCCGATCGACCGAGGCGGCAGCATCCTCGGCTACCTCATCGCCGGCGGCAAGAACGGCGATGACCCGCAGGTATCCAGCCACGAGACCAAGCTCATGGAGTCCATCTCCGGCATGCTCGGCGCGGCGCTGGAGAACGCGGAACTCTACCACCGCCAGCACCTGACTTTTCTGGGCACCGTCAAGGCGCTCTCGGCCGCGATCGATGCCAAGGATCAGTACACCCAGGGCCACTCGGAGCGGGTTGCGATGCTCTCGGCCATGCTCGCAAGCAGGGTGGGTTTCAGCGACGAGGAGGCCGAGCGCATCAGGATCTCCGGGCTCGTCCACGATGTCGGCAAGATCGGTGTGCCCGAGTCGGTGCTCTGCAAGCCATCACGCCTGACCGACGAAGAGTTTGAGATGATCAAACGCCACCCGACCATCGGCTACGAGATCATCAAGGACATCCCCGACTTGCAGGATGTGCTCCCGGGCGTGCTCCATCACCATGAGCGTTGGGACGGACGCGGCTACCCGGGCGGGCTCAGCGGCGAAGACATCCCGCGCATGGCCCGCATTATGGCCCTCGCCGACACCTTCGACGCCATGAGCTCGAACCGCGCTTACCGCACCGGCATGGACCGCGAGAAGGTCTTTGCCGAGTTCCGCAAGTGCGCCGGCTCGCAGTTCGACCCCGAGCTTGTTGAGCCGTTCCTCTCGCTGGATTTCAGCATCTATGACGACATGGTGTCACGCCATAAGGCCCAGTCGCCGGTCATGCAACGCCCCGAGGCGGCATAAAGCCAATCCGCTTTACTCGTACACCGCGGCCCAAGAGTTCTCGACCAGAAGAATCGTGCGTTCATCGGGCTGCTGTGCCGAGATCTGACCGATCTCGGTGGAACTCAGCTGATCCTGCATCATACCAAACCGAGCAATTGAGCCCTCGAACCCGACCTGTGGCTGGCTGGTCGCCGCGGGAATGTACGAGCCACCAATGATCAGCGGCTGCTGACCCCAAAAGCCGTTTTGCGTGTCCCAATACTCCAAGCAGGTCTTGTTCTGGGCCTGGAGTGTGCCATCGACATAGATGCACAGCCCCTCCGGGCCCCAGCTCATCGCCACATGGTGCCACTGCCCCACCGTGATCGTACTTGAGCGTGTCTGGGCGAAATGCGATGTGTCGTAGCTGCCGCCGTCGTCCATATATGCCATGAGCGACCCTGCGATGCAGGTCATGCTCACGGCGGGCATCCCATTCGTTGTGAAACGCTGCCCAAAGATGCCGTAAGTGGTCACCGTGCTCGAGCCCGTGAGCTTCATCCAGAACGTGACCGTGCCCTCCTGATCATCGCTGTAGTTGCTATCGTACGGCGTCTCGACATGGTCATTGCTGTTCTTAAAGACTGGTACCACGCCGCCCTCGTCGTTGATCTCAGTCCCGGCGTTTGATGGTGCGAGGTAGGTGCCATCTCGCCCAGCGATCGGATCATCAGCCCGAGTCGAACTCTTGGCCTCGTCCAGTGGCCAGTAGGCGCTGAGGTTGTACCGATCGAGAAAGTCCAGATAGCGGAAGACCGTGTAGTTGATTTCCAGCGACGCAGACTCTGCGGCAATCCCATTCACAGATGTAACCTTGACCCGGTAGTTCTCTGTCGAATCGGTTGGGGCGCCAAGCGTATCGGCATCGATAACGCTGCTGGAATAGGTGCTGTCACCGATCGTAAACTCCTCGAAGACAACACCCTGCTGGGCTTTGGTTGGCCAGGAAACATCCGCGCTGATCTTTGCGATCGCTAGTTCTGCGGCATCAAGCACACCCGAGCGATTCGCGTTCATCTTCTCGATGATCATCGATTGGGAGTTGGTGCTGCTCCGCACGGCAACCCCGATGAGCACCATCGACCCCACCGCTGCCACCGTGAACAGCGTCAGCACATAGATCGATCCTCGCTGGTTGGGGCTGTGTTGTGGCATGATTATGGCTCCTGCAGGACAAAGCCCACCTGATCCGCGGCGTGGGTGTGAAGCGTCACCGACTGTGCAAGCTGAACACCGTTCTTGCTGACAGTCACCGTCACCCGCTTGAGCCCGGTGTAGGTTCCTGACTCGATCGTCGGATCATCGAGATTGACATGGGCGACTTTCACCGCCCGGGTCCAGCCGCCCAGGTTCGTGTTGGCGCTGCCGGACGAGAGCTGCGGTGGCGAGTTACTGATTCCGTGATAATCATCGATGTCGTCGTAGGTTGCCCGCGTCTCGCCAACACCGGGGCCCATGGCCTCGACATCATCAAGGATCGGCGAGGTAAAGTACTTGGTGCTGATCTCATCGCTGAGTTCACGGGCCAGGTTCGCGGCGACGGCCTTGTCCGCCATCACGCTCCCCGACCGAATAATCGGGCCAACGATCTGGATCGTGCTGACCAGCACCAGCCCGACCAGGAGCGTGGAGACAATGGTTTCTGCCATGGTGATGCCGGCGCGTTCATGTGAATGGCTTGGCATTATCTCACCTCCGGACGGTACGGCGTCAGGATGTAGAGCTCGAACCGCTTCTGGATCGTGCTGTCGAAGCTCAGCTGCAGGTGCACATAGCGAAGCTGCGAGTTGTCCGCGGTCGCCGCGATCCGGTAGCCGTCGAGCTCTGTGGTTAGGGTTTCATAGTTGCGTGCATCCACACGCCGACGGATCATGTTTGCATCAGGGATCAGCTCATAGATGACGCTTGTTCCTTCCCCGAGCGCTCCGTGGGCCTGCATCGAGAGCGTGAGCCGCAGCGATGTCCCGGTCTTCTGCGATTGAACCGACTTTGCGTTGGCGATGTCCGATCGGATCAGGTTGCAAATATCATGCACCTGCCGGTCGGCGACACCGAGGTCTGTAGCCGATGGCATGGCATAAGTGCCCAGCAGTACCGAGCTGCTCAGGCCCAGCACCAGCACCGAGATGATGACGAGACTCACGACGGCCTCGATGAGCGTCAGGCCTCGCCTGGCATGGCGATGTGCAGCGGTCGTCATGCTCATCCGCATCTCCTCTCAGAGCCCCAGCCCGAGGCGTAGCCCATCGCCGCCGAGCGAGAGATCCAGCAAGCCGGTTTTGATCTCAACCACCGAATCCGTTTCCGTCACACTCGGGCGGGAAAAGCCGACACCGGTGAACGCGATCAGTTTCTCGATACCCTGATCCGCGATCCCGACTGTAAAGTCTTTCTCCAACTCACCCAGCTCGCTCACGAAGATGTCTTCATCGCCGCCGAGACTGGTCCTGGACAGATCCAGCTCAAGAGTACTGTCACTGAGATCTCTCGCCAGAACAATGGCGTTTCGTATGACCTCTGTCCCCTCAAAGGCGACATACATGTCGTCCCCGGGGTAGAACACGATCAGGTGGGGCTTTCCGGTCGCCCTCGCCCGGAGCTTGACGATATCGATGTCCTTTTCGATCAGCTTCTGCCCCGCGCTCAGGCGCCGCCCGGTGCCGGCATCGGCGAACTTGGGCGCCGCGATGGCGGCGATGATGCCCATGATGATGATGACCATCACAACTTCGATCATCGAGAATCCGGTTCGGGATGTCCTGGGTGATGGTTTGTTCATGGTTCACTCGCAGAAATCAAGAACGCCCCGCCCTGCTGGTGCAAGACGGGGCGGTGTGGACGATTCAACCCATCCGATCAATATGCGTTGTACTGGATGCCGCGGACATCGAGTTCGGTGTCGGCCAGGTTCGCGCTGACCGCGCCGGTGGTCGCGTTATACACCCAACCCTCAGTGGTACCGCCCTGTGTCGCGACGAAACCGGCCAGGCCCTTGTTCGTGCCAACCTTGAGCTTGGGGATCTCGCGGAGGTACGGGCCAAGGTAGTAGGTCGTCGACTTGGTCGCGTTGGCGGTGCCAGCGTCATTCGTATAGGTCGTCAGCTGTTCCTCGATGTCGGCGAGGGTAGGCAGCGTGCCGCCGTGCTCGGCCTTGTAGAGGTCGATCGCACTGCGCATCACGGCCAGGTCAGCGACCAGACCCGAATCGGCAGCACCGGCGGCACCTCGGCTCATACGGGGGATCGCGATCGCGCCAATGATCCCGATGATCACGACGACGATAACGAGCTCGATGAGGCTGAAAGCACTGCGGGTGTTGCGGTTGTTGATAGTCATTGCGGGCATGTTGGCTCTCCTGATTCTGTTGATCGATGGTTGAATCTGTCCATCACTCTCATCGGATTGATCTCACAAAGGGTTAATCAACCAGTTCGACGAATCGCATCCATAGATCTGTGTAATCCGCACGACCGTCAAGGCTGAACCTGAACCGGGATCGTGAGGGTGTACAACCGACCGTCACGTCTCAGGATCACGCTTCTTTCTCGGACCTCGATCAGCTCGAATCCTGCAGGGGTTTCTTGACCGATCTGAACCAGCTTCCCGCCCAGAACCGCTCCGCCGCCGTTCCTGGACGGCATCACCGAGGTCAGCACCGGAAGATCCGTCGCGGCGGGTGCGAGCACCGGCAGCGAGGGCTGTGTCGGGCGTACTCCACCCGCCTCAGGCTGGTCTGCGGCTGGCATGGACGAACCGATCAGTTGATCCAGCGTGAATGCCGAACCGAGACTCCGACCATTGGCCGGGGTGTTCTGCTCGCCGAGGCGTTCAAGCAGGACCTGGGCCATGGTGAGCTGCGACCCAGCCGGGGCCTGAGCCGGGGCGCTCGTGGGTGTGATAAGCAAATCGCTCACGCCCGCAATCGCCACGGGCATCGCCTCCGCACTCGACGGTTTGAGCACGACCTGATCGATCAGCAACGCCGACCCCGCGACGCAGAGGATCCCGATAAACACTTTGCGTTCAGTAGATAGTCCCATGCGTACGAACAACCAATACGCCTGGCGGTGGTGCAAGCGACTTCTCAGAAATTAGTCAGGATTCGCCCGCAGGATCGACAAACCAGTACAGCGTCAGGCGAATACGCACCCGATCACTCCCGAGCGATACGCTTGTCAGCTCGATGTGCTGCACATGGATATCGGGCATCCGCTCGCCGAGTTGGGTGAGAAAGTCCGCCGTCTGATCCGCGCTCGCGCTGCCGATCAGCTCGAGCGGCTGCACTGGCACCTTGGCATCGCGGATCATGTCACCCGGCTGGAGTGAGTCGATGCTGATCTGAGTCTGTTCCGCGAGCTGCGTCATGGCAGCGCTGCGGGTATTGAGGCTGCGTGATGGCGAAAGCTCAAGTGAATCTCTGGTCGCCTCGCTGAGCGTCCGCATTTGGCTTGCGAGCTTCGTGCGTTGCCCAACCGTCTCGTCGAGCTCCGCCCGAACGCTGGTGAGCTCGTGGCGAGAGCTCAGGAAGAGCCCTCGGCGCCGAGCCACAGAATCGGCAGCGAACCAAACAGAGCCGGCGGTAATCAGCAGGCAGATGCTCGCGCCGGCGATGTGGACCCCGAGAAGCGATTGAGAACTATTGCTCTTGAGGCCGCTCATGGGGCACCCCCTACCGTGAGATCACGCTCACCGATATCGGCGAAAATCTGGAACTCGATGATCTCGGTGTCGTCGATTTCCTTCCGTGAGGTCCGCTGAAGCTCAACCCGGTCGAACAGCTTGAGCGATTCCAGCGAGACGACATATGCGCGGGTGGCGGTCTGCGTGGTCGCGATCCCGTCGATACGGATGCTGATGGGATCGGTGCCCTCGATCCCCCCGCCGCTGGCCATCAGCCCGCTGAGTCGCACCCGCTCATCGCTCGCGCTCACGATGCGATCAAACACAATGCGCCAGTCGATGCGGTTGCGAACGAGGTCGAGCACCCGGAGCTTGTCTTCGAGCTCGCTGATATTCGTACGCAGGCGTGGAAGCTCGCCCTGATTGATCTCGAGCTGCCCTCGGACCCGATCGATCTGGGCTCCCATGAGCGGATCGCTCAGGGCGGCGTTGCCACCGATATAAAGCCCGGGTAGGCCGGCCAAAAAGAATGTCGCCACGATCGCTCCGCACCACCGCAAGATCAGACGACGACGATGGCGTCGGTAACGCACGGGGGCCGGCACCAAGTTGACCGTTGGGATTGAGCCGTGTGTCATACGTCGAACCTCGCTGCGAGCCCATAGGCAAAGGCCAGGCGGGACGGAAGATCGCCCGGTGTGGAAGCTGGGATCGCATCGACCAGCGCCGAAGGTGCGGCGCTGACCGCGGGGATCCCCAGCGTCAGATCGAGCTGAGAACGCAACTGCGAGTTCTGCGCACCGAAGCCGCTCATGACGATGCGTCCCAGCGGGACCATCCGGAATGAGTGCGATACATACGCCACGGCCACATCGAGCTCAGAGGCGATCTCTTTGCTCAGGGCATTCCAGCAGCCAAGACGGATCTTTTCAAGCTGAGTGTCGTGCTCGGGTGTTTCAAAGTCACCGATGACCGCGCGTGCGCCCTTGTTGCTCAGCCCAAACCGACCCAGAGCGTGATCCCAGACCTCGCCGGCACCGCGTCCGACCCGACGGACATACACGATGCGATCCCCGAGCGTGACGATCGCAAGTGTGCTTCCCCATCCGAGGTGCAGCACCGTATCGATCATCGGCTCACCCCCGCTGCTGTTGCACGAGAGCTGCTCGCTGACACCACGGATAATCGCGACCTCGGCCAGATCGATCCCAACGGTCTCCAGCCCGACCGATTCGTACGAATCGATCATGGACTCGATCACGCGAGCGGGGCAGACCACCGCCATCGTCTCACTCGTCCTACCGCGCTGGGGCAACGCCCAGTATCCCATCTCAAAGTCCCCAACCCCACACTTGCGTGCCCTCGCGATCTCGGCGCGTGCGAGCTGCTCGAGGGGGGCGCCGCTCTCCGGCGGTGGAAGTTCAAAGACGTGTTGCGTGCAGTCTCTTGTTCTCGGCGCGACCGAGACGGTACTCCCCTTGAACCCGCGCCGGCTCAGGATCATCGATGCCCAAGCGAGTTCTTCTTCGCCGGGGACACCGAAAGACCCGTCCTCCGCATCGCGATCCTGATGAAGGCGTGGGAAGACCGCCCATGCCACCGCGCGGAGTGAGCCTTGCTCGCGGACGAGCTGAACTGCGCGGAACTCGTGATCATCGACATCAAGACCAATGCTTGAAAGCTGTCTCTTCTTGGCAAGCAGGCTCACGGAGCACCTCCCCCCGCGGCCGCGGTCAGGTCGAAGAGTGGCAGGAACATACTGATCGCAACAAAGCCAACAAGCAGCCCAAGACCGACCATGATCACCGGCTCAATCAGTGATGATGCCGACTTCACGATGGTCTCGTTGTCCTCATCGAGGTAGTCAGAGATATGGAGCATGACCTCCGCAAGTCGTCCGGTCTGCTCGCCGTTGCGGATCGCCTCGACCGCAGAGGGGATCATAAGATCACCCTTGTTGAATGAACTGCTGATCGGCTCACCCTTTGTCACGGCACGCTCGGCGCGATCGAGCAGCTCGATATACTTCGGGTTACCGAGCGACTCACGCGTCAGCTCTATTGAATCGATCATCGGCACCTTTGCCTCGAGCAGCACCCCCATCAGGCGAGTGATGCGGGCCGTCATGAACGAGCGCTGAATGTCCCCGAGCTTTGGCACCCCAAGCGCGAGCACACTAAGCGTCTGCCCGCCTGCGGGGCTCTTGATCCATCGAACCAGCATGACCAGCCCAAAGATGAGTGCCGGGATCACACCCCACCAGTACGCCCGGACAAAGTCCGAGACCATCATCAGCAGCGCCGTCGATGCCGGCAACTCCGTATCCAGAGTCTCGAACATACCAGCGAACCGAGGGAGCACGACGCCGATCAGCAGACCCATCACGATGACGGCGATACCGATCAGCAGGATGGGGTACATCATTGCCCCGGTCAGGTTCGCCTTAATCTGCGCCTGCTTGCGCGTCAGCACGGCCACACGCTGAAGCATCGCGTCGAGATGTCCAGACGACTCACCGGCCGCGACGAGCGAGCGGAAGACCGCGTCGAACACATCCGTCCGCGACTCCATCGCTGAGGTGAGCGAGTCGCCCTCTTCCAGCCGTGAGATCACTTCCCGAAGAACCTTCGACCACGCCTCGCTCGAGCTCTGACGCTCGATCGAAGAGATCGCGTCGATCAGTGGCGTGCCAGTAGAGATCAACACAGAGAGCTCACGCGCGAACTCCGCAACGGCCTTAGTGCTGATCTTGGCAGAACCCTTGCGTTTCTTGCTCTTACCAGCAGAACTCGTCGCGCTACCCTGCCCCTCGGCGAGGGAGCTGACAAAGAGCCCCTTCTTGCGGAGCTGCTCGTTCGCGTCGTCCTTGCTGGGGGCCTCGATCGTCCCGGACTTGAGCGCACCGGACTTGTCGTACGCCTGGTAGCTGAACTTCATGCCGCTACCCCCTTGACCCCGATGTCGGTATCGCCCTCGTTATCGTCAACCTGCGTCACACGGATCACCTCTTCGAGGCAAGTCAGCTGTTCGACCGCGAGCCGCACACCCTCCTCACGGAGCGAGAGCTGACCCTGCTCATGGAGCAAACCTCGCAGCTGATGGGTCGGGGCGCTGCGGTACACCAGTCGACGCAGCTCTGGCGTGACCTCCATGAACTCATAGATGCCCAGCCGCCCCTGGAAGCCCGAGTCGTGGCAGTTGCTGCAGCCGGCACCCTTCCTGAAGGATTTGCCATTCATGTGGGGGATCCCAGCGTCCTTGAGCACCTGCTCGCTGGGGAAGTACTTCATCGAACACGAGGGACAGATGGTTCGCGCAAGCCGCTGCGCGACGACACCGTTGAGGGCGCTGCTGAGCAGGTACGGCTCAACATCCATATCGCACATACGAGCAACGGCACCGGGCGCGTCGTTGGTATGCAGCGTCGCGAGCACGCCGTGCCCTGTCAACGCCGCCTGCACCGCCACATGGGCCGTCTCGGCATCGCGGATCTCACCGATCATGATAATGTCGGGGTCCTGACGCAGGATCGAACGCAAGGTTCGAGCGAAGTTCAGCCCGATCGCCTCGTGCACCTGGATCTGGTTGATCAGGTCCAACTGATACTCGACAGGATCCTCCACCGTGACGATGTTGAACTCGGGGCTGCGGAGCAGGTCCAACGCCGAGTAGAGTGTCGTAGTCTTCCCCGAACCGGTCGGGCCCGTGACCAGCACCATCCCGTGCGGCATACGCAGCACGCGTTGGAAGCCCTCGAGCGCCTCGGGGCGGAACCCAAGGTCCTCCATGCGCACACGCAGGTTCTGCTTGTCAAGGATACGGATTACGAGCTTCTCGCCAAGAAGCGTTGGGATGCTCGACACACGAAGATCGATCTCCCGGCCCTCAGCGACAATGCGGACACGCCCCTCCTGCGGGAGCCGCTTCTCCGCGATGTCCATCTTCCCGATGATCTTCACACGCGAAACGATGGCCGCATGCATGCCGTGCGGCGGTTTCATCAGGTCACGGAGCGAGCCGTCGATGCGGTAGCGGATCCGCGTCCCGCTCTTGCTCGGCTCGATGTGGATGTCCGAGGCCTTGTCCTTGACGGCCGTCAGCAACGCGACATTCACAAGGTTGACAATCGGCGAACCCTCGACCATGTGGTCAAGATCCGTCGTAGGGCCCTCGTCGATCTGCTCGCGTTCAACGACCTCGACATCCGACTCGGCGAGGCTGGTAAGGAACGCATCCACATCCACAACGCCCTCAGCGTACTTGCGAACGAACTCAAGGATATTGGCTTCCAGCGCCAGCACCGGCCGGATCTCAAGCCCGGTCAGCTCGCTCAGGCGGTCGATCGTCGGCAGGCTCTGCGGCTCGGACATCGCAACCGTCAGTGTCTTGTGCACGCGGAACATCGGGATCGCACAGAGACGCTCGGCCTCCTCGGTCCCGATCAGGTTGAGCATGTTGGGATCGATCAGGCCGTGACGCAACTGCACGCCCGGCACGCCAAGGCACTTGGCAAGCGAATGGACCAGCGTCGTGCCCGAGATCGTTCCCTGATCGACAAGCACCTCTCCGAGCATGCGTCCTGCAGATTTCTGTTCCGCGAGGGCCTTGGACAGCTGTTCCTCGGTGATGTGCCCATCACTGATCAGCACCTCACCAACGAGTCGAGGACGCTGCGCACGACGCATCGGAGCGCCCGGGGGCGTCGCCGGCTTCTTATCGGGATGGGGTGCGCCCTGATCGCTCACAGGAAACTCCGAACCGCGGACTGAACATCCTCATACTGCTGAAACTTGCTCGTCAGACCCGTCAGCATCAGGATCTCACGCAGCGTCTCGCTCACCCCGCAGAGTTTGAGCTGGTGCCCACCGGCACCGACCTCGTCGGTGATGTCAACCAGCGCTTCAAGACCGCAGGAGTCCACGAAGGTCATCTCCGTTGTATCGATGACAAATCGGCCGAGCGTCTCGCCCAGCACACTGAACGCCTCGTTCTTGAGCAAGGCAGCGTCGTCGCCGTTGATCACCGGCCCGTCTGGGCGGACCACGCTCACCGCACCGTGCCTGTTCGTCTCGATACGCATGACGAACCTCCTTTACGCGGCCTGCTTCGATGATGCCTGAACGCCGGGGATGAAGAGCGTGAATGTGCTGCCCTGATCGATCTCGGATTCCAGCGAGATGTCACCGCCGTGCAGGCGGGCGATCTGGCGCGCGAGCGCCAACCCAAGGCCCGATCCAGTCACCTGCGAGATTCGCCGATCGTCGGCCCGGGTGAAGCGTTCAAAGATCCGCTCGTGCTGCGATTCGTCGATACCGATACCCGTGTCCGTAATCGCGACGGTCATCGCGTCGAGCTCATCGAAACTCGCAGTAACGGACACTTTGCCGCCGGATGGCGTGTACTTGATTGCGTTGCCCAGCAGGTTGTGCATCGCCTGACCAAGACGATCGCGATCCGCGTCGATAGTCGGGTACTTGGGCGGCAGATCGAACGAGAGCTCGATCGACTTGTTTTTGGCCTGGGCCTCGTAGTCCTTCTGGAGCTCCTCAAACAGCTGCTCGGTCCGCATCTTCTCGCGACGAATGGTCAGCGAGCCGGCCTCAATCTCGGAGACGCAGAGCATGTCGCCCACGATCCGCTCCAAACGCCGTGCCTCGCTCGAGATCACATTGAGAGATTTCTCAACGATGGCACCCTCGTCCTCATCGGCCTCGATCGCCTCGTCGCAGTACAGCTTGATCGTCGTGAGCGGCGTGCGGAGCTCGTGCGTCGCCTGCGCGATAAACGCGTTCTGCGACATCTTCGAGAGACGCTGCTGGGTGATGTCCTCGATGAAGACAATCGCTCGTGGGATACCCTCTTCGTCGACACGGGCGATACTTGCTTTCAACACCGAACCGCTTACCTCGAGATCCTTCTGCTCGCCGATCTCAACCACTCGACGAGTGCCGTGCTCGCATCCCATCACTCCGCGAACCTGCTCGACGAGGGAGTCAAAGCCCTCCAGCGTTTCCAGCTTCGCGCCGACGATCTGATCGCGAACGCAGCGGAGCATCACCGATGCAGCACCGTTGGCGTAGAGTACCGTCGAGTCCTGATCGATGAGCAGTAATCCCTGCGTCAACGCATTGCATGCCCCGGAGAGCCCAAACGACTCCCCTCCACCACCGACACTGATCGAAACGATCTCCTGAGCGCTGATCGATCGTTCCAACTCATCACGCTCATCAAGCAAAGTGTTCCATGCACAGGCCTCATCGCCCAGCGATTCGCCAACGCGCAAGCACTCGGTGCGTCGCTCACCCCCGTCGATCAGCCGCAGGGCCTCACCGATCGCAGCCAGCGCCCCCAGGCGGAAACGGAAACGACGGTACACCCAGAGTGTCAGCACGAGGCCCACCGCAACGATCCCCACGGACGACGCCCGGATGAGCACTGAACCGGCGAGCGCCTCGGATTGATCGATACGAAGCTCGAGCAGACACCCGTTGTTCCCATCGAGATGCAGCGGCTCCTCAACCACCATGACCTGTGCGACCTTGTCCTCAATGACACGGGTCTGATCTCCTACACCAGCGTTCCATTCGCTGGGAAGCTCGAAGAGAGTGATCTCACTCGGCTCCGAGGACGCGATAACACCCTCTCCGGGGATGCTCACGCGACCGGATACGATGATGGATGAAG
Source organism: Phycisphaerales bacterium (assembly GCA_020427395.1). GTDB lineage: Bacteria > Planctomycetota > Phycisphaerae > Phycisphaerales > UBA1924 > UBA1924. The sequence continues at coordinate 26,419 of JAGQON010000007.1, forward strand.
CGACCGAATCGATCAGTAGCCGTCGCAAACCTGAGAGATCGCCATTGCTGACCCGGAGTTCGGCCTGAGATGCCAGCAGCGATCCGACCTGCTCGACGCGCTGCTCGGTGCGTGCAGCTGCAGAATCATCAACTGCCCGGGCAGAGACCCAGATCACGCCGCCTACAACGAAAGAAAGGATGGCGATAAAGGCAACCCCCGTCGTCGCGACGAGCGATTCTCCCCGATCGAAGTACCGAAGTAGATTGAGGCGACTCGTAGTCTCTTTCGTGCTCATAATCGGCCTTTCGCCTGGATTGACAGGCATGACCGATATCGGCTGATCGGGGCCCCGGATCAACCCGAAGTGTGCACGAACTGGACCCGAGCGATTCTCGGACTTGAGGCACAACCAGACGGTACATGCCGCAGCACATCCCCAAAGAAAACACCCCGCTGGCAGGGGGGAGTGCCGGCGGGGTGCTCTGAGTAGGAACCGATCTCGATGAAATCATCTCTGACGATGGGCCATCCCTCCAAGGCCCTCATCACGATCAGTCCCCTACAAGTCGTGCTCAGACAGTGAGATCAAAGCACATATCGGACCTGTTTCAGTTCAACGACACAACCATCCCGTCCCCGTCGACCTGAAACCGAACAACTCGATCAGCGTCGACGACGACCCATCATGGCACCACCGAGACCGATCAGCGCCAGCGAGGCCGGTGCAGGGGTGACGGCCATGGATGTAATCACGCCGCCTCCGCCGATCTCGCCGAGCATCGTGGCGTTGCCCGTGCTCAGGTCGATCATCCAGAAGGTCGAACGCGACATGTCGTTGAGCTGCATCGTTGCGAAAGCGAGCCCGCTGCCGCCCGAGATGTCAAAGCTCAGCGTGTCATTGATATCGACACCAAGGCTCCCCACGGTCATCAGCGTGCCGGCGCTGTTCGCCTGGGTCACCAGGATATCGAGCTCCGAATCGATCCCGTAGAGCTGGGTGCTGGTGGCACCCATGAAGCTGTTGGTGTACGCCGAACCCACGACGCTGGGGTCGACACCTTCGTTGATATCACCCGCACCGAAGAACAGGCTGGTGACGAGGGTCGAAGTGCCGTCATTCGGATTCAGAACCAGATTCTGGTTCGCATCGCTCACATAGCGGATACGGTCGATCACCGGATTGAAGTCGAAGCCGAAGCTCGAACCGTTGGCAACCGGCGCAAACGGGCCAGAACCAACCTGTGACGCCTGACCCGTGTTGACATCTACGGTATACAGATTGTTGTAGCTGCCGACTGCGTAGAGCTGACCGGTGGCGGGGCGGAAGTCGATGCCGCGCAGTGTTTCGTTCTGCTGCATCCCCCATACCGAGACACCCGAGAGGATGTTGGTCGAGTCACCCGAATCCCATGTGACCAGATCGTTATTGTCTGTCAGGCCGTATACCAGCTCCGCGTTGGCGGCGGTGGTCAGACCGGTGAGCGCGACGATCGCGCACACGCTCATGCGTGCGTTCTTCGCTTTATGCATTTCAAACTCCTTAAACCTCTCAACAGCCCAACATATACGGGCGTGACGCGAATCCGGAAAGCAACACGCTCCCGGCCTCCTCACACCGCTTTCGATGAAAATGATCGGGGTGTTTTTGCGACTCGGGGATAATTCTCTGAACCCGATCTGGTACAGTGCGTCCAAGATCATCACAGGGGCGAAGCCCTCCCGCGTTCGATCACACGAACGCAGAAACTTTTTTCGGATGGAGCGCTCCGTTTGTCAGGCATACTCGAAAGAATCGCCAGAGGAGACCAGACCGCCGCGGACGATTGTGTCCGCGAGTATGGCGGCCTGATCTGGCGGCTCGGCTGCAGGTATCTCGACCAAGCCGAATCAGAGATTGAGGATGCCGTGCAGGATGTGTTTGTAGAGATCTGGTTGCATGCAAAGAGGTACGACCCCGCGAAGGGTTCAGAGCCCGCGTTCATCGCCACCATCGCGCATCGACGATTGATCGATCGACAGAGGCAGCTGACCATGCAGCGGCGCAAAGTCACGAAGTACGCTCAAGAAATCACCAGCGGGACCCGCAGCCCGATCTCAATCGAAGTGAAAGAGCAGAACGATCACAAGGGAACCCTCTACCGCCAGGAACTGGAAGCCGGATTCAGATCGCTCCCCGATGACGAGCGGAACGCGCTCTGGCTTTCCGTGTTCCACGGTCTCAGCCACCGCGATATCAGCGAAGCAACAAGCGTGCCTATCGGCACCGTCAAATCTAGGCTCAGGCGTGCCATGATCCGACTGACCAAATCGATCAGCGGACGCCCCACACAGGTTGCTGTGAAAGGAGGTCAGGCATGAGTGAGCATGACCCACAAGCCGATCGCCTCGCGGAGCTCCTTGCAGGCTCACAGCTCCAGGACCTCAGCCCGGAAGAACGCGCAGAGCTGGACCAGCTTCTCCAATCCGCTGACTCTCAGGACTTGCCAAACACGATCGGCGAACTGCTGGTGATGCTTGACGAGCACGGCACAACCACCGATGAAATCCCAGCGCACTTCGCCGCGCGAATCTCTGCGGGCGGGCGTGCCGCGATCGCGACACAGCATCCCGATCAGGGCACAAGCTATCCGATCAACCCCGCGTCATCGCACAGCAGCAGCTGGATCGGCTGGATCGCTGGAATCGCCGCGATCCTGGCGATCGGCACGGGCATCTTCGCGTACAGCACGCTCCAATCAGGCTGGGATGCCCAGCGTGAATACGAACTCCAGCTCGAAGCCCTGCAAGCCAAAATCGACCAGAACGAGAGCCTGCTTTCCAAGAGCCGACTCGCCGCCGAGGAAACCCAGCGCCAGCTGAACCTGCTCGATCAGCAGCTTCACGATGCCGAAATCCAGATCGCCCAGAGCGAGCAGGAAAAGCTCGGGCTCGCACAGCAGCTTGCCGATGCCACCACCGACTTGCGCGATGCGCAGCTCAAAATCGCCAAGTACGAAACCCCGGTCGACCCCGCGGTACTCGCAGAGCGCCGCCAGCAGCTTCTGGAAGTCCCAGACTCAATCCAGATCGCATGGCAGCCGTTCAACCTGCCCGATTCACCGGCCGAGCAGCTCGGTGTGCGAGGCGATGTCGTCTGGAGCGACGAGCTCCAGGAAGGCTACATCCGCTTCGTCGGGCTCGAACCCAACGATCCGAACATCGAGCAGTATCAGGTCTGGGTGATCGATGAGCGGGGTCTCGAGCAGAAAGTCAGCGGCGGTGTATTCAACGCCTCGGCCGAGGGCGAGATCATTGTCCCGATCGAGCCGGGCATCGATGTTGGTCGCGTTGCACTCTTTGCGGTGACGGTCGAGAACCCCGGCGGCACCTGGGTGCCCGACCTATCCCGCCGCGTCGTGATCGCACCTCGCGAGAGCTGATTTACAGATCTCTTTGATCACAATAACTCCTGCGCTTCTCCTGCGCCATATCGGGCGCATTGCGATCGCGCTATCGATCAAAAAATTCTGACCAATATTCACCGCACACCCCGCTTCTCTGCCGCTGAGTGCAGATTTGAAGCTTTTCGATGTCCTGTCGTACTCTGGATAAAGACAGTTTCACTTTGATACTGCGTCAGAATCAGTTAGTTTGAACTGATCGCCACTACTGCATTTGGCGCGACTCATTTCTCGTGGGGACAACAACTGAAAAGGTGGTCCCAAGTTGAATACGACAACACTGATGCTCTTGACCGCTGGGGTTGCCCTGATGATCGGCTGCATCGCAGCTTTGCACTGGATGATGCGCTGGGCAGCGAAGGCTGAACAGTTTCACACGCCAGGCAGCGCGACGAGCGAAGATGATCGTGAGGCCTCGGGTAACAATCGCTCGCCAGCGGCCATGAAGAATCCTGCTGAAGTAGAGCAGCGGAAGAGCGCATGAAGAAGCCGCCTCATCGGCGGCTGCTCCCTAACGGTATCAATGGGCGCGGGTGGATTCGAACCACCGAACGCTAACGCGAGAGGATTTACAATCCCCGTCCTTTGGCCGCTTGGATACACGCCCTAGTTGTCGAGCGGTTGTCCCGCCCAAAGCCACCTCTCGGACTCAAACCGAGGACCTGCAGATTACAAATCAGCTGCTCTATCAACTGAGCTAAGGTGGCGTGATCTGTCGTCTCCAAGATCCCGGTTTTTCCAAACCCGGCTGGTGACTCAGTGAGCAGAGCCCCGCTCCGCGAGGCCCTGTTCCGTTTCAATGGGCTATACAGGACTCGAACCTGTGACCCCCAGTGTGTCATACTGGTGCGCTAGCCAACTGCGCCAATAGCCCAAAGCGGGAGGATTGTACCCATCAACCCGGAAAATGCAAACGCAAGGGTCGATCAGATGTCAAAACCCGCAAGACAGCGTCCGAATCCGGGTTATTGACCCAGGATCACGATCTCGACACGACGCGATGCCTGCTTGCTGCCCTTGGGCTTGGCAGGACCGAAAGCGGCCGAGTAGATCCGGTCGTTATTCACGCCCTTGGAGACCAGGTACTCCTCGACCGCCAAAGCACGAGCAGCACTCAGTCGCTCATTGGTCTGCCACTTGTCCTTGGTCTTCACGAGCTTGTCGGTGTCGGTGTAGCCCTCGACCCGGATTTCGTTGCCCGAGTAGGTGCTGTTGATCACGCCGACGACCTGATCAAGCGTCTGCTTGGCGTTGCTGCGGATGTCCGCCGAGCCCGACGAGAACAGCACCTCGCTGGCAACACCAACGACGATCGCGCCGTTGCGTGAGCTCAGATCGACGCCGCTGATGCCCTCGAAACCGGTGCGGGGCTGCGACTGAGCCGCATCGAGATCGCCCCTAAGCCGCGAGTTCTCATCCCGCAGCTGCTGGTTCTGACTCTGGAACGCGTTGTTGCTCTCGCTCACCTGTCGCACGCTCTCCTGAAGACCCGCGATGCGCTCACGCAACTGCGTGTTCTCATCAATCGCGGCATCGTAATCACGCTGCGAAACAGACTTGCATCCAACGAGCGTCATGCTCAGGATACCCATGGTCATCAATACGAGCTTCGGCATCTTCATCCGTGCACCTCCCGGTCTAAGCGTTGACTTTCGCCGACCTTCGTCGGCTTGAAATGAGTGTATCCAATCCGAGCCCGCGGGTGGGGCGCATCCCATACGAACCCACACGAAGCGCTCAAGATCACGGCAAGTTCATCGGTGCATCCATGCCGAACAGTCGACCGAGCCCCATCTCGACCAACGGCTTGCCCAGCACCACCATCATTGTCGCCACTGCAAGGAATGGACCGTAAGGCATCGCCTTGCTCAGCTTTCCTCTAAATACCTGCGCCACAATCGCATACGCGACACCGACGAAAGCGGCGAGAAAAAATGCCAGCGTTGGATCAATCCAACCCAGGCACGCCCCCACCGCGGCCATCATATGGACATCGCCGAGCCCCATCGCCTCCTTACCAAACGCCATTGTCCCGCCGATACGGATCGCCCAGACAACCCCCCCCGCGATCAGGTAGCCCATCAGCACCCCACCGAGAACCACCAGCCAGAGCGGGGCATTCGCGGGGGCGATCATCTGTCCGCTGACGGAGTCATGCGTCCAAGGCCCGTACTGCTTGGAAACAAAGAGCGTCGCCAGCCATGACCCAAGAAAGGCGAGCATCACCGGCGGGCAGAGGAACGCCAGTTCCTTCACCATCTCTCGACGAGCATGCGGGTATTGCAGCCAGTCGTCCATCCCCGATTCGGGCGTCTCTTCTGCCGCGACGGGCAGCTCATCGGCAGATTCAGCGGGCACTGGAACCACGGGGTCTGGAGATGCCAGCCGATCGCTGTCGGCTTGGATCTCCGCCGGTTGATCTGATGACGCGTTGAGTAACTGCTTGGTTTCTTTGTGGTGCTGCTCGTACCACTCGTCGAAGTCGCTGAAGCTGCGGGTAAGCAGCTTGAAGCGGAGCATCAGGATCGACACACCCAATCCGATGGTTCCGCCGATACCCATCCCAATGAACTTCCAGTTGGCCAGTCCCCCGGTCGCGAGAGTCCAGACCTCACCAGGGGCCGTGAGCCACTTCATGCGAGGGGCGTTTGGGACGATCCAGGCCCCTTCGAGCCCGGGCATCATGGCGGGATTGCCGTACTTGTGATAGAACCACCATGCGTGGGCGGTATGCAGGACGAGGGCCACTCCTGCGGGGACCCAGGTGAGCTCGAGGCGGATCGTGGAGGTCCGGGCGTCGATGATCGTCATCGCGACCAGGCAGCCCACAAGCACCAGAAGCACGACCGTCGCCGGCCAGGTCATGGCGGCGCCGTTGAGTGCCCATTCCGGAGCGATCGAGCCGAGGACCGTGTCGCGACCAAGTTGATCGGGAATGACATACCAGAGTGCCCAGATCCCGCCAAACAGAAGGGCGACAACCGTTTCGACGATCGGGTACTCGGGCGAGATCTTGGCCTTGCAGAAGCGGCACTTGCCGCGCAGCAACAGCCAGCCGAAGATCGGAATGTTCTCTCGCCAGGTCAGCTTGTGGTCGCACTTGGGGCACCGCGATGTAGGAACGATCACATCCAGGCCGAGTGGGAGCCGGTAGACCAGCACATTCACGAGGGACCCGATACAAGCCCCCACGGCCGTGACAAACACCAGCACAGACAGCCAGGGCAGCATGTAAATCAACCATTCGGGCATCGTTGAATCATCGGCCGATTGTACGATTTGGCTCGAAAGTGCGGGCGAATCAATCGTTCGGTGTTTCGAGCGATTCCGCGTTGAGTTCGCTGATCCGCTGCTCGGCCCGGTCGAGGATCGCGCGAGCCCGCTTCACCAACTCGATGCCCTGCTCGTAGCCCTTGATCGAGTCCTCAAGCCCCATCTCGCCGCCCTCGATCTGGTCGACAATCTCCTCGAGCTGCTCGATGAGCTGCTCGTAGGGGGCTTCCTGCTCGTTCTGGGGCTTTTTCTTACTCACGGGTTGAGTCTAGCGAGCCAAACAGCCCGGGGCTGTGGTCGGCGTCCTGTTTGCCCTGTCGTTTCCGGCGTCTGGGCGTCGGACTACTGGCTGCCAGACGGGGGTCGTTTTGGGCGTCCTCGGATTCCACCCGGGAGCGAATCCGCCCATCGCTCAGGACCGTCTCGATCTCGCTCCCCGCGGGAACCTGCGCCACCGACCTGACCGCCTTTCCGTCGCCCCCGAGCGTGAGCGAGTAGCCACGAGCGAGCACCTGGGCCGGGCCGATGGCGTGCAGTTCGCGAGCCGTTGATTCAAGCTCCTCGCGGCGTTTGGCGATCGAGCGGTTTGCCACACGATGGAGGCGGGAGGCGAGTTGATCGATCCGCTCCTGGCGTCGAGCGTGTACGGCCGCGGGCTGCACTCGCGAGAGCCGGATAGCGAGCTGATCGAGCACCGCCCGATGGCGTGCGATCTGATGTCGTAGTCCCGCACGAGCCCGGTCGTTGAGTGCCCTCATCTGATCGCGGTGCACGCCGATCACCTCACGCGGATCGGACATCGATCGCGAGGACACGATCTGACGCAGGCGCTGACGCTCGAAGCGAAGGTGCTGATCCATGCCACGATCAAGGCGACGCCGGAGTGATGTGATCTGCTCCAGCAACGCGTTGCGATCGGGAGAGAGGCGCATGGCCGCCTGGGTCGGGGTCGCGGCCCGCTCATCGGCGACGAGTTCGGCGATCGTGGTGTCGGTCTCGTGCCCGATGGCCGCCACAATCGGAAGCCGGGAATCGTGGATCGCCTGAGCGACCTCGGGCTCGTTGAAGGCCCAGAGGTCTTCCAGCGAGCCGCCGCCCCGCGTGAGAATAATGGCATCGATCCGCAGGTGTGCGCTGTTCGCGTTGAGCAGGCGGATCGCACGGCTGACCTGTGCCTTCGCCTGCTCGCCCTGTACACGCACATCGACCACGACCAACTCGATCGAGGCGCAACGGCGTGCGAAAGTATCGATCACATCCTGCACCGCCGCGCCATCTTTACTCGTGATGATCGCGACCTTGCGGGGGAAACTGGGCAGGGGTTGCTTGAGTTCCGGATCAAACCATCCACGGGCTCGCAGCTCTTCGACGAGCTGCTTGTACCGCTGTTCCAGCGCCCCCTCGCCCACCGGAACGATCGAGGTCACGATGAGGCTCACACGCCCCGAGGGTGCGTAGAACTCAACGCGACCTTTGGCGATGACGCGCAGCCCATGCTGGGGCTTGGTCGCCGAGCGGGCGGCGGCGCTGGCGAAGAATACCGCGCCGATCACCGCGTTCTCATCTTTCAGCGAGAAGTAGTAATGCGTGCGGTGCGAGAGCGAGCTGATCTCACCCTCAACATAGACGCTGGCGGGTAGCCCAGAGCGGATCGCCTGATCGATGCTCGTGGCCAGCTGCGAGACCGAGAGCGGGCGGTTGGCATCACTGGCAGCAAAACCAGACAACGGGGACGCACTGTCCCCGTTGCCGGCTCTCTGTCCTGCCTTGGCGCCCTTCATGCGTTCGGGATCAAACGGCAATCGCCCTGTCATACCCAGAGCATACCGACGATCCCGGGGGCGTTCACTCGTTGATCGCGACTTCTTCGCTCGTCGTGCCGTTGCGCTGGATAGCGCCCACGCGGGTCTGGGCGTCAAGGTGTGCCGGGAGAGACACACGCACGCCCTGGTGGTCGGCGTTCATGACGAAGGCCACGGAGCCCATGCTCTGAGTATCCGCGTTGACCTGCTCACGGGACTTGCCGCGGGGCATGTCGGCCGGACGCTGGAAGGTCGCCGCGGGCTCGGGGAGCTTGGCCTCGTTACCGCTGGGCTTGACGACCGGTCCACGCGTGATCGTACGCACGCCATAGAAACCGTTGTCGCGGAGCCAGTTCACTCGGGCCTGCTCGAGCTTGCGGAAGAGTTCCTCCGTACGCTCGATGTACTGACGCCCGTGCTGGGTGCGATCGGTCTCTAGGGTCGTGCCTCGGAAAAGCATCTGCGCCGTCGACTTGTCTGCCGGCTTGATCTGGCGGAATGGGTCGATGGCGAATGTGCCATCGAAAATCCTGACATAGATCAGCTGCGGCGCGTTCTGTCCCCCGAGCAGTTCACGGTCTGACTTGCCGGCCCAGTTGATCGCCCCGTCGCGTTCTACGACGCCGACGACCTCGCCGCGTGTCTCGTTGGAGAAGCGGTCCTGGAGCCGGTTGACCCCGGTCGACTCAACCATCGCCGTGTTGATATGGATGACGCGGGGTGAGGTGACCTGGTCATTGCACCCGTTCGCGTTGCAGTGTCCCAGCGCGAGTGTCGCTGCACCGATGAGTGATGTGATCATCATCGCTGTGCCTCCGATCTTGGGTTGTCTTGCCGCGGCAAACGCGCACACGCAGCGTGTGCCCGGCTTGAGTCAAGTATGCACGAGAACCGTGAGATCACCAGCAACTCTGACAGATGTGCAGGGAGATTCGGTTGCGGTCGGGGGCTATCGGACGCAAGCCCGCCCGATAGCCGTCAGGACTCACGCTGGGCAACCAATGCGCGAGTAAGATCGCTGTATGCGTCGCTGAGGGCCTCGATATGCAGGGCCGAGCGGCGGTTCGCCCGGATATAGGCACGCGAACGCTCTGCCGTCTGCTGGGCGAACTCGCGGGACTCGATCACCGCGCGGATCTGCTCGGCCCAGTGCTCTCGCGACCCGCGTTCGATCAGGATCACGCCCGAGTCCTCGCTCAGCGGCTGGATCTGCTCGTCTCTCGACGCGATCAGCACCAGACCGGCCCCCATGGCATCGAGCAGCAAGGTTCGCTCTTCGTGCAGCGTATCGGGGTAGATCATCATGTCGCAACGCAGCATCAGGTCACGGCGATCCTCGCATCGATCGATGACCGTAAAACGGCTTTCGAGCTTGCGGGACTTCACCCGCGACCAGAGCCCGGCCCTGGCTACGGCCTCCTGGTTCGCGAAGACCATGACATCGTCACGCTGCGCGATGGCATCGGCGATCCCCTCGAACGCCGCGATCCCCCGCTCGTGCTGACGCCCCGAGCTCATCAGGACGATCGAGAAGAGCTTGCCCTCCCGAAACACCTGCACGGGTCGCTCTGGGATCTGCGCTCCCCACGGGACGCACCGGATCATCGCCTCGGGCATCGACTGGTGCATGTTGCGCTCGAACGCCTTCTCGGGCACGAGGAACATCGCCTGATCATCTTCTGTCAGGTTCAGGCCGTTGGCCTGATCCGCGAGACCGGCTCGCCAGACCTCGAGCGCGAGGCCTGCCCCGAGCAGGCGGGCGAGCTCGCGTCCCATCCCCCACGCGCCGCCGCCCATCACATGAACAATGTCCACGATCCCCTGCGGGTCATCGGGTTTCTTGGCGTCCTTGGCGATTTGGCGTGCGATCTGGGCGGCCCGTATTTTCTGGGTGAGCGCAAGCCCGCGATCCGCGTACCAGATCGGCTCGCCCAGCACGCCCACACTGAACTCCTGCAGGCCGCGATCCTTTGGCAACACGAGCTGGGCCTCGTAGCCCTCGACGGCAAGACCGACGATCACGCGCTCAATCAGCGCCCGCTCGTGCCTCGCGAACTGTGCGTCGGCCAAGATCAGCACTCGCATCGCGTGCTCACATTCCCGGGGATTTGGCCCCGATGACTCAGCCCTGCTTCTTCTTGAAATCGCTCACGCGGAAGGTCAGGTCGGGTGGCGACGAGTCGTCGTTCTTGACCGCTTCTGTCCGCCAACAGCCCACCCAGTGGTCGTCCGCGACCTTTCGCAGCACATAATCACCGGCGGGCTCATTTCGCTTGCACAGATCCGTGGGCGGGTCTTGCCATGGCCACCACGGGGTGATGCCCAGATCGGCCCCGGGGAGACGCCTGAACTCTTCTGGGTTATTGACGATCTCGGTGATCGTGGTCAGACGATCGAGCTTCTTATGCACGACAGGGATGCTCGCGAGCAGTCCCTTGGTATAGGGGTGCATCGGGTTATCGAAGAGCGTGTAGACCGGTGCAAACTCAACCACACGACCCGCGTACATCACGCACACGACATCCGCGTTCTCCGCGACCACGCCCAGATCGTGGGTGATGAGCATGACCGCCATGTCCCGCTCCTCCTTGAGCTGCTGCAGGAGCTCAAGGATCTGTGCCTGAATGGTCACATCGAGCGCGGTTGTGGGCTCGTCGGCGAGCAGAAGACGCGGCTGGCATGCCAGCGCCATCGCGATCATGACGCGCTGACGCATGCCGCCCGAGAACTGGTGCGGGTACGCCTTGATGCGCCCAGCCGGGTCGGGGATACCGACTGCGTCCATCGCCTCGATCGCAATCTGCATCGCTTCCTTGGCGGTGACATTCTGGTGCAGAGTGATCGCCTCGATAATCTGATCGCCCACGGTGTAGACCGGGTTGAGCGAGGTCATGGGCTCCTGGAAGATCATCGCGATCTCGTTGCCACGGATCTTGCGCATTTCCTGCTCGCTGAGTTCGAGCAGGTTCACGACCTTGCCGTTCGCCATGCGATACATGATCTTGCCACGATCGAAACGCCCGGGGGGGCGAGGCACGAGCTGCATCGAGCTCATCGAAGTCACCGACTTGCCGCAGCCCGACTCCCCCACCACCGCGAGGGTCTGGCGGGGGTATACGGTCATCCGCACGCCGTCGACCGCCTGGATACGGGGGCCAGATCCATTGTCGAAGGACACGGCCAAGTCCTGAACCTGCATCAGAGGCTGCTCTGCGATCACCGGCTTGCTGGCGCTGCCGGGCTTTTCGATGGTTGCTTCAGTCATTGCACACTCCTCGCGTCGATCCGTGATCAGACGCGTGCTTTCTTCAGTTTGGGGTCGATGGCGTCGCGCAGCGCCTCGCCGATCAGGTTGTAGGCCATCGTGGTCAGGAAGATCGCGCCGCCGGGGAAGATTGCGAGCCACCAGAGGAAGTCCGAAGTCTCACCCGACGCATTAGAGAGCAGCGTGCCCCAGCTTGCCTGATTCGCCGGGCCCAGCCCGAGGAAGCTGAGGATCGCCTCGATCAGGATGGCCGCAGCGATCAGGAATGAGGACTCAACCAGCACCGGCGTCACGCCGTTGGGCAGCATGTGCTTGAAGAGAATCGACCAGAGCGGAAGCCCGAGCGCGTTGGCCGCCTGGACATAATCTGTGCCCTTGAGCTTCATGAACTCAGCACGGATGAAACGAGCGGCCGTCGTCCAGGAGAAGCACCCGATGATCGCCATCATCACATAGATATTGCGCGGGAGCACGCCGGCGGCGACGATCAGCAGGAAGAGGACCGGGATCGCCATGAAAATCTCGACGACACGGTAGAGCAGCAGGTCGACCCAGCCGCCGAAATACCCCATGATCGCGCCGATCGTGACACCGATGACAACGGCGATCCCTGTCGAAACAAACCCGATCGAAATCGAGAGCCGGCAGGCGTGCAGCATCTGGGAGAACACATCCTGCCCGAGCGTGTCGGTCCCGAACAGGTGGACCGGGGCGGACCCGCCTTTGACCGCCCGCTTGAGATCAAGCAGGCTCGTGATCTGCCCCTCTTCCCACTGGGTATGGAGCTCGTCGATAAACCCGTAGATCGGGTATGAGACCAGTTCGTCGTACGGGCGAGCGATCTGGCGGAGTTCCTCGAAGGTCAACTCGCTGACCTTTGCCTCAGCGAGTTCCTCATCGCTGAAGTTCGCCGAGCGTTCCGCGTTAATGCGTTCGCGATCGGCCAACCGATCCCACATCGAATCGAGCGGGGTCGACATCGGATCACGATTGAACATCGGCGTCTCAGACTGATCGGGGGAGAACGGGATCAGCGTGTAGATCGCACGGGTCTGCCCGTTGCTCTGGTTCATGCGGTAATCGCGGTACACGCTCGTGTTTTCTGACCACTTCCAAATGCCCAGCAGCACAGTGATCAACGCGATGATCAGGACATAGAGCACTCGTGGGGTGCTTTTGTAGACGCCGATCGAGATCAAGATAAAGGGGATCGAGGCGATGACGGCGATGACGAGCGAGGCGGTGAGCTGGAAACCCGCCCACTGCTCGAAGGCACGCGCGCTATCGGAAATGTACGGGCGGGCGAAGTAGCCGGAGACCGCGCCCACAAGCACCGCAGCAACCGCGAACTGGACGCCGCCAGCGATGATCAGACGCAGCTTCGTCGGCTTATCGATCTTCTTCGTGGGCCAGAAGAACAGGATCGGGGTCCACACGCCCCAAACGATCAGCATGACATCCGGGAGGGTGAGCATGCGGATCAGCGGCGAGCTCAACTGCTCGTTGCCATCGGCGTTCGTGGTCCAGAGCAGCAGCGGATGCCCCGAGGCGATAAGCGGAGCAAAGATCGCGAAGAACGCGACAGCGGCGACCCAGCAGAGCCCAATCACCGCGGCGCTCCGCTTGAGCACCTGGGCCCAAGCCTCGGTCCAGAACCCCTGCGCGGGCTGGTGCCCGATCCCCTGCGCGAGCTGCACGCCGGTCACGGCTTCGAGTTGGTCGTGCATATCACTCATTTGTACGAGATCCTCGGGTCGGCCAGCGAGTACAGAATATCTGCGAGCAGCAGCGCCAGCAGGTTGACCGCCGCAATCATCATGGTGTTGGCGAGCAGCAACTCGCGATCCTTGAGGTAGATTGAGTTGAGTGTCAGCTGTCCCATCCCCGGGATGGTGAAGATCTTCTCGATGACCACCGAGCCGGCGAGCATGGCGGGGAAGATCGACACGAACATCGTGATGATGGGCAGCAGTGAGTTGCGGAACACATGCCTGAACACGATGTCCTTGTACGCGACGCCCTTGGCCTTGGCGGTACGGACATAGTCCATGTTGAAGTTATCGAGCATCGCGGCGCGGGTCTGCTTGCTGAGCACCGCGAATCCGCCATACACAAGGCAGACGACGGGCAGGCAGACATGCCAGAGCATGTCGAGGACATAGCCCGGTTCCCAGCCGTTCTCGCCTCGCCAGGGCAGGTAGGTGAACGAATCGGCCGCGGAACTGTGCAGCCCGCTCGCGGGGAAGACACCGAGCATGAAGTCGCGGTTCGCGAGATACCCGATCATGAGCACACCTGCGAGCGGGATCGGGAACGACCACAGGGCGATGTACAGCGATCCGCTGAACCGGTCGAACGCGCCACCCGCTCGAACGGCGGCCAGCATACCCGACGGGATCGAAACGAAGTAAATGATGGGCAGCGCGATCAGGTTCAACAGGATCGTCACGGGTAGCGCATCGAGGATGAGTTCCGAAACGGGCCTCGACTTGGTAAACGATTTGCCGAGGTCGGGCTTGGAAAGCGAGACACCCCCGATCAGCGGGATACCCGCCTGAGGGTATGGCTTGGCCTTATAGATCGCGATGAGCTCTTCACGCTGGGTGAGTGCCAGCTGATAATCCGCGAGCATCTCGGAACCGATCTGCTGAAGCTCGCCATAGCGGTCCGATCCCTCGATCGACGATCGAACCTGCTCGATCTTGTCGTACTTGATCTTGCCCTTGGCGTCACGGACGCCGCGGAGTTCCATATCCCCGGCGATCTCGCCGAGCACGGTGTCGAGCTTGGCACGACCGGTGATCAATCGCGATCGGGCCTGCATATACCGGTTTGCCTGCCGGCGATAAGCCTGCGATTTGGTCTCTTCGCTCGCGTCGGGCTCCCAATCAAAATCAGCAGCCGGTTCGACACTGGGCAGCTCATCGGTGAACCATTCCCAGAGCGGGGGCTTCTTGACCTGCTTGGGGAAGGTGATGTACTCGCCCGTCGGATCGACCAGATCGCGCTCGCCAAACTTGACCGGCGAGATGCGTCCAAGCCAACGCACATACTGCACCGGCGCAGGGGCATCCAGCCCGTAGCGATCTTCAAGATATGCCTGCTTGATTGCGCGGCTTGTCATGTCCATCTGCCCATCGCCGGCGGACAGCGATGCGCCGATACCGCCAGGGCTCAGCGCGATGAGCATGAACACGAGGAAGGTAATCCCGATCAGTGTCGGGATCATGAGAAACAGTCTTCGAAGGATGTATGCACCCATTGCGCGTGTGTCCCCGATCAGTTGTTGACGACAGGCGCGTAGTAGTACTCACGCTGTTCGATCCCCTTGGGATAGGGATGAACATTCTTGAAATCCTTATCGACGAATCGCAGCCAGGGCACGACACGAAGGAAGGTGTACGGCTGTTCCTCATGCATCAGCGAATGCAGTTCATGGAAGTAGCCCATGCGGGTCTCGAAGTCGAGGCTCGCTTTGATCGCGTCGATGTACTCGTCCTGCCCCGCGTCCCACTGGATGAAGTTGTGGCCTTGGTTCTGGATCGAGTCCGTATGCCAGATCTGCTTGGGGTCCGACTCGGGGGCCGATGCCGACCAGCCGAGCGTGATCGCGTCGAAGTCGCGGTTCTTGAGGATCTGATCGAAGAGCGACCAGTCAACGATGCGCGGCGTACAGCGGATGCCCACCGAGGCGCACTGATCGATCAGGTACTTCTGGAACCGCTCGATGGTCTGCCCGCCCGTGGCTCGGGTGAACTCGAAGCTGAACTCATCGCCCCGCTCGTTCTCAAGGATGCCGTCGTTGTCGCGATCGACCCAGCCTGCTTCCCTGAGCAGTGCCTTGGCACGCTCGGGATCGTATGGCCACGGCGTAACCTCAGGGTTTGATGCGGGCGAGGGCGGGTTGTTCGCGCCGGTTGCGATCTCGCCGATACCGTCGTAGATGTCGTTGATGATGAGCTGGCGATCGAGGATCATCGTCATCGCCTGACGGACGCGCTTGTCATGGAACGGGGTCTGCGTCTTGCCGTTGCGGAGCCCGCACTGCCAGCCGATGAACGAGTATCCCGATCGCATATTGACCCAGTTCAGCGAGTACGCCTTCTCATCCCAGCCTGGCTCGCGAGAGACTTCCGTGAACTGCGGCGAGCTGGGTCGGATCATGCTCGCGTTGCCGTTACGGAACTCCGTGAGGCGTGCGATGTCCTCCGTGATCGTCCGGAAGCGCAGCGAGCCGAGCGCTGGCTTGGGGCCCCAGTACTGCTCGTTGCGCACCAGCACCACATCCTGCCCGGGTGCCCACTGGTTGTCGATGTCGAGGTTGTCGAGCTTGAACGGCCCGGACCCCATAAGCAATCCGGTTGCCTGATTGATCTGAGCCGGGGTGAGTTTCGAGTAGAAGTGCTTGGGCAGGATGTAGTACGCAAGCGCCGCCTGCAGGTTGTAGGCGTCGGGCTCGTTGAACTCGAACTCAACGACCTTCTCACTGATGACCGTGGCGTCCTTGATCTGCGTCTTGATCGAACGCAGCGACTCGGTCTCCAGTTCCGGGTTGTTGATGTAATCTTTGAGCGAGTACACGACATCCTCGGCCGTGATTTCCACACCGTCGGAGAAGTGGATGTTCTCGCGGAGTTTCACGCGGAGCCAGTACCCGTTGGGATCGTACTGCCACGCCTCGGCGAGGGTGCCCTCGAGCTTGAGGGTCTCGGGGTTGAAGTCGGCGAGCGTTTCACAAACCTGATCATCAACGCGCCTGGCGTACACATCCTCACCCAGGACCGGGGTCAGCTTGCTTGGCTGGGCCTCGAATACCTCGGTGAACTCGCCACCGAGCCGGTAGCCCTCCATGTCGTAGGGCGATGAAGCGAACTCGACAGGGGGCTGCCATTCCACGGGCGCGTCGGTGTCCTTGCGGGCCCAGCTCTCATCGCGCTGCGAATCTGACGGGGCCTGGGTTGTGTCGCCCCGCGAGCTGCCGCCGGAGTTCTGATTGGAAGCCACAAAGCTGCCGCTCTGCATCTTGCGTTCGAGTTTGGCGAGCTGCTGCTCGACACTGCCCACCTTCGAGACGATGTCCTGGTTCTGCTTCCATTGACGATCGCCCTGTTTCATGTTCATGAAGGTCAGCACGCCGACCACCATAACCAAGACCATGAGCACGAAATCCTTCAACCCGAACTTGTTCTGCATAGACAACTCTCACTTGCGTGGACGAGGGGACGAGTGTCCCCGAAAACGGGATAGGTAGTTTATCATCTCGATCGCTTGGGATCGAACGCTTCGCGGAGCCCTTCTCCCACAAAGTTCATCGATAGCAGCGTGATCCCGAGCAAAAGACAAGGGAAGAACAGCAGCCACCAGTGGCTGCGGTAGGTATTGAGCTCGCCAAGACCCTCCGCGGCCAGGTTGCCCCAGCTGGGAAGCGGCGGCTTCACACCGATGCCAAGAAAACTCAGAAAACTTTCCTGTAGAATCGCCTGAGGCACCGTCAGCGTCGCATACACCACGATCGGCCCGATCAGGTTCGGGAGCAGATGCCGAACAAACACACGAACCGGCGAGCTCCCCACCGCTCGCGCGGCCTCGACAAACTGCTGATTCTTCAGACTCAGCACCTGCCCACGGATCACGCGTGCCATCGTCAGCCAGCTCACGCCGCCGATCGCGATCAGCAAAGTCACGACATCGAGCGCCGTGCGCTTGCCGACGGATAGATCGCGGGCCGGGTAGCGAACGCTCGCCTCGCCGAGCAGATCCTCGCGCAGCTGCGGGTCGCGTGCCAGTTCCTCGGTCGCGTCCGATCGCGTGATCGTCTCGCCCCGCAGCGCGTGCCGCTCGACGACCTGCGAGCGCATCCAGTCTTCCTTGGCCTTGGCCCGTGTCACCCACTCGTCGACCATCGCGTTGCTCGCCACCGCGAGCAGCACCACCAGCAGGATGTATGGGAGTCCGTAGAGCACATCGACGATCCGCATCATCAGCGAATCAACCTTGCCACCGATGTACGCGGCCAGCGCACCGTAGATTGTCCCGATGGTCACGCTCAGCAGCGCCGCGGCGATACCGATGCATAGAGAGATGCCACCGCCCGCGAGCAGACGGATCGCCAATGATCGCCCCAGCAGATCCGAGCCGAGCACATAGGTTGGCCAGAGCGGCTTGATGAGTTCCAGTCGCTCGCCGGACTCACCTTCAAGCAGTTCATCGACCGTCAGCCCGTTGGCCTCGGCGACTTGTGCCAGTTCCTCACGGTCCACGGCCTGATTCGCACGCTCGATATCGTGCGCATCGAATGGCACCCAGACGGGCGGCAGGCGTCCCTCGATCGGGGTGCCCGCGTCGTACCGGGGAACGCCTATCGATTGCCCGCTCGCGTCGACGGCCGTGCCAAGCGTCCACGGCAGGGTGCCAAGGCAGGCGAGGAACATCAGCACCAGCACCGCGAACCCGATCATCCCAGTTACGGAGCGGGTCAGCGGGTTGTCGCGGTGGCGCGTGGGGGCGCTCATCGCGAGCACCGGCTCGTGATCATCCCCCCGCATTTTCGGATTCGCCGTCCCGCTGGGCATCTTCACACCTTATCCAAATGCGTGTGTGCGTGCTCACCGCGGGCACACTTATTCCCTGACAGGTTTATCTGCGATTCCATGAAAAAAGCGTGCGATCGACGCACGCTTGTGGGAATCAATCAGAGAGACAGGATTCGAACCTGCGACCTTCTGGTCCCAAACCAGACGCTCTACCAAGCTGAGCTACTCTCTGTCGGGCTCAACTGTAGACCGCCCGGGTGCCCGGGGCACGCCCCGGATCAGAGCGGGACCTCCTTGAGCAGCACAATCTGGGGCTTGTCGCCCGCCTCGACCACATTGGAGCGGTCGACGACCATGATGTACCTCTTCTGGAGCGACGGGATCAGCGGGTCCTCGGGGCGGAGGTTTGCCACATCCGATTCGCGGTAGCCCTGCACGACGAACCAGACGGCGTAGTAGTCAGAGCGGACGCTGATCAGGTTCAGCACGCCGTTGGCGATCGCCAGCTTCTCGGCGTAGTCGTCCACGGTGTTGCCGGGGATCGAGTTGCCGAAGAGCTCGGGCAGCATCGTCACCGGGTCTCCGTTCGCGTTGGGTGCAACGCCCTGCGCCCGCTCGTCGTAGCCGAGCTGGTCAATGGAAAGGTGGCGTAGTAATCTCCACCGATCTGCGTTATTACCACCGCCATTGAACTCCGGGTCCAAGCGCACGGCCAGGAGCTCACCGAGCGATCCGAAGCCGGGCGTCGTGCGCAACCCATCGATGCCCGTGAAGGTCTCGCGGTCCATTGAGAAGTTGCCGCCAATAGGGTCCATCATTGGTGGTACTTCACCGATCATGTTCTGTGCAATCGTGGGCAGATTGCTGCTCTCGGCGCTCAAGAACATTGGAGCAATGGAGTAGAAGAAGCCCCCATTGGTCACTGGCTCAGGGCGGGCAGCTGTATTCGGGATTGCATATGTACGATCACGGTACGCAACGATCGCTGCGGCAACATCGGGATTCTCCTCGATATTGAGATTCGTGGAATCACCGATTGTATCTAGATTCGGCAGATTCGCATTGGCAGTGAGATCATTGCTGCCGCTTGAATACAGCTTCCCCCACCACTCATCGGTGGTCGTGGTCGTGCCAGCGGTGTTGACATACTGCCCACGGCTCGGGGTCAGGCCCGGCAGCAGACGCAGCACCTCGAGCGGCGCGGTGTTGATGTTGATCGTGCCGAAGGTGGCGTGCGTGAGCAGGTACTCGGGCGTGTCAGCGCTCGAGCCCGAGGGATCGGTCACGCGTGAGATCGCCGAGATCGCGCGGGCGCGATCGACCACGCCGGCCGCGAGCGGCACGCCCGCCCCACGAAGCACATCGCTGCCCGGATCGAACTCGTTGGGATCCTCGCCCGGGTCGCTGTTGACGAACGGCACGAACCGATCGATCGCCAGGCGCCCCGCATCGAACAGACGCTGGTCTTCCTCGGTACTCGGACGCCAGGTATCCGCCCAGATGCTGTCCGCGGCCAGCGTGCCCGGGTTCGGGCTCGGGTCCTCGTAGCCCAGCGCGATCGCCAGCGCCTCGGGGAAGGTGATCCATTCCTCGGCGTGGTACTCGGCCACGGCATCGTCCAGCGAGCCGGGGCTGCTGGGCGCAAAGGTCGGGCCGATGCCCATCGAGAGCAGCAGGTCGGCGAGGCGCGGGCGTGCTCCGTTCACCGCGTTGGATGAGGGGAGCTGCGGGCGGATGGCGGTTGGGTCGTAGTCGATGTCGATCTCGGGATCAGTCATCGTATCAGAATGATGCAGCTTGGTGCTGCCATCACGGTGCGTCCACATGCCCCCACTGCCATCATCAAACTTCGCCTCTGAGCCGGCACCGTTATTCGGGTAGCGAGCGTCGAGATCATCCTTCACGAATGGTGCCTGATCGACTGTAACAACCACCGACGGCCCCTGGAACATGGTCACAAGGTATCGCCAGTACTCGTAATCAGAGACCGTCGCGCTGTCGTCCCCGTAGAAGATGTCATCTGCTGCATCCGCAACAGTCACACCCTCACGGAACTCCTCGATTGTCGGCGGGTTGGCGTCGATGTTGTTATCGACACTGATCACCGAATCCGCGAAGTTCACGCGGCTCGAAAGCAACCACTCGCGGATCTGTGAGGTTTCCTGTGTGTTGGGCTGGTAGTTGTCGCCCTTGTACATCGGATCAGCCGACTTGCGCCGACGCGTGCTCGCCCAACGCATCAGTGTGTAACCGGTGTTGTCATTGCGAACACCCGCATCAACCTCGGCCTGCGTGGCGGGGTAGTCCTCAGGGAACGAAGCAGTGCCCTGGATCTCGTTATCGCCCGCCGCGAGCGGCTGAGCCACACCTGTGCCACTGATGTTCATGCGATCAACCAGCAGGTCATTATGGAGCAGGTTTTCCGTCGTGCGGTTGGAGAACCCGGGGTCGTTCTCTTCCTCACCGGGGGTCGTGATCTTGCGCCATAGGCGAACCTCGTTCGGATCAACCCGGTTCGTGGTGCCGGTGAGCTGGCTGAAGGTCGAGATGTCACCAGGCGTTTGCAGGAAGTTGTAGACCGCAACCTCGGTATCGAGATATTCACCGGTCTGGGGGTTCATCGGGTGGACGAGCACCGGCGAGTTGATCGCGGGAGAGAGCTGCTTCTCAGCAAACTCCTGCGCGGGGCCGGTCCAGCCGCGTGCATCCTTGCCGTCCGCGAGCCCGTCCTGATCATTATCAAAGTCAGGGACCCCGTCGGTATTGGCATCGGTTGTCACATCGGTCCAGGGACGATCATCGAAATCAAATGCGAGGTTGCCTTCCAATGCATCAAACCAACGCTGATCGATGAGAAGATTGCTCTGAAGTGTTTGTGTCGCCGCAGTGACCATGCGGTGGTCACCCATCGCGTAGAAAACCCGCGTTTCGCCGGGCTGCAAAACCACATTGCGAGAAACGAAGTCCGAGTACCCGCTCGTCGGGTCCGGGTCCAAATATCCGCCATCGACTGGAAAATCAATCGCGGGGTTCGACGCACCCGTCAGGTTGTTGTCGTTGCTGCGACGATTGAACGGGCTTGAGGCCGGCGGGTAGTAGCGCTCAAGCTCTGCGAGCTTGAAGAAGTGCCCATTCCACTCGATGTAGTACCCAAACTGGTACTGCCCGGTCGATGTATCGATGATGGTATTGTCGTTGAAATCACGCATGCGCGTGAGCGGATCGCCGTTGTTGATCGGAAGCGTTGTGGTCTGCCCGTTGGGCTTGATATCTTTGAGCACGCCGCCGAGCGAGATCGGCTCATCCCACGGGTTATAAAGCTGGAACGCGATGCACTGCATCAGCATATCGGGATTGCCATAATCAACATCACCGTCAATGGTGATGCGCCTGATTTCGTCGGGCAGCGGCCCAACAAGACCATTCGCGCGTACTGCGGGTCGTTGCGAAACCGCATCGTTATCCCCTGCAGCGAGATCTACTGGGCTATCCGTATAGACATAGAAGCTCGCGACCTCCGTGATCACCGGCATCGCTTCCATGCCGTACACATTCACGGCCCGGCGATTCACCGGTAGCTCGCCGTCGGCCAGCGGGGCTTCGTCAAACAGGTTTGCGGCCGGGTCGAGATACACGCCCGAGGCGCGCCCCGGGAAGTCGCGGTAGAACGGGTTGCCCGGGTTGGCATCCTCGAAGTCTTCGGGGAAGTTGCTGGTGTTCTCCAGCTCCGCACGCCGGGTGTTATCGAGGATCACTGTCGCGACGGTGGGCTCCTGATCAGAATCCATCAGATCGGCGGTGTTGACGGCCTTGTGGGCCGCGATGCGCAGGGCCAGCTCGGGGCCGCGGTGGCCGTAGAAGAGGGTTGAGTAGGCGAACTGGTCACGCATCGAGATGTCGGTGTCCCACGAAGCGATCTGGCGCATGTCCTCGAGCTCGCCGGCCAGCGACTTGGCGTACACATTGAACAGCTCGAAGGGGTTCTGCATGAGCCCCGAGAGCGGCAACAGCGCATCGGTATCCGCGAGCACACGCGGCAGCGAGGCATCAACATAATCACTCAGCGAGACGCGACGGGCGTTGTCGGGGGAGATGCCCGAGAAGCCGCTGAGTGTCGTCATCCGCTTACGTGGCGTCAAGGCCATCAGGGCCAAAGAATTAGGTGATATCTCACCAATTCTCGAAGTATCAGTTACCGCCCCATCTGGATCACCTGTTGGTGCTAACCAAATATCTCCCTGTTGTGTTGCGCTAGGCGTTTTAGATAAAATTCTACCATGTTTGAATCTGTCTAAATCAATATCACGATTGCTCAGTAATGGGCTAAGACGGCGTGTTTGAAGAGGATCAGCGTTACTACTAGGAAGCGTGCTGTCAAAACGACCGTCCATAACCCGCTCAAGTCGGCTGGTGAAGTCCGGATCGTTGAGTCCGTGGTAAGTCAGGATCTCAGCGAGGTCGTCGATGCCAAAGAGCCCGCCGACGCTCGAGTTGAGCCCGTTGTACGCGGTGTACTGGCGACCCGCGGCCAGGTAGCCCTGATAGCGATCCATGGCCGTAGGTTGATTGCCAGCCGTGTCGCCCTCAAACTGGTAGAGCTGCGCCGGATCGCTCGTATCGACGGTGCCGCCCTGCTCGATATTGACACCCGTGTAGTTGTTATTGAGCGAGCCGCCGAGGTTGATCGCCCGACGCAGAGCGGAGTAAGCGTATCGCCCAATAAGCATCGCGGGGGCATTTGAATCAATCCGATAGTTGTCTCTCGAAGCCGGATTCGCTGCATCAGTAGCTTGATAGTACATGTAGTCTTGAGGATTACGCTGAAAATCGTTTCCTCTTCCTCCAAGCCTCCATGAAAAATACTCAGCAAAATCTAAACTTGTAGTAGGTCTAGGTGCAACACTCAAAGATAAAGGAATACCAACGCCACCCTGTGGGACGGAAGCGGCAAAATCGCGGGAAGTATCTTGCATCGTCAGCAAGCGACGAAGGTCGATCTCCGCGGGCGAGCTGCCCATCGGGTACTCGACCGACGGCTGCACCAGCTGGTCCGTCGCGGTGTTCACATTGACCATCGAGCTCAGGTCGACGGCCCGAGCAGCGAAGAAAAATCGCATGTCGTCCTGCTCGAACAGGCGGGCGATATCGTCGCGGCGAGCGTTCCCCGCGGCGTTGGCGTCTCGCGCCGTCACAAGCTCGAACCATCGCGAATCAGCGAAGCCGTCGCCGTCCGCGTCGGCGTATTGATAGGCCGGGAAGTCCGGGTCCGCCCATGTGGCCTCTTCGCCGGTGCCGTTGCGGTTGTAGATGGTGAACGGCTGGTTCATGGGCATATACATGAACCGCTGGTACATCGTCCACACCGCGGGCGTGTTGTACACATCATTGCCGGTGATGATGCCCGTCTGCGGATCATTGTAGCCCGGCACCCAGATACCGCCGGTCGCCGGGTCGAAGGCCTGGAGC
This sequence comes from Phycisphaerales bacterium, assembly GCA_020427395.1. Classification (GTDB taxonomy): domain Bacteria; phylum Planctomycetota; class Phycisphaerae; order Phycisphaerales; family UBA1924; genus UBA1924. The sequence continues at coordinate 50,180 of JAGQON010000007.1, forward strand.
AGGCTCTGCGGGTTCCCCGGGTCCGCGACGCGCAGAAGCGAAAGATAGTTGCTCATGCGCCGGATCGGACGCCCATCGGTCGCGCGATCGGACTCGCCGACACCCGGCTCGGAATCGAAGCCGCCGACGACATTCTGGGCCACCGTGCCGGTGCGCACCGGTGAGGCGTTGGGACGCAGGTTGAACAGGTTGACCGGTCGACCGTCTGGCGCGAAGTTGGAGATCTGCAGCCAGTCGCGATTATCGAGATAATTTCCACCATTCGGCCAAGTAGCTGAAAATGGGATTAGTGTACCAAATGGGCGTTCATCAGTTACTGGATTACCCGGGAAGCCGAGGTAGGTCGGCGTGGTGGCCGCGAGCCAGGGGTCGCTGGCGACACGGAAGTCCGTCGTTGCGGTCAGCCCGCCAGAACGCCCATCCATGAGGTACGGTCCGCCCCAAGGGGTGAAGAGCTTGGCCAGATCGGCCGTGCTGCTCAGATTGCCCTCACTGATCCGCGTCCAGTCCGTGTACAACGCATCCGTCACCTCGCGCGAGCCGAAGGGAGCGCCGTTGACATCGTACTGCACGAACATATCCAGGCGATCACGGGCGATGACATCGGCGAAGTAGTCGCCGGCCTGTACCGCGAGGTCGCGCTGCTCACTACGAGTCTTGAGCGCGTTGGCGGCACGGCGATCGGTGCGACCGATCGAGATGTACACCGCCGCGAAGACCGCGACGAGCGCCAGGGTGCCGATCACGATGAGCAGCGCCGAACCGCGCCGCTCGGGCGCGCAGCCGGCCGAGCATCGGAGCGCCAGTGCCGTGATTCGTTCGTTTCGCGTGTTCTTGCTCATAGCTCTATATCTCCTCACCCGTCGTCCGGGTGATCTGCGCCTCAAGGGATTCGTGCCCAGCCACCTGCCGCTTGGCGCTCGCGGCGTCCCCTGCTGGGCGTCCCCGGTTGTCTGTGTCCCCCACCCCGATGCTCACGGGCAGCATCACTCGGGCTGCGGGAGCTCAAAGATGACCTGGTAGGTCTCCTCGACATCGCGGTCGCTCGGATCGCCCAGCGTCATCGTGATCCGGATCAGCTTGGGCCACGGCCAATACGAGCCCGTCACCGTGCTTGCGCTCGCACCGGGGCGGGTCGCAAAGCCAAAGCACGCGATCTCGACCTGGTCCGGGCTCAGCGGCGCCGGGACCCCGAACGAGCCCGGTCGGTTCTTGCCTACCACAAGCTGCGGATCGGGCCCAACGATGCGGTTGCGCGTTGTCGCTGGGTCCATGCCCGCCTGCGAGGTCGCACGCTGCGTATAGGGCACGGCCGCGCGGGCATCGTTCTGATCGATCTTGCCGTCGTTGTTCGAGTCGACATACCGGTCGAGCCCGTACCACCGCAGCTGCTTGAAGTCGGGGTTCCCGTTCGTCAGGGCGTTGTTCACGAACCCGTACGACCATTCCACAACGAACTCGGTGCAGCGAGGCACGAAGACCGACGAGCCGAGCATCTCCTGATTCGCCTCGGCGTACGCCCGACGGAGATTCCCGTTGTCGTTGCTGGGGAACTCATCCTCATCGAAGAGCAGTCGCGTGGGAACCTCTTCGTAGCGGATACCACCAAAGTAGTCCTGGGCAGTCGGCGCTGAAACACCCGAGGGCACACGCCACGCGCTGGGCAGCGCATCGATCATCCACTGGCGTGCCTGACGCATGTGGATCACATTGCCCGTGTTCCAGTTGCCGCTGCCGGTGATCCGCCCAAGGTCCAGCGTCAGCGCATCGCTCGGGCGGGGCTGCGTTGTTGGATTCAGGTAGAACTCGGTCTCGAAGTTATCACGCGTGGTGAAGCCGTTCTGCAGGCCCGGGTTTGGAAGCTGCCCGTACACCGTATCAAAGTTCATGTAGAACGAGGGTTCACGCACCGTCGCCAGCGCCTGCAGCTCGGTCCGCATCGTCGCCAGGTCCTGCGTGACGATGTCGACCACGCCGCTCATGCGATGGTTGATCGGATAGTAATCGGGCGAGGTCGGCTGCCCCAGCCCCAGCAGGGCCACATCGTACAGCGTGCGGTTGATCGGCCCGGGGTTGTTCCGCAGGCTGCCGTCGAGGGATTTGAACATGCTGCGAGCCGCGGGCTGCAGCGCGATCTGCCGCGCCGAGTCCTGAAGCAGCGGACGCTCAAGCGGGTCGCTGCTTTCACGCCCGAAGACTTCGCCGGGCACCTGCTGCCCGAGCCCCGCGGGGTTGGTCAGCAGCGTCACATGCCGCAGCAACGACCAGTCGCGGGCAAACTCGTTGGGGTTCACAAAGCCGTTGGTCGTCACGCCCAGGCGTGTATCGATGGCGTTGTCGAAGTTGTTGTCCCACGGCTGCGGGTTGAAGTAGTAGTTGGACGCGTTAATGGTCGCGATCTGCGGGCGGCGCTTCTGCCCGTGCCCGTAGTAGATCGCCGCCTCGTTCGAGGTCGGGATCATGTTGGGAGAGATCGCCCGACGCTGCGAGACAAAGTCGCCCCGTGCGAAGAACATGATCTCGTCGCTGCGGCGGATCCGACCAAAGTCATCCGAGAAACCCGGGAAGAGGTTCTCGTCGACATTGGCCTGCTCGCCGCGGTAGAGCTGGACATCCTGCCCGAAGTTCGCGTTCTTGTTGACGATCACGAGGAACCCGTCGCGGGTCATCGCCTCGAAATCCTCACGCATCACACGCTCGATACGGGCCGCGAACTGGTTGAGCTGCGAGAGCTTGCGACCTCGCGAGACGGTCTCGCCGATGCTCTGGAAGATCGTCGCCACGCCGAGTGAAACCACGACCAGGATCCCGATCACGACGAGCATCTCGACGACAGTGAACGCGTTTCGTGCTGTGTTTTTACGCTGGATCATGAGCCCTCCTCCAGCGTCACGATGCGCACCGCCACCGGGATACGCGGCGTGAAGATCACCTGCCGCACCCAGCTCGCTCGCTCGTCGTCAAAGTCACTCATTCTAGAGTTTGCGGTATCGGGGTATGCCTGATCGGTATCCTCTCCACCAGCGTTACTCGCCGAAAATGGAGGATCAACTACAACTGCCCGATTACTGGCCAAGAGAGATTGAAATGGATCACCTGACGCTAACTGAGGTGCACCAATGACCGTGCGAACCACTCCAGTATTGTCGACGAGCTTCTGCCCAATCTCTGTTGCGAACTCGATGGATTTATTGACTGACGCATCGCTGCGCCCATCGGAGAAAATCAGCCAGTCGAGATGTTCCGGATGGACCTCGACTTTTAGTGCTTGAATGGCGCCGTAGAAGACCATATCGCTCGGTCCACCATCAACCGAGACCGACCCACTTCTCGGATCACCGGGATCACTGAAAATCCCGACAGGCAGCCTAGTCTGCTCAGGATCAATCCCGCCGCCACCGGTGAGAACATGACTCAACGAAAATCCTCTAGGCACACGAATGCGAGCATCAACACGACGAACAAAGATCGCCGCTTGCAAGCGATCGCCACTCGGCTCGCGACGAAGTGCTAGGTCCCAAACATACTTTGGGTCCTTGCCCGAGTAAGGCTGCGGGAACAAACGCGAAGACATGGGAATTTGTGACACATATACATCAGCGGCTGTCGGGTTACCGGAAGCGCCGTTAAAGAGATCCCCATTGATGTCATATGTCCAGAGACCCGTGACATAGTTAAACCCGGGCACATGCACATCACCCAAGTCGTAGGCACTTGAACTGAAGTCAGGAACAGCCCACATATACTCGTATCGATACTCAGGGTCATCGCGGAACTTATTGAATGACTCATCGACGAGTGAAAAATCCACCATCTCAGGGTTCGTGATGATCGCCTCCGCGGACCCTGCCGCGTTCTCGCCCTCGATCACCGCGAACGAGTCGCGCTGCTCGGCGATGATCGCAGGGAACACCGCGCCCAGACCGAGCATCCCGATCCCGAGCACCAGCACGGCGATCAGCACCTCGACGAGCGAGAAGCCCGCCCTGTCACGCTGACGAAGAACCGTGTTCATCGCAGCACCTCCTTGAGTTCACCCGTGTACGACTGAACGAGGAAGAGGCGAGAATCCGGCTCGTCCGTGAGAAAGTTGATCATGCCATCGCCGTTGGTGTCGCCGTTGATCCACTGATTGATCCGCTCGGCGAGTTCGTCCTGATTCACACTTGTGGTATACAGCGTCTCATCAAGCTTGATGTCCACATCACGCTGTCCCTGATCGTGCGGCATGTAGAGCGTATTCGTGTCCATGTTGAGCCCGCGAGCATTCAAGGCCAGCGCGAGCTTCTGCTCGTCATAGAGCGCCACACGCGTCACCGGCTTGACCAGGATCGTGTCGTTGCTCGCAGACCCGATGAGCTGCTCGCGCAGCGTGCCGTCGTCACGCCCGTACGCGATACCGTCACCCGTCAGGTCCGCCGAATCCAGCAGCCGTGAGGCCCAGACCTCCAGGTCGTCGGCCAGGTCGACTCGCAGCGTCCGCTGGTTCGGCGTGGGACGATCACCATACGGACGCTCGCTGCTGTTGCGAGGATCGATGAATAGCGCCGAACGCGTATCGCGGCTCACCGCGCCGGTGCGGGCATCAAAGCGGATCATGAACGACTGGCGAGCTGTTGGCGCGTTGTCATCAACCGCCGTCAGCTGCCCGTTGAGTGAGCCGCCGTTCACCTGCGAATCGCGGGCAAAGAAGCCGGTCTCCGGGAAGACCCAATGGGCCTCGTCCTTGATGTCGGAACTGACCTGCATTGCCCCGTACATCTCTGAGTTGTACCAGGCCGCGGCCGGGTTCCCGCCTGAGTCGTAGTCGAGCAGCAGTCCCGGGGCCGCGTACCCACGCACCATCCAGTACTCAGGAAGACTGAGCACCTCGCCGATGGGCGCGGGGACAAAGACATCACGATCGAAGTACGGCTGATCGCCGGAACGCGAGGCCGTCGGGCCCCCACCGCCGCCACCGGCCGTCGGCGCTGTCGTGGCTTCACGGATCGTGCCGATTTTGATCGCAGGGATGATGTTGATACGCTGAACCTCGGGGTCGTACACGAACACGACCGCCCCGTCCTTGCCCGTGTTGATCGCCACATCGCGACCCATCAGCGAAGACGCCTGCAGCGCGTTGACGGCCAGCGAGCGATTCGAGCTGTAGATCGTGTTGCGGAACGCGGGCACCGCGATGGTCAGCAGCAGGACCGCGATCACGATGACCACAAGCAGTTCGACGACGGTGAACGCGCGGAGGACATGACGCTGGATGTGATTCTGTGTTCTTCGCATCAGCTGCCCACCTCAACCAGATTGTCCGCCCACACTTCGCGACGAAGCTCGGCCTGCTCCTGGCTGGAGCCCGGGACTTCACGACGCAGGAAGGCCGCGATCGTTTCGATGCTCTCCGTCCCGAAGTAGCCGTCAGGCCCGGCGCTGACGATCGCGTAGCGGGCATCACGCAGCCGAGAATTTTCACCGATGAACTTCACCTCTGGATCGCTGAGGTTCTGAGGATCATTCTGGACCTTCTCAAACTCCACCGGATCGATCAGGACCGCGGGGATATTCAGATCCAGCTCGTTCTCAACAACCAGCCGTCCATTCTCGTAGCGCCCCGGCTCCCACCGGTAATAGCGGTAGGCATTGCCGAACCCGTCCACGAACGCGAACAGCGAACCGCGCTGGTAGTCCTCAAACATCGAGATCATCGACTGATAGTCCGGCGGGTCCGTGGGGTCCACGCTGCCGCCGTGCTCCGCGACCTCGTTGGCATCGACATAGTCAGGGCGGATCGTGGCACCACGACGCGAAACATCCATGAACGGGTCGTACTTCTCTCGGATGCCACCCGGGTAGCCGATGCCCAGGAAGCTGCCGTCGATGATCGGGCGGGCCATCCCGGGCCCGCGCACGCCGTCGGTCTCCTTGCCCAGCACACCCGCGAGGTAGTACGCGAGCGAGTACTTGGAGTAGCGGCGGTCATCCCATGCGCCGTCATCGCTCCAGCCCGAGCCGTTGGGCAGGTCGATCGCGTCGCTCCCGGAGCCCGTGCGCCGGCGGAAGAAGTTGAAATCAAGCCCCTCGTTCCAGACGACGAGCAGGTTGTATGTGTAGAAGCTGCCGTTGACCTGAATAAACGGGCCGTCCTTTTCGCTGGGAGAAATGCTGGGATCAAACGAGGGCAGCGGATCGGGGCGGTACTTGTCGTCGCCGTTGCTCAGCGGCTCGCCATCGTGCACGAGCGGCGGCAGGAAGCCGAACTCCTGCTTGAACTGATCAACGGCCTTGGCCAGCGCCGAGGCCGACTGCTGGCTCGCAGTCCGCCGCCCCGACTTGGTCGCCCGGTTCAGACCCGAGAGCACCAGCGCCAGCAGGACGATGATCAGCGTGATGACGACAAGCAACTCGATCAGCGTGAACGCCGAGCGGTGCTTGTTGCCAGATTGGAATCGATGCTTGATCATCTTGTTGACAGTTCCTTACTCGTCCCTGGGTTCAGACACCATCTCGGCGTCGGGGCACACGAACTCCGATCAGCCCGAAAGCGATTCGAGCATCTTGATCATGGGCAAGAACATCGCGACGACGATCGTGCCAACCATGCCGCCGAGCAGAACAACCATGATCGGCTCGAGCAGTGAGACCAGCGATGCAACCGCGACATCGACCTCTTCGTCGTAGTTATCCGCGATCTTCAGGAGCATCGCGTCCATCTCACCCGTCTCCTCACCGACATCGATCATGTTGACCACGATGGGATCACAGGTCTTGCTCTCACGCAGCGGCACCGCGAAGGTCTCGCCCTCGCGGATCGAGTCGTGGACATTCATCAGGGCCTTCTCGAAGACATAGTTGCCCGAGGTCTGGGCCGTGATCGTCACGGCCTCGAGGATCGGGACACCCGCGCTGATGAGCGTGCCCATGGTCCGCGTGAAACGGGCGATGATCGTCTTGCGCACGAGCTTGCCCACGATCGGCGACCAGAGGAGGAGGTAATCGAAGGCCGCGCGACCGGGAGGGGTCTTGCGGATGATCTTGAGCGAGATCCAGATCACCGGAGCGCCGAAGACCATGAAGATCCAGCCCGGAATCTCCTGCCCCGCGTTCGAGCCCGCGACCCAGCGGCTGGTGCTGATCAGCCCCTGCGTGAGCCCGGGGAGTTCGATCTCGAAGTCCAAGAAGATCTCTTCGAACTTCGGAATGATCAGCAGCATGATCGCCGTCAGGATGGTGACCGCGACCACCAGAACCACGATCGGGTACACCATCGCGCCCTTGATCTTCCTCTTGAGCTTCTGGCTCTTCTCCATGAACTCGCTGAGGCGCTGCAGGATGACGTCGAGCACACCACCGATCTCGCCGGCGTTGACCATCTTGACATACAGATGGTTGAAGGCCTTGGGGAACTTGCCCATCGCTTCCGAGAGAGAGCTACCACCCTCAACCTCTTCACACACACCCAAGAGCACATTCTTCATGAGCCCGGGCTTCTGCTGGCTCTCAAGGATCTGCAGCGAACGAAGCAGCGGAAGACCCGCGTCCTGCAGCGTCGAGAGCTGACGGGTGAAGAGCGTCAGGTGCTTGGCCTTGACCTTGCCGATCGAGAAGCCGCCACCCTTTTTCTTCTTCCGCTTCTTCGCGGTCGCATCGGCACCTGGGGCGCCCTTGGCCTTCTTCTCTTTCTGCGGCTGGACCGAGGTCGGGAAGTATCCCTGCGCCTTGATGCGCTGGATCGCCTCTTCCGAGCTGTTCGCCTCAACCGTGCCCTTCTGGGTCTTGCCTGAGGCGTTGAGCGCCTGATAGGTGTATGTCGCCATCACTCAATCCTTCCAAACACGGGAAACAGACCCGCGCCCACCCGTGCTTACTCTTCTTCCAGCGTCTCGCGAACCACCTCGTCGATGGTCGTCAAGCCCTCATAAATCGCCATCAGCCCGCTCTCACGCAGGCTCCGCATGCCCTTCTTGCGGGCCGAGTTCCGTAGCACGCTCGTGCTCGCCTCGTTCATGACCAGCTCACGCATCTCGTCGTCCATGGTCATGATCTCGAAGAGCGCCATGCGACCCTTGTAGCCGCCGCCGACACCGGCAGACGCACCCGGGCGATAGAACTCGCGGCCCTTCACATCCGTCGGACGCAGCGAAAGCTCCATGAGCTCCTGCTCGGTCGGGATATAGGCCTCTTTGCTCTTCGCATCGAGGGTCCGCACCAGTCGCTGCGCGACGATGCCCTCGATCGTGGCCGTAAGAAGGAACGGCTCAATACCGAGGTCGACAAGTCGGATAATCGAACTCGGCGCGTCGTTGGTGTGCAGCGTGCTGAGCACCATGTGCCCCGTCAGCGATGCCTGCACCGCAATCTGCGCGGTCTCAAGGTCACGAATCTCACCAACGAGGATCACATCCGGGTCCTGACGAAGGAAGCTTCGCAGCGCGGAAGCGAAGGTCAGACCCACCTCGCTGTTCACCTGCACCTGACAGAGACCATCGATGTCGTACTCGACCGGGTCCTCGGCCGTCAGGATCTTGGTCTGAATATCATTCAGCTCGGCAAGTGCCGCATACAGCGTGGTCGTCTTACCCGAGCCGGTCGGCCCAGTCACGATCACGATGCCGTTGGGCTTGGCGATCAGACTCCTGAAGAGCTCAAGATCATCCGGGCGGAACCCGACACGATCGAGCGATAGCTCAACATTGCCACGGTCCAGGACTCGCATAACGCATGACTCGCCGTAGATCGTTGGCAGGATCGCCACACGAAGGTCCACGGGATTGCCACCAACAGTCAGCTCGATACGCCCGTCCTGCGGCAGACGACGCTCCGCAATGTCCAGGTTCGCCATAACCTTCACACGCGAGGTGATTGCGGTACCGAGGTGCTTGGGCGGGGGGACCATCTCGTAGAGGACGCCGTCGATGCGGTATCGCATCTTGAACTCGTTCTCGAATGGCTCAAAGTGGATGTCCGATGCCCGATCCCGGATCGCCTGCAGCAGAACGAGGTTCAGGAGCTTGATGACCTGATTATCGCCCGCGGCGTCCATCACCGCGTCCAGATCAATTGACTGATCCGAATGCTTGCCAAGCTCCGCAAGATTCTCATTATTCGCCAGCGAGCTCATCGCGTCACTCAGCGAACTGTCCTTGGCAAAGTGCTTCTCAAGCAAGGCATCAATCGACTTGGGCGAAGCGACCACCGCGGTCACATCAGCCCCCATCAGCAGACGCAGGTCGTCGACGGCCTGATAGTTCTCAGGGCTCTTGAGCGCGACCTTGAGCTTCCGGGCCCGGGCGTCGTACTCGATCGGCACGCACTGGTAGGCCTTGGCATTCTCCGCGGGAATGGCCGCGATGGTCTCCTCGTCGAGCTCGACCCCGTTGAGATCGACATACTCCATCCCCGCCTGCCCAGCCAGAGCCCGATCGATATCGAGCTGGGTGCAATATCCGAGCTCTTTGAGGATCTCGCCGATCTTGACCTTATTGGTACGCCCCTTTTGGATCGCAAGCGCCTCATGCACCTGCTCGCGCGTAACCACCCGCAACTTGGTGAGCACACGCCCGAGCTTGCGTCCTTTGAGTTCAGATGGGTCCATACCGTGATACTCCATGCGGCATTGCCGCGCGATGGCTGCTGGGAGCCACACTTCTACATTCGCAGACAATCGACAACTGGTTGGGAAGAACGGGGCCGTTTTTGGTCATTATTGCGTTGCGACACATGGATAATGAAACCCAATCGCCGCCATGCATGCTCGACTACTCAGCCGGTTCCTTGTTCGCCTCAGGGTCGTCAAGCTCTGGACGACCAATCACACCACCCGCCTGATGCACCTTGTCACGCAGCGCCGACGGATTCTTGCACTTATCCACCATCTCCTCAGCCGCGATCATGCCACGCGAATACAGCGACCAGAGATGGTCGTCAAGAAGCTGCATCCCGTACTTCTTGCCGGTCTGGATCGCCGAGTCGATTCGGTAGCTCTTGTTGTCACGGATCAGGTTCGCGATCGCCGGGGTCACAACGAGGAACTCATAGGCCGCGACCATGCCCTTGGTGTCAACGCGTCCGAGAAGCACCTGCGAGAGCACACAAATCAACGCGGTTGAGAGCTGGACGCGGATCTGGTTCTGCTGGCTCACCGGGAAGGCGTCCACCAGACGGTCGATCGTCTTGGCGGCACCCGTCGTGTGGAGGGTACCGAACACAAGGTGACCCGTTTCCGCGGCTCGGACCGCCGCCTCGATCGTCTCGAGATCTCGCATTTCGCCCACGAGGATCACGTCCGGGTCCTGGCGGAGGGCTCGACGCAGCGCCTCGGCGAAGCTGGGCACATCGTTCCCGACTTCACGCTGGTTGACGATCGATTTCTTATGCTCGTGGTAGTACTCGATCGGGTCTTCCATCGTCACGATGTGGCGATCCATGTAGATGTTCACATAGTCGATCATCGTCGCCAAGGAAGTCGTCTTGCCCGAACCGGTCGGCCCGGTCACCAGGAAGAGCCCTCGGGGTCGACGGATCAGATCCTTACACATATCCGGCAGACCGATCTGGTCGAAGGTCAGCAGGCGGTTGGGGATCTGGCGGAGCACGATGGCGATATCGCCACGCTGACGGAACACCGAAACACGGAACCGGGCCGCCTCGCCGTACGCGAAGCCGAAGTCGGTTCCGCCCTCTTCCTGGAGCTCCTGCTGGTTCCGCTCGGGGGTGATCGACTTCATGAGCGAAACCATGTCGTCCGAGTCGAGGACCTTGGTCTGGAGGTTTCGCAGCCCGCCGTGCAGTCGGATCGTCGGCTGGCGACCCGTCGTCAGGTGAAGGTCCGAGCCGCCGGTCTTCACGACGGTATCGAGCAATCGGTCAATCTGAACTGTCGACATATCTCATACTCCTGAAGCCCGAGGGGGTCACCCGGGCGATGGGGTTCAACTTAGTCTGCCTGGCTCACTCGGGCGATCTCTTCGGGGGTTGTGACACCGTTGAGTACCTTGAGGCGTCCGTCCTCCACCAGCTCGGTCATTCCGGCCTGGATCGCTGCCCGCCGGATACGCGATGACGGGGCACGATTGAACGCGAGATCGCGGATCTCGGAGTTCATCTGCATCATCTCAAAGATTGCTTTTCGACCCTTGTACCCGCTCGGCGCCTCGTCGGTTGGTATCGCCTTGTACACCTTGCCGATAGCGTCTTCGGGCTTGAGGCGGATCAGGTTCAGGTACTTGTGATCCAACTCGTCCTCGGTCGCAAGCTGCTTGCTCTTGAAGAGCACGCGGATCAGACGCTGGGCCATGACTGCCTGGATGGAAGAGGCGACGAGGAAGGGCTTGATGCCCATGTCGATCAGACGGGTCATCGCACTAGGTGCGTCGTTGGTGTGGAGGGTCGAGAACACCAGGTGACCCGTCAGGGCTGCCTGAATCGCAATCTCACCGACTTCACGGTCTCGAATTTCACCCACGAGGATGACGTTGGGTGCTTGACGAAGCATGGATCGGAGGATGGCTGGGAAGGTAAGCCCGATGCCCTCCCGGACCTGGCACTGGTTAATGCCATCGAAGTTGTATTCAACCGGGTCCTCGGCCGTGATGATCTTGCGGTCCGGGCGGTTGAGCACATCGAGCGCCGAATACAGCGTGGTCGTCTTACCAGAGCCGGTCGGGCCTGTGACAAGGAAGATCCCGTTTGGACGCCGAATAATCTTGTTGAAGGTATCGAGGTTTTCTGCCTCAAACCCAAGATTTGAGAGACCGATCCGCACCGCGTCTGGACGCAGAATACGGAGCACGACCGACTCGCCGTGGTACGCAGGGCAGGCCGAGACACGGAAATCGATGCCGACCTCGTCGACAAAGATCTTGATGCGCCCGTCCTGGGGGATGCGTCTTTCAGCGATGTTCATGCCCGCCATCAGCTTGAGACGCGAGAGCACCGCGTTCTGCATGCGCTTGGGCAGGTTATCACGCTCGACACAGACACCGTCGACCCGGTAGCGAAGACGCACACGATCGGCCATCGGTTCGATATGGATGTCGCTCGTCCTGTTCCGGACAGCCTCATCGAGAATGCGGTTGACCAGCTTGACGACGGGCGAATCCTCGCTGCTCACATCGATCGAGCGGTCCATCGAGCGATCAAGCGAACGGTCGATCGATCGATCGATTGAATCGGTCACGAGCGAGCCGCCCTGCTGGGCCGGGTTGGCGGGCTCGGCGGTCAGACTACCGCCGGCCGTGACGCTGTTGTCCTTGGCCTCCAGATAGCTCTTGATCTGCGACTTGGGTGCCAGCATGGGCTCCAGGTCCATATTGAGCCGGAAACGGAGGTTGTCGAGCATCTCCAGGTCCATTGGGTCATGGATCGCCAGACGCATTTTTCCGCCCGACTTGCCCAGCGGGATCACGAGGTTCTTCTTCATCACCGACTTATCAAGGGCGCTGTCATCGATGAGCTTGCGGATCTTGTCGTTGCTCAGATCGACATACTTCATGCCGTACTGGGCTGCGAGGGCCTTGACGACCTGCATCTCATCCACGACGCCCAGATCGATCAGGGCCTCGCCGATACGCTTCCCGGTCTGCTGGGCGTGCTTGACACCCTGGTCTGCCTGCTCGGCATTGATCGCCCCTTGAGCGACCAAAATCTGACCCAGCTTCTTGCGACTTCTTGACATATGCGTGCTCAATCCTCTTCAATGACGGGGATCGTGAATCGACGGGCTTACACTATAGGGGCGTAGACCGGGGCTATCGCTGCGAGATGCACGAGCAGACCGCTCGGCGGTGATTTTCACGGCAATCGACCTTTGAGCACTCTACGATCAGAGTCTGCCTGGTGTTCCCTCCCCAACCCCATCCCGTAGCGAGGAAACGAGGATCTTCTTGACGACAGCCGATACGACACCCAGACTGCTCATCACAGCAGGGCCGACATACGAGCCCATCGATGCCGTTCGATTCATCGGCAATCGATCGTCAGGACGCCTCGGCAGCGCCCTTGCTGATCACGCTGCCCGAGCTGGCTGGCAGGTCACCCTTCTGCTCGGCCCGAACGCGGTTCGCCCCGAAGACAAGGGGGTCGAGGTTGTCCGATTTCAATCCTGCCGGGATCTGGAACTGCTGCTCCAGGATCACCTCCCCCGCTGCGATACCCTCGTGATGGCCGCGGCTGTCGCGGATTACCGCCCGGTGCCCGAGGAGATCGACCTCGATGGCAAGCGGAAACGTAAGCCCGGCGAGATGACCATCCGCCTCGAAGGCACGCCGGATCTGCTGGCCGGGTGCTCGAAGAACGCCCGCGAAGACCAGCTGCTCGTCGGATTTGCCCTCGAGCCCCGTGATCGGTTGATCGAGTCGGCGCAGGGCAAGCTACAACGCAAGAACATCGACCTGATTGTTGCCAACCCGCTGGAAACCATGGATGCAGACTCGATCGAGGCCATGCTTATCGGGAACCCCGCCCGTGGGCTCCGGCTCACGATCGAAACGCCAGGCATCATCACCAAGACCGATTTCGCCAACTGGCTGATCGAGCAGATCACCCCGCTGTGCCAGCAACGACGCACCCTTTGTGCAGGAAACTCCACGCATGCATGATTCCGATGCACCTCGCCCTTCGGGTGATCATTCCGACCGCTCTGGCGGCAACGGCGGCTATTTCAGCAAAGGACAGCGATCTCACGATGATTCGCGCCCCCCACGCTCGGGAAATCCGGGTGGCTTCGGCGGCAATCGTGGTCATCAGGGCCAGGGAAACCGCGGCTTTGGAGGGCAGGGCGGAGGTCGGAGCGGTGGCCCCCCCCGCTTTGGCGGCAACAGATTTGATGCCCCGCGCGGTGGGCCACGCCCCGAGCGTGAGAGCCGTGCCCCTCGCCCGCCTAAGCCGGTCATCGTCTATAAGGACGATTCAATCCTGATCATCAACAAGCTCGCCGGCGTTCCGGTGCTGCGGGGCGCTTCCCCCACCGTCTGTGAGATGGTCGACGCACTGACCGGTGCCCGGCGTCGGCGCATGCGTGTAGCGCACATCATCGAGGACCAGTGCTCGGGCGGCGTGCTCTTTGTCTCCATGCGCGACACCGAGGACTCGCCCCGCGACCAGACCCACCCTGAAACAACCTATCTCGCTTTGGTCGAGGGTGTCTTTGACGAAGAGAAGGCCCAGATGGGCGAGACGGTCTCCGCCCCGGTTTCCCGCTCAACCGGACAGGGCGCCACGCCCAGCACGCATATCCGGGTCGTGGATTCGGGCAACGGGCTCTCGCTGGTGCAGGTTCGCGCCCGTCCCGATCTGCCTGGGCAGGTTCGTGAGCATCTGGCGATGATCAATCACCCCATTGTGGGCGATCATGATCACAAGTGCACCCGCGATGATCTGCATCGCCTGGCGCTGCACGCACACCAGATCCGAATCTCACATCCAGAAGACGATTCGATGAAACGGTACAAGGTGCCCGCGCCGGCATCCTTCTGGATTGTGATGGGCAAGCAGCCCCCGGCCGACGCCGCCGGCGTTGACGCTCAGCCGGCAGAAGAAACCGAGCAGGGCTGGGACCATGTCGCGGGTTGGTACGACAAACTGCTCCAGGACCGAGGCTCAGATCATCACGAACGCGTCATCCTCCCGGGGGTTACCCGCCTGATCGATCCCCAGCCCGGAGAGCGCATCCTCGACATCGCGTGCGGCCAGGGCATCGTCAGCGAGCACCTGGTTCATCAGGCGGATGTCGAGGTCCTCGGGGTTGACGTCTCTGAACGCCTGATCGAGGCCGCGAATACACGATCCACGCAGCGTACGAGCTACATGGTCCACGATGCCCAGTCGCTAGAGACGCTCGAGAGCGAGCCGTTCGATGCCGTGGTGTGCGTGATGGCGTTGATGAATATCGCCAAACTCGATAATGTATTCCGTGGAGTGGCGGGCAAGCTCAAGCCCGGCGGTCGGTTCGTTGCGATTATTTCTCACCCGGCCTTCCGTGTCATGGGCGCGAGCGCGTGGGGCTGGACGCATGAGGAACGCGGGGCACGCCCCGTGCAGTTCCGTCGCATCGACCGCTACATGAGCGAGGGCAACACGCCGATTGTGATGAACCCGGGCGAGGTTGCCCGTGGGGCTGCGCCGATCACAACGATGACGCATCATCGCCCGATGAGCACCTATGTCAATGCCGGAGCGAAGTCTGGTTTGTTGCTGAGTGGTTGCGAGGAATGGGTCTCTGATCGAGTCAGCGAGCCAGGGCCCCGGGCACACGCGGAGAATATTGCCCGCCAGGAGATCCCGTTGTTCATGGCGCTGCGGTTCGTCAAACCCGTCTCATGAAGCGCAATAGAAATCCCCGCCACGATTTCGTCGGACGGGGATTGACATTGATCTTCGTGCACGCGAGATCTCGCGTGCTGTACTGAGTGATTGATCAGCCGACGAGCGAACGCATGTAGGCGATGACATTCTTAATGTCCTCGTCTGTCAGCGATGGGTTGCCGCCCTTGGGGGGCATGAGGACGCCCGTGGTGTTTGCGGGGTCTTCGATCGAACGCCCTGCGTTGATGAACTCAAGCATTTCTTCGTCGGTGCTGTTGGCGATGAACTCGCTTGTGGTCCAGTCTTTGCCGAGGTTGGGCAGGCCTTTGCCGTCCTCGCCGTGGCATGCGGCGCAGGTCGATTTGAAGATGGCTTTCCCCTTGGCACGAGCGAGCATGGCGTTGTCCACCTGCGGCGCTGCGGTGCCGGTGTTGGTATCGCTGCTGCTCGAGCTCTCTTTGTCTCCGCCACAACCGGCGAACATCGCCAATGCCGCGGCCAGCGTCAGTGCACATGCTGTTGATTTCATGGTGTATCTCCTACAGGAACCAATCCCGCTTGACAGTATAGCTTCCTGCCTGCCAGTGATCCACTGGACCCAGCTTTTCCCCAAACGCGGGTTGTTTTGGAGCGCCGGGGCACTATACTGGCAGCGTCGCGGGAGTAGCTCAATGGTAGAGCGTCAGCCTTCCAAGCTGAATGTTGCGAGTTCGAGTCTCGTCTCCCGCTCTTAGAACGCCGATACGGCGTTTTTTTGATTCAGCCCAATGCCGCCAGACGCTCGGGCACCATCGCGATGAGTTCATCGCTCAGATCAAGATGGGTGACGAACCGCAGAGTTGTGCGGCTCTCGGCGTAGCAACGCACACCAACCTCGTCGAGCAGATCCTGCCACTCGAAGGCATCGCCACGCTCTGCAAGGGCATCCTCCGAGAGGCGTGCGTAAATCAAGTTTGTCTCAACACTGGTTGGATCGAAGTCGAATAGATCGAACTTTGCGATGGTGGTGGCGAGTTCGCCGGCGCGTCGATGGTCCTCGGTCAGACGATCAATATGGTGGTGCTCGAACGCATGCAAGGCGGCCGCGGCGATCACGCCCGCTTGTCGCATTCCGCCACCAAGCATCTTGCGCTTGTGGCGGGCGATGGCGATCGTCTCCTTGTCGCCTACGAGCACTGAGCCCACGGGACAGCCGAGCCCTTTGCTCAGGCAGGCGCTGACTGTATCACTACCTGCGGCGAGGTCACGGAGCGAGACCCCTGAGGCGATCGAGGCATTCCATATACGAGCGCCGTCGGTATGGACACGCAGCCCTTGCTCGTGGGCGAACTCGCAGAGGCGCTGGCGGAGAGGCTCGTCCCACACGACGCCCCCACCGCGATTGTGTGTGTTCTCAATGGTAAGGAGAGTTGAACGCGGGTAGTGGAGATCGGAGCCCCTCAAGACGCGTCCGAGCGATTCTGGTGTCAGCAACCCTCGCTTTGGTGCGTCGTCGTCGGGAATGAAGCGAACGCTGCAGCCGGCGACCGCCGCGTAGCCGCCGCCCTCGTAGTAATAGATATGGCTCTCATCGTGCGTGAGGATCTCATCGCCGGGACGCGTTTGCGAGAGGATGGCGAGAAGGTTGCCCATGGTGCCCGATGGGACGAATAGGGCGGCCTCCTTGGCGAACATCTCGGCGGCGCGCTGCTCAAGGTTGTTGACTGTTGGATCGTCACCAGCGACATCGTCGCCCACGACGGCGCGGGCCATGGCCTCGCGCATCTCGGGCGTAGGTCGGGTAACGGTATCTGATCGCATATCGATGATGGGCTGCATGCTGGAGCTCCCTTCGCAGGAGCATGGTATGCCCTTGGTCAGGCGTGCTCGGAGTTGAGCCAGTGATCGACCATCGCGGCGATCTGCTCCACCGTGCCCACTTTGAAAAGGTCGAGGTGGTTGGCATCGATCTCGGCCCGGGTGATCAGCGACGGGTCGATGACGCTGCTGAAACCGTTGAACCCGTCATCGCGGTGAAAACGCAGCCATTCGGGCTGCTTTGCCCGGATGAGCAGCACCGGCGCGTGGTAATGCGCTGCGGGCTGGTAATCGATTACCATCTGGCGGTTGATTCGCGAGACCGCGCGGTAGGCGGCGAGATCCGGGTGCGCGGGATCGCTGCCTTGCGTGGGCTTCTCATCGCTGCTGACCTTCGGCCGGAGTCGATCGGTGATATAGGAAAGGCGGGACTGCTCCTGTCCCTCGACAATCCGTGCAAAGTGAGCCCACGCCTTGCCAAGGTGGCCCTTGCGAGGCAGACCGAATGGGAGGTGTGCATCGAGCAGGATGAGCCTACCTGGTGTGTGCCCCGCTTGTGCCAGTCGCATGGCGATTTCGAGCGAGAGTGAGCCGCCAAAGCTGTAGCCGATGAGATCCGGGATCTTTGAGTTGGGGTCGAGTTGGAGACGATCGATGACCCACTTGGCCAGTTCGGGGAGTGAGCGTCCAATATGGTCCAGTGTCGATTCGTTGGGGTACTGGACGCCTGTCACCGCTCTGGATGGTTGCACGCGTTCGATCAGCGGCCCGAATCCGAGCGGGTGCCCGCCGATTCCGGGAAGCACCACGAACGGATGCCCCTGACTTCCCTCTCGGAGTGTGATGAGCCCTGCACCATCGGGGGGCACGTTTGATTGTCGCGCAAACTCACTTCGGAGATCTCGTGGCGTGGGCGCGCGAAAGATGACCGAGATCGGCAGATCCTGATCGAATACTTCTCGCAGGGCAGTGAAGAGCTGTATTGCGCGGAGCGAGTTGCCGCCCATCCGGAAGAAATGATCATCGGGACCGATGCCCTCAATCTCCAGAACCCGCTCGAACGCTCGCATCACGGCTCTGGTCTGATGATCAATGCTGCCCAGCTTCGGTGCCCGCTGATCCGGGAACGACAGCGGCTCAATCTGCAGAAGTGACCTGCGATCGATCTTTCCGCCGCCGACGCGAGGTATGGCGACCACACGGAGCCACTGCTGCGGGATCATGTACGCGGGCAGCACGCATGCGAGCTGATATTGGATGGATTCTTGCGTGCATTCATCGCCGCAGACAACGAGTGCAGTCAGCGCTTGCTCACCCGTCTCCTGCGACTCTACACGGATGGCGGCATCTTCGAGCAGATCGAGTGATCGCAATGCCTGCTCGACTTCGCTGGGCTCGACACGGCAGCCGCGGATTGACACCTGATCGTCCATGCGGCCCATGTGCATGATCGATCCATCGTGTCGGATCGTTCCTAGGTCGCCCGTGCCGAAACGCGTGAGGGCCGTCTCCGGATCAGTTATTCCTATCTGGGATGGCTGATCGTCTCTCCCGGTGATGTAGGACATAGCGATGCGATCCGACTGGATCTCGATCTGCCCGGTTGGGCCGCATGGGTTCCCCTGGCGATCGATCAGTCGCAGACGCACGCCTTCGACCGGGTACCCGACCGGGAGGCGTGATGGCGGGTCTTCGAACACACGCGGATCGATCCGATACTGGAGTGTCAGCGATGATTCGGTGAGCCCGAGCCCGTTGATAAACCGCTCGCAGTTCGGGAAACAGGAGACGATCGCATCGAGGTCGTGATCGCTTGCGTGCTCGCCTCCGAGGATGACCCGGCTGATACAGGGCATCGCCACGTGTTCGTCGAGCTGCGCCAGGAGCCATCGCAACAGCGTGGGGGCCGCGTGGATAGCGTCTATATTGTGCTCATTGATCCAGCTGGCGATCGATGTGGGCGAGCTGCTGCGTGGGTCTTGCACGCACAGGGTTGCCCCGGTGAACCAGCAGGCGAACATGTCCATGATGGCCGCATCGAACGCGAATGAGCTGAGCTGTAGCAGTTGTGCACCCGGTTCGAGAGCGATCGCATGGGCGAAAGTGCGCATATGCCCCACCACCGCGTGATGCGTCTGAACGACCCCCTTCGGTGTCCCGGTAGAGCCGGAAGTGAACATGATGTACGCGGGCAGTCCTGGGTCGATGGGCTCGGGAGGCGCTGTGCTCTCTTCAGGAATCGCCTGCGGGACCAGCACACGCCCATCGAACCACTCGAGACCCGCTGTCGTGTCCGCGAGCAGCAACTCACACCCGGAGATCGCCATGATCTGCTCGAGCCGCTGCGTTGGCCATAGCTTGTCAGTCGGAATGAAACACGCTCCGCAACGGAGAACAGCCAAGGTAGCGATGCAGGTCTGCACAGGTTCATTCAGGTGCACACCGACGCGATCGCCCGGCTTGAGCCCATGTCGTTGAAGCTGATGCGCTACCGATCCACTCTGCGACCAGAGCTCTTGATAGCGCAGCGTGCCGGTGTTGCTCCGGATTGCGATTCGCCTCGGGTGCGAGCGAACGGCTTGCTCAATCTGGTCGGGGATGCTCCCTCGCACCGGGACCTCTGGTGGGAGTTGCGGCGCGGGTACCCGTGCCGGGTGAGGCGGTGAGATTGGGGTCAGATCGAGCGGCAATAGATTCAGCGGCTTGCCGAGGTGCTCGATGCTCGACGCGAGCAACCGGGTGTATTGTGTCAGATACCACTGAATCGTCTTTGAACTGAACCGCCCCCTGCGCGCGTTGAAGATGATGCGCGGGTGATCCGGATCATCGAACACATAGCATGTCAGATCGAACTTGGCAGTGTGGTTGTCGATCTCGTGCTCGCTGAAATCGAGCATTCTGTTACCGGCGATTGCGGTCATTGGCGTGGTGATGTAGTTGAAGAACACCTCGAAGAGCGGGTTCCGATCGTGCTGTCCCTGCAGCCCGAGCGAACCGACGATATCCTGGAATGGCACCTCCCGGCGATCGAATGCTCGCAGCGCGTTGGACGCGATGCTCTGGATCTGGTTGTCGAGCCTGATCTTGGGATCGATCCGATCGCGCAGAGCGAGCGTCTCCATGAAGAAGCCGATGAGCTCCTCGGTCTCTTGGCGGTCGCGGTTGGCGATCGGCACGCCGACGACAACATCGTCCTCGAGGGTCAAGCGGTACAGCCACACCTTGAAGATGGCGAGCATGTACGCGAAGGGTGTCACGCCGAGTGATTGTGCCGCTTTCTGGATCTGACTATGCGTTACTGGATCGAGCCTATGCTCGACTCGTAGCCCAGTGCTCGATGAGGAATCGACCGCGGGATGGTCGGCGGGCAACCGCAGGACTGGGGCATCGCGGAGCATCTCGACCCATTCGCTCAGGGCGTGCTGGTAGCCTGGGCGATCACGGAGGGTCTCTTCCCAGCGTGCATAATCTCGGTATCGGATGGGGAGTTCCGGCAGTGTCGCGGGCCTCGACTGGAGGCATGCGCGATAGATCTCGGCGAGTTCTCTCTGCAGCACCGAGCAGGACCACGCGTCGGAGATGATGTGATGCATCGTGATATGCACGCTTGCTCGATCGCCGGTGTCGTACACCCTGCAGCGCACGAGGGGGCCCGCGAGCAGGTCGAATCCACGCGCAGACTCGTGCTCGATGATCGAATCCAGTTCTTCTGGTGCCACAGATCCAGCGCCCGTATACTCGGGCTCAATCGGCATGGCGCGATCGATGATCTGCATCGGCTCGCCATTGACAATCACGATGCGTGTGCGGAGGATATCCTGTCGGTCACACAGCATCTGCCATGCTTGAGAGAATGCCGACCGATCGAGTTGCCCATCCTGCTCTAAGCGGATGGTGACGATGTAGCTCGGGTCGTTGGGATGGATCCGATCGAGCATCCAGAGTCTTTGCTGATTCAGCGAGAGCGGGGCAGGGCTGTCATCAATCGATCGTCCGATCTCGATTCGATCCTGTTGCTGCGAGCCACCTCGCGCCGTATCGATCTCGGCGGCGATACCTGATACCGTTCCGAGCGCGTAAATCCGAGATATCGGCAACCCCACAC
Source organism: Phycisphaerales bacterium (assembly GCA_020427395.1). GTDB lineage: Bacteria > Planctomycetota > Phycisphaerae > Phycisphaerales > UBA1924 > UBA1924. The sequence goes on from JAGQON010000007.1 coordinate 71,373, forward strand.
CAAACCGCTGGCGGATCCGAGAACAGAGCACGACGGCACGCAGCGAATGCCCACCGAGATGCAGGAACCGATCGCTCGCTGCACCAACCGGCACGCCCAAGACTTCGCTCATCAACCCGGCAAGCCCGCGTTGCGTCTCCGTCGTGAGCGGCAACTCCCCTTCCTCGCGATCCGCGTCGTGCTCCAGCTTGCCGGCGAGGATCAGCTCGGCGGCCAACGCACGATCGATCTTTCCGTTGCGATTCAGCGGCAGCTCATCGTGCGCTCCGATCAGCTCCGGGACCATCGCGCCGGGGAGATTCGAGCGCAGATGGGTTTGCAGCACATCAAGATCCGGAGTGATGGAACCGACCTTGATCAGGAGCCCGATACGGGATGATCCGTCGGTTTCGATGACGCAGGCGACGGCGCCGAACACCCACCCCAGCCGCATGGCGCACTGCTCGATTTCGCCCAGCTCGATGCGGTGACCACGCAGTTTGATCTGGGCATCCATCCGACCGAGAAAGATGAGCTGGTGCTGGTCATCCATGATCACCCGATCGCCCGTGCGGTAGATCCGCTCTGCGCGGCCATCGTGAACAAGCGTCACGAACCGATCATCGGTGAGTTCCGGTCGGTTGATGTAGCCCCGTGCGATCCCGATGCCGCCCAGACAGAGCTCGCCCGGATCGCCCTGGGAGACAGGGCGAAGCTCCTCATCGAGCACATGGGTCGTGACGCCTTGGAGCGCGGCACCGATCGGGATGTGCTCTTGGGCTTCATCCACCCGCTCGTTGAGCGTGTAGGTTGTTGCGAGCATCGTTGCCTCTGTCGGGCCGTAGGCGTTCACGAACTTCGCGTGCGGGAGTCGGTCCTGAGCCGCGGCGATCACCCGCGGTTCAACACGCTCGCCCCCGACGGCGATGTGTGACATCGGATCGAAGATCGAGGGGTTCGCCTCGAACAGCGTGCGAAACAGCCCGAATGCGAGACAGCACGAACGGACTTGCTCTCGATCGGTGAGCGATGCGATCCGGTCTGCGTCGGGCATGCCCTCGGGGGCGATGACACACTTGGCACCGTGGAGCAGCGGCGTGAAGATCTCAAGCGTTGAGACATCGAACGACAGCGGGGCCGCGTAGAGATAGGTGAGTTCGGGACCGAATGGCAGGTATGACTGGCCGCACACGAGGCGGATGATGCCTGCATGCTCGATCAGCACGCCCTTGGGGACCCCGGTCGAGCCGGATGTGTACATGATATAGGCGAGCGATGAGCCGTCGAGTTCTGGGAGTAGCCCTTGGTGGGACTCAGCACAGAGCTGCGTAACGCAGAGTGGCTCTATTCCCTCGCCCCAGAGCTCATCAAGGTAGCCTGGTTGTGTGATCGCGAAGCGGACCCCAGCGTCGTGCAGCATGGATCGCAGCCGTGATTCGGGCTGGTTCGCGACGATTGGCACATACGCCCCGCCGGCCTTGAGGATTCCAAGCAGTGCCACGATCTGATCGCAGGATTTGGGGATCGCCAGAGCAACGGGTTCTTCGTGGCCAATTCCGCGATCGATGAGTGCGCTGGCAACACGATCCGAGCGATCATCAAGCTCCGTGTAACTCAGCCGGCTTGATTCATCGCAGACCGCAACATGATCTGGATACCGCTTGGCGATGGAACGAAATCGCTCGCAGACCGAGCCGTTGGGGCGGTCATGCGTTGCGGTCTCCAGCATATCGTTCGCTGCGCGGGACACTGATGAGCCCTCATCCGGGCATCGTCCCGATCAGGCCTTGACGATGCGTGCCTTGGGGTTGCTGACCTTGCTCATGGCGTTGCGGGTGTCGATCACGAGCGATGCGTGCTGGGCGATCGCATCCCAGTCGGTGATCTCGTGATCAGTCACGATCACCACGCAGTCGGCTTCGCCAAGTGTCTGCGCATCGAGGGCGACGGAGTTCATATTGAACTTGTAGTTACGCATATTGGGGAAGCTTGGAACATGTGGGTCGTGATACGACACTTTCGCCCCGCGTTCGGCCAGCAGCTCGATGATTTCGGCGGCGGGTGTTTCGCGTGTGTCGTCGACATTGGGTTTGTAGGCCAGGCCGACGACGATGACATTGCTGCCCTTGACGGACTTGCAGTCGTCGTTCAGCGCTTCGGCGGTTTTCTCGACGACATACTCGGGCATGCGTCGGTTGATCTCGCCGGCCAGTTCGATGAAGCGGGTCACGCAGCCGTGCTCGCGGGCCTTCCAGGTGAGGTAGAACGGATCGATGGGAATGCAGTGCCCGCCAAGTCCCGGGCCGGGATAGAAGGGCATGAAGCCGAAGGGCTTGGTCGAAGCTGCCGCGATGACTTCCCAGACATCGATGTCCATCTGATCGAACACGGTCTTGAGCTCGTTAACCAGCGCGATGTTCACGGCGCGGAACACATTCTCAAGGATCTTGGCGGCCTCGGCGACCTCGGCCGAGGAGACGGGGACGACTTCCTTCACGCCGTGCTTATAGGCATCGCAAGCGAGTTGCGTCGAGGCGGCGTCGGTGCCGCCCACGAGCTTGGGGATGGTGGTCGTCGTATGGCTCTTGCGTCCGGGGTCCTCACGCTCGGGCGAGAATGCGACAAAGACATTCTCGCCAAGCTTGAAGTCGCCTCGGTTGTTGGCCTTGGCGGCCGCGAGCATGGCGGGGACGAAGTCGCCCGTTGTGGTGCCGGGGTATGTTGTTGATTCGAGCACGACCAGCTGACCGGGTCGCAGACGTGCACCGATGGCCTCGGCGGTCTTGATGACATAGGTGAGGTCGGGCTCGAGGTGCGGACCGACTGGAGTTGGCACGCAGACGAGGATGACATCGGGCTCGTCGAGGCGGGCGAAGTCGATCGTGGCTTCGAACTTGTCCGACTCACTCAGACGCTCGGTCATATCCGCGCCGAGGTGCTTGAGGTAGTTCACACCCTGCTCAAGGTTCGTGATCTTGGTGGGATCAACATCGAAGCCCAGGATGCGCAGCCCCCCGGTGTGGAGGGCGTCGGCGAGCGGGAGCCCGACATAGCCTAAGCCAACGATGCCGATGACGGCCGCCTTGGTGTTGATCTTCTCGCTCAGTTCGTTTGCGTGGTTGGTCATGGTCAGCGTCATTTCATGCCCCGTTCACAGGTGCTTGGATGTGCCGGGCGGGTCCGATATCGTAGCCCCCGGTTCCCTCGTCTCGTGTTTTTCATCGGCTCGATGGATGAACGCCGCCAGCGCCGAGATCAGTTCGGGCGACGCTTGCGATGAAATTGCCTCCCCAGTCGTCAGATTCGATACCTGATCGAGCATGGCTGGCAGTTCGTTCTCATCCATGGCGACATGGACCCGCCCCATCTCTTTGAAGCGTTTGGCCGTGGCGATCTGGTGGTCATTGCGGGTTTCCATCAGGGCGGCAGTCCGGGGCATCACGAGGATCGGGACGCCGTACTGCAGGGCCGTCAGGATCGAGCCCATGCCCGCGTGAGCAACGATGGCGTCGGCGGCCTGAACCCGCTGTTTGAACTCTGCGGGCGTGAGCGTCCTGACCCATTCGATGCATTGGGGGGTGTACTTGGCGTCGCCGATCTGCGCAAAGATATCGTTGCGATTGTGCTCGCCCGCCCACTCATCGATCGCCCGGACCATGCGGTCAAACGGCATCTGATGACCCACGGTCACGAAGATCACAGCACGGCCCCCCTGAACTGCGGTCCGTCGGGCTCGGCAAGGTGGGCCCACTGGGTCAGCCAGAGGGTCGCGTGTGGGCCGATCTTTCGTCCCGACATTGACACTTCCTCGACATTGGCGATCGAGTCCAGCCAGACCGTACGCTTTCCGAGTATCCCGGCGATCCGGAGTGCGAAAAAGCCGGGCGCGGCTCCGGTTGAGATGACTACATCTGGGCGTGAGGTCAGCACGATCCAGGTGATCTGCAGCATCATGACGATGAGTTTGAGCTTGTTCCAGCGGGTTGCATCGAGCACAATTCTGACCCGGGCGTCGTGCACCTCATCGCGGTAGCTCTTCTCGACCGTCACATAGGTGACATCGCAACCCTCGAACGCTGGAGCGACGCGCCGGAGCTGGACCCAGTGCCCTCCGCCGGATGCAACCGCGAGCACGCGTGGCTTGCGTTTGATGCTCATGATCCGCCCCCCGCCGCACGCTTGGCTCGGATCTGGTCGTGATACCAGTCTGTTGTCCGGTTCTTGCCTTTGAGCAGCGCCCGCCACTCGTATCGCCGGAGGTGTCGCAGGTAGCTTGGCTCGTCGTAGCGATCGATCCCCCTGAGCATGGCGCGGAAGTAGCCAAAGACCATCCCGCAGGCACCGATGACATATGGCGGGTCGAAGGCGCGGTAGATCGCCGTTGCCAGAAGGTACCACGGGGATGAGCCGAGACGCCACTTGCCCTCGCCGCCACGCATTCGCCCGTGCATGATGCTCTTGTGGCTCGATCCCATCTGGCGCAGGTGCACGACTTTGAGTTCGTCGTCCATTATTGAGCGGGCAACCCAGCCGTTGAGGCGGCACATGTGCCCGTCGATGCCGTCCCAGCCAACCATCGGCACGAACCCGCCGATGTGCTGGAAGCAGGTTCGCCGGTAAAACTTGGTGGGCCCGGCGGCGTGATCGTCGCCTCGGCGCTCGTGCTCAAGCGTGCCGTCGTCGTGTCGTAGGAACATCTTTCCGGACACCGCACCCAGCGCCGGGTCCTTCTCCATCTCCTCCATCAATCGCTCAAAGTAACGGGGTGGGAGTTCGAGGTCGGCGTCCATCTTGCACACATAGTCGAAGTCATCGAGATTGACCGATTCGAGCCCGGAGTTGAAGGCCTGGATCACGCCCGGCCCAACCGCCCGGTCGCCCCGGTCCTGGCGCCCAACGACCTTGATGAAATCGTGCTGCTCGCATGCGGCTCGGAGGATCTCGGGCGTTGCGTCGGTAGAGCCGTCGTCGACGATCACCCAGCAGGCCGGGCGTACGCTCTGCGCCGCGACCGTGTCGATGGTCACTTGCAGGAACTCCGCCTCGTCGCGGCATGGGGTGACGATCAGGTAGCTTCGGTTGCTGCCAAGCGGACTCATGCCACCCCCCGTTCGCGCATGGTGTCGAGGATCCGACGCGCGTTGAGCGTGAGATCGAACTCCTCCTCGATGCGACGACGCGCGGCCATGCCCAGTGCATCGACCCGATCGCGGTCTTTGGCCAACTCGACCAAGGCTTTCGTCAGCGACGACTGGTCGCCGGGTGGGATCATGATGCCGCTCACCTCGTGCTCGATGAGTTCTCGGATCGTCTCGAGGTCGCCGGAGATCACGCATCGCCCTCGGGCCATCGCCTCCATGAGCACCACGGGGATCCCGTCGCGATCGCCGGACTGAGCCACCCGGCAGGGAAGAGCGAAGACATCGGCCTCGGTCATGAGCTTCATCACGGTATCGTTATCGGTATCGCCCAGCAGCTCAACCTCGGCCGTGGGCGGGAGGAGATCGACCAGCTCGCGGAGCTGATCCATCTGGGGTCCGCCGCCGGCGATCCGTACCCGGAGCTTGGGACCGCCCGCCTTGGCGATCTCACCCGCGCTGCGGAGAAGCACATCCATGCCCTTCTTCTCGACAAGACGCCCGACGCTGAGCACCTCCAATCGATCCCCGTGAGGCGAGGGCGTCGCTTCGTAGGCGTTGGTATCGACACCACAGCGGACAACCGGGTAGTCCGATTCGGGGCGTGTCACAATCGACTGATATAACCCACGGTGCCAGTGGCTGATGCAGTTGACCCACGCGGCACGCCTGAGTTTCTCGCTCAGGAGCGTGCGGTTGGGAAAAAGGTCGTTTGCGTGTCCGGTGAAGCTGAAGGAGAGATCGAGCTGCATGGCGGCGTACATCGCGATCGTCGTCGGGACATGGGCCATATGCGCGTGGATGTGGGTGATCCCGTTACCGCGGACGCGTCTCGCCAGCGCAAGGGCGGCCATGCCCTGCCAGATGACCTTTGGTTTGCGTGCCAGCTTCACCTCACCTGAAAACAATGCGTCGAGCTTGCACCGTGTCATCGTGCCGATCGATCGGATCGGGTGTGACAGCAGCTCGATCGCCATGTCCTTGATGAGGGCGAGCTTGCCCTTGGAATAGATCTCGGTTGTCTCGTTTGCCATCTGCGACAGTGGGCCATCGTCATCGAGACCGTGTGTGGGCGCGTGGACCGAGGCGGTGCGTACATCAAGCCCGAGCGATCGCAATGCGAGGATCTCGCGATACACGAAGGTCTCCGACCGCACCGGTAGGGTTCCCGACATGTAAAGCACCCTCGGCCTAGTCATGCGTTGCCCCTCCCTGGGCTGCTCCCTTGTACTCGATCAGGGTCGCCTGCTTGCCTGTGAGTCTACGCCAGTGGAAGAGCAGCACGCCTTGGGCCTGTGCAAACTTCGCGATCATGATGTACCGAGCCATCATCGTGGCATCATTGATGCTCCGCCCACGACGCAACTCGTACCGGCGGATGCGCCACCATTGCAGCGCAACGAGCACAAGGTAGGCAACCACTGAGAGGCCGAAAGTCCAGTAGGCGAGGAGCAATGCCAGCGCCGGCAACAAAAGGCCCCACATCACTGCGGAACGGGTTGGTTTCACATTGTGCCGCTCCGGTGGCTTCCCATGCATGTGCGCCCCTTGGGCATAGGCATGCCCCGCACGCTTGGCTCGCTTGAGGAACTGGCCCATGGTGTTCATGGCCGCGTCGTGCCAGGTCATCTCGTGGTCAACGCGGTGGACCTCATAGCCAGCCGCACGCAGCCGCACACAAAGCTCCGGTTCCTCGCCCGCGATCACGCTGGGGTTGTACCCCCCGACCGTGTTGAAGGCATCGAGGCGGAAGAGGGCATCACCGCCGCACGAACGGGCCTGACCAACCGGTGTGTCCCACTCCAAATCGCACAAGTGGTTATAGATCGTCTGCTCGGGGTGACGCTCGCGGCGGCGACCGCAGACCACACCCGCGACTGGGTTCGATTCGAGAAAGTCGTAGGCCGTCTGCACCCAGCCGTCACGCAGCTCGCAGTCGCCGTCGAGCACCTGCACGAAACGAAGACCCTCCCACTTCTCACACAGGCGCTCAATGCCAGCGTTTCGAGCACGCGCAGCAGTAAACGGGATCGAAGTATCGAGATCGACAACCTCAACGCCGATGGACTGGGCAAACTCAACCGATCCATCGGTGCTGCCGGAATCGACATACACGACGCGGTCCGTGCACGCGATGGCCGAGCGGAGGCAGTGTCTAATCCGTTCGCCCTCGTTCCGCCCGATCGCGACAACGCCAACATCATGCAGTTGCCCGCTCATGATGCGTCCTCCGGGCTCCACTCCGGCGGAGAACCATTCTGTACGCATTCTCTGAAGGTTGCGCAGTTCATCGAACGCCCAAGCCACTCGCCAAGCCGGTTGATGTCCGGATCAAGCTGTTCGTGCAGCCACGCAATGGACGACTCGCTGAGCTTGGGGCGTTCATTCATCGTCCAGCGCGATCGGATCTTTGCACGCATCGACTCTGGCAACACCGCACGACGCACGGTCTGGATCGCCCTGATCCGTAGCACGCTCGTGAGCAGCGGGTTCATGCGCTGCCTCTGGGCGGACACATTCTTCGCATCATGCTCATGCCAGCGGATGCCCGATTCAAGCCCGAGGAACCGACCGACGCGTTCGAACTCTGCCTGCGGATTGTCCATCAGACGCTCGAAGAAAACCGGCAGGATCCGGTCCTTCCCATACCGCTCGATGTACGGCCAGAGCTGCATCGCGTACCTCGAGTAATCGACCAGTTCCTCGTGCTTTCGGATCGCATCGTCGATCGGGCAGTCCTGCGCAATCGCATGCTGCGACCATTCGTGGATGTACTGCGAAACGATCCGGTCGATCGGGTCGCGCATCACATAGATCAGCTTGGCGTCCGGCAGGTGCTCGTGCAGGCGATCGGCACACCGCGGGTAGGTCGGCAGCTTGGTATAGTGCGTCGACGACTCGCCCTTGATATCATCCTTCGGCATCTCCGCGAACAATGAATCGTAATACCCCAGTCCCTTGGACCAGATGGGCTCGTCAGAGAAGAAGTTCGGCTCCTTGGGCTCGCTCATGGAGACGCCCGGAGCGCGAGCCAGCTGATCGTGCAGTGTGCTTGTCGCGCACTTCATGGCACCAATGATGACGAAGTCGGGCTTCATGCTCGATCCCCCATCGTGTGCTTCGGGGAGACCCAGATATCGCGCCATTCGTGCCGGACCGCACCGGATCGCCCGCGTAGGGAGCCGAGCAGGAATCCGATCAGCCACAGGATGTTGGCGGCCATGTGCCCCGGGAACCCGTAGAAACTCCGGAAGTAGTGCGAGCGGGCGTTGTAGAAATACATGGGACGGCGCTTGCGTTGCTGCGTTGCCTCTTTGACTGGCGATGAACCACCACGGAGATGCACGACGCGGGCCTCTGGCTGATAGGCGATGCCGAACCCCGCGCGGGTCGCCTTGCGGCAGTAAGCCATGTCCTCGAAGTACATGAAGTACGACTCGTCGAGCAGCCCGACCCGGTCGATGACCTCGCGCCGAATCGCCACGCACGCAAAGCTGACCCAGTCCAGGCCGGCTGCCCAGGCGTCCAGCTCGTGGGCCACAACATGGCCTTCGAGCAGACGACCGAGTGAACCGAGTTTGGAAGCGGATTGCAGTTCCGTGATCGGCGTGCGATAGCGGAAGGTCGAGATCTGGTGCGTGCCGTCGGGCCATTCGAGGCGAGGCCCGAGCAGGTGCACCTCGGGGTGCTGGCAAAGCGTAGTCATGAGCCGCTCGATCGCACCATCCCGAACGATCGTGTCCGAGTTGAGCAGCAGATAGACCCGAGCGTTGATGCTCGTAATTCCCACATTGTTGCCGGCCGCGAAGCCCGCGTTGACTGGTGAGCGGACCACACGAGCCCAGCGGGCCCACCCGCGCTGTTCGATCGCGGCTTGGATCTGATCGGCGGAGTCGTCGCCGGAATGGTTATCCACGACGACGACCTGCTGGGCTGGGGCGTGGATCTGCCCTTCAAGTGATGCGAGGCAATCGACAACCATGCCCGGCGTGCGGTAGTTGAGCACCACCACGCCGAGATCGACGGCGGTCGAGTCTGGACCTGCATGATCGCTCATGACCGCGAACCCTGCTCCTTCATGCAGAGCCACTCGTAGAGGGCGGCCTCGAGCTTCTCGGCCGACTTGTCCCAGTCGAACTCCTGAGCGATCTCGTAGCTGCGGGCGCTCATGCGTTGCCACTCATCGTTGTTCAGGCGGAGCACCCGCGCGATCCGATCGGCCATCGCCTCGGCATCGCCGATCTCGACGAGGTATCCGTTCTCACCTTCCCGCACAAAGTCGGCTGGGCCGCCGCACTTGGTCGAGACGATCGGGCAATGGCAGGCCATCGCCTCGATGCCGGGCATACCGAAGCCCTCGGACTTTGAGGGGATAACCCAGCAGTCGGCCTGTTGATACAACTCCGGGATCTTGTCCTGCGACGGGTTCTGCACGAACTCGATGCAATCCGGAGGGGCCATGTGCGGCGGGATCAAGCGGGAACCAAACCCGAGCACCCGCAGATCCGGGAATTCGCGTTGCAGGATCCTGATCGCTTCGAAACCCGTCGGCGTGTCCTTGGCGGGGCCGTGCCCCATAAGCATCCCGATCGTTGGGCGGCTGGCTTTTGTTCGAGGTGCCGAGTCGAACTGGTCCCAGTCGACGCCGTTGGGCACATACGCGACACGAGCGTGCCCTATGTCTTCGACAATGCCCCTGAGCCAACTGGAGATCACGACGCATGGCCCACGAAGCCGGTAGGCCTCCAGCACGCGTTCCTCGTTGCCGTGGTAAGTCTCCAGCCCGCGGACATAGTGGACTTTGAGCCCCTTGCAGTCCGGCCACGCGTGGACCTGCGACCAGACCTGCCACCAGCTCGCGAAGGTGACATCCGCATCTGGAACGCGCGATGGATCAAGGCGGCGTGATGGCATCTGATTAAGCTTGACGGTGCTTTCACGCAGGTGGTGAGGAAAATGCTCGTCACCGATTCCCCTCTTAAGGCGATGCATGAATCGCTTGAGTCGCCACGGCTTTGGCCAGGGCAACGCAGGAGGGAGGAACGAGATCGTGACATCATGGCCGCGCCGTCCCATCGCCTCGGCGATCAGTCGATTGGACTTGATCCCGCCGGAGAGCGTTGGTCTCCCCTCAACCCAGTTGAGTTTCAGCGGTTTCAAGCGAGCATTCCTCTCTTACACGCGGCCCTAAGCACTGTCGCCAGCCCAGTTGGACAACGATCGCCCCATGTATCCCTCGAGCCATGAGACAGCGTCCCGATAATGATCGACCAAGTATGCCCGGTCTTCATCACTCATCGGGTCCGGCTCGGCCTGCTGTACAGCCCTCTTGCCAAGCGGGGACTGAAAAAACGCCTGCACGGCCCCCTTGCGGAGCTTCTCGGGGACCAGTTCCTTGGCCGCTTCCACTCCGGGAATTTGCTTTATCCGGTTCACCATACGGTTCTTGGCCTTGGTCTCGAAGTGATCCGCAGACGCGTTCGATTGCTTTGCGTCAAACTCCAATAGCGGCCCGGGATCAACGCCGAGGAATAACGCAAGATCACGGATCATCACAGCACGATCGGAGACATAGTCCTCAAACAAATACACACGGAGCTGCTCACGCGGGAAGTATTCAAGTATTCGCGAGATCTGGAGCTTGTAATCGCCCATATCGATCAATGGCCGATATGAGCGGATCGCCTCTGAGAACTGCCGGGGCACATCTAGATCACCTCCCCATCGATCCTGGTTCTTGAGCTTCTGGAGCCAGCCCGAATACGCCCGTTCGACGGGATCTCGAACGATGTAGACCATCTTGAGCTCAGGATATGCCTGAGCCAGCCGGGGGGCGGTGTGGGGCATGGCCGGGTAGTCGGTGTAATGCGGCGAGGCCTCGCCCTTGATCTGATCTGGCTTCGCCGAGTCGTAGAGGGACTCATACCACGCAAGCCCACGGGCGTAGTTCTCGTCACGACAGAAGAACTCGGGCTCCTTGGGATCGGTGATGAAGATCCCCTGGTGCCGAGCGAGGTCGTTGGCAAGGGATGTTGTTCCGCTCTTGGCGGCGCCGATGATCATGAAATCGGGTGACATGCGTGTTCACCACCTTCCGTAGAACCAGGCCGTCAGCACGATCCACACCAGCAGTAGGATCAGCAGCACTCGATCAAGGCGTACGGCCTGCTTGCCTAGCGCAGTGGAGACCATGAGTCTCTGTAGACAGTAGGACACCGCCTCCGAAACAGCGAGCCCGGCACAGAAGCCATCCAGACCCCACTCTTTCGCCAGCAAGATGCCTCCCACGAAGTACGCAATAGTCTTTCCAAGCTGGATGAACATCGCTCGCTTCGACTTACCCACCGCCAGCAGGATGCCGGCCTGAGAGGAACGTAGGATCGCGAAAAACCCGCCGACCCCGAGGATTGAGGTGATGGTCCCCGCGTCCTGATACCGCGGGTCATACATGACCGAGATGATCCAAGGTCCCAATGCGATCAGAAAGAGTGGGAAGAGATATACGGGAAACGATATCTTTGCAAACCGAGTGATCAGAGCACTGAGTTTCTCGGGGTCTCTGCGGTTGTGCAACTCGGCGTAAGCCGGGAAGAGTACTTTGGATGAGAGCTGCTTCATGATCTGCACAGGGATCATGACCAAGCCGATCGCGAGGCTGTAGTAGCCCAAGTCGCTGATATCGAAGAGTGTCGGGAGCAGGAAACGATCACCGCTCTGTGCGATGAAGGTCAGTATCGAGGTGATAAAGATCCACTTGCCGAACCCGAAGAGTTCGCCCACACACTCGCGGTCCCACCGAAGGCGGTGTGGGTGCGTATTGATCGTGATGTGGGCGAGAGAGACAAGCATCAAGGCGTTCACAAGACCGCCCGCTGCGAGTGCCCAGACCGTCGGTGAGATCATGGCCCACGCGACCATGGTCACGATCCCGAGGAAGCGTGAGACTAACTCAAGCTTTGTCAGCAGCCCGAGCTGTAGTTTCCGATTCAGCGTGGCATAACCCGTGGTCTGGAATCCACGGATAGCAGAAGTCATCCCGAGCAGACACAACAGAGGAAAAAGTACGGGTGCTTCGTAAAAGGTCGAAATCGGGTAAGCGAGGATACACGCGATTATGGCGAGCACAAAGCCACGGATAATCTGCATCGTCCATGCGGTATTGAGAAAGTTCTCGTCGTCACCGCGTTTGCTCTGGATGATCGATGGGCGGATTCCGATATCGCTGAACATCTCCAGGCCGGCCATATAGACCGCAGCCAGCGACATGTAACCAAAAGCCTCGGGGAAAAGCAGGCGTGTGAGGACGAGATTCGAGCCGAGCCGCAGCACCTGCTGCATGCCAAAGCCGGCCAGAGTCCAGCTTGAGCTCCTGATCGATCTCGCGCGTAGCCCATCTCCACGAATTTGATTCAGTACACGCTGGACAGGCTGGGCTCTCATGCTGCTGCTTGTACTCACCAACTTGGAGGAGCCGCTCAGAGGCCGGCCACCATCTACGCATGCCGACCTAAATGGCGTTCGTGATCGTACGACTGTTCTCTGAAATAAGCCGAACGGACCTCAAAGTACATCGACGCTCCGAACCACCCGTATTCAAGGTTTATCGCCACATTCTTCGCTGAAATCCAATACCCGGGTAACGCCCGAACCGATGTTGTGAAGAGTCTTTGATTTCCCCGTACGAAAGCCAAGATCGGATGCTCAACGACCTCATCGTCCCCATTTTGCTTGGCTATCTGGTCGTGGGCATCTTGCTCGTTGGTATCTTCCGTGGTATCCCCGGTGTGATGCTCACCGTGATCATTGGCTGGCTCTTTCTGCCCCCAGGCCAGGGAATCAACCTGCCCGGGCTCCCGATGTACACCAAGGAGTACGCGGTCTCATATGCCTTATTGCTCGGCATCGCACTGACCGACACCTCCCGCCTGATGCTGTATCGTCCATCCCTGCTCGATGTGCCGGTGCTCCTCTGGATCATCACGCCATTCTTTTCATCGGTGACCAACGGCCTTGGTGCCTACGACGGTCTCTCAAGCGTGTATTCCCAGATGTTCGTGTATGGAACACCGTACTTCATCGGACGCCTTTACATCCGCACCCCGAACGACATCCGCGAGGTCGCCAAGTGGTTTGTGATCGCTGGCCTGATCGCGACCCCGTTCGTGCTCTGGGAGTCCCGAATGAGCCCGCAGCTCAATATGGATATCTACGGGTATCGCGTATCGGGATTCCAGGCTGCCAAACGTCTCGGAGGCTACCGCCCCATGCTCTTCATGCGGCACGGGCTGGAAGTCGGGCTCTGGATGTCGACTTGTGCGATCGTGGCGATCTGGTTTCTGTTGACCAACCACCGAACCATCCGCGTGCTTAAACACGCCTTGACCGCTCCCTCAATCCTAGTGATAATCGCGACCCTGATGTGCCGATCGCTCGGGGCACTCGTACTCCTGTTTGGTTGTACGGGCGCTGCCGCATTTACACGAACAACGGGACTTCGGATTGCCCTGATCGCGCTGGTCCTGACCCCTTCGCTTTACCTGAGCGTCCGCCTTTCCAATTTTTGGTCACCGGGCGACCTGACCGCGATCGTCGCCTCTTTCGATGCCCAGCGAGCAGATTCACTTGAAGCACGCCTGAATCAGGAACTCTTCATCTCAGAGCACGCCCTCAAAAAGCCTTTGTTCGGCTGGGGGGGGTATGACCGTTATCGACCGATTAATGATGACGGACTGGTTGAACCCGTCGACGGCTGGACGAGCATCACCTTGGGCAAGAACGGGCTGCTCGGGCTGACCTCGCTGCAGTGTCTTACCACACTGCCAGCGCTCGTCTTGCTTCTTCGACTCAAGCGTGAAAGCCTGACCGATCCCGTCTGGGCGCCGTGCATCGGTGTGCTCCTGGCTTGTTCTATCTTTGCGCTCGATATTCTCTTCAATGCCTTTCCTACCCCTCTTCACCTTCTCGGCATCGGTGCATTAGCGAGTACGGCCATCTATACGCCGCGCTGGCAGCAGATCATCCGTGCCCATACACTCAAGCAACCTGCCAGTCCTAAGACGGACCCGGGGGACTCCCGGTTCTAAGCCGACCAAACTGCCGCGAGACTCAACACACCATGAACACCACCACCCCCCCAACCTTCAGCGGCTCGCTGCCCGACGCGCACGCGAAAGCACTCGAGACTCGTACACCTCAGTTCGTCCCAACCTCCCACTTCACTGACGACCGTGGCTGGTCGCTGATGAACCAGATGCAGGGTGTGATGAGCGACCAGGGGCAGATCAACTTCTCGGTGCAGTACCCCGGGGTCATCAAGGCGTGGCACCGGCACACGCTGCAGACCGACTTCTGGATGGCCCTCGTCGGGCACCTCAAGGTCGGCGTGTATGACCAGGACAGCAACACCGCATGGTCGATCGTCATTGGCGAGAAGCGACCCGGGACCGTGATCATCCCCCCGCCGCTCTGGCACGGGGCCGCGACGGTGGGCAACACCCCCGCGGGGCTGCTGTACTATGTCACCCACAGCTACAACCCGGCCAAGCCCGACGAGGAGCGTGCCAGCCATGACGCCTTCCCCGGCTTCCCCTGGCATGTCGAGCACAAATGAGCGATCAAGCATGGCAGCGTGTACTCGAGCCCCGCACCAGACCCGAACGGGTGCTGGTGCTCGGCCAGAGCGGCATGGTCGGGCGTGCGTGGTGCGAGCTGCTTGGGTCCGAGTCGATCGAGCATGAGGCGCTCGCTCGCCCGGAGTTCGATCTCAGTGACCCTGAGTCGATCAATCGTGCTCTCGATAATCGGTACGACCTTGTGGTGAACGCGGCCGCGTGGACCGATGTGGACGGCGCAGAATCAGATGAGCAGGGTGCGAATCGAGCCAACGCCCACGCCGTCGAGCAGATCGCGCGGCGCTGCGCCGATTTTGGCCTGTTTCTGATCACCTACTCGACTGATTATATCTTTGGCGGCAGCGCCTCATCGCCATACCCGATCGACGCTCCGATCGAGCCGCTCAATGCCTATGGGCGATCCAAAGCACTAGGCGAGTCGATGCTCCGGGCGGTCAGCGATCATCACCTGCTGATCCGTACGAGCTGGGTACACGCTCCCTGGGGCAAAAACTTTGTACTCACGATGCGATCACTGATGCAGTCGCGTGACCAGCTCAGTGTCGTCGATGACCAGCGGGGACGCCCGAGCAATGCTGGCTCACTGGCGAGCGGATCGCTTGATCTGTACTTGGCGGGGGCCGCCGGCACCTGGCACCTGACTGATGCGGGCGAATGCAGCTGGCACGGACTGGCGTGCGAAATCAGAGAGCAGCTGGGTCGCTCGTGCGAGATCAACCCGTGCACCAGCGAAGCGTTCCCTCGACCTGCCAAGCGCCCGGCGTATTCAACGCTCGACATCGGCCCGACGGAGCAACTGATCGGCCCACTCCCCAAGTGGGAGCTGGGCGTCCGGCAGTCGCTCGGTCATTCGTTTGGATAAAAAAAGCGGCCGACATGTGTCGGCCGCTTGCTTGGTATCCGATGGAGATCCTGGGATCAGGAGCGACGGAGACGCTTGACACCCGCGAGACCACCGAGGGTCAGCAGGCCAGCGAGTGCGGCTGTGGGCAGTGGCACGATAAAGAGCTGGTCTTGGGTGTTTGAGTTGAGCATCGCGACGAGGCCTGAAACGGTCGCGCTGGGATCGTTGGCGATCTCATTCTGAAGTGCGAGCATTTCGGTGGCGACCGAGCCGTTGCCGGTCACGACCGCGTCATCAAGAACAACCTTCCAGAGCTGGCCCTGGATGGCGGCGAGCTGCGTGTTGGTTGCCGAGGCAGCCGACAGATCGCTGTTGATCCAGCCCAGACGGATCGCGGCAGCGACCACAGCATTGACCTCGGCTTCGTCAGCCATGTCGTACTGCGCGCCACCGTTACCGGGAGCGGGGTTGGGTGAGTTGTGAATATCGGCGACATCATACGAACGCGAGCCACCGAGCGTGTTCTGGAGCTCGATGCAGAAGGTCGAGAACGACCCACCCGAGAACTGACCTCCGCCGCGCTGTCCACCAACATCCGTGTACACGAAGTTGTTGTGACCCGCGTCGAAGTCGAAGTTGATGAACCCGCCGGTGCCGGTGTTATTGATGTGCACACCGTCAATGACACCGGTCAGGCCGGTGTGCTCGGCGTCAAAGCCCGCGAGGGCGGTGCCGCTAAGCATGGCAAGCGAGGCGCAGATGATCGTCGATTTCTTCATTTCTCACCCTCCCAGGAAAGAACCTTGATGTGTCGTATCAGTTGCGACGCAGACGCTTCACGCCACCGATGCCGGCGAGCGTGATCAGCCCTGCGAGCGCTGCGGTCGGCAGCGGCACGATGAAGAGCTGGTCCTGCGAGTCCGCGTTCACCATCGCACGAAGGTCGGCGACTGACGCGGTAGGATTGTTGTCAATCTCAGCCTGAAGGGCAGTCATCTGGGTTGCGACCGAGGCGACCTCGGCGCTGACGACGGCTTCATCAAGCACGGCCTTCCAGATCATGCCCTGGATCGCTGCGAGCTGGGCATTGCTGGCGCCGGCGTTCGAGAGATCCGAGTTGAGCCAGCCCAAACGCATCGCGGCAGCGACGACTGCTTCGACCTCAGCTTCGTCGGCCGCATCGTAAGCGCCGCCAAGACCGGGCTGGGGGTTCGGTGCGTTGCGCACATTGGCAATGTCGTAGGTGGTCGAACCGGGAGCGACCTGCTGCAGTTCGATGCAGAAGGTGCCGAAGGTGCCGCCTGCGAACTGACCCAGACCACGATCGCCACCGACATCGGTGTACTCGAACATGAACTGGCCAGCGTTGAAGGTGTCATTGATCGAACCACCGGTGCCGGTGTTGTCGATACGGATCGAGTTGTTGACGCCCTGCAGGAACAGGAAGTCAGCATCAAACCCTGCGAGTGCACTACCACTTGCACACACAAGCGCGATCATTGCAATTCTGCTTTTCATTTGTGAATCCCTCATCCAATCAAAGGGTGTTTCTCCGACACCCGGTTCGCCCTGCCCGACTGAGCAGAGCTACATGTCTCCAGTATTGATGCAACGACACAGATGTTGCGGCATCCCTCTAGCCAAAGACCTGCTGTGAGAACAGGACTTAGCTGCTATAAGAGTATCTCGGTAACCGCGTTTGGCGAAGTGAATTCGCGAAAATGGATGACGATTTTTGATCTTGACACGCTCTTTATGCCGCACGCATTCCGAACAAATTGCAGCATCCGACTTATCGGGAGCGTCTGATTTCAGGGCGATTACATCCGATTTACTCGGGTGCTGACACCGCCCTCATTGCTATCAAAGACCGAACGAATCGAGCTTGGCTCGGAGTTCTTCCTCGAGATCACCTTGGCTCCGGAGCGCATCCAGTCGCTCCTTGAGACGCCTGGTCTCGGAAGTATCCGTTTCACCCTGGGTGTAGAGCACGATAAAGAGCCCAGTGATCCCTTCTGCTCCGTTGGGATTGAGCGTGAAGGAGCGACGGAACGAGCTCTCTGCAGCCTCCAAAAGGCCGAACTCAAGCTCAACCCACCCTCGTGTTCCCCAGTAGGAAGCCACATCGGGCTGGATGCGGGTTGCATGCTCTACAAGTGCCAATACCGCCTGCTGGTCATCGCTCTGGACACCAATCCGCACCCGGGACATCGCCAGATTGTTGAGCACCATCGCTTTAATCCGTCCGATATCCCCATCATCACCGAGCCCCATCGCGAGAATCCGATCGTAGATCTCTACCACTCGCTCGTTGAGCTTCCCCTCGGCCGCGTAACCCGCGGCATCAATCAATGGCAGCAGATTCGTCGGATCCAACTCAGCGGCGCGCATGTATGAACTCACCGCGTTCTCGTAGGCATCACTCGCGCTCCCGCTCTCACGCAGGTCACGAGCAATGATCACCTGCGCCCTCGCCATCAGGGTGTAGGCGAACGCGACCGATGGCCCATCGCCCTCGAGCATCGACTCGACCTGGGCAATCGCCATCTGTGCATACTCCGGATTCCAAGTCTCGTGATCGAATGCCAGCGTGATCCACGCATTGGCCAATGCGAACCGGTCTGCATCCGTTGAGTACGCTTCCGCAGTACGGATCCATTCCTCGGCCATAGCGAGATCGTTGATCTCGCGTGACGCCAGGCCGAGCCATGTACGATTCCGCAGCTCATCGTTCGTCTCGATCAGCGGACGAAGACGCTGCGCTGTGACCGATGGGTCCTCGCCCTGGCGAAGCCGGACAAGGCTAAAGGCATCCAGTACCTCACGACTCACCTTGAGCTCGGGCGTGCGGAATGACTCATCGACAAATGGTGCCAGTTCCTGCTCGGCCTGGGCGTAGCGCTCAAACTGAATCAGCGCCCGAGCACTGATCGCGTTGGCAACGATGTTTGTCTCGAGCGTGTTTGCGCGCCAGAGATTGACGACTCGCAGCGCCTCCTCTGGCATGTTCACGCGCAGGTATGTCTCGCCGGCAATACCCATGATCGCGGTGTTCGACGGCGCGTTCTTGAGTGCCTTTTCTGCGTTGGAGGCGATGAGCACCGGGTTCAGCGGCAGGATGGACATCTGCTTGACACAATACGACTGGAGCACATCCACTGAGGGGAACTCATCAATCATCGAGGAGAGCATGTTGTAGCGGTCTTCGACTGCTGTGCTCGCATCGAGATTGGAGTACGCCTCGACCCGCTCGACCACCTGACGCAGGATCGGGTCATCCTGCATGCCCGGAAGACTCAGCATCTGATTGGCGGTCTCCGGGGCACCCTGCGCGATCGCACCGTACCTTGCGAGTTCGGTGTCTTCATCAACCACACTGATGGCGTCCGCGTACGCCTGCTGGGCAAGCTCGAACTGCCCAAGCTCGACCAGGCGTTTGACCAGCCGCTTCCACGCGGGGAGATGGCTCGGCTCGATGCTTGTTGCTTCGCGGAGGGCCTCGATCTGTGCCTCGGGTGACATGTAGAGTTCGGCGTAATCGGCAAGGAGCATCTTCGCATCGATCGCGCTCAGGCCATACTGCTCCGCGTTGCGAATGACCTGCTCGCCCTCCGGAGCGCTCCCCGACCTGGTGTACAGGCTTGCCATGCGGAGCACCGAATCGCGGGAGAGTACTTCGTTCTTTCCGATCTCCTTGAGCAGTTCCTTCGCTTGCGCGCTGCGTCCTTGCCGAAAACGCAGATCTGCGAGCGAGAGCCCGGCCTCGGGCAGTCCGCCTGAGCCGTTATAGACTTGCTGATAGAGCTCGGCCGCACGATCGATATCACCAAGGTTCTCGTAGCGTTCAGCAACCGTCGGGAGGTTGTATACATCCCTTCCGAAGCGGGAGATGTACTCACGAAGCAGATCGCGAGCCTGCGCCTCGTCGCCCATTCGGTATGCAAGGTCAAAGCTCTCGAGGAGGTAGGTCTGTGCCCCGCTGCCGTTGAGCTGACGCGAGAGAATCATGTATTGCTCTATGGCCCCCTTGTAATCGGGCTCAAAGCGTTCGCTCTCGGGCAACCCCGGCGAAGGCTGAAGCGACAGCAGTCGCCCGAGCATGTTTCGAGCATGGGTGTTCATCGGTTCGTTCGCGACTACCGCTCGAACGATCTCCATCGCACGGTCACGATTGGTCTTGCTTTTCTCGAGTTCACCTGAAACCATCGCGTTGGCACGCGCCAACCGGAGACGAGACGGCAGCGCTTTTCCCGCTGTCGAAGTCAGCTCGGTGACATGATCGATGAGCGAGTCAATGCGTGTAAGATTTCTGGCGTACGCGTTTGATTCGATCGCGAGGTAGACCAGCTCGATATCGTCAGGGCGCTGCTCAAGCAACTCATCCCAGAACTCGATCGCCCGCTCGCGATCGACCCGGTCAACAAACCGAGCTCGCGCGAGGGTCCATTCATCCGGATCCTCGGGTTCGACCCTGGCCATCGCCTCATCGAAAATAAGAAGTGCGGCGTCCAAGCTGCCCGTACTGTCCATCACCAAGGCCGCTCGACGCGTTGCCTGCCGCGGCGTCGCGTCGATGACATCGTCCGGATTCACGCCTGCCACCTGGAGCGCATTGAGCCGGTATCGGGTATCGACATCCGCGAGTTGTGCGATCAGCACCCGGTTACCCGGCATCGTCTCGATCCCGAACACAATCTCTTCTCTCGCGATGTCGCTCAAACGCGCAGAAGCAAAGATCTCCGCGACGAGCATGGAAAAGCTCGCGCGTACCTCAGGAGCAAGCGCGCTCCTCGTCCTTGTCCACGCTTCTGCGAACTTAAGGACGGCTTCCCTTGCCAACTCCCCTTGGCGAGCAAGATCCGCACGAGCACTGAGCATCCGGTAGATCGCATTGAGGTCGTTCCCAGCTACCCGCTCAAGCTCATCGATGTACTCGACCGCCTCGTTCAGGCGATCGTCATTGGCATACGCGCTCACTACTCGAATCATGGGCGTAGGCCATGTGTTCGTGGAGGATCGAGTCTCGATCCCAACCTCTCCGTTGACAATCTCGCTCGCGAGAATCCATTCACCGACGGCCTCGTTGAACCGGCCCTGGGCCCTATGTACATCACCCATGGTGAGGTGGAATGTCGGCTCACTGGGGTAAATTTTGATCGCCTTCTCCAGGGCGACTCTCGCCGCGACGGTATCGTTCGCATCCAGTGCGGCAAGCCCATCGATGTAGATCTGCCACGCACGCCCACGCCGATCGAGCTGGACCTGATTGATCGCTTCTCGCTTTGCTTCCTGCTTCTCGGTATCACTGCTTTGCTTGGCGCTGAGGTACTGATAGCCGAGCACATCGCTATCGAGTTCGTCCTTGGCGGTCCTGATCTCCAGATCCATCAGTTCCTTGTTACGCCCAGCCCAGTAGAGGCGGCGAGCTGCCCAGATGCCGTTGAGCATGTCGTCGAGTTCGTCAGCTGCACGGAGTTGAACCGTGATCGACAGATCCTGTCGTCGCAGAATATTGAAAGCCAGACTCACATACCAAGCTTCGTCCGAGGTGATGCTCGGCGCATCGCCTTCCCACTGCATCGTCCCTAGATCGAAACCGATGATCTCAGCGAGCTCATCGACAACCACCTGAAACTCAACCTCTTCGCCGTAGCTTGCCGAGCGACGCTGAAAATCCAGCAACTGCTCTTGGAGGCGATCCGGGTTCGACGCGATACGGTGATCAAGCAGCTCGTCCGCCTCTTCATTGCGCCCTTGCGATCGCAGGAAGCGGAGATACATATTCGCATCGCCGTAGGTGCTGTCCTCGTGCTCAAAGATGGCCCGGGCCACGGGCTCAACCCGCTGCGCGTCAGCCTGCTCAAGCATCAGCGAGTAACGCAGCTCACGCAGTACATCGATGCTGGTATCTCCATGCGTGTTGATCAGATCCTGCGCGAGCGTCTGCGCCTCTCGGTACTGCTGGTTCACATTGAGCAGCGGGAGCAGTTCTCGCATGGCCTCAAGATCGCCGGGGACCCTGCGGAGGTAATCGCGGTACGCATTGATCGACACGGGGATGTTGCCGCCGTCATTGGTCTCATATTTTTCCGCGGCGCGTGCGAGCATGAGGTAGATCTCAGGCTCGAAGTCCTCCGCGTTGTTCTTGAACCGCCCCAGCTGGCGCATGGCCTCGAGGTATTCACCCTGCTCATAGGCTGCGATACCGTCTTTCCGCATGGCCTCAAGCTGGCGATGATTCTGCCAGGGGCGAACAACGAAATAACCGAGGGCGACGATCAGCACGATCGCGCCCAGCGAGCCGAGCAGGACGACACGCCGGAATGTTCTTGGTTTCATGGGCATGATGAATCAGGCCTTTCTGATGCGACCGGGGTGGGAATCATCGTCGCGCAAGCGCTGCGAACACGAGCACGATGGTCTTCCAGATAATATAGAGGTCCAGCATGAAAGTAGCACGCTCGACATACTCGATGTCGTAACGGATCCATTCCTGGAAATCCGCGCCATCCGCTCGCGTGCGACGGATCTGCCACAGACCCGTGACGCCCGGGCGGACGCTCAGGCGTGCCTCGCGCCATCCGGGGCAGAGCTGGTTCTCGGAGTACGGACTCGGACGCGGGCCGACGACCGACATGTGCCCGCTGAGCACATTGAAGAACTGTGGCAGCTCGTCCAGTTGCAACTTCCTCAGGAGCCCCCCCACCTTGGTGATCCGCGGGTCCTTCTCCATGAAGAACTGCGGGCCGTCCGCCTGATTCAGGGCCTGGAGCTCGGCTTTCATCGCCTCCGCGTTGCGGTACATTGTCCGGAACTTCAGGCAGCCGAACTCACGACCGTTGATCGACTCACGCTTGTGCGCGAAGAAGAACGGCGAGCGATCCTCAACCCAGATCGCCAGCATGATGAACGGATAGAGCGGGAGCGTTACCGCCAGGGCGATCAGCGCGAACGCGATGTCAAACAGCCGCTTGAACGAGCTCGAAGTGTAAGTGGCCGCTTCTTCGATCCGCCGCTCCGGACGGGTCTGCATCGCCTCGATATCTCGCCACTCAACCTCATCGGTCTCGGGACGCATGTTGGGATCATCCCAGAGCACCGCGGGCCCGACGCCCGATTTACCCTTGGGGATGCTGCGCCCGGCACCAATCCAGATTGGACCGGTGATCGATGCGGGATCGCTCTCGCCAGCCACTTCATCCGCCCAGCCCTCATCGCCCACGCGACGGATGCGTGCGATGGTCGATTGTGGGTGGGCCCAGTTCATCGCCAAGTCACGCACAAACTGTGCCCGCTCGGTATCAAGCTGCCCTTGATAGATCTTGCCGTTGCTCCTGATCGCGGCCCGGAGGTCATCGGGCACAATCTGGCGCAGGCGGGCCCACGACTGGGCATCGTCATCCATGCTCGCCCAGTCCATCGCAAGGTCCGGGTTCGTCGTCAGCGCGACGCGAGCCTGCCGCCTGCTGTGCTTGGACTCGTATTCCCGCCGGAACCGCAGAAACTGCCCGTCCGCACGCGCTTCGACAACCTCGCGATACTCGCGGTGTTCCTGCTGACGGAGGCGGATCATCAGCAGGTCTGGATTGAGCCAGCACAGCAGCTCGATGGCCTTGCGCAGCTCCATGATCACAAGATGGCGTTGGCTCACGAGCAGGTAAAGCTCGGCGCGACGGTCAATCTCGATGCCCGGCGATCCACTCGGGATCACCTGGATGCCTCGGGACTTCCAGTACCGCGCATGCAACTGCTCTGGGGTCAGCCCCCAGAGCGTGTGCTGCTCAACCGTCTCGGTTTCGCTCATCTCATGGACGGGCGTGGCGATCATGAACTCGCCTTCCGCATCTTCGATGATGATTCACGATCGGTAAACAGCGTGCCCGCGAGCGGCCCGACGCGGCTGCCATCGCGTGCCTCGGCCTCCTGCTGCTGACGTGAGAACTGACGCGAGAAGTGCACCGACATGCTGCTCGTGGAATGCCGGATCTCATGCGCAGAGGCGCGGTTGAAGATCGTCGCCGCAATCTCGCCATCAACCGCGTGGATCTGATCGATCGCCTTCTTGATCAACGGCTTGAACTGGCCGCGGCCGACTACAAGCAGCACGCCGTCGGCCTGCGGCGCAACGAACGCGGCCTCCACGCTGCCCAAGATCGGCCCTGTGTCAACCAGGATCGTGTCGTAGTTCTCACGCAGGGGCGCCAGGAGCGCCTCCAGGCTCCGCGGCGAGAGCTTGCTCACGCGCAGATCGTCGCCATAACCCGCCGGAAGAATCGAGAGCCCAGGGAACTCGGTGTCGTGGATCAGCTGCGCGACTTCCTCGGACTCGGTCAATCGATCTGCAAGACTTGGCGAACGCGTGTGCCCAAAGTGCACACTCAGGCCTCGCCCGATGAAGTCGAGATCGACCAGCAGCGTCCGGTTCCCGCTCTCGGCGAACGAGAGCCCCATCGCGATGATCAGGCTCGTCTTGCCATCGCCCGGAGCAGGGCTGGTGACGCCATAGACGCGAGACTTTTCCTCATTATTCTTGATCTGCAGCTGCGATCGGATCTGATGGACCGCAAACGCCGACGCGGACGCGAGTTCCTGATCGTCGAGAGAGTTGCCCAAGTCGGGCAACATACCCACGATCCCGGCGCGAGCACCCGTCAGCACCTCGTCGTCCGAGTAGTTTACCCGGTGGCTCATATACCCGAGGGCGAGAATCACGATCACGGGAATCGACCCTGCACCGATGAACCCCGCTCCTGCCATCTTGATCCGAGGATCGGAGGTCGGCTCCTTGGCACGGAACGGACGAGATTCGATGCTGATCTTGCCAGCGATCTCCGTGCTGTCCTGATACTGCGACTCGACATCGATCGTGTCAAGACGGCTCTCGACAAGTGCCAGCGAGCTCTTGAGGTTTGTTGCTTCTTCCTGTAGATCGATCAGGATGCGTGAATCTTCGAACAGTTGCTTGGCTCGATTCTCGCGGTCACCGATGATGCTGGCAAGCTCCTCTTGGCGTTCACGAAGCTTGTCAGCGGTAGGCAACTGGTTGCCTTCTGCATCATAAAGCACTGGGTTCTCGGCCGACTGGAGCATCTGGAGACGCTCTCCGATCGTGTTCTCGATGTTCTCGATCATCATGGTAACCCGGCGCACATCGCGATGCTCCTCACGCAATCCCTCGGCCACCATCATTTGTTTGCGGTTCTCGATCAACTGCTCACGCTGCTGGATCAGCTCGGCCATGCGTGTATCGACCAAGGCGGCATCCTCGGGGGAATCGTAGAGCGTGCCCTCACCGTTCGCCTCTTTGCCTGTGTTGTCGAGCACCGCGAGTGTGCGCTCAACGCTCGACAACTGTTCGTTGAGCGAATCGATGAACTGATTATTCTCCAGAATCAGTGGCGCAAGATTTTCAGTTTTATACTTCTCGACAATCGCGTAGATCTGCGACTCTTTGCCTTTAAGGTTCTGCTCAAGCGTCGCTTTGCGTCCGTTGAGAACGCTGACGATTGCCGGGCTCTTGATGCTCCCCTCCTTGCCATACTTCTCAATGTAGGCGTCTAGGATGGCGTTCACAATAGCCTCGGAGATGCGTGCGTCCTCGTCTTCATACGAGACACGGATAATCTCCTGCGCTCGACGGTCGGGCATCACACGAATATTCTGCATCACCTCGTTTATGTCAAAGATCTTTCCAAGGCGTTCCTGCTCCGCCTTGATCGCGTCATCCTCCATCGCGAGGCGCACGACCTCCACATTGGTGATGAACTGAGCGTGCGAGTTCACGAGACTGGCAAACATCCGCGGCGCGGTGCTCTGCTCGGTCTCGTAAAGGACCTTGGGGAGCGAGGGCTGGATGCGCACGACGCCGGTGCTCTTGTACAGCGGCTGCCGCGAGAGATACCCCAGCGTGCCACCGAGGGCACCGAAAACGATCGCGAGCACAATCGTCAGCACGTACCGCCCACGGAGGCTCCGATGGATCAGCATCAGCGGGTTCGCGTGATGCCCTTCATTCCCTGTGTCCCAGTCGATCTGGTTCGAGCTCATGAGCCGGTTCCCTCCCCCAGCGCGTCGACCGCCGGGATCGACCGTACCCGCTCGACGGCGGGGGCAACGATCGCGTACATCTCGTTCAGGATCCATTCGTGCAGATTGTGATCGACACCACCGTCGATCACAATCTGCACCTGTGCCGCGCCAAAGCTGCGGTACTGATAATCAGCGCTGAGCCGGTAGACATCGTCCATCGAAGTCGTCGTCCCGCCAGTGGGCAGCGCAAACATGTTGTAGACGCTGATCTCCCGCTCGTTCCGACCCGCGACACGGTGATACTTGTACCGGTTCATCACATGGCCGTCCACCACAACACGCAGCGGGCCGTCCTCGTCGATCGAGAGCCAGCCGTTGGCGGGGTAACAACGGGGCGGAAAATGCCCGGCCATATCCCTCGCGTCAGCGCACTGCACGATGAGCAGCGTCGCGTTTACTCCGCGCTCGTCGTTGACATACTCGCGGGCCATGAGAGCATTGGGGCGCAGCAGATTCGTGGCCGATTGCGGGAGGGCCACCTCGCTGCCGACCCAACCGTTTGCGTCGATTGGGATGTCATTGATGACCTGCGCCACGAGGGCCTGATACTGCTTCACCCGCGGGTCGTCCCCATTTCCGCCGCGCAGCACACCGATGACCACGAGGGCGATGAGTGCGAACGGGATGGCCAGCTTATTGAACACGGGGACCTCAGCTCGATTGGCTTGCCAGGGTGAATCGGTATGTCGGGACCATTGCCCAACGCAAAGCACGCGTTATCCCAAGCAGCATCAGGAAGGCGACAGGCAGCATCAGCCAGCCGGCCATGTCATGAAAGCCGTCGGCGACCGAACGGGGCACATCGGCATCACCGTACAGGATGACCGTCGGGGCTAGACGCAGCACATTGCAGATGATCGCGGCCACGGGGCTTAGCAGCAGCACCATCAGTCGCACCGAGTTCTTCAGCGGCACAGAGAACGCGAACGCGTACGCCACGAGCACCAGCGCGAAGACCATCCGCATCCCGTTGCAGGCCTCAGCAACAGCGACAGGCATGTCATTGATATTGACAAGGTTTCCGGATCGCTCGACATAAAACCCCATGATCTCGAGCGTGCCGGTCGTTACTCGCGCGGTCGCGTTCTGCAGCGGGCCCGCGATCGCCAGACGGATATTCCCTGGGATCGGCACCAACAGAACAAGGATCGCGACCGCGGGAAAGAAGTTCGCCACGACCTGCGTCCCCACAACCGAGACGATCGCACCAACAACCATCAGCACAGCCCCGCCGTGCATCCCCGCTTGGAACGCCTGGCGGAAGCTGACGAGCATCAGCAGGTATCCCAGCACAATCATCGCAACGCCCAGCCAACTCGGACGCGGCGGGCAGCGACGGAAACGAATCCGACGGACCCAAACGAGCCAGACCGCAATCGGGATCACCAGGAAGATATGGCTGGCCTCCTCGTCGCGGCTGGCGATCATCAAAATATCTCGCCACTGATCCTGCCCGGCGTATATCGCGGCGGTAACCAACGCCACAAGCAGCACCATATGCCGAATACCCCAGCCGTAGCGTGACTCTATCATGCCCATCACGCACGCTCCCGCTTTATGGTGCCGGTCACAACCTGATCGGTCACGCGTGCTCCGGGCATCACTCTGGCTCCGGGGCATAGGACCGAGCGGACGATGACCGCGCCCCGTCCAACCTCAGAACCGCTGAGCGCGACCGAGTCGTGGAGGGTCGCGCCATCCGCGATCTTTGCGCCCGGCTCGGCGATGCTAAACGAGCTCTCCCAGTCCTCTCGGTACGGGTCTTCATCGATCGTCGATCCGCTGCCGTAGCCCGAGGCGTGCGCTCGCAACGCATCGAGGTACTCGCTGAGTGAGCGGGCGGGGTGCACATACGCACGCGGACGCTCAACGACCTGCACACGGTGATCAATCTTCCAGCTCTCGAGTGCCTGCTCCTTGAGATCGACATACCCGACCGGCTTGATCGAACGGAGCACACCAACCCGGATTAGCCAGACACCCACGGGTGAAGCATCCCTCGATGAGACGAGCACGACATCGGCACACTTCTTGGCCATCGCGTGAACCAGATCATCAAGCCGCTCAAGATACACCTGGGCACCGGAGGTCACCACGATGAACTCGTCGTCGTTCATGTCCCGGGTCGCGTCGCTCAGCACCCCGGCCACACCCCGTATGGGAGAGGCATCCTGCTCTACGATGCACCGCACGCCGTCGCTCGGCAAACCAGAGAGCTGGGCCGGCGCCGTACTCTCAGTATCGACAACCACCCGCATCTCTAGCCCATCGAGCCCGAAGCGCTTCGCGCAGAACTGGGCATTCTCAAGATGGTGCGACAGAACCGTACCCCGGACCAACGGAAGATCGAGCAGGCTGCGACCTGCACGACGCGCTAGCGAGGTCGATCGGACCGAGCCGTACAAAACCAGCATCGATCGGATCGATTCAAGCACACGCGTCGGGGTGAGTTGGGTTTGGGTCAATGCCATTTGCTGACTCGCGCAGCTCCCTCACTGGCCTTTGGACTCAAATCGCCTTTTCGCAGACAACACACCTGCGCTCTGGGGGAATCCTCCGAACTATCGGCCAATCCAAGCCCCCGCTTTCGGGCGGACTTCGGATCAGTCTAGGGTTGCCCAGGAATCCCGGATGCGCAGAGAATGCGCATGGACTCCACACGATCGTCGGCATCTACGAGCAACTGTGAGCAAACAGCGATCGCGCCCGATAGCGCCACCATTCCTACGAAGCCAGCAGGCGTCTGGATCGCGCGGAGGGTCCAAGAATCACTCCCGCACACCCAGATCGAGGACCTATCGCTCCGAATACCTCGGATAGGCCTAGCGATTCGCGGTCCTTCGCTCAACCCTCGACCATCCCCTTTGAGCACCGCCTCCAGCGAGCACCACTGTTCGTATGCGTCCATCGGATCGACTGATTCAGACTCAATAATCCCCTGTTGGGCGAGCGCCTGCAGGAATCTGTTCAGGCTCTCTCCGGTATCGATGCGTTCGATATCGATTCCGCACCGCCCGCCGCGGGATAGAACCATCGCGGAACACCCCCGTCTGCGGCTGACATTGAGATCAACGCCCCCCCCGATCGTGGGTCTCCCGAGCCTATCCCGGTTGATCTGTAGTTCCTGGGCATGATCACCGCTGAGCACACTGAGCCCCAGCCGCAATAGCCCCCTGCTTGTGAGGGCGGATCGGCAGTCATCCCGGTGGGGCAGTTTTTCAAATGCTGCTCGCTCTTCATCCTGAACAAGCTCGCGGAGACTCCGGGCAAGCCCGCTCTCGTCATGAACGACAAGCACCCGGGCCTCTGCAGGCCCGGGTGCGATGCGCTCGTGGAGTTGGTCGGCCAAGGTCATGCTGTCATCATCGGCTCAGCACACCCTAGCGATCAAGCGGTCATCGGATACGCACGGTCCATGTGCGCTGCTCGCGATCGGGCGACTGGGCGTCACTCGAAGGCGTGAACATCGTGAGATTGACGATGGTGCCCGCCTCAAGCTCGATCTTGATAGAGCTCTGCCCGGTGTTGAACGAGCTGAGGGAATCGACACCGTTGTTGCTCAGACGCGTGTCCTCGGTGATAACAGCATCCGTGCCGACACGGGTGCCGGTGATGATCTCGAACGGCTGATCGGCCATGACGAGCTCAACGCCGATGAAGTAGATACGGTTACCAACAACGGCGGCGCTCATGCCCGCGTCGTTGAACTCAACCCGCTGACCGCCGCTCGCGTTCCCTTCACGGTCGTAGCTGGGGGCTCCGAGGGAGGAAACCCGCTGGCTGCTGGCGTTGTTGCTCGCGCTGGTCTGACTCGCACTCGATCCCGATGCGCTGGCACCGGTATTGCCGTACGAGAATACGCCACCGGAAAGCTCGGGCTTGGCTTCGCCTGCGCCACTGGTCTCGGCCGAGGCGCTGCTACCGCCCCCACCACCGCCACCACCGAAGCTCGTGGAAGAGCCGCCGCCCCCACCACCGCCACCGCCGCCCGCCTTCACGGACGAGGAGTTGCTACCGCCGCTGACACTGCGTGACGCCACGCTTACGCTGGAGCCGCCGGTACGGGCTCCGCTCACGCCAGAGGGTGCCGAAACCCTGGAGTTGTAACGCGCGCTGATGTTGTGCTTGGGTTCGAGGCGTGTGATCGTGCGCCCATCGGGGAGACTGATGCGGACCTTGACATAGTCGGCATCGTTCTTCTCATCGCCCGTGTCCGCGGCTCGCTGGGAGTTCTGCTCGCTGTCCGCGCTCGCACTGGTCAGCGGGGAATCGCTGGTGCTGTCCTGCCTTGTGTCCTTGGCGCCCTCATCGGCAAACGCGAGCGATGAAGCGAAGCCGGCGCTTAGCATAAGGGCACCGGCGAGTGAGCGGAGCGTAAGGGTGTTTCGTGTGGTCATTGAGCGCATCCTCCGGGTCGGGTGGGTCACACATACACTCTCCAAATCAGCAGCGTGAGAAACGAGGCAATCCCGGAGAGATACCACACCCCAGACCACATAACCCGACACAAGGTCCCAGAACGGTGCTCGCTCATACCTTATCTATACTTCGACATGAACCACGAGAAGATCCTGATTAACGGAGCGTGGGAGACCGACCCGAGCGAGGCGTCATTCACGCCCGAGAACCCCGCAACCGGTGAGGAGCTCGATCGCAGCTACCCAGTCAGTTCCAAGGCAACGCTCGCCCGGCTGGCTTCCCACGCCGCAAACGCAGCCAAAGCGCTCAATCACTGCGATCCCGAGCAGATCGCAGCGTTCCTCGACAATCATGCGAGCAACATCGATTCGCGTCGAGAAGAGATCTCAAGTCTCTGTCATCGAGAAACCGGGCTTCCCACCAAACCACGCCTGCAGCAAGTCGAGATGGACCGCACGGTCGACCAGCTGCGCCAAGCAGCGGCGTGTGCACGTGATCGCTCGTGGTGCCAGCCCAGAATCGATACCAAGCTCGACCTGCGATCGGTCTACGAGCCGCTAGGAGGCGGCGTGCTGGTGATTGGCCCCAACAACTTCCCACTCGCCTACAACGGGATCGCGGGAGGCGATTTCGCGGCCGCCATCGCGGCTCGCAATCCTGTAATCGCCAAGGCCCACCCACTGCACCCGGGCACAACCAAGATGCTCGCCGAGTGCGCCCACGACGCGGCCAAGCAGGCAGGGCTGCCCGCCGGGAGCGTGCAGATGTTCTACAACTGCGAGCCAGAGGACGGCTTATCGCTGATTAGAATGCCTGAGATCAGCGCCGTCGGATTCACGGGCTCTCGCCCCGCGGGGCTCTCGATGAAACAAGCCGCTGACGAGACTGGAACTCCGATCTACCTAGAGCTCTCATCTGTCAACCCCATGTTCCTGCTCCCGGGAGCGATCGAAGAACGGGGAGAGGACATCGCGGATCTCATCGCGGACTCCATGCTTGCGGCCAGCGGGCAGCAGTGCACCTGCCCAGGGCTGCTCATCGTCCGAGACTCGCACGCGACGGATCACCTGATCGGGAGGCTCAGATCAAGGCTCGCAGGTGCACCGCATCAGGTCATGCTCAGTTCCGGAGGTGTGCGTCACTTGCATGAGTCTGTCCAGGCGATCGAGGCGCTTGGCGCTGATCGATTGATCGGTGGGGCGCCGGTCGAGGGTAACGCAGCACGCTACGAGCACACCCTCCTGCGAACTGAAGCCGATCACTTCCTCGCCAACAGCGATGAGATGCAGAACGAGATGTTCGGTGTGGCAGCCCTGATCATCGTGTGTGATCGCGATGAACAGCTCATCGAGTGCGCCCGCTCGCTGGAGGGCAATCTCACCGGCACGCTCCACCTCGCCTCGGATACCCGGGATGATGAGCTGGCGCGAGCGGTGAGCGCGGTCCTGCGGAACCGCGTCGGGCGACTGATTCACGACGCTGTTCCGACAGGCGTGAGCGTCAACGCCGCAACAGTACACGGCGGGCCGTTCCCAGCAACGGGCCACCCCGGATTCACAGCCGTCGGAATGCCCACGACAATCCACCGATTCGCGGCGCTGCGGTGCTATGACCGCGTGCGGGGCGCATTCCTGCCACCAGAACTCCAGGACACTCCGCCGACGCCATCGATGCGTCGAATGATCGATGGTGTCTGGCGAACGGGCATCGTGGAACGGGCATAGTCACGGTATAGAAAAGGCCCGCCTGTGTGGCGGGCCTTGCGACAACGCGTTTTGATTACTCAATCAAAATCAATCGACTCGGAACTTGTTTACCAGTGACATCAGGTGCTCGGACTGGTGCGCGAGATCAGCGGCGGCCTGTGAAGCCTGACCGGCACCCTCGCTCGACTGGCGAGTAACGCCAGAGATATTCTCGATCGCACGGGCGATCTCGTCCGATGCCGTCGCCTGCTGATTCGCCGCGGCGGCAATGTCCTGCACCATGCGTTGGACGCTCTTGGAGCCGCTCACGATGGTCTCGAGCGAACGCCCCGCCTTGCTGGCCAGTTCCACGCCTCGACCGACTCGGGTCGAGCTGGATTCGATCTGATCGACGGCCGAACTGGTTTCGCTCTGGATACCGCGGATGCTCTGCGAGACCTCCTCTGTCGCCTGCGTGGTACGTTCCGCGAGCTTGCGGACCTCATCGGCCACGACCGCAAAGCCACGACCATGCTCACCGGCTCGGGCGGCCTCGATGGCGGCGTTGAGCGCGAGCAGGTTAGTCTGATCCGCGATGTCGTTGATGACTGCGATGATCTCGCCGATCTTCTGGCTCTGCTCGCCGAGCGAGTTGACGGTCTGTGCCGAGGCATTGACCTCGTTGGCGATGCCCTGCATCTCCTGCACGGTCGAACTCACGACCTGGCCACCATCCTCAGCGAGGTGCTGGCTCTCCTCCGAGGCGGTGGTCGCCTCAGAAGACTTGGCGGCGACCTCACCAACAGACTGGCTGAGTTCTTCGACCGCGGCGGCGACCTGCTGGGTCTGCTGCTCCTGCTCCTGCAAACCCGCGGCCATCTCCTCGGCGGATGCGGCGATCTCGCCCGACGCGCTGGCAACGGACTGCGAGGCGCTGCGGACCTCGGTGATCATGCTGGTCAGGTTATCGAGGAAGGCATTGAACCACTGAGCCAGCGTGCCCATCTCATCGCTGCGGTTGATATTCAGACGACCGGTGAGATCGCCCTCACCCGCGTCCTTCATGATGGCGACAACCTGAGCCATCGGCTTGCCGATGAGGCGACGCATCAGAACAACGAAGATACCGCCAGCGATCACTACAACGGGAACAGTGAACATCATCCCCTGCCCGAAGAAGCTGGCGACGCTCGCGTCAAGTGTATCCAGAGGCATCTGGACCTCATAGGCACCGTGCATGTAGCCGACAGGCCAGTTCTCCATCCGGAAGCCGAGCAGGTCCTGACCGTCGTAGCGCCCGTTCTCGTCACGCTTGTCGTAGACAGCCGGATCACCGTGGCAGCTCATGCACGACTCATCGAGGGTGATGGCACGCATGTAATGAAGCGTGTTCGTTTCTTCATTGACGCGTGAGATCACGGTCTCTCCGCCGGATTTGACCGCGTTGGTCAGGTCCGAGAGCATTACGTCATTGAAGCTCCCCTTCTCAGGCTGGTTGTCCGGATTCCGCGCCTCGTGGGCGACGATCTCGAACTGGATATTCTCACGCTCAGCGGCTTTGGCGGCGTCGTGCCAGCCGACAATGACCGGGATGGCGTTGAAGTACTCTGTCTCGGTGTACTTGGTGCCGTTATTGATCTTCTCGAGCGCCTCGGTCACGAGCTTGTCTACATTGACCGTGCCGTTCATAAACTTCTTTGAAGCATCGTTCTTTGCTTCATCCGCGACGGCGGTGAATGAGGAGGCCCGCTTCTCATACGACTCGAGCATCGAGTCGCGGTAACCGTTGATGAAGACGACATAGTTGACGCCGACCACAGCGATCAGGATCGCCAGTGTGACCGCGAGCATCTTGGTCGAGATCCCGAAGTTGAACCGGGACTTGGTGTTTTCCTTGCTCATGACGCGTTCTCCGAGTGTTAGCCACGGCTGTGGCGGGTGCGTTGCATGAGTCAACAATCGGGATGAGTAGGTCAGGAGTTCAGACCAAATCAGGCGATGAAATCAAAACCACAAACATGGGCGAAATGAGACGAGTATAAGAAAAAGCCCCCAAAGAGGGGCTTCCTGAATCATCCGCATGATTAATTTTGCCTATCGAAGCGAGAGGAGATCGTGATAACTTGGAAGGGGCCAAAGGGCCTGATCGACCTCACGCTCAAGGGCATCGCCGCACGCACGCAACACTTCTGTGGCACTGAACAGCGTTTCGCGACAGTACACACACTGTTTGAGGGCGCTCTGCTCAGGGATTTCGAGCGCCGACTCTACGCTGGCGATGGCGTCCTGGAAGGCATGGACCATATCCACGAACTTGATCAGTGAGTCGCGGAGCCCCTCGCAGCTGGCACCGGCCTGCTCGCTGGAAACGATGGTTTCCGCGAGGGCTCGCTGGTGCTTGGTCGCTGCGGGAAGCAGGAGTGTCCTCGCGATCGAGACCATCTGCTGGGCCTCGATGCTTACCTCGGTGATGTACTTCTCCGCGAAGATCTCGACGCGTGATTCCAGTTCGCTCGTCGAGAGCACCTTGTGCTTGCGGAACAGCTTCTTGGCTGTGCTCGTCTCGAGGGCGGGCAGCGCATCGGCTGTGGAGCGGAGGTTGGGCAGCCCACGCCTCGCGGCCTCGTCCTGCCACGCCTGGGCGTAGTTATCGCCATTGAAAACGATCGCCTTGTGCTCCTTGATGATGCTCTGGAGCACCTTGAGCACGACCTGATCACGCTTGGCATCGGTGGGGTTCTTTCCCAGCTTGCTCTCGATCTCGGTGGCGACAAAGTCCAGACTATCAGCAACGATCGTGTTGATGATCGTGTTTGGCCAGGCCACCGACGCGGTCGAGCCCACGGCCCGCAGTTCAAACTTGTTGCCGGTGAAGGCGAATGGGCTGGTGCGGTTGCGATCGCCCGAGTCACGCTTGAGATCAGGCAATGAGCGGGCACCCAGATCCAGCGATCCGCCCTTGAGCGTGCGGCTGGTGCTGCCCTTCTCGATCTGCTCGATCAGGTCCGTGAGCATGTCGCCCAGGAAAATCGAGATGATCGCGGGGGGAGCCTCATTGGCACCCAGGCGGTGGTCGTTGCTGGCACCGGAGATCGCGGCCCGGATCAGATCCCCATGCAGGTGCACCGCGCGGATGACGGCACAGAGGAAGGTCATGAACTGGTTGTTGGTGTGCGTCTCATCCTGAGGATCGAGCAGATTCACGCCTGTGTCGGTGGACATCGACCAGTTATTGTGCTTGCCCGAGCCGTTCATGCCCGCGAAGGGCTTCTCGTGGAGCAGCGCAACGAACCCGTAGCGTCCGGCGACTCGTTTGAGCGTATCCATCAGGATCGCCTGGTGGTCACACGCGATGTTGGTGGACTCGAAGAGCGGCGCAATCTCGTACTGCCCCGGGGCAACCTCGTTGTGGCGGGTCTGCACGGGCACGCCCAGACGGAAGAGTTCATCTTCGAGCGTGGCCATAAAGGCATTGACGCGTGTGGGGATCGACCCGAAGTAGTGGTCGTCGAGCTGCTGGTGCTTGGGCGGCGTGTTACCAAAGAGCGTACGCCCGCAGCTCATGAGGTCGGGGCGTGCAAAGTAGAGGTTCTGGTCGATCAGGAAGTACTCCTGCTCTGATCCGAGCGTGGAGCCGACAGAGTTCACGCCCGTATCGGTGCCGAAGATCCTGAGGATGCGCATCGCCTGCTTGTCGAGCGCGTCGATCGATCGCAGCAGCGGGGTCTTCTTGTCGAGCGCCTCACCGTTCCACGAAACAAACGCGGTCGGGATGCAGAGCGTCGCGTAGTTGGTGCCACGCACGATAAAGGCGGGCGATGTCGGATCCCACGCGGTGTAACCGCGTGCTTCAAAGGTTGCCCGGAGCCCGCCTGAGGGAAAACTCGACGCGTCGGGCTCGCCCTGTACGAGCGATGAACCCGCGAGGCGGTAGACAACGCTGCCCTGCCCATCGGGCGTTATCAGCGCATCGTGCTTCTCGGCGGTCAGCCCGGTCATCGGCTGGAACCAGTGGGTGTAATGGGTTGCGCCACGCTCGATCGCCCAGTCCTTCATGGCGGTGGCGATAACCTCCGCGTCGGGCATGGAAATGCGCTTGCGGTTCTGGATCGCCTCTAGCATGTTCTTGTACACATGCTTGGGCAGACGCTCATGCATCTTGCGTTCATCGAAGACATCGCACGCGTAGATCTCGTCGATGTTTCGTTTCTGCGCGGTGTTGCCAGCGCTGGTGGACTGCCACTTGAGCGAAGCCGCGACAGCTTCGCCGTGAGGATCGTGCGGGTTCATGGGGATCCCTCCAGTTGAAGAGGAAAGCTCTTTCGCGACCCGGGCGTGATGTGCCCGACATGTCATTCTTAGAGGTCATATCGCGCTTTGCAAACCGGGAAAGCCGCATTTGGGTGAATAATCGCGGATTCTCTCTCTATAGTGTCGCGATGGAACGCCAGACACCCCAACGCGATGCGATTCGATCGCTCTTCACCGAAGACGGAGACCCGCTCACCCCTCAAGAGATCCTCGAGCAGGCCACCCCTCTCGCGCCCCGCCTGAGCATCGCCACGGTATACCGCACGATCCGGGCTCTGGAGGAACTGGGCGAGATCGTCCCAGTCGAACTGCCCGGAGAGCCCCCCCGCTACGAACTGGCGGGCAAAGGGCACCATCACCACTTCATGTGCGATCAGTGCGGGAGGGCTTTCGAGGTCGATGCCTGCCCTGGGGACCTCTCGAAGATGACACCCAAGGGCTTCGTGCTCCGTACGCACGACATCACGCTCTATGGCCTCTGCGATTCCTGCTCAAAGCGAGCAGGCTGAGGTCATCAATCCGAGAAGTTGACCGAGTAACAAGGATGCCCGCATTCCAGAGCCACATGAAAAACCCGCACGGGTCAGCGGGGTATGTGCGATCCGTGCGGGTTGATGGGGATGATGCCCGAGCGGATCAGGCGATCGCTGGGCGTCCGTCCTGGGCCGAACTCGGGGTGAAGAGCGCTATGGCCTGAACGATGGCGGAGACGCCAACGAGGGTGTAGACGACCTTGCTCAGCATTGCGGTGTTACCGCCGAAGATGGTGGCCACGAGATCGAACTCGAAGAGACCCCACAGGCCCCAGTTGAGACCGCCGACAATGAGGAGAACGAGAGTCAGCATCTTGATCGCTTTCATGGTATTCACTCCTTTCAGGTGCACGGACAGCGCTGCCCGCGTGTGAGCGGGTCTGATCGTGCTATTGGTTTCATGGACTGTTCCGCATTGGGTTCGCCAAAGCCGATCGCCCGATGCAGCGTTCAACGACATTTTTCATGGCTCGGCCGAGTTGCTAAACTATCTGGACGGGCCTGTGGCGAAATCGGTATACGCAGCGGACTTAAAATCCGCCGGGGTCAAACCCATGCGGGTTCAAGTCCCGCCGGGCCCATTCCTTGAAAACCCCCCGCGATCCGCGGGGGGTTTTTGTGTCTGACAAAGCTGATATGCGCTTCTGTCATAAAGAGAAGATGATTCACTCATCCTGACACCATACGAGTCGAGGAGATAGCAAGAACCAATCGCTGCGACCCGCAAACATCGGGAACTCAAACGAAACAGCGACCAGTGGGTCCGAGAATCGATTCTCAACAGCTGACTCAACTGCATCAAGTGAGCGCATACCAATCGGCCCCATGCTGCAACAATCGTGACACTCACGCGTATCCTCGGGTATACTCGAACCATGAACCCATGCCGGCTCATCCCGCTGATCATGCTCCTGCTCGCCCTGAGCAGCGGGTCTGCACGCGCGGGTGAGCACTGCGGGCACCATCAACCACAGCACGCCAACGCCCATACGCACGCAACCTCCAACAGCGAAACCGCTCACGATCACGAGGGTGTCACGCTGTGCGCTCCTGAAGATTCGCCTGACCATCATCACCACTGCTGCGACATGCACCACGATGCACCCGCGGCCGTGAGCAGCTCAGGCACGCACACACAGCGCCAAGACCAGCAGCCCAGCGATCCCATGCCATGGCGATCGCTCACACTCGCATCCCCTCGGGGTCCTCCTGCGATACCCACCGGCGCACCGCCCCAATGGCGATCGGATGATCCGCTCCGCCACCACAAGACCATCGTGCTCCTGAACTGATCGACACGCGACCCGCCGCCGCGTTGTTCGCGTGCGCCCTTCCGCGCCGCGAGCCCCACCGTCGATCATTCCGGAACACGAGGAACACCCGTGACAACCCGATACGCCCACCCCATGCTGCTGCTGGGGCTCACGCTGCCGACCATGCTCGTCGGCTGCCAGACATACCAGCCTCGACCCCTGAAGCCGAGTGAACACATCGAAGCCTGGCTTGCCCGGAGCGTCGAGGACACCTCACTGCTCGCCTTCGTCGAATCACTTGACGAGCACACGCCCCACTCATCCTTCGACACAAGCGACGGGATCGATCTGCACGAGGCCGAGCGCGTCGCCCTGTTTTACAACCCAGACCTCCGCCTTGCCCGCCTCCAAGCCGGCGTAGACGCAGCCGACGCGGAACACGCCGGGCTCTGGGACGACCCCGCCCTCGACCTCGACGCGTTGCGCCTCACCGATGACGGCAACGACCCCTGGATCGTGGGTGGATCGCTCTCGTTCACGATCCCCATCTCCGGCCGCCTTCGCGCCGAGCGCCAGCGAGCCGACGCCAACGCCCGGGCCGCCCTCGCCCGAGTCGCCGAAGCAGAGTGGAACACCCGCATCGAGCTCCGCCACGCCTGGCACGAATGGAGCGCTGCCCATCTCCGCGCCCAGCGCACACGGGCGTTGCTCGAATCCATTACCACCCTCGCCCAGTCCACGGCCAAACTCGCCGAGGCAGGCGAGATCCCCGCAACACAGGCCGTCCTCTTCGAGATCGAACGCGTGAGCCGCCAACAAACCCTCAGCCGCCACACTGCCAACGCGATGCTCGCACAGCAGCGGCTCATGGCACTCATGGGGCTCTCGCCAGACGTGGGCATCACGCTCACACCTTCGATCAGCCCTGATCACTCCGAGCAGCAGCCTGAGATCGATCGCATCATCGAGCAACACCCCAAGCTCATCCGCCTTCGTGATGAATACGCCGTCAGCGAGGCCACACTCCTGCGTGAGATCCGGGCGCAGTACCCCGACCTGACCATCGGCCCCGCGTACGAGTCCGACCGGAGCGACTCGCGCATAGGGCTGGTCGCCGGCATCCCGCTGCCCATCCTCAACAGCAACAAACAGGGCATCGCCCGAGCCCGAGCCGAGCGCGAGCTTGCCCGTGGCGCGTACGAGACCACACTCGAAACACACCTGAGCACCTTGTCTTCCGCGCAGGACCTCGCGGAGATATCTCGCCTCCTCCGCATCGAGCTGGAAACGACACTGGCACCCCTTGTAGACAAGCAGTTGCAGGACGCCCAGCAACTGCTGGAGCTTGGCGAGAGCGATGCCCTCGTCCTGCTCGAATCCCTCCGCCACGCGGGGCTGACCGCCGACGAGCTTATTGATGCTCGCCTGCAGGAGGCCCGCGCGATCACCGAACTCGAATCCCACATCGGGCCTTCCACCGACGGCACACCCTCGGATGAACCCGCAACAAGCGAGGTGCACGAATGAATACCATCACCAGATTTATTGCCTTCGTGCTGCTCCCGCTCGCGTTGGCCGCATGCTCCACCAAACCCGAACAGCAGGCCAACGGAATGCAGGAGGAGGTCGCGCAGACCAACCCAAACCTCGTCGACATCCCCGCGACGGTCCGGTCGAATCTCGGGATCACCTTCGCAAAGGTTGAACGCCGGCGAGTGGATAGCATCCTCCGTATCCCCGGCGCGTTCGAGCTTCAGCCGCTGGCTCGTCACGAGTACCGCATGACCCTTCCCGGGCATATCGAGCTGGCGGTCGATCAATACCAGCGTGTTGAACCCGGGGACCTGCTCTTCCGCTACCGCTCTCCCCAGTGGCCTGAGCTTCAGCACGAGATCATTATCGCCGAGCAGGATATCGAGAGCGCGCAGGCGTCTATCGAAGTCGCTCGGGCACGGATCGAAGAAGCCGAGCAACGACTCGCGATCATGCGTGAACGCCTGTCATCGCTTACACAAGCTCAGGTGCGCAATGCCGACCTTGAAGCGCAGACCTCTGAGATTGAGGCATCCATCCCGCGTCTGCGCGCTGAGCTGCGTCAGGCCGAGACTTCGCTGGCCAATGCACACAGGACCCGCGAGCACGCCATGCACCGCGCGTCCACAGTGTCTGGCATCGACGAATCCAAGCTCCTCGAACCCGTCGAGCATGGCGGAGAGACACAACCCGTGTATCGCGTGATCGACTCGATTGAAGTGCGAGCGACCCACCCGGGCATCGTGGAACTGCTCGCGCAGACCGACGGCTCATACGCCGACGCGCCCTCGCTGGTACTCTCCACGGTGGACACCACCAAGGTCCGGTTTCGCGCTCTTGCGCTCCAATCCGATCTGGCCCGGCTGATCGATTCCCCGTTCGCTCGCATCGTGCCGCCCAATGCGCCCGGCATCGAGCACGGCGACTCCATCGATGCGAGCGTTGCGATCGGGCTCGAAGCGCACCCCGAGCAGCGCACCGTGACGCTCATCGCATCCACTGATGAATCCCGCCCGTGGGCCCGCCCGGGCGTCTCCGCGTTCCTCGAAGTCGTGACGGATACCACCACGGCACCCGCGTTGGCGATCCCACGCAGCGCGATCGTTCGAGACGGGATCGTCCATGTCTTCTTCCGACGCGACCCGCAGGACCCCGACAAAGCAATCCGCGTCGAGGCCGACATGGGTGTCGATGACGGTCGCTGGGTTGCGATCAACTCGGGGCTCTCGCTCAAGGACGAGGTCGTGCTCGATGGCGCTTACGAGCTCAAGCTCGCGAGCGAGCAGAGCGGCGTATCCCAGAAGGGTGGGCATTTCCATTCCGACGGTTCATACCACGACGAACACTAAAGGGAGCGAGACATCATGCTGAAAAAACTGATCCAGTTCTCGCTCGACCACGCCGCCATTGTGCTCGTGCTTTCCGTGGTCCTGCTCGCACTCTCGCTGCTCAGACTTCCCCAGACACCTGTCGATGTGTTCCCCGAACTCAACGCCCCCACCGTCGTCGTCATGACCGAGTCGCCAGGGCTCGCCGCCGACGAGGTGGAGCAGTATGTCACCTTCCCGATCGAGACCGCCGTCAATGGGATCCCGGGAGTGCGTCGTGTCCGCACCTCCAGCGCCATCGGGCTCTCCATCGCGTATGTCGAGTTTGACTGGGGCATGGACATCTACCGCGCCCGACAGCTCGTTTCGGAGCGGCTCGACACCGTGCGCGAAGACCTCCCGCCAGATGCCCACGCCGAGATGACCCCCATCACCAGCATTACGGGCGAGATCATGCTTCTTGCTGTGTCCTCGCCCGATGCCAGCGTCCCGCCGATGGAACTGCGGGCCTATTCTGAGTATGACCTTCGTAACAAGCTCCTTGCAATCCCCGGTATCGCCCAGGTCTCTGTCATCGGCGGCGAGCTCCCCGAGTATCAGGTCCTCGTCGAGCAGGAAAAGCTGCGTCTGTACAACCTCAGCGTCGACGATGTCATCGCCGCCGCGGATCAGTCCCATAGCACGCTCAGCGCCGGGTATCTTCCGGATGTAGACAGCCTGGAGCTGCCGATCCGTCAGAGCGGACGCGTCCGCTCGGTTCAGGATATCGCGGGCACTGTCATCAAATATCACGATGGCGCCCCGGTGACGATCGACCAGGTTGCTGAAGTCCGGCTTGGCCCCGCCCCCAAGCGTGGCACGGGCGCGGACGCGGGGCTTCCCGCAGTCGTGATGACCGTGCTCAAGGCGCCAGGCACCAACACGCTGACCATCACGGATCAGATCGATTCGATGCTCGATGCGCTCGAGCCCTCGCTGCCCGAGGGCGTGCGGATCAACCGGCAGATCTTCCGGCAATCGGACTTCATCGGCTACTCCGTGAGCAATGTCGTCCACGCCCTACGTGATGCGGCGATCATCGTCTCGGTCATTCTCATCCTGTTCCTGCTCAATGTCCGCACCACGGTGATCACACTGACCGCCCTCCCGCTCTCGCTCGCAGTCGCGCTGCTCACACTCGACTGGTTGGGCGAGACGATCAATGTGATGACCCTGGGCGGGCTCGCCATTGCCGTGGGCTCGCTCGTGGACGACGCGATCATCGATGTCGAGAATGTCTACCGACGGCTCAGGCAGAACAGCACCAAAACCGAGGGCGAGAAGCAACCCAAGCTGCGGGTCATCTTCGACGCGAGCAACGAGATCCGACCCGCGATGGTGTTCGCGACCATCATCATCGCGCTCGTGTTCCTCCCGCTCATGTTCCTTGAGGGCATCGAGGGGCGTTTCTTCCGCCCGCTCGGGATCGCGTTTGTTGTCTCGATCATGGCATCGCTACTGATCGCGCTCACTGTGACCCCCGCGATGTGCCGCTACATGCTGCGTGATCAGTCGGGAAATGGCGAGCACCGCGACGGGTTCCTCGTGCGGTTCCTCAAACGCATGTACGAGCCCGCCGTGCGCCTCGCGCTGCGCTTCCGGGTGGCGGTGCTCTCACTCGCTGCGATCGCGACGGGTATGGCGATCTGGCTTGCCTCGACTTTCGGGACCTCATTCCTCCCCGAGTTCCAGGAGGGCACATTCACTGTCGGGCTCTTTGCGCCCCCCGGAACCTCGCTCCCGGCGAGCGATCGCATGGCCTCCTCGATCGAACGCCAGCTGCTCGTTGTCGAAGGCGTCAAGAGCGTCACACGGCGCACAGGGCGCGCCGAACGCGACGAGCACGCCGAGCCCGTGAGCAACTCGGAAATCGAGATTACAGTCGAACAAGGCTATGACAATATTGAAGTCCGCGAGAAGATATCAAAGATCCTCGAAGGCATCCCGGGCATCACCACCAACATCGGGCAGCCGATCGAGCATCGCCTCAGTCACATCCTATCTGGCACACCCGCAGCGATCGCGATCAGCGTCTACGGCGATGATCTCGATGTCCTGCGCACCATCGCACAGGAGATTGAGGCAGAACTCAAGCCACTCCCCGGGGCGCGTGATGTCGCAGCCAACCGGGAAGTCATGATCCAGTCGCTCCCGGTCGAGTACCAGCCAGCCCTGCTCGCCGCGTACGGGCTCACGCCCCGTTCGGCGGCCGAGCAGGTCCGCAACGCGATCTTCGGGGTCGAGGTTGCTGAGGTCAACGAGGGCGTCCGCCGATACGCCTTTGTCGTTCGCCTCGATGAGTCACAGCGTGACTCCATCCGAGATCTCAAGCAGCTCGTCCTCCGCGGCCAGAGCGGCACGCTCGTCCGACTCGACGAAGTCGCGGTCATCGGTCCAGAGATGGCCTCAAACCTCATCGCACGCGAGAACGCACAGCGAAAAGCCGTCGTCTCGCTCAATGTCGCCAAGGGCTCCAACCTCGGGCACCTCGTCGAGCAGGTCCGGAAGCGGGTGGACCCGATCGTGCAAAAGCACGGGTACACCGTGAAGTACGGCGGGCAGTTCGAGGCCCAGCAGTCGGCGAGCAAGACGATCATCCTCTTCAGCGGCGTGGTCGTGCTTGTGATGATCCTGCTGCTGAACCTCGCGATCGGGTCGATGCGAGTCTCGCTCCTCGTCCTCGTCAATCTCCCGCTCGCCCTCATCGGCGGCATCCTCGCGATCTTCATCACCGAGTCGCCCAACCCCATCACCAATCTCGCGGCACTCTTCGGTGCAGGCACCTACATCGCGCCCGTCGTCTCCATCGCGAGCATGGTCGGCTTCATCACCCTCTTCGGCATCGCCGTCCGCAATGGCATCCTGCTCGTCAACCATTACAAGCACCTGATGAACGAAGAGGGAGTGCCCATTCATGAGGCCATCGTGCAGGGCTCGCAGGAGCGGCTTGTGCCGATCCTGATGACTGCGCTCACCGCCGCGTTGGCACTGATCCCCATCATCCTCAAGGGTGACAAGCCCGGAAACGAGATCCTCGCACCGCTGTCCGTCGTCATCCTCGGTGGGCTGCTGACATCGACTTTTCTCAACCTCATCGTCGTACCAGCTGGGTACGCCGCCATCCACCGTATCCGCCGATCCGACTCACCCAAATCGGACAAGTGATCACATGAAGGAGAACCTGAACCATGAACACCAATACCCTGATCGCCCTCCCCATCACGCTCGTGCTCGCTCTTGTCTTCCCCGCCTGCTCAGAATCAAGTAGCAACGACCACGGGCACGCACACGGCGACGACACGCATACCCACGAAGACACCGCCGCGCCCACGGGCAGCACCCATACCCACGCCGACGGATCTACCCACACCGACCACGCCGATGATCATGCCGACTCGCTGCAGAAGATTCCGCTGGATACCATCGTCATCAACGGCATGAGCATCCAGCTCAGCCAGAGCCACGGCCCGGTCGGCGCAGGTGAGGAGGAGCACCTCATCGTTACGATCGACAACGGCGACACCGACATCATCGGCGTCCGCGCCTGGATCGGAAGCGAAGACCGCACTCTTTCGTATGTCGGAAAGGGCGAGTATTCTGTCATCAACGATGCTTACGACATCCACACCATCGCACCTGACGCCCTCGATCTGAAC
Organism: Phycisphaerales bacterium; assembly: GCA_020427395.1. Taxonomy (GTDB): domain Bacteria; phylum Planctomycetota; class Phycisphaerae; order Phycisphaerales; family UBA1924; genus UBA1924. Next base: position 115,812 of record JAGQON010000007.1, read on the forward strand.
ACAATGTGGTGGATCGAGATCGAGATGCTCGACGGCAGCAAGCACATCGGCTCGATCAGGCCCGTGATGTAAACAACCCATCAATCGGGCGGCTTCGGTTTCTCTGCGATGGGCCATGTCTCGCTGTAGCGTGCTTCGCAGACGAGATCATCACCCGCGTCGATCAGTATCCAACACTGTTGAGTGCTCGCTCAAACTGTGCCCAGCGGTCTTCGAGCGTGCCAGTATACCCCAAGCTCACGCGCACCAGCCCCGGCCTGATCCCCGCTTCTGCAAGCTCTTCATCGCTTAACTCGGAAGAAGTCGAACTCGCAGAACACGACATCAGCGTATCAAAGTACCCCAGGCTGACTGCCAGAAACCCGAAGCCCTCCTGCTGCTGCAGGTAGTTCATAAAATCGAAAGCCCGTTCCTTCGTCCCCAGATCAATCGCAAAGAGCCCGCCGTATCCAAACCCTGGATTCACGAGCGATTCCAGAAGTCCGTGCTGCGGGTGAGAACGCAACCCGGGGTACGACACACCGATACCGAGCCCTTCGAGCTTCTCCGCAAAGAACTGCGCACGCCGCGAGTGCTCGCGCATGCGCAGCCCCAGGTGCGGAAGCCTCAACGAAAGATCAAACGCTACACGCGGGTCCATGGTCGGCCCCAGCAGCATGATCGAGCCCATGTGCAGATCCATCAGCTGCGAGATGAAGTCCTTGCTCGCGCAGACCGCCCCCGCGATGATGTCCGAGCAGCCACCGATGAACTTGGTCAGCGAATGCACAACAATGTCCGCGCCGTGCTGGGCCGGTGAGAGCAGCATCGGACTGAAGGTGTTGTCAACCACCAGCTGCGCCCCGGCGTCGTGCGCGATGTCCGCGAGCTTGGGCAGATCGGCGACCACCATGGTCGGGTTCGAGATCGACTCCGTATACACCACCCTTGTCCTGCCGCTGATCGCTTTTCGCACAGCATCAAGATCGCTGATGTCCACGAACCGAACCGTGATGCCGGTCTTCGCGGGGAGATACTCCTTGAGCAACGCAAAGGTCCCACCGTAGATAGCGTTCGAAGCAACAATCTCATCGCCCGGGGCGCAGAGCTGCATCAGCGTGCAAGCGATGGCGCTGATCCCTGAGCTCGTGGCGTATCCCGCCTCAGTCCCCTCGATCGCGGCCAGATAACGCCCGAGCACATACACCGTGGGGTTGAAGTGACGCCCATACAGATAGCAGCCACCCGTCTCAGGCCCCATTCGCCCACCGAAGATCTCCGGCATAATCCCGGCGTCCATCACGGTGTAGGTCGTCGAGGCCTCGATCGACATATTGACGCCGCCGTGCTCGCCGAACTCGTGCTGCACGCGCGATAAAGATTGAACGGGATCGAATGCCATGCGTTGCTCCTGGCCCCAGGGGACATCTTCTGGGGTCAGGGATCGTATCGGCTGATCACGCTGAGCGATCAAGGCCCTCCACGCGAATGGGCTTTCATTCAAACAACGCCGCGCATGGCTCCAATCTTGCGCCAACCCCGTCGGCAACGGCATAACGAGCACCCGGGAACATCGCCGCTGATCCGTGCACGCCATCCTTGCGCAGCGCGTACATCACCACATTGAAATCCGGGCGTTCGGCATCTCGCATCAAACGCTTCTGGCGTTTGCTGTTGCTCACAATCTTCCTGAGCACATGCAGGCACGCCTGCGTCGGGTCCATACCCGCCTCCATCGCCTGCACGATCGCGAACGACCCGCACGACTGGATCACTGCCTCGCCTCGCCCCGTCGCACCCGCCGAGCCGATCTGATTATCAACATACATCCCCGCCCCGATGATCGGCGAATCGCCCACACGCCCGGGGATCTTGTAGCTCAGCCCACTCGTCGTGGTGCACGCCGAGAGATTTCCGCTCGTGTCTACCGCCCCGCAGTGGATCGTCCCATAGGTGAACGGAACAGGCTCCACTTCGCCCGCCAGCCCTACGCTGGTCCCCTCCTCATTCCAGTCCATCTGTCCAGGGTCCAGCCAGTCGTCCCGGTCCGAGCTCGTCTGCTTCCATCGAAGCCACGCACGCCTCGCTTTGTCGGTCAGCAGGTCCTCGTGCGGGAACCCGTGCGCCCGAGCAAACTCATAGGCACCATGCCCCACGATCATCACATGATCCGTCGTCTGCAGCACTTTGAGCGCTACCGCAGCAGGGTGCATGATGTTCTCGATGCAAGCGACCGATCCCGCTTTGTGCGTTGGGCCGTGCATCACCGACGAGTCCAGCTGCACCACGCCCCGCTCGTTGGGAAGCCCGCCGTAACCAACGGTCATGTCGTCGGGGTCCGCCTCGACGATGCCCACACCCTCCACAACCCCCAGAACCGGGTCAAGCCCCTCCCCGATACGCAGCACCGCACGCTCAACAGCTCGCAACCCATTGCCCGACGAGATACTCACCGGCGACTTGGGAGCCACCCAAGCGATGGGCCGCGTTTCCGCCCGTGCACCCGCAGCGGCCCCACTCAAGGCACCGATCGCGCCGACACTCGCAACGGACGATGTTCTCAGGAACTGACGACGGCTGTGTTCGTGGATCATGCCCCAAATATAACCGGATTCATCGCTCACCGCGCGCCGTCTCGATCCGCGCCATCCGCTCACGGCTCCGCCGCACCCGCTCGTGTTCCGCCCCGAAAGTCGCCTCAAGCACCGGTTGGGAAATCCTGATCGCTTCTGCGGCCATGTCCAGCTCGCCAAGCTCAATCAGACATTCAGCGAAGTTGTTGCGGAAGATGGCCGTGTAATAATGCCCCGCCGGCAGCATCGCATCGCACATTCCCAGCAGCTCCACGAACATCGCCCTCGCTTCATCCGCTCGCCCGTTGTTCACCAGCAGCATCGCCAGATTATTCAGCGGCGCCCAGGTCTCTGGGTCCAGCCCGCCTTGCGCATTACGACGCGACTCGATCGTTTCGCGGTACAAATCCACCGCCTCGTCGATCTGACCGAGATCCTCCAGCAGGTACGCCAGGTTGCCCTTGAGCACCAGCGTTCGCGCGTCTGACTCACCAAAGCGGGCCCGGTACCCCGCCAACGCATCACGCGTCAGCGGCTCGGCCTCGGAGTGCTGCCCCTGCGCGATCAGCGCCGCGCCCAGATTCCCCATCGCCAGCAGCGTTGAGTAATGCTCATCCCCGAGCACCCGACGCCGACGGCTCACCACCTCGCGCAGCATCGTGATCGCCTCATCATTTCGACCCAGCTTCTGGATTGTCCCGGCGAGGATGTTCATCGCCACCAGTGTTTGCGGGTGATCCTCTCCAAATACTCGCAGGCGTGCCTCGTACACCCGGCGCATGAGATCTTCGCTCTCGGCAAGCCGCCCCATGTCCTTGAGCGCCTTGCCCCGGTTGTTCATGATCGTCAGGGTCTCACGATGATCGGGCCCAAGCTGCTCACGCATCAACCGTTCACCCGCTGTCCACAACTCCAGAGCCCGCTCGTGATCACCCGTGACCAACGCGATCCGTGCCCGTTCGGACATCACCTTCGCGTCCTCGATCGGGTCGTCGAGAGTGTCGACCACAACCGCCGCCTCCTCGATCAGCTGCGCCGCCCGTTCATACTGCCCCATATCCATCAGCACGAGCGCCAGCGTGCGCTTCGCATCGCTCGTCATTCCATCGCCGTCACCAAACTCCTCCACGCACAACGCGAGCATCCGCTCCGCCTGCTGACGAGCCCGATCCAGCTCGCCAAGATTCAGATAGGTATTGCTCATCGCCATCCGGAGCGTCGCGTTGATGTCCGGCTGATCAACAAACTCCTGGTCCAGCGTCAACGCCGAAGAGTCGAGCAGCTCGCGTACCGTCAGCTCACTCCCCAGTGACTGCTCAGGATCCGCGCTGGTCAGCATGTTGTTCATATACACATTGATCGCCACCGCGCGCCGACGCTGGGCCTCAGCGACCTCAAGCGCGTCCTCCGCACGCTCCTTCTCCGCTCGAGCCGTGGTCCAGCCGTGCGTTGCCCTGGCCGCCTGCCAGCTTACACCCACCACTCCCGACGCGATCGCCAGCAACGCCACCCCGCTGATCGTCACAAGACCGCTGTTCCGCTTCATGAACTTGCGGGCGCGATACACGCGCGATCCGCACATCGCCTGCACCGCCTCCTCGTTGAGCAAACGACGGATGTCCTGCCCCAGAGCCAACGCGCTCTCGTAGCGATCTTCTGGATCGGTCGCGATCGATCTGGCGATGATCGCGTCCAGCTCCCTGCCGAGCCCGGCGCTGGGTGCCGACCCCCTCCATGGCATCTGCTCTATGACCCGAAGCGCGTCATCGATCGTCAGCCCGCCGAGCTTGTACGGACGCTCGCCTGTGAGCAGCTCCAGCAGGATGACCCCGAGCGCGTACACATCGCAACGACCATCAATGTCCGCATCACCCCGCAGCTGTTCCGGGCTCATGTACCCCAGCGTCCCGACCTGATCGGGCATGTCGCCCTCGATCCCCACCAGCTTCGCGACTCCAAAGTCCAGCACGCGAGCTCGACCCGACTCATCCACCATGATGTTTGCCGGCTTCAGGTCTCGGTGAACCACCCCGCGCCGGTGCGCCGAATCAACGGCCTCACAGATCGAAATCATCTTGCCCAGAATCAGTCGGCGATCGACCGAACGCGCATAACGATCCAGCGGCTGCCCCTGAACCAGCTCCATCGCGAAGTACGGGTAAGAAGCCCCTTCAATCTCAATCCGACCGGACGCGAACACCGGCGCGATGCCCGGGTGCTTGAGCATCGCCAGTGATTCCGCTTCGATCTCAAACCGACGCTCGCGGATCGGGGTCATCACCTCCGGCCGCAGAAGTTTGATGGCCACATGCCGACGCGGCGACTGCTGTTCTGCAAGCAGCACGACCCCCATCGCCCCGCGTCCAATCTCACCCAGAACCCGATAGCCATCAATCCATTCAGCCAACTCCCAAGGGCGGGTCTGGATGTCAATCTGATCACGCGAAGTCGCCGTCAGTCGGCTGACTGGCTGCGTATCTCCCTGTGATCGATGGCTTTGCGGTGTCATTCACATGCGATATACCACAATCCGGGGAGTTCTCCCATGCCTCGATCAGAAACACGAGCAGGGTCGTGCTGCAGGCACTCAAATCAATCATTTTCTGGGACGCAGGAATAGCCCAGTGAGAGATGGTGATCGTGATGCTGAGTGTAAGAAATTTCAGTCTCCCACACCCCCAGAAGTGGGAAATGATGTAGACTGTTGCTCCATTCTCGAGCAGGGGGCTGGGGAATTCACCTGATATTTGACTCAATGACGGACTCGATGATCGAGATCACGCTCATACTCCTCACGGCCTATCTGGCGATCGGTCTCTGCTTCGCGCCCTTCTTCTTGGCGAAGGGGCTCGCGCGCGTTGATCCAATCTCGCAGCAGTCGAGCTTGGGTTTTCGCGTATTGACTTTCCCCGGCATGGTCTTGCTCTGGCCTGTTCTGGCAAGGAAATGGAAGCGAGCATGACACGCCGACACCGCTCACTCCACCTGCTTTCATCAATCGGGCTGCTACTCGGCACGATGTCGCTGCTCACCATCGCCTGGCTCATGGTCGAGGTCCCCACATGACCAACGCCTACCGCGCCATCCAGTGGAATACACACAAACGTATGTACGACATGCTGATTACGATCGGCATCGTCGGTTTCGTGCTCGTGTTCGTGCTCCTGAGCCGATTCTTCTTCAACGCACAGGAAGCGTTCTCCATGCCCGTGGTCCTGATCAGGGCTCTGGGTATCTGCGCAATCCTGATGCTGCACCTGATCCTGATCATCGGCCCGCTCACACGACTCACACCCAAAGCACTCCCACTCCTCTATAACCGCAGACACCTGGGCGTCGCCTTCTTCCTCGTCGCCCTGCTCCACGCCACGCTCGTGATTGGGTTCTACGGCGGCTTTGGAGACCAGAACCCGCTCCTGGCCGTGCTCGACTCGCCCGGGGGCGTTCCGTTCGAGTTCCTCGGTTTCCTCGCACTCTTGGTCTTCGCACTGATGGCCGCAACCAGCCACGATTTCTGGCTCGCGAACCTCGGGCCTTCGCACTGGAAGCTGCTGCACATGGGCGTCTACATCGCCTATCTGCTCGTGGTCGCCCATGTGGTGTTCGGCGTGCTGCGTTCAGAGACCAACGCGATCCCCATCGCGCTGCTGTCGATCGGTGCGACTTCGATCGTCGCCCTGCACATCATCGCCGGCGCACGCGAGGTCATGCGCGACCATCGCCACGACGCCTCCATGACCGTCAGCCTCGACGAGCACCAGATCGAATGGGTCGATGTCTGCAGCGTCGACGACATCAAGCCAGACCGGGCGCTGATCGTGCAGTTGCAGGGGCACGAGCGCATCGCTGTATTCCGACACAATAACACCGTCTCGGCAATCACCAACTACTGTGCCCATCAGGGCGGCCCGCTCGGCGAGGGCAAGATCGTCGATGGTTGCGTCACCTGTCCATGGCACGGCTACCAGTTCAAACCCGACTGTGGGCAATCACCACCGCCATACACCGAAAAGATCGCGACCTACGACATCCGTGTCGAAGGACGCCGTGTTCTCGTCAAGCCCGATCCAAACACCCCGGGCACGCATGTCGAACCCGCGGCATTCGAACCTTGGGTAGATGAGCAGAGCACATGAGCGAGCCAGCACCCAAGCCGCCCAGCGATCGAGAAGACCCCTTCTATGTCGGGTACCTCACGACGCCGCAGACCTACCGAAGCTCGGTCAAACTCGCGATCTCGCTCATCGCGATCTGGGGGGCCATGTCTGCGTTCCTGATCGTGCTCTCGCAGCGCTCGCCCGGCCCGGCGGCATGGGATATCAGCAACGAGAAAGCCTGGACCGGGCTGCTCGTCGAACACCCGTATCCCATGCTCGTCACACACGATGACGCACTGCTCGTGGTGAGCATGGGTAAGCGAGACGCCCGAAATCAACTTGAAGGCCACTACGGCAGCGAACTGACCATCCGGGGGTACGAGCTGGATCGCGAGGGACGCAAGATGATCGAGCTGGCCCCAGACGGTATCGGCACACCACAGAAGACCACCACGATCGAGCGACCCGAGATTCGAATCGTTCAGGACGAACCGCGGGAGTACACCGGCGAGATCATCGATGGCAAATGCTTCCTGGGCGCCATGAAACCCGGAGACGGATTCGGGCACCGCTCCTGCGCCGTGCTCTGCCTCCGCGGTGGGCTCCCGCCCATGTTCGCTGAAGTCAACGCACCCGCAGACGCACAATTCCCGCTGCTTATCATCGACGGCTCAGCCTCCGTGCCCGAGTCACTCATGGGCAAGGTTGCATGTAAAGTCCGTATGCGTGCGACACCCGCCCGCTACGCCAACATGCCCGTGCTGCTCGTCGATTCGAGCGAGATCGAAGTGATCGACGACCTCTTCGGCCGGTCCGCGGAAACCACCATGCCCTAACCACCGCCCGGGCACTATGATCTCTTTCATGCAAGCACACCTCGTGCAACTCGATATCGCCTGGGAAGACAAGGCCGCCAACCACAGCCGGGTCCGCGAGCTGCTCGGAAACACTGGCACCTCCCCCGGCGATCTCATCGTGCTCCCTGAGCTCTTCGATGTCGGCTTCACCCTCAACACCAAAGCCGCGATCGATCACGATGACTCGACGCTCGCGTACCTCCAAACACTCGCGAACGACACCGCCTGCATCGTGCACGGCTCACGGGCCTTGCCGGGATCCACCACACACGCATACAACTGCGCAACCATCTGCGCTCCCCATCACGAGGCACCGGTCTGCGAATACCACAAGGCCCATCCCTTCTCCTACGGGCGAGAGGCCGAGTCCTATATCGGCGATGACCGGATCATGCACTACCAATGGGACGGGCTGCGCGTCTGCCCCGCGGTCTGTTACGACCTGCGATTCCCCGAGCTCTTCCGCCTCGGCTTAAAGTCAGGCGCACAGGTATTCGTTTACGGCGCTAACTGGCCCAGCCACCGCCAAAGCCATTGGCGCACGCTGAGCATCGCCAGAGCCATCGAGAATCAGGCGTTCGTCATCGCCGTCAACCGCTGTGGCAACGACCCCCACCTACCCTACGCCGGCGGCTCGATCGCGATT
>JAGQON010000080.1 GCA_020427395.1 Phycisphaerales bacterium
CTGTTTTGCACATCCCGCGGCCCCGCAGGTAAACACCCCATACCTAGACAACGCCCCACCAGTATTTGGAAGGCCCCCCTCCGTTCCGCCAGAGGCGGATCTGCGACACATTTCGCGTGACACCTCCCCCGCAAGCGCGGGGGAGGCGAGTGGGTGGCCGCACTGCGCGGCTTGGCCGCGAGTACGGGCACCCAGAGGGGCGTTGGCTTTGCGGGCGGTTTCGAGGTAGCGGGCTTTGATGGCCGCGCGATTGGGGTCTCGGGAGGCGGCGGCCTGGTCGAGGTCGGCGGCGGCGAGGTAGGCGTCGTGGGCGATGGCGCGTTGGAGGGATTGGGTTTGGAGGTGGGTGTTGGACTCGATGGCGGCGGCGCGGGCGTTGGTGATGGTGTCGAGTTGGGCGGCCGCGCGTTGGAAGGTGGGTGAGGTGATGATGGCCTCGAGCTGGTCGAGGGTGAGGTTGTGGAGCTGGCAGATCTGGATGGGGGTGGTTGTGGGGTCGAGGAGGTCTTGGAGAAGGGCAGAAGTCAGGGAGGGACTCGCCACTCGGGACTGGCCACTAGGGGAAGAAGGAAGAGGGGGAGAGATGTGTTTCGATGTGGGGGGTTGTGTTGTTGCGTGGTCATCGAGACCCCCTCCGCCTCGGGGACTCGGCACCTCCCCCGCTGGTGCGGGGGAGGCCGCGGGCGTGGCTGGTGGCTGGGTTGGTGTGATCATGCGCATTGGTTGGGCCCTCTGGTTTTGTGGGGGCCGCGAAGAAGTTCGCCCCCCGTATACACGGGCGCGGGCTCGGTTTGTGCGCACAGGGGCGGGTGGTAAGCGGGTGCTTGCTTTGGGCTAAGGCGTTGCGGGGGAAGGGGTAAAAACTGTTTTGAGAAATCTGGGAGGGTGCGCGCGCGGCGACCGATTTGTGCGCACAAAGGCGGTGATGCGCGGGGTGGGGTTGAACGCGAAGATCGCGAAGGGCTCGAAGGGGGAGGGGTGTACGCGGAGGTGGCAGAGAGCGCTGAGAAGAGGGGGAGAGGGGATCTCACCACAGAGGGCACGGAGCACACAGAGGGGGAGTCAGAGGGAGAGGGAGAGGGAGGAGATGCGGGAGCCGGGGATGGCACTAGGCAAAACCCCAGTGTCACAGAGAGGAAACTACAAATCCAATGTTTTCTGATCTGATCTATAGTACCTACCTACCAAGTAATCCGATTCAATATACTCATCGCTAAGCATCGATGTAGTAGCAATAATCTGATGCCTAACTTTTGCCTCGCG
>JAGQON010000081.1 GCA_020427395.1 Phycisphaerales bacterium
CCGAGACGCTGGGCGCGTGCGACGTGTTCATCGGCGTCAACGCGGTGGACTACTCTGGGTATCCCGACTGCCGACCGGAGTTCGTCGACGCGTTCGAGCGGGCGGCGAACCTGGCGACCCGCGCGGGGACCGAGGGCTCGACGCTGCGCGTGCACGCGCCGCTCATGGACATGGGCAAGGACGCGATCGTGCGCACGGGCACGGCCCTCGGTGTGGACTACGGCATGACGCACTCGTGCTACGAGCCGATCGGGGACGACGCGCTGGCGTGCGGGCGGTGCGACTCGTGCCGGCTGCGGGCGAAGGGGTTTCTGGAAGCCGGCGTGCCCGACCCGACGCGGTACGCGCGATGACCGGGCTGCCGATCCACTCCGAAACGGCCGACGCCGGCGTGCTGCCGATCAGCGAGTCGTTCGTGTCGATCCAGGGCGAGGGCAAGCTGACGGGCGTGCCGAGCTGGTTCGTTCGGCTGGCGGGGTGCAACCTGCGGTGCGGGTGGTGCGACACGCCCTACGCGAGTTGGGAGCCCGAGGGAGCGACCCAATCGATCGAGTCGATCGTCGAGCAGGCGTCGGCCAGCGCTGTCCGCCACGCCGTGCTCACCGGCGGCGAGCCGATGATCTTCGAGGCGATGGACGACCTCGCCCGGACCCTTCGCGACCGCGGGTTCCACATCACCATCGAGACCGCCGGCACGGTGTTCCGCCCGTTCCCGATCGACCTGGCCTCCATCAGCCCGAAACTGGCCAACTCGGCCCCGCAAACCGGCGACCCGCGCGACCCGCTGGGCGTGTGGCGGGAACGCCACGAGCAGCGACGCCGCCGCCCCGATGTCGTCCAGGCGTTCATCGAGCAGGCCCGGCACGATGGCACCGACGTGCAACTGAAGTTCGTTGTCGCGTCGCCCGCCGACATGGAGGAAA
>JAGQON010000082.1 GCA_020427395.1 Phycisphaerales bacterium
CAAGACCATCCGCGAGACGCGCGACATCGACATTCCGCTGGTCGCCCGCCACTTCTACTACCACGCCGGCTGGGCCGAGCTGCGCGACCGCTCGTTCCCCGGCTACGAGGCGGCGGGCGTGTGCGGGCAGATCATCCCGTGGAACTTCCCGCTGCTGATGCTCGCCTGGAAGGTGGCGCCGGCACTTGCCGCCGGCTGCACGGTGGTGATGAAATCGGCCGAGCACACGCCGCTTTCGGCAATCGCCTTCGCCGAGATCTGCGCCGAGGCCGGACTGCCGGCCGGCGTGTTCAACCTGGTCAACGGTGCCGGCGAGACGGGCGCGGCGATCGCCGGCCATGACGGCATCGACAAGCTCGCCTTCACCGGCTCCACAGATGTCGGCAAGAAACTCGCGAAGTTGGCCGCCGAACGCGGTGACGGCCTCCGCCTCACGCTCGAACTCGGCGGCAAATCGCCCAACATCATCTTCGACGACGCCTCGATCGATCAGGCCATCGAGGGCATCATCCAGGGCATCTACTTCAATCAGGGCCATGTCTGCTGCGCCGGTTCGCGCCTCTTCGTGCAGGAAGGCATCGCGTCGGATGTTGTTGAGCGACTCCGAATCCGCATGCAATCCCTCCGCGTCGGCGACCCGATGGACAAGAACACCGATGTCGGAGCGATCAACTCCAAAGGCCAACTCCAGAAGATCGAGGACTACCTCCGCATCGGCGAAGAAGAAGGCGCCGAACTCTTCCGCGCCAATGGGGGGGGCGGCAGGGCGCTCCCCGACAAGGGCTACTTCTGCGCGCCCTCCTTCTTCACCGGCGTCCAGCAGTCCCACCGCATCGCCCAGGAAGAAATTTTCGGCCCCGTCCTCGCCGTGCAAACCTTCCGCACACCCGAGGAAGCTCTCACGCGC
>JAGQON010000083.1 GCA_020427395.1 Phycisphaerales bacterium
TAGGGGTGCATCCAGGGCTTGCCGCCGATTTGAGTGAGCGGGGAGAGGGAGCCGCAGAAGCCAGACTTCCAGACGAAGACATCGGTCTTGGTGGTGTGTTGGCCGGGTTTCATCGAGGCGTGATGTTGCTCGATGAGTGCGAGTTGCTTTGGTGAGTCGATGCATGCTGACGCTGACCAGTTGGTGTCGGGTGTGCGTGGGGACTTGCGTTTCCAGAGTTCGATGTCGAGGACGGGGTGTGCGCGGTTGGGGTCGCGGAGAATGCCGTGTGCGGTTGGGAGTGTCATGGGGGGATTGTATTTGCTTGTGCAGGGGAGGTTTCCCCTGCAACCCCTCTTTGGGAGAGCTGTGGTTCGATGGTGGTTGTTGGGAGACCCCCTCCGTCACGCTGCGCGTGACACCTCCCCCGCAGGTGCGGGGGAGGCCGCGGCATGAGCGGGGATGAAGAGAAGCCCCCTCCGATCCGCCTTTGGCGGACCACCTCCCCCGCAGGCGCGGGGGAGGCGAAAGAGTTACAGGCGGTAGCCGACGGGGTGTTCGATGAGGGCGTAGAGCTCTCGGAGGACGGTCATCACGAGGAATCCGGTTCCGGTGAGGGCGGCCATGATGGCGCAGGCGGTCCAGAGGCCGGCTCCGGCGAGCCAGCCGCAGGCGTAGAGGGCGGGCCAGATGGCGCCGTAGCGGGTGATCTTTTCGCCCAGGGCGGGGCCGAGGCCGACTTTTTTGTAGCGTCTCCAGATCATGATGGCGAAGACGAGCACGCAGCCGAGCGGGTAGAAGACGGCGCTAGGTGGGACGAAGTTGGGCCAGAGCCCGTCTTCGGGTGTT
>JAGQON010000084.1 GCA_020427395.1 Phycisphaerales bacterium
CTCGCCGAGCCCGTCGTGGTCACGATCGAAGCCGTTGTAGTCAGACCAGAAGTTGCCGTTCTCATCGTTTGCGAAATTGTTGAGGTAGAGCTGACCTCCGCCGTGCACACTGACCTGCTCCTCGTTCTCAATGAAGCCGTTGTCGTAGATGGTGTTGTCGTGCGTGTTGGGAGTCGCGAGCAGACCGACCTCGTTGAAGGCGATCTTGTTGGCATGGATCAGCCCGGTGGAATCTGCGGAGGACGGGCTGTTGTCGATATAGATCCCCACGCGGTTGGCAGCCAGCAGGTTGGAGACGACCTCGATGTCGTCGCAGTCCTTGAGCCCGATGCCGTACCCGCTCGTACCACGGTTATTGTCGATCTGGTTCCGCAGCAGGTGGATCGAGTTGGAGTACATCAGATAGATGCCTACGGAGTTGCCCGAGAGGCGGTTCTCGCGGACGGTGGTGTTGTGGCTGTACATGAAGTGCAGCCCGTAGCGGCTGTCGCGGACCGAGTTGTTGTGGATCTGGAGGTCTTCCGAGTACCAGAAGACCATGTCCCGGCTGTCGCGGACGGTATTGTGCTCGATGGTGCAGCCGTGGCTCCACCAGAGGCGGATGCCGTCGCCCCGTCGTCCGAGCTCGAGCTCCTTGCCGACGATGGTGTTGTTGCGGATGATCGAGCCGGGCGACTGCTTGAGGTCGATTCCGAAGTAGACATCGCTGATGCGGTTGTTCTCGATAATGACCGGGCCGGTGTTGGCCTTGATGCCTGCGGACTCGGTGCTGACGGACTTACCCGACCCGATCACGATGAGCCCGCGCAGGAT
>JAGQON010000086.1 GCA_020427395.1 Phycisphaerales bacterium
TGGCGACGAAGAACCGCGCCTCGCCCAGCTGCAGAGCACCGTCGCGGCACTCACAGAGGACATGCACGATCACTTTATCCGCGAAGAACGCGTGCTCTTCCCCTGGCTTCGCCGGCTCGAGCGGACGACCGAGATCCAGGGCGGGCCCCCGTGGAGCGTCCGCCGACCGATCGACTGCATGGTGCATGACCACGACGACGTGGGCGAGGCGTTCAGGCGGATCCACGAGCTCACGGATGGCCTGACGGCGCCCGAGGGGGCCTGCTCGACATGGACGCAGTGCTACCGCCTGCTCGGCGATCTCGAGCGCGACACCCACCGGCACATCCACAAGGAGAACAACATCCTGTTCCCGGCGGGCATCGCGGCCGAAGAACGCCTCGGGGGCGGCCCCGCGAAGAAACATCGGAGGGTACCGACGCAGCCCGGCGGTTTCACGCTCATCGAACTGCTCGTCGTGATCGCGATCATCGCGTTGCTGATCGGGATCATACTCCCCGCGCTCGGCAAGGCCCGCTCAGCGGGCCGCTCGGTCGTGTGTCTCGCGAACTCGCATTCGATCGCAACCGCGATGACGATGTACGCCGACGACGACCGGGCGGAGCACTTCCCCACCGCCCGCATGCCCGGCATGGCGATGGACGGCAACCCACCCGCGCCGTTCACCATCTCGTGGGTCTATCTCCTTGCGCCGTACGTCGGCGTCGAGGCCACGCTCCCCGACAACCCCA
>JAGQON010000087.1 GCA_020427395.1 Phycisphaerales bacterium
GAAATCGCGGATATGTACGTTCCACTTTAGTTCATTCGAAGTGCAAGCTGCCAGCGCGAAGCGCCGGCAAAGCATCCCCAAAGTCGAGTTTGATGATGGGAGAGTGAATTAAAGGGAACGTACATATGGTAGGAGAGCGTTCTGTAAGCCGTTGAAGGTGTCTTGAGAAGGATGCTGGAGGTATCAGAAGTGCGAATGCTGACATGAGTAGCGATAAAGGGAGTGAAAAGCTCCCTCGCCGAAAGCCCAAGGTTTCCTGCGCAACGTTCATCGGCGCAGGGTGAGTCGGCCCCTAAGGCGAGGCTGAAAAGCGTAGTCGATGGGAAACAGGTCAATATTCCTGTACCTCTTTGTAATGCGATGGGGGGACGGAGAAGGTTAGGTCATCCGGGTGTTGGACGTCCCGGTTCAAGCGTGTAGGAAGGTCTTCCAGGCAAATCCGGGAGATCAATTCTGAGGCGTGATAACGAGTGGTCTTTGACCGCGAAGTGATTGATACCATGCTTCCAAGAAAAGCCTCTAAGCTTCAGTTACAAGGAGACCGTACCGCAAACCGACACAGGTGGGCAGGATGAGAATTCTAAGGCGCTTGAGAGAACTCAGGAGAAGGAACTCGGCAAATTGGCACCGTAACTTCGGGAGAAGGTGTGCCCTGCGGGGTGATGGACTTCGCGTCCTGAGCTCCACGGGGTCGCAGTGAAATGGCGGTTGTGACTGTTTA
>JAGQON010000088.1 GCA_020427395.1 Phycisphaerales bacterium
TCACCCCCATGATGTCCTACTTCGGCCTCATCCTCGCCGTCGCCACCCGCTACAAGAAAGACCTCGGCATCGGCACCATGATCGCCACCATGCTCCCCTACTGCATCGCCATGATCATCTGCTGGACCGCCCTCTTCTACCTCTGGGTCTTCGCCCTCGGCCTCCCCGTCGGCCCCGGCTCACCCACCACCTATACCCTCCCCACCTAACGCCCACCTCAGAGTGCCCACACCCGCCATCCCCAGCGAAGCGCGGCCAATCCCCATCCACCCCCACTCGCCTCCCCCGCGCCTGCGGGGGAGGTGTCACGCGCAGCGTGACGGAGGGGGTCCCCTCTCCCAGATGCCTACTCCCTAATCCCTAATCCCTAATCCCTAATCCCTGATCCCTGATCCCTGATGCACATTCCTGTACACTACAACCAACACAGGAGCCCCCCATGCCCTTCGGAATCCGATTCAAAAAACGCGAATCCCGCCCCACGCCCCAACCCGGCAACGCCACCCCCGTCGTCCTGGCGCCCAACCAGAAAGTCCGCAACAAAATCGCCCTCATCAAAGCCATCCGCGAAGCAACCGCACTCGGCCTCAAAGAGTCCAAAGACATCGCCGACCGCTACGACGCAGGCCACCCCACCACCATCCACTGCCTCTCCGAAGACCACGCCCTCTACTTCATCGACGACGCCGCCCAACTCGGCATCACCGCCAA
>JAGQON010000089.1 GCA_020427395.1 Phycisphaerales bacterium
CCTCGACTTTAATAAATAATAGCCAATTAAAGTTGACTACATTATAGATAATAAAGACAAATGTTCAATGAAAAATTAGAGGATTCTTAGTTGCCTGTTTGTTTTAACCAAAAAAAGCACCCAACCAAGTTGAGTGCTTTTTTATCGCTATATTGAACTAATCTAATTATCGATTAGTCGTATATCAATTCATAAAACATGAGTTGAAAAGCTATTTAGATAAGTTTTCGTAGTCTAAAATGGTAACAAGGCAACCGAGCGCAGATAGTACGTGTTTGTACATCTAGCTAGGTTAACACCGTTATCGTTTAGAATACTTAAACGGTTTATTCCCACTCAATCGTCGCAGGCGGCTTGCTCGACACATCATAAGTCACGCGCGATACTTCAGCGATTTCATTCATAATGCGATTCGATACTGTCTCGATCAAATCATAAGGCAGATGCGCAAAGCGCGCAGTCATAAAGTCTACGGTTTCAACAGCACGTAGCGCGATTACCCACGCATAGCGGCGACCATCACCGACCACACCGACTGATTTAATTGGTTGGAATACCGCAAATGCTTGCGCGGTCTTCTCATACCAGCCTGATTTTTCTAACTCTTCCATAAAGATAGCATCAGCAGAACGCAAGATATCAGCGAATTCTTTGGTCACTTCGCCAAGGATACGCACGCCCAAACCCGGTCCTGGGAACGGATG
>JAGQON010000008.1:0-115250 GCA_020427395.1 Phycisphaerales bacterium
TTGACCCCAAGGGCAGCATCCTGGGCGAACTGGGTGATCAGGAAGGCGTGCTCAGCGTCGAAATCGATCCGAAGATCGTTAGCGAATGGCGTTCAACTTTTCCAGCGCTGAACGACATCAAGCTGATTTGATGCACGCAAGAAAAACCCCCGCGAGTTCGCGGGGGTCAGGTGATTCATGCAATGCACGCGTGCTTACTTCTGCACCGTGTCGAGTCCCTCGACATGCTTCAGGCCGCGACGGCGATCGCGGAGGCGACGCGACTTACCAACGCGGTCGCGCAGGTAGTACAGCTTGGCACGACGAGAATCGCCACGACGGACAACCTCGAACTTTGCGATCAGCGGGGAGTTGATGGGCCAGGTACGCTCGACGCCGATGTCGCCGACGAGACGACGAACGGTGATGTTCTCGTCGATGCCGCGACCCTTCCGCGAGATCAGCACACCCTGGAAGACCTGGATGCGTTCCTTGTCACCCTCGACGATACGAGCGTGCACATTGATCGTGTCGCCAATGTCGAAACGGGGGACATCGGTCTTGAGCTGATCGGCGTTGATCGATTCAATGATCTGCTGGTTGCCCATGGCAAGATTCCTTCACAACTGCCCGCACGCGATCCCCGCGCCGGGACGGCAACCATAGGCCACTCCAACACGCTTGTCGAGGATCACAAAGCGTTCATTCTCACGCCCATGCGACGGGCACCCAAGTCTACACTCCCCCCATGAGAGCAATCGTCGTTACCAAGCAAGGCGCACCAGTCGCACCAAACATTACCCTGCAATCCAGCTGGCCCGACCCGCTGATGGCCCGCCCCGGCGAGGTCATCATCAGGACCCTCTGCTCGGCCTTCAATCATATGGACCTCTGGGTTGGCAAGGGTGTTCCCGGGCTCGATCTCGACTACCCCCGCGTCTCGGGCTGCGATGGCTGCGGCGAGGTCCTCGCCGTCGGCGACGGCGTGGACAAAGCCTGGGTCGGCAAACGCGTGATCTACAACGCCGCAGTCCGTGTGCCTGATCGTCCACGCCCCCAGGACCCGCCCGCGAGCACCATGTGCCCCAACTACGAGCTCATCGGCGAGCACCACAACGGTGCCCACGCCGAGATGTTCGCTTGCCCAGCCGACAATCTCGCCGCCGTCAGCGACGACTGCGACCCAGCCGAGGCCGCCGCATTCGGGCTCTGCGCCCTGACCGCCTACTCCATGATGCTCACCAAGGGTGATCTCCGCCCGGGTCAATCCGTCCTCATCACCGGCATCGGCGGCGGCGTCGCAACCAGCGCACTGGCCATCGCCAAACACCTCGGGTGCAGCGTCTGCGTCACCTCTCGCCACCAGTGGAAGCTCGACAAGGCCATCGAACTCGGTGCCGACCACGCCATCCTCGACGAAGGGCAGGACTGGTCGCGTGATGTACGCAACTGGACCAACAAACGAGGCATCGATATGGCCGTCGACTCCGTCGGCAAGGCTACCCATCTCCACTGCATCAAATCGCTCGCCCGAGGCGGGGCCTATGTCACCCCCGGCTGCACCACTGGCCCAGACGCCACAACCGACCTCGCCCGAATCTTCTGGAACCAGCTACGCATCCTCGGCTCCACCATGGGCAGCAACGACGAGTTCAAGGAAGTCACCGCCATGTTCAACAGCGGTGCCCTCAAACCGGTTGTCGACAAGGTCTTCACGCCCGAGCAGTGCACCGCTGCCTACGAACGCCTCGAAGCCGGCGAGCAGTTCGGCAAGATCGTCATCGACTGGCGGTAACTCTTGTTGCCTTCCCCGCCCTGCGGTGGAGGTAGGCGGAGCAACGCGGAGCTTGGATAGGGTTCTTGAGTAGACGCTCAGACTTCAGCCTATTGCTATGCTGCTCAAGTACGAAAAAAACACCCCGCGTTTGCGGGGTGTTTTCATGAATCTTATCGAGCTGGCGATTACTCGCTGGCTTCCTCGCCACCCTCGGCTTCCGCCTCGGGCTCTGGGGCAGGAGCGGGCTGGGCCGCGGCTGCCTTGGCCTTGGCATCTTCAGCGGTCTTGAGCGCGCCGTTAGCCGCGTCAACCTTCGCACCGGCGACGGCGTTCTTCGCGTTGTTCAGCTCACGCTTCGCGGTGTTGACGAAGGGTGTGAGATCGGCTTCCGAGTCGCCAGCCATCTTGTCGAGCTCAGCGACGATCGCCTCGATCGCCTTGACGGCTTTCTTGCACTCGCCACGCTTGTTGTTCACCTCGCGCTGCTTCTCCCAGGCGGACATCATGTCGCCCTCGAGAATACCGCGGTTGCCGAGCATGTCCATGACCGTATCGCTGGGCTGTGCACCCTTGGCGATCCAGGCCTTGATCTCCTCGACCTTCAGCACCAGTTGCTTGTCGGCATCGCTCTCCATCGGGTTATAGAACCCAAGGTTCTCGAGCACGCGACCATTGCGACGGGTGCGCTGGTCGATCGCGTTGATGCGGTAGAACGGGCGGTGGGTGCGGCCGAAGCGCTGCATACGAATACGGATCATGGGTTGACTCCTTCGTGTCCTGCCCGCTCTATTGCGGGGTACCTACCCGGCGCGACCGGTCTCAGTTTGAGCCGGTTTGATCCCTCGACTGCCCCAACCATTGGGGCTGTCTGCGTTCGCCGGGTCTGTATGATTCCCCTCATCGAAGCGTGAATCCACCCGATCCGATCCGAATATGGGTGTTTCTGGGCCAACAGCACTATCATCGCCCATGCGCATCGATGTGCTTACCACCTTCCCAGAGCTCTTCTCTCCCGAAGCACCCGGCGTGCTGGGGGTCTCGATCCCCAAGCGGGTCATCGACGCAGGGCTCATCGAGGTCTACGCGAGCGATATCCGGGCCTTTGCCGACAATAAACATAACAAGACCGACGACCGACCATTCGGGGGCGGCCCGGGCATGGTCATGATGTGCCAGCCCGTCTGGGACGCGGTTCAGGCCGTCGAAGAAGCCGACCCGACACCGACCCGTCGTATCCTGCTCACCCCACAGGGACAGCCCCTAACCCAGGAACTCGTCGAGCAGCTCGCCAATGAACCCCGACTACTCATGATCGCTGGGCACTACGAGGGTATCGACGAACGCGTGATCGAGAAACTCGAACCGCTCGAGATCAGCATCGGCGATTATGTCCTCTCGGGCGGCGAGCTCGCGGCCCTCGTCCTTATCGATGCCATCGCACGCGTCCAGCCGGGTGCCCTGGGGCATGCGGACTCGGCAACCGAAGATTCCTTCTCCACCGCCCAGACAACCGACGCGGAAGGCAACCCGATCCGACGCAAGCAACTCGCCAAACTCGGCATTCCTGACGGTTCAAAGCTTCTCGATTGCCCCCACTACACCCGCCCTCGGATCTGGGAGGGGATGGAAGTCCCCGAGCAGCTACTCAGCGGCGATCACGAGGCCGTTGCGATCTGGCGTCTCCAACAACGGCTTGATCGAACTCGGGAACGACGCCCCGATTTGCTTCAAAAGCCCAATCCGGATACGCTTTCGTGACATTTCCGAGGAATATTGACCCTCGAGGTCTGTTTTTCGGGTACTGTTTTTCCCACGCTGCCATGAGCGCAGCATGAACACGAATCACGCAGAAACGGAGTTGAATCACATGAAGAAGTTTGCACTCATCGGGATTGTCGCACTGTCCGCCATGATGGTCGGCTGCTCGAGCACCCAGTGTCGCGACGGTGGCGCTTGCGCCGACAAATCGGCATGCAAGGGCGACTGTGGCGGCGACTGCGAAGGCAAGTGCGCTGGCAGCTGCGAAGGCAAGGCCTGCGCACACGCCAACAGCACCTTCAAGTGCCCCAATCCCGACTGCAGCGCCAGCAGCCCCTGCTGCGCCAACTGCGCCGCCAAGTTCGCCGAGATGTGCCCCGACTGCAAGGGCCACGCCAACGCATGCCCCGACTGCAAAGACGGGAAGATGTGCGCCAAGTGCGAAGCAGCCCACAGCTAATCGATCAGCAATGATCGATGCAACGCCCGCTCGCCTGAGCGGGTTTTTTCATGCCCGATCGCCCCTGCCACCCGCCACGCTACGATTGCCCACATGGACGCCCTGCTCACCGCTCTCGCCGACTGGAAGCCTTTCAACGCCATCGTTGTGGGCGATTTCATGCTCGATCAGCTGCTGAAGGGATCCGCGACCCGGCTCTCCCCCGATGCACCAGTGCCGGTCCTCCATGTCCAGGAGCAGCACTCCCTCCCGGGTGGCGCTGCCAACCTCACCCTGGACCTGCTGGCCCTGCACGCAACAGTCAGCGTGCTTGGCATCAGCGGCAGCGACCCCGAAGCCAAGATCCTGCGCGACAATCTCACCGAAGCCGGCGTGGACTGCGTAGGACTCATCGAGGATGCCTCCCGCCCCACCACCGTCAAGCGCAACCTCATCGGGCTCGCACAGGGCCGCCATGCCCAGAAGATGTTCCGCGTCGATTTCGAGTCCAGCGAACCCATCAGCGAACAGGTCGAAGCACAGCTACTCAGGGCCTTTGATGCCGCGCTCGGCTCAGCTGATGTAGTCTGCATCGAAGACTACAACAAGGGTGTCTGCACACCCTCACTGTGCCAGGCGATCATCGAGCGGGCGAAAGCCGCGGGTGTTCCGGTGCTGGTCGATCCCGCTCCGATCAAGGACTATCGCAAATACCGTGGCGCGACCGCCATCACCCCCAACCGCACCGAAGCAGAGCTCGCGACCGGCATCCACGCCCCCGAGGACTCCAGAGAAGCCCACCGTGAGCACCTCGCCCGCACGCTTCTTGATTCATTCGACCTCGACACCATCGTGCTCACCCTCGACAAACAGGGCGCTCTGCTCGCACACCGCGATGACCCGCAAACGGTCCATGTCCCCACCACCGCACGCGAGGTGTACGATGTGACCGGCGCGGGCGATATGATGCTCGCGGCACTGGCCGCCGCGCGGGCCAACGGGCTCGACTGGGTCAACGCGACCCGCTTTGCCAACGCCGCCGCCGGGCTCGAGGTCGAGATCTTCGGCGTCGCCCCGATCCCCGTCGAGAAGATCCACGACGACCTGCTCCGCCAGAGGACCAGCGAGCTGGGTCGCCCCCGCTCGCTCGACGAGGTGCTGGTCCAGGTCCGGGCCGCCCGCCAGAGCGGGCAGAAGGTCGTCTTCACCAACGGCTGCTTCGATGTCCTCCACGCCGGGCATGTCTCGCTGCTGCAGCGATGCGCAGAACTGGGCGACATGCTCATCATCGGGCTCAACGACGATCATTCGGTCCGGGCTCTCAAGGGGCCCGAGCGTCCGGTCAACAACCAGAACCACCGTGCCTACCTGCTCAGCGCCCTGCAGTGCGTCGATTCGGTCGTGCTCTTCGGCGAGGACACCCCGATCCGACTCATCGAGGCCATCAAGCCCGATGTGCTCGTCAAGGGCGGCGACTACACCCCGGATACCGTCGTCGGGTGCGATATCGTCGAGGCCAACGGCGGAAAAGTCGTCTTGCTGGACCTGATCGACGGGCTATCGACCACCCGGACCATCGAAAAGATGCGTCAGACCACCCCCAACTGATCACGCCCGACCCCCAATTCCGGGAATTTCACCCGTCCCGGGCTGCTCGGAGCAAAGCATCGGACGCGATCGTCCGATAGATGGGGCATGCCTGACACGCACCTGATGATCGTCCAGCCGCAGATCGCCTCGCGCATCATGACCGGGCAGAAGCTCGTCGAAGCCCGCCTGGGCACCGATCGCAGCGCTCCCTACAACCGGGTGCAGCCGGGCGATGTCGTCTATATCAAGCCCCACGGGCAGCGTGTCATCGGCAAAGCGATCGTCCACCGCGTCGATCAGTACTCCGGGCTCAACCCCGGTGATATCGACCACCTGCAGCGTGTCTATAACGACCGCGTTCAGGGCGATGATCTTTTCTGGGAGTCCAGCCGCGGCTCGACATACGCGACATTCATCACCCTGAGCAGGGTCGCCATGATCGTTGACGAATCGACGGTGCCCGCATCGCTGCTCGCGCCGAGCAGCAGCGAATGGCGTGTGCTCAACGATGAGCCCCAGCAGACCCGCCGGGCCGCCTGAGTTAATCACAATCTCGACGATCAATCAATCGACAAAGAATCGCGACACGCGTTCGAGGGTTCTCGTCATGGGGATGCCCACGATCGAGGTCTCATCACCCTCAAAGCTGATAGGCCAGCCGGCCGCGAGGCGTTCGGTGATGTTGTACGCCCCCGCCTTGCCACGCCACTGCTCGCTGTCGAGGTAAGCGATGATCTCATGCTCCGGGATCGAGCCCACACGGACCCGAGATCGGTCAATGAAGATCTCCCGGCGTCCTGTCACCGGATCCACGATCGCGATGCCCGTGAGCACCTCATGCTCGGCATCGCTCATCGCCACGATCATGGCGTGTGCCTCGGCACGATCGCCTGGCTGCCCCAGGATCTTTCCATCGTGCACGCAAACCGTGTCGGCACCGATGACCACCGTATTGAGCCGGTTCGCCTCGATGGGCTCCTGCACGAACAGCTGGGCCGAGGATGCCGCCTTGAGGTACGCCAACGCCGCGACCCACTCGGCCGGGTTGAGGTTCTTTGCGGGGTGAAGCTCGCCGTCATCGACGCTCGCGGGGAGCACCGCGTGGCGGACCCCCGCCTGCTTGAACATGGACTGCCGGCGTGGCGAAGCGCTCGCCAGCACCACAAAGGGCATCGCGTCGGAATCGTCGAGTTGGGGGAGCGTGGGGTTCATGGGCTTAGGTGATACCAGCGTACCTGATCATCGGGTTCGTCGCGATGAGTTCTTTGGTAAAGAGTTCTCAGTATTCCTCAGCAGGCACCAAGCGAACCAAAGAAAAAGGGACGCCCCGATATGGGGCGTCCCGGTCTGTGTGCTTTATTTCAACCGGGGTGTCCCGGTCGTCGCTCACTCGTAGAGGTTGGTGGCTTCGGTCTCGATGACTTCGCTCGTCAGGTTGGCGGAGGTCATCTCAACACGGAAGCGCGAGTCAGCCGCGGCGTCAGCACGCACGGTGACACGCCAGGTGATCGCGGCACCCGGGGCCAGCGAGCCCGAGGGCGCGAAGGTCACGGTCTTGCCGTTGGCGGTGCCGTTGGTGGCACCGGTTGCCGAGACGAACGACTGCTCAGCAGGCAGGGTCGCGACGATGCGGATGTTGTTGTCCGCGGCCGAGCCCTGGTTGGTGACCGTGATCACATAGGTGGTCTGCTGACCAACCTCGACCGGGTCAGTGATGTCGACCACCTCGAGGAGGATCGCGGGGATGCCCTTGACCTCGGTGCGGCAGGTGTCCGAAGCGGAGTCGGCACAGTCTGCGTTGGCGGTGACGGTCGAGCTGTAGTTGCCGATGCTCGAGGCCAAGACGGTCATCGAGAAGTCACGCGATGCGCCGGCTTCCATGGCACCGAAGTTCCAGACCACGCTGTTGCCCTGGACCTGGCCGCCCTCGCTCACGCGAACGACCGAGGTACCCTGGGGGATGCTCGCCGAAGCGGTTGCACCGTTGGCAACGCCGTCGCCGGTGTTCTCGATGCTGTAGCTGTACGAGAAGTTGCGGCCGAGGAACTGAGTCTCGGTGCACTCGATGCCGACCGCGAGTTCAGGCGCGGACACGACGGTGTTGGTCGCGTCGGCTTCCGCCTTGAGACCACCGTCAGCCGAGGCCATTGCGCCCGACGAGAACTCGCCGGTGCCCGATGCCATGGCACGGACCTCGAACGCGCGGCTCTCGCCCGCGGCGAGGGTGCCGACCGGGATATTGACCGAACGCGAGCCGTTCGACATTGCCAGGCCGTCGGCGAGGGTGTCCTTGATCACAACATTGCTGGCCGCGCCCGAACCGGTGTTCTCGACGAGGTAGCGGATGACGATCTCATCACACTTGATCGCCTCGGCGGTGGCGGTCTTGCTCAGCGCCAGGGCGGGCTCGACAACCTTGGTCTGGGCACAAAGGAAGTTGTTGTACGAGACGGTGATGCAGTCACCGGCCATGCCGACCTTCTCGGCCGAGCCGGTGAGCTTGATGATCTTGGTCTCGCCAGGGCCCATATCGCCCAGAGCCCAGGTCATGCCGTCGCCGCTGGTGTTGCCTTCAGGAGTCGATGAAGAGACCGTCAGGTTGTTGCTGCTGTCCTGCATCAGCAGCACATTCTGCAGCTCAGCGTCGGTCAGGTTGGTGACATGGTACGAGTACCCGAAGTCCTGTCCACGGGCAACCTCGTTGGGCATGACCTGGTGAACGAGCAGGGCGCTGGTGCGTGCGTCACCCGTGGGGAACGCCATGCGTGTGGCCGACTCGTTGGCACCGAGGCGAGGCGAGTAGTAGCCCCACCCCTTGGTCGAGCTCACGGTGGACTCCTGCTCAGCGGCGGGCTCCGTGTTGTTGTTGGTGGACTGCGTCTGGGTACAACCCGCGAGCAGGGCACTGACCAGCATGGCCGCGCCGAGCGTGGTTGCCTTGGCATTCTGACTGATTCTCATTCGTTCTCCGATCTCGATCGTTATGACCGCTGCTGCTCACCCTCAAGAGTGTCAAAGAGCAGACACGCGAACTGGGACGCTTACCCCAAAGGTTGTTGTAGAACCCTTCTCATCCGGCGGCCGAATCCGTGTGCGTACGCCCGTGGGAACCCCCCACGGTATTGGGCGCGAGAGCAGCCTAATCTTACCGGACGCAGACCCCCTAGGCAAAGCAGCCACCCGTTTTCTGGGCCATGAAGTGGGTTTTTAGGCACTCAAACAGACACTTTGTATAGCAATCCGCAGGCGTTCCACATCCTCGATTTCGACGCTGAGTTCGGGCACAATCACGCGGACACCATCTCCCCAAGACCCCAACTTCTCCGCCTTGACCCAGTCTTTTCGGGTCATCAGCAAAGGTGGTGAATCCGGCTGCGTTTGGGCATTGCCCCAGGCCTGCGCCTGTGATTCACTGAATGCGGCGTGATCCCCGAGCTGGTGATGATGAACAACCTTCAGCCCGTGCTGCCTCGCCATCGCGAGAAATGCCTGCGGATTGCCGATCGCGCTGGCCGCATAGACTCGCTTGGATGCCATCGCATCTAGCGGGATCAACTCGGCGCTCCAGCCATGCTCTTGGCGCGTGTACTGCGTTACCCCTGACCAGATATGGCGTGCGGTCAGGACGGGAGCCGGTGCATACACCGAAACCCGACGAACAAGCTCGCCAATCTCTTCCTGATCGAGCTGCTCGGTATGAGTCAGGATCACCAGATCGGCCCGACCCAGCGATCGAAGCGGTTCGCGCAGGTGCCCTCGAGGAAGCAAGGCATCTCGATCCGGCGGTCGGGTCGCATCGATCAAAACCATGTCGAGATCGCGAGCGATCTTGCGATGCTGGAAACCATCATCGAGAACCACGACATCGAGCGATTGCCCCGTCACGGAAGCAAACAACGAACGCAGCCCCGCGAGCCGATCGGGCTGGGCCACGATGGGCACACCAGCTACGGCCTGCTCGTGCTCGAGCTGCTCGTCGCCCTTCTCGCCGGGCTTGGCGCCGTAACCGCGCATCGCGATAACCGGCTGATGACCAAGCTCCTGGAGCATCCGCACCACCAGGTGCACCATCGGCGTCTTGCCCGTCCCGCCCGTGCTCAGGTTCCCGACCGAGATCACCGGTCGAAGTCGAGCAACCCCCTGTCCCGCATCATACCGGCGGTTCTTGTGGTTGATCCCGATCGAGTAGAGCCATGAGAGCGGCGTGGTGATCAGGCCCGGCAGACGCGTCGGCGGGGGCACCCGCTGGGCGGGGTTGCTCACGGCTCACCCCGATCGTGCTGCTCGCGGTATGCCTGCAGGTCACGCCGGAGGCGTTCGCGCAGCTCCCGGTGCAGCTTGTTGTCGGCCTTGCGGCTCAGCCGCATGGTGTTGACCGCATCGAGCACTGCGAGCATGACAATCCCGGAGATCAGCCCGATGACCAGCATCCAGACGATCGTAAAAGTACCGGGTTCGCTGGGGCGAGCGAGCCCGAAGCCATAGGCCGACAGCGGGATGGCAAACATGCTCATCCAG
The DNA here is from genome assembly GCA_020427395.1 of Phycisphaerales bacterium. Classification (GTDB taxonomy): domain Bacteria; phylum Planctomycetota; class Phycisphaerae; order Phycisphaerales; family UBA1924; genus UBA1924. The sequence continues at coordinate 10,062 of JAGQON010000008.1, forward strand.
CCTGTCGCTGTACGGATCCGCTTGCGGCTCGGCGGCATCTGCTGCGGGGATGCCTCCTTGATCGCGATGAGGTACCCGGCCTGAAGGATCAACGCCACGCCCGCGAGGGGAAGCACGAACCAGGCAGGGGCGATCGGGTGTGGGTCCATACCCACATCCTACAACAGGATGAGGACCCGGGCGACTGAATGCACGAGAGCGAACGCCGCACCTACACTCATCGACCATGATCGACCTTAAGGCATTGCGTGAAAACCCTCAGCGATTCATCGACGGCGCGAAGAAGAAGAACTACACGCCCGATATCGACACCCTTCTCAAGCTCGACGAGCAGCGTCGGGCGCTCATGAGTGAGCAGGAGGCCCTCCGCGCGGAGCAGAACAAGCTCTCCAAGGAGACCGGGCCCAGGATCGGAAAACTCATGAATGAGTTGTCATTGGTCGGTGAAGTTGAAAAGAAACTGATTAAAGCCGAGATCGATCAGATCAAGGCCGCCCCGGCGAAGATGAAGGAGCAGATCACTGCACTGGATGCCCAGATCGCTCAGATCGAGCCCGAGTTCAACGCCATCCTGCTGTCGATCCCGCTCCCCCCTGACGACGATGTTCCAGTCGGCACCACCAGCGAGGACAACATCGAGATCTCGCGCTGGGCACCCGAGGGCTGGGACTGGGACAAGTCGTTCGAGCAAAACAAGGGCTTCAAGCCCCGCTCGCACATCGAGCTGTGCGAGATGCACAAGATGGTCGACTTCCCACGCGGCGTGAAAATCGCGGGCTCACGCTCATACATCCTCACCGGCGACGGCATGAAGCTTCATCAGGCGATCCTGCGCTACGCCTTCGATACGATGGTCGCTCAGAACGGATTCACGCCCATGAGCGTGCCGGTTCTTGTCCGCGAAGAGGCGATGGTCGGCACCGGATTCTTCCCCGGCGGACGCGATCAGGCGTACCACATCAATGAAGTCGAGCGTGGCGGCGGCTACGACATGTTCCTCACCGGTACCGGCGAGGTTGGGCTCATGGGACTGCATCAGGACGAGATCCTCGACGAGTCCCAGCTCCCACTCAAGTATGTCACCGTTTCAACCTGCTTCCGACGCGAGGCGGGCGCGGCCGGCAAGGACACCGCCGGGCTGTACCGCATCCACCAGTTCGACAAGGTCGAGCAGGTCGTGATCGATGTGGCCGACGAGGCAAAGTCACGCCAGCACCACAGAGACATGATGGGCTTTGTGGAGCAGCTGCTCAAATCGCTTGGTCTCCCCCACCGCCTGCTGCAGTGCTGCACCGGCGACCTGGGCGTTAAAAACGCTGACATGGTCGACATCGAGTGCTGGATGCCTTCTCGCGGCTCCGTCGACGCGGACGACACGCCCAGCGGCGATTTCGGCGAGACCCACTCGGCCAGCCGCCTCTACGACTACCAATGCCGCCGCCTCAACATGCGCTATCGCCCCGGCGGCGAGGGCGGCAAGGGGGCAACGACCTTCTGCCACTCGCTCAACAACACCGTGGCGGCGTCGCCGCGCATCCTGATCCCGATCATTGAGATGTACCAGAACGCCGATGGCTCGATCACGATCCCCGAGGCGCTGGTGCCGTACATGAACGGGCAGACACGGATCGGCTGATACCAAATCCCACTTGCAATCACAAAGTTTTTGCGATATTGCATTGACTTTGTTTTTCTGCGCGCCAACAACCTCCCCACGACGACGCGTCTGAGTGGTTCAGATGCAAAGGAGCCCCCATGTTTTACCTGATCTGCTCAGGCACACAACCGAAGTCTGAAACCGACACCGGTAGCCGCCGGATCGATTTCACACACGAATACATGGGTTGACGACCACGCCGGGCGTCGTCTGCCCGGACACCGCAAGCACATTCTCAACCGATCCGGCACCCGCGATGACGCACGCTGCGTTTTCTGTTGCTGTACATCGCTAGTCTATCCGTGCATACATCGTGTGTGCACGCACGCTATCCCATGCGCCAAGGAAAGAAAGAATGAAGGACGAACTGATCATGGCGCGATCGCTCGCGCCCGAAGACATCCTGCCCGGGACCTACATCATGATCCTGCACGAGCAGCGCGAGCTGCTGCACCCGGTGAACCCGGCCGAGGGCGATGTTTCGCCCATGGTATCTCGTGTGCTCATGCGACCCTGCGAGACGGCGCTGCCGCGGCTGGTTCTCGAAGTCAACCTCCCATTCGTGGTGGTGAAGAACTTCGAGCGCAAGACCGAGGTGCTCGACATCCGAGGTGTTCGCCTCGTCCGCGTCAGCAAGCGCTTCGCGCGGGCTGCCGTCGAGCCCCATCTCGCTCAGGATGAAGCTACGCCCAGCGAGCGTCGATGCGAACGCTGCAATGCCCGCTGAGCGGTGCTGAAATCCTGCACAATCTCTCACCCGCCCGGCGTGCAAAGACCATGTCGGGCGGGTATTGTTTGGGTATGCCCCTGATCAGCACGACCATCGATACCCCGCTCTGCCCCATGCGCGCCGCCACAACCGAGCGTGGCATCTGCCTGCTGGAGATGGGGTCGCCCGAGCGACGATCCCGCGAGACGACAGAACTCGAGGCCGCCTTTGGCGAACGCATGACCGATGGCACCCACCCGCTGCTCGACCTGCTCTTGGGCGAGCTTACGGCGTACTTCAATGGTGATCTGCAGTCCTTCAACGTACCACTCGATACGCCCGGCACCGACTGGCAACTGAAGGTCTGGTCCGAACTGATCCAGATCCCATTCGGACAGACCCTCAGTTACGGCGAGCTTGCTGCCCGCCTGGGGAACCCCGGCGGAGCGCGCGCCGTCGGGCTAGCCAACGGGAAGAACCGAGTCTCAGTTGTTATCCCCTGCCACCGCGTCATCGCCAGCGACGGAACGCTGCACGGCTATGGCGGCGGGCTACCGCGCAAGCGGTGGTTGCTCGATCATGAACAGATGCACGCTGGTGTGGCGCTTTTCGCGCCATAAAAAACGCCCGCAATGGCGGGCGAAGAATCCATGGATCGCGGACGATTCAGAGGCGTTCGCGTCGCGAGATGAGCAATCCACCCAAGCTCAGCAAAACGATCGCGCCCGGAGCGGGGACTACTGCGCGAAACTCCGTCGCAACGAAATCAAGTGATGCCGTTGCGCCCTCCTCCAGGTTCAAGTTGAGTGTGATGTCGTCGATGTTGGCCGCATCAAAGTCACCGTTGATGATGATGAAGTCTGCAAAGCTCCACGTTGCGGTGATGTTCGTTCCCGCGTTGACCAAGATCGCCCAGCGAGCATCACCGACCGCATTCCCCATGTCGTCGTAGGTCGTCATGACGATATTGGCCTGGAATGCCTGGTCAACCATCGCGAAATCAAGCTCGAATGCCTGAGTACCATTCGCGACCCCGTTGTAGTTCAATCCGGCGCCGTTGCTGTTGTAGCTGATCGATCCACCCTGCTCAACACCAATCCCCGAGTTGAAGACCAACGCTCCGACATCCATCCCGGTGTTGAGCATGGTGTCCAGCGTAAAGTCCGAGCCCTGGCTGAACGGGTTGTTGAACACGATGTTCGACAGGGTACCCGCGCCGAGCGCGTTGCCATTGGGGTCGCTGTCGTAGTCATCGAGCACGAGCGTGACGCCCGCGTTCGCGATGCCGGCGCTGATCATGAGCCCGATCGCGCTCTTGCAGAAGTACTTCTTCATGTGTGTGCCTCTCTCAAGTTCCTGTGCGGCGAGGGGAATCCCCCGCGTCAGGCTCAAAGAGACACACAAATCAGCCCCTGACCAGTAAAATGATCAAGTTCTCGGACATTTCTTGTTGGCAGGACCCAACATTGACCAGACTTGAATATGGAGCATGGTCTTGCTTCAAGATCAAGATCAAAGTGTCAATCCGTCTTCATGATCTTCGGCGTCGGGATGCCAAACACCCTGCTACGCCAAGCGCGACCACCGATGAAGGAGCTGGGATGATTGTGGTCGTGAGTTCAGTCGCCACAAAGTCGACGCCAATTCCAGGCGGGTTGTTCCCGACATTGAACCTGATCTCGATTTCATCGACATTCGAGAACTGAAAGACTCCGCCGGATGTTGTGAAGTTCTGAAGATCCCAGAACTCATCGACATTCATCCCTTGATCAACCTGGATTGCCCAAAGAACAAAGCCCCTCACTTCGCCCGCGGAATTAAATGTTGACATGATGAACTGCATCACAAAAGGCTGATCGACCGATGCAAAACTCATACCAAATCCACCGACCATCATGCCGGTTGCGTCGAAGTTGAGACCGGCACCATTGTTGTTATAAACGACACTCCCTGAGCGACCAACACCTGGATCGGCAGACATCACCAACGCCCCCAGATCATTCCCTGAGTCAAATCCCGGATCGTGCGTAAAGCTGGAATCTAAGCCAAAGGCGTTCGCAAACTCGTTGCTTTGAACTTGCCTGTCTCCAATCATCTGACTGGTACTTGCAGTGTCGTACCCATCTAGTACTCTTGTCACTATACCCGCATCCAAATCGGTGGTAGCCAGAGTAACGAGTATCCCAGCAACAGCAATCATGTGTCTCATAGTTCACTTTCTATCTTTATGACATGAAGATTACGCGAATCCCAAAATCTACTCGAGAATCACAATCTATCAGACCGTCCAAAATTTGTACAGAAAAACTCCCCCAGAATTTCCATCCCTATAAATAATCAAGTCAGGACAGCCCCAGCCGCTCCATCGGCACAGTCCCCTCGACGAACACCAGCTTGGGCGAACCATGAAGCCGCAGCAGGTCGATGCACGCCCGCACATCATCACGGACGGGCGCGACAAAGGCCAGCGGTTCGCCACTCATCGGGTGATCGAACGCCAGCAGTGCTGCGTGCAGGGCGGGCTTGTCGAGCACCTGCTCACCCCGATCATCGAGCATGGGCTTGCCTGTGTACATATCGTCACCCGCGATCGGGTGGCCAATATGCGCCAGATGCACCCGGATCTGGTGCGTTCGTCCCGTGAGCAGCTCCAGTTCGACCAGCGAGTAGCGTCTGGGCTCGCCCTTGCTGCTCAAGGGTGGCAGCTCGTACCGCTCCCGCACGCGGCAGATCGTCTGGCTGGGCTTGCCGAGATCATCGAAACGCACGACACGCTTTTCACGCGAGCCACGCACGCGTGAGGGGTGCGGCCCCAGCGGCAGATCGATGAGTTGCTCATCTTTGCTTACCCAGCCCTGAACAATCGCCAGATATCGCTTGTCGACCTGTCGCTGCTCGAACTTGCTCCCCATCTTCCAGTGCGCCAGGTCTGACTTGGCAAACACGATGCAGCCCGAGGTGTGCCGATCCAGGCGGTGCACGACGCCCGGGCGTGCGAAGTCCTCGCCCACGCTCGAAAGCTCACCGGACTTGGTCGTCTGGAAGTAATGGATCAACGCGTTGAGCATCGTGCCGCGGTTCTCCATCCGCGCCGGGTGCACGATGATGTCCGCGTGCTTGTTGATCACCATGATGTGCTCATCTTCATAGAGCACATCGAGCGGGATGTCGTCGGGCTCTAGCTCACCACTCGCTGGCGGCGGAAGCACGATCTCAATCGTGTCGCCCACACGAAGCTTGGTTGAGGACTTGGCTTGCGAGCCGTTCACCGTCGCACCGCCCTGATCGATCAGTTCCTGAAGCTTGCTGCGGCTCATGAACTTGATGCGTGAGGTCAGGTACTTGTCGAGGCGGTCTTTAAGATCACGCGCGAGCGTGAATCGGACCTTGGCCACAAACTCGTCGTCTCCATCCTCTCGCGCTTCGACATACGCGCGACGGATCGCCTCGCCATCGACCTTGCCGCCGGGCAGTATAAACTCGCCGCCGATCGACTCAGCGCCGTTGTCTGAAGCAATCGGAGAAGCATCCGTGCCCGGGTTGGGCCCGGCTTCGCTCACGGGTTCTCGCTAGTAGTCTCGCCCGGATCGGTGTCAGACGCTGGATCTTCGCTGCCCGTCTCGGTCTTCGGGAGCGCCGTCGGGAGCGATGTTTCATCCAGCTCCGGCTCGACTACCGGATTGAGCGGCGGCACATCGGCATTGGTCGGCAGCGGCTGGATTGATTCCAGAGTCCCGAGGTTCGCAATCCGCTCCTTGGCGAACGCGACGATCGGCTCGAACTGCTGCTGCTCGCCCAGCGCCTGCAGACGCTCGTAGTACGACCTGGCACCCGCAAAGTCACGCTTGCCCTCGGCCACGCTCGCCAGACGAGAGACCGCCTGCATCGTCAGCACAACCTTGGCGGGCTTGCCGTCAGTCTCATCGAGCACCGCCTGAGCGCTCTTGCGGGCCTCTTCGAGGTACTGCTCGCGCTTCGTGTCGTCGAGGAGATCCGTCTCGGCGTAGGTGCCGGTCAATGGATCAAGCTGAGCCCCCGGAGCGACACCGACGATGAACGACTGTAGATAGATATCCGCGGCCCGCAGCTGGGCGAGCTCGGGCACGCTCTTCTGATCGTTGCTCGGCTCAGTGGCAATGGTCTTGAGCGAACTGGGCGAGGGGTTGCCGCCCGCGATCGCCGACTCGTACTCATTGAAGGCCTGATCGATCTGGGCGTTCTTCTTGCGCTCCATCCAGCCCAGCCCTGCGTAGACCAAGGCGGCCACGGCCAGCACCATGAGCACCGGCGAGCTCCACTTATTCAGGAACTCAATGAAGTCCTTGTTCAGGCGCGAATCTTCGAGCCCGGCGCCTTCGCGGATCTGGGTTTGCCGATCGTCCATGTCTACCTCTGCACGCCGTCATCGCACCCGGCGGATCGAATCAACTCACTGTCCCCAGCACGATTACAACCATCGCGAAGGGCCCTGTTTCGGGTCAGCATCCTAGCGGGTTCTTTCCCCAAGATCATGCGGGACCTCCGAGCGACGCCCAGAATCGCCACGGTGCCGAGTCAGCCAGCGCATCGGGGGGCACGAGCCGATCCCGGATCATGGACACCAGCTCCACAATGCCACCCGGGGCTCTCCCTATTGACACCCGCACATCGACCGGCACCGGGTGTTCCCCGATGTCCGATCGGGTCCCGACCCGGATGACCGGGGTCTCCGCCCTGATCGCGTCATGCAGCCGAGTATCGAGCCGCGCCACAGCATCGCCCGCGTCAATGCAATGCAGGATCAGGTCCGCCTGGGCGAGCGTTCCGATCGCGATCCCGAACTCGTCCCGCTCCCCGAGTCGCTCATCGATGCCCGGCATATCCACCCAACGCACCACGAGCCCACCGAGATCAACCGGCACCCCGACATGATCGCGGGTTGTCCCCGCGACATCGGCAACGAGCGCGACCTGCCGCCCAACGAGGGAGTTGAGCAAAGATGACTTGCCGACATTCGCCCGCCCCACCGCCACGACCGTCGGCGAATGAATCAGCCGATCAAGCGTTTGCTGGTGCGGACTGATCGCCGTTGCAGACGCGGTCTCGATCATCCGCACCCCCATCGCCGACCACCGGTGGTTGTGCTCAAGCAACGGGTCCACCGCCATCGGGCTGGTCGAAACCGAGAGCGCGAGAAGGCACCACGCCTCGATCTCACCCGACGCCTCCGGATAGATTTCAAGAGGATCGATCGTTTCGCGAACGGGGATGCCCTGTTCACTGAGCGCAGCGCTGATCTCACGCACAATCGCGACGCCCCCGTGGGGCATCAGCAGCATGGTCTGCTCGCTAAGCCCAAGCACCACACCGTCGTCAAGCCCGAGCAGATCACGCCGGGCGAGTCGATCGCGGGGCACCGGGCTGAGCCCGAGGGCCTCGGGATCATCACAGCGGAGAAGGATCATCGCGATCGCGCCTGCGCGCTCGCTCGGGGTCAGGATCGCGTGCCAACCCTCGCTCACAGCTCCTCGTCTGCCTCATCCGCTTCGGCGAGCATCCCGCACGCCGCCCGGATCCCGTGCAGCTGCAGGTCGGGCACGAACGCCTCGATCAGATCATCGCCCTCGAGCACGCCCATATCACCACCCGTGACGATGATCTGGGGATACCCGTCGTAGAACTCTGCGTAGCGTTCCGCGAGCCAGCGAATCCCGCCGTGCACACAGGCATTCACGCCCAGCTGCATCGCCAGGTCGGTCTGCTTGCCCGGGCTGAGGTCGCTCGGGTCCGGCTTCTCATACTTGAGCAGGGGTAGGTGGGCCGTTTTCTCGTGCATCACGCCGAACATCATCCCGATGCCCGGCAGGATCGCCCCACCGTGGAACACGCCCTCGCCATCAACAAAGTCCACGGTGATGGCCGTGCCAAGGTCCACAACGATGCACGCCTGTTGGACCACCTGAAACGCGCCGATGGCGCAGAGGAGACGGTCCTGCCCGACGGTCTTCTCCCCCGAAGGTGTGAGGGTGTGCCTGATCGGGATCTGCAGGTCTCGGCCGAAGCGATAGACGCTGCCCATCGACTTCTGACCGAGCGTGCGTTCGATAAGGTCCGCGCGGCTGTGCGCGACCGATGCGAGCACGATGACCGGGTCGGGCGAGCCATCGCCGTAGTCGCCCCAGAGCGAGGTGATCTGCTGCGCGACCTCCTCGGGCGCCTCGCTGCGGACAGACTGTGCCTTGAGGCACTCACGCCCCGACATGATCCCGACTCGGGTGCGGGTATTGCCGATCGCGATCGCGATCATGGGGCGCGTCAGCGAGGGCAGTTCGCCCGAAACGCCGGCAGTGGAATCGTTGAACTCGTGCGTCATACGCCATCATATCAGCCAGCAAGCGCCGAATGCCCAACGCGATTGCGGCTATTCTTCCTGACAGCGCCGAGCACGCTTTGACGCACACGCTCAGAGGGATACCTTACTCCATGCCGACCTGCACGATCGACCCCAGCATCGAACGCAAATCGATCAGCGGTTTCAAGTTCCCGCTGGGCGTCTACCCAGTCGAGCCCATGACGCCCCTCATCGGATACACCGCCGAGTTCGAGCCAGAGGAGAGCGCCGAGGACATGGGCGACTGGGAGGCATGGCCCGACCAGTATGTCTTCGACATCGTTGTCCCCGCGGACCGCGTTGAGGCGCTCTGGCACCAGCTCTTTGCCATGATGCCCGGACGCGTCTTCCCCATCATCGATTACATCGGTCACGACGCATACCGCGAGATCGATCCGTATATGGCCTATGAGCCCATCGGCAAGGAGAAGGTCACCAATGCCCTCCGCCAGTACCGCCCGTTCTTCTTCGAGGACGGCATGGTCGGATTCGGAGCGGTCAGCGAGGACCCCTTCTTCTATATCTTCGTCGATGAGCACAAAATCGTTACGGTGCGTGTCGAACCCGAGTACCGACCAAGGATCGAGAAGCTGCTCGAGGCCTTCGAGATCCCACCCCGAGAAGACCCCGCCGGGGCTGACGCGGCCGCCCACGAGCACCGATCCATCCTTGTGACCTCGCCGGATCGACCCGACCTGATCAACGGCGATGAGATCGTCGAGCGCATGCGCGACTCATGGCGGCTCGTCCTGAATGTCGACCCGGACTCGAATGTGGACGACGAGGGCGAAGAACTGGGAATCACACCCTGGGTTTGCCTTGCCCGCTACAGCACCGATCAAAGCCCGCACGACCAGTACGCCCAGCTGGTTCTGACCGCGGACTCACTCCGCAGGGCTGAGGAACTGAGCCAGGACACCGTCATCAGCAAGCTCAATCCCGACGGGGACTGGTTCGATGTCGTTGTCATCAGCGCCAACCGGATGCTGGAGGATCAGGCCGAGGACCTTCTCAAGAAGATCCCAAAGTCTAAATCACTGACCAAGAACGCTTTAGCGAACGAGACACTACTTGCCTACCTGACTCTCAAGCCATCCTGATGCCATGAGCATGCTCGTCTACAAGGTGATCACGGACACATCCATACCCACAATCCCTTGTGTGAATATTCTCGACGCACAACTTGAGACTCGTTGGAACCTCTTGGATCTTCGCTCGAATAGGCAGACCACAGGGACGACAGGGCACGGCCCCGCTTCCGTGCTACTGGGTTTGCTCAAGCGAGTGAGCAACAGCGATCAGCCAAAACCCGATCGCGAAAACGACACGCTATCGATTCATCAGGATACACTGCATGCCATCGGGATTTGCGATCCACATCGAACCCCGGTATCGTCCCCATTCCTGGGTGTGGTGTCATTGACGACACACCGAGGGTCTCTTGCCCACGACTTCGTGTGCAAGCGCCGCCGTGAAACTTTTCTCGGCACTGCGTTGCTGTGATTCATCACAGCCAAACAACCCATACACGCGGGATTCGGGTGCAGATGCAGCACATCCCGCATGACCTCAGCCCCGAGCTGGACCCCATCCCCAGCTCACGAGCCAAGCGCAATTGGAGTGATCCGGATGTCACCCACACCCAACCGATCTGTTCGTTCCCTCCTTCTCGCCGCCGTCGCCTTCGCGGGACTGCCCAGCAGCTCCGTGCTCGCCAGTGTCGAGCTCGAACGCGTCACCCAGAAGGACCAGACCAACGAGGTGCTCGATCGCACCGCCCAGCTGATCGTTGACGGACAGCTGATCAGGGCCCGTGCAATGCTCCTCGCGCTGCAGGACTCGCCCGCGGGCGCCGTCCTCAGCGATGAGCAGCACAACCGGTTCTGGGCGCTGAGCGCCAAGATCGAGAACATGATCCAGCGTGCAGATCGCACCGAGATCAGCCTTCAGAAAGCACAGTTCGCACTGAGCACCGACAACCTCGTCGAGGCACAGCGACAGGCGCAGATCGTCATCGATTCGCGTCGCGCCGACAGCGCACAGATCGAAGCCGCATCCGCCGTGCTCGATATGTGCGGCATGCGCCAGAACGATGCGATCGGCAAAGTCGACTCGGTCATCGAGCGGATCAGCGCCGCCTTCAACAGCGCCGACTACGCACAAGCCAAGCTCCTGCTCACCCGCCTCGGGCAGCTCGGGCTTGAGCTCGACGCAGCCCAGCAGGGCACCCTCGGCTCGTTCCGCGACCGGCTCGCTTCGATCGAGCAGACACAGGGCATGAACCTGGGCACCTACAACGCCGCGATGGGCATGCTCGCACCCGAGAGCGGCATGACCACCGACTGGCTCACCGGCTCAACCCAGGACGGTGCCCGCACCGGCTCGTACCTCGGCTCACAGCCGGAGGAGAACCAGGGCACCGAGATGCAGGCCGAGCCCATCGATGTCGAGCTCGTTGAAGAAGAGCCGCAGATCGACCTGCTCGACGCCGCCCGCAAGTTCGAGGCCCAGAGCCTGCTCGGTCAGGCGAACCTCGCCTACGAGGAGCGACGCTTCAACGAGGCCCTGACCCTCTACACCAATGTCATCACCAACTTCAGCAAGCATGTCAGCGCTGAAGAACTCAAGCTCGCCCAGGATCGTCGCGCCGAAGCGCAGGTCCAGCTGGGAATCCAGGGCGGTCCCGAGGACAACATCCTCGACGAGACGCTGACCCAGGACGGGCTCGTCCTCCAGCGTGCCCAGGCCGCATTCGAGAACTACTTCGCTCAGGCCCAGCAGGCACTGGCCGAGGGTGAGACCGACAAGGCCCGCACCCTCGCGGCCCAGGCCGATCTGACCATCAAGCGTGCCCGCGACGCGATGCCCGAGTCGGCGTTCGAGGGCTATCAGGACCGAATCGCGAACCTGATCACCGACATCAACGCGACCGAAGAACAGCAGCGTATCGCCGAGGCCGAGGCCGAGCGTCAGCGCCTCGCAGAGCAGACCGCTGAACTGGCCGCCGAGCGTTCGCGTGAGCGTGATGAGAAGATCATCGCCAACCTCGAGCGCGTCCACGCCCTGCAGCAGGAACTCAAGTACGAAGAAGCCCTCGAGGTCGTCGAGTCGATCCTCTTCCTCGACCCCACCAACCCCGCGGGCCTGCTCCTCAAGGACATCATCCAGGACACGCTGATCTACCGCGAGAACCTCGGCTACCAGCGTGAGAAGAGCTACAGCTACGCACGCCAGTCGCTCAACAACCAGGAAGCCATGATCGCACCCGATTCGATCATCGCCTACCCCGACGACTGGCCAGCCATCAGCTTCCGCCGCGGCGACATCCTCGAGTACGCCGAATCGGAAGCGAACCGCTCCGTGCTCGCCAAGATGCGCGACACCAAGATGCCCGTCGAGTTCAACGACAACGCCTTCGAGGATGTCGTCGGCTTCATTGGCTCGACCACCGGCATCGACATCGATGTCGACTGGGAATCACTCGCGGACATCGGGGTCGACCCCGACACCCCCGTCAGCCTCAAGCTCAACAGCGTCCAGATCGATGTCCTGCTCGATCGCGTGCTCGGCAAGGTCTCCGACCCCACCCTGCCCGCGGGCTGGGCGATCCAGGACGGCATCCTGTCCATCGCCTCCGACGAGGTGCTGCGACTGAACACCGTGCTCGAAACCTACGACATCCGTGACCTGATCTTCATCGTCCCGGACTTCGATAACGCCCCCGAGTTCGACCTCCAGAGCGCAGTCCAGGCCGCCAGCGGCGCGGGCGGCGGCGGCGGTGGGCAGAGCCCATTCTCGGGTGGCAGTCAGGACCCGCAGGACATCCCCACCCGTGACGAACGAGTGACCGCCATCGTTGACCTGATCCAGGCCAATGTCGATCCCGACGGCTGGACGGCCCTCGGTGGTGATACCAGCTCGATCACCGAGCTCAACGGTAACTTCATCATCACCACGACCCCCAAGAACCACCGAGCCATCATCGGACTGCTCAACAAGCTGCGCCAGCAGCGTGCCGTCCAGATCAATGTCGAAACACGGTTCCTCTCGGTCGACCAGAACTTCTTCGAGCAGATCGGTTTCGACCTCGATGTCTACTTCAACGCGAACAACACCGAGTACCAGCTCGCCCGTGTGCTCGATCCCTCGCTGCTCCCCAGCGACTACTTCGGCTCCGACGGCTCGATCCTCGACAATGTGAGCGGCGGTGGCTTCATCCTCGACACCAACGGCGACGGTATCCCCGACACCCCCGTCACCCAGCCGGTGCTCGGCCCGGGCTTCAACGGCGCGGTGGTCAACGGGCAGGTCTTCCCCAACGATCAGTGGTCGGTCATCCGTGCCGCCCAGAACTCGTTCGGCCTGACCAACGAGCTGGCCAACATCAACTCCTTCGCGGGCCAGATCCTCGGGCTCAACCCCGCGCTGGGCGTCACCGGTCGATTCCTCGACGACATCCAGGTGGACTTCCTCGTTGAAGCAACCCAGGCCGACCAGCGCAGCGTTGTGCTGACCGCGCCCCGCCTGACCTTCACCAATGGGCAGCGTTCCTACATCGCGGTCGCGACCGCAAGCACCTTCGTCTCCGACCTCACCCCGGTCGTCGGCTCCGGTGCAGGTGCCTTCGACCCGCAGATCGGCACGATCAACACCGGTGTGGTCATCGATGTGCAAGGCGTTGCCTCGGCCGACCGCCGATATGTCACGCTGACCATCCAGACCACCCAGTCGAGCCTCTCGTTCGCTCAGGACCGCACGGTCCAGGGTGCCGCGGGCGGCGGTGGCACGGTCGGCGGCAACGCCCAGACCTTCGAGGGCACGATCCAGGTCCCCGTCATCGACGCGACTGAACTCCGCACCACCGTCACCATCCCCGACCAGGGCACCGTCCTGCTCGGCGGGCAGCGTGTGGTCGAAGAGGTTGAGGTCGAGACCGGCGTCCCCGTGCTCAGCAAGATACCCATCCTCTCACGCTTCTTCTCCAACCGCGTCGATGCCAAGAGCGACAAGACGCTGCTGGTGCTCATGAAGCCCACCATCCTGATCCAGAACGAAGAGGAAGAACTCAACTTCCCCGGCCTGCTCGATCAGCTCGGTCAGTAATCCCTGCCCCCCAGACCTCAACTCAGCGGGCACGCCATCGGGCGTGCCCGTTTTTCATGCCCGCATCCGGCATTCAATACGCATGGAACGCGACGCCGTGCCCAACACGCTCTATAGTGATACCCGATTTCCAATGGTGGGAAACCAACGCGAGGATCAACCACGATGAGCGAATCAAGACTCCGAGTCAGCGACAGCGAAGGGGTGACCCTGATCGAGTTCGTCGACCGCAACATCCTCGACGAAGCCAACATCCAGGCAATCAACGAAGAGATCACCGGCGAGATCGAAAAGAGCTCCACCCCACGGCTGCTCATCAGCTTCTCCAATGTCGACCACCTTTCGTCGGCCGCCCTCGGTGCTCTCATCACGATCAACAACAAGATCAAAGAGAAGTCGGGCGAACTGCACCTGGCAAACATCGACCCGCAGATCTACGAGGTCTTTGTGATCACACGCCTCAACAAGCTCTTCAATATCCATGACACAACCGACGAAGCGCGGGCCGCATTCGCCGGCTGAGCCCCCGTCGCACGCACGCCACCCCACCAGTACCCGTCCGATCGGTAGACGCATGAGTGATCCCAATACCCATGTCGAGGGCGCGCGCCCGATCGAGCTTGCCCATGACAGGGAAGCGATCAGTACGCTCATCGAAACCCTGCTCGATCAGGCTGAGAAAGTCGGGTATGGGAGCAGCGCTATCTTTGCCATCCGACTCGCGATCGAGGAAGCCATCACCAACGCATTCGAGCATGGGCACGAGGGGCTCAGCCCGGATCTCACCATCTCGGTCGAATACCGGGTTTCCCCACAGATCATCGAGATCGCCATCGAGGACCAGGGCCCCGGATTCTCCCCAGAAGCCCTCCCCGACCCCACCCTGCTCGAGAACCTCTCCAAACCCTCTGGACGCGGCGTCATGCTCATGAAGGCCTATATGAGCGAGGTCGACTTCAACAGCCGGGGAAACCGCGTCCGCATGCGGTACTTCAACCCGGGAAGCTGAGCCCGGATTTCCGTTTCCAACCGATTGATCCCCCCCAACCCTTGCTTATGCATCGGGGTCCATCTACCATATATCTGGAATGATTCTAAGAAACAGGACCCGACGGTCCCGAATCTCCAATCCATGAACACCACGCTGTGAGGAACCCCCATGAGCGTTGAACTCCCCTTCTACCTTGACCATGCCGCCACGACCCCGTGCGATCCGCGCGTCGTCGAGGCCATGATGCCCTACTTCACCGACATGTTCGGCAACCCCGGCTCTCGCAATCACTCCTTCGGCTGGGACAGCGAGAACGCCGTCGACAAGGCCCGCGAGCAAGTCGCGTCGCTGCTCGGCGCGGATGCCAAGGAGGTCATCTTCACCTCCGGCTCAACCGAGAGCAACAACATCGCCATCAAGGGCGCCGCAAACATGTACGCCAAGAAGCCCGCGGGCGAATCGCATCGCGGGCACATCATCACGGCGATCCATGAGCACAAGGCCGTGCTCGACCCGTGCAAGCGCCTCGAGAAAGAGGGCTTCGATGTCACCTGGCTCGAGCCCGGTGCAGACGGCATCATCACCCGCGCGATGATCGAGGACGCCCTCCGCGAGGACACCATCCTCGTCACCATCATGTGGGCCAACAACGAGATCGGCACGATCAACGAGATCCCTGAGATTGGCGAACTCTGCCACGACAAGGGCGTGATCTTCCATACTGACGCCACCCAATGGGTGGGCAAGATGCCCACCGATGTCCAGGCCGCCAATGTCGACCTGCTCTCGTTGTCGGGCCACAAGATCTACGGCCCCAAGGGCGTCGGTGCTCTCTATGTCCGCCGTCGTCGCCCGCGTGTCCGACTGGTCCCCCTCCAGGAGGGCGGAGGTCAGGAACGCGGCTTCCGCTCGGGCACGCTGAATGTCACCGGCATCGTCGGTCTGGGCAAGGCCTGCGAGTTCTGTGCGCAGGAGATGGAGACGGATGCCGAGCGTCTGCTCGCGCTGCGTCATCGCCTGGAGGACAAGCTCAAGGCGGCCCTCGATGTCGTCCAGGTCAACGGTCACAACGAGAAGCGTCTCCCGCACATCACCAACATCTCCTTCGGCTTCGTCGAGGGCGAGAGCCTGATGATGGCCCTCAAGGAGATCGCCATGAGCTCGGGCTCGGCCTGCACCAGCGCCTCGCTCGAACCCAGCTATGTCCTCAAGGCCCTCGGGATCGGCGACGATCTCGCCCACTCCTCGCTTCGTATCAGCATGGGGCGTTGGACCACCCAGGAGCAGATCGATTACGCCGCCGACAAGATCATCGAGGCGGTCACCAAGCTCCGAGAACTGTCGCCGCTCTTCGATATGCACAACGAGGGCATCGACATCACCAAGATCGAGTGGGCGCACCACTAGGTCGAAATGTACAACTGACTCTACACCAGCGAGGTGAAACATGGCATATTCAGACAAGGTCATTGAACACTACGAGAAGCCCCGCAATGTGGGGACCTTCGGCACCCAGAAAGAGATCAAGGAACGCCGCGACATCGGCGTCGGGCTCGTCGGCGCGCCCGAGTGCGGCGATGTGATGCAGCTCCAGATCAAGGTTGACGACGCTACCGGCAAGATCGAAGACGCGAAGTTCAAGTGTTTCGGCTGCGGCTCGGCCATCGCCAGTTCGTCGCTCGCCACCGAGTGGCTCAAGGGCAAGACCCTCGACGAGGGCCTCGAGATCAAAAACACTCAGATCGTCGAAGAGCTCTCGCTCCCGCCGGTGAAGATCCACTGCTCGGTTCTGGCCGAGGACGCGATCAAGGCCGCGATCGCCGATTACAAGGGCAAGCACACCAACTGATCGATCAATTCGACGGTTTGGAGCGTATAGAATCCTGACCTATCAGGTACGAACGAATCGTAAGGAGCGTGACCATGAGCACCCCCACCACCGAAGCTACGCAAGACCAGGCCGTCATCATCACCGAGACCGCGGCCCGCGAGATCAAGAACATCATCGAGACCCAGGAACTCGACCTCGACAAGGTCCGCCTGCGTGTCGGTGTCAAGGGCGGCGGATGCTCGGGATTCAGCTACCTGCTCGACCTCACCGAGTCTCAGAAGGACTCCGATGAGCTCTTTGAGCAGCACGGCATCAAGATCATCATCGATCCCAAATCCCTGCTCTACCTGTCCGGCGTCACCGTCGATTTCAAGGACGAGCTCATGGGACGCGGGTTCGTCTTCAACAACCCCAACGCGACCAGCAGCTGCGGCTGCGGCTCGAGCTTCGCGGTCTGAGCCTCACAACCGGCAAAACTGGCAGACGCCCCGAGAACATCGGGGCGTTTTCATGTTTCCGGGTTGCAGAAACACCCGGAATACGCTTGAATAGTCGTCTGCCTCTCCACAACCACCCCGAAGCCGAATGAGAACGCCCCTATGACTGAGACCCCGGTCCCGCTCGATACCACCCAAGGGTACTGCCCCCCCACCGCGGTCCAGTTCAGCGTGTTCCTCACGAACAAGGTCGGGAAGATGCTCGACCTCACCGAGCACCTCGACGAGGCCCATATCGAGCTCTGTGCGATCTCGGTCCATGAGGCCTCCGACCATGCCGTCGTTCGCATCATCACCGACAACGCGAGCGAGACCCGCCAGATGCTCAGGGCCACCGGATTCCCGTTCTCCGAGCGGGAGGTTCTGCTCGTCGAGCTCAGCGAGGGGCACTCGCTCTCTAAGCTCTGCCTGTTCCTGCTCGGGGCCGAGATCAACATCGCCTTCGCCTACCCGCTGCTGCACCGCAGCAGCGACAACCCGAGCATCGCCATCGCGGTCGATGACGCCACACTGGCGGGGCAGATCCTGTCCCGCAAGGGGTTCAAAATGCTCGGCGAGTGCGATCTGCACCAATGAAAATCGCCTGTCAGGGCCGCTTCTACCCCCTTTTTTGAGCCAAACTACCGAATCGCCAGAACGCCCCAGCAGGGGTTCCGGTATCGTTGTATATCCCCAACACCTTCAGAGGAGTCATCACACCATGAAACGCACCATCACCACGATCGCCGGCCTGTGCGCTGGTATCTCGTTCCTCGCAACCCCTGCCCTCGCAGGACCCGAGCACAAAGAGCACAAGATGGCCGACAAGGCCGCACAGCCAACGCTCGAAGACATCGTTGGCGAAGTTGCAATCCCCGAACTCTTCATCGGCTCCTCGGCCCCCGAACTGCAGATCGCTAAGTTCGTCAAGGGCGACTCGGTCCAGCAGTTCGAAGACGGCAAGGTGTATGTGGTCGAGTTCTGGGCGACCTGGTGTGGCCCGTGCATCGCCGCCTTCCCCCACCTCTCCGAGCTCCAGGCCGAGCACAAAGAGAGTGTCCAGTTCATCGGCGTCAATGTCTGGGAAGGCGTTGATGACCAGGCCGAGCGCATCGAGAAAGTCGAGGGCTTTGTCGCCGATCAGGGCGATCGCATGAGCTACACCGTCGCGGTCGAGAACGGTTCCGCCATGGCTGACACATGGATGAAGCCCGCCGGCCAGAACGGTATCCCCGCGGCGTTCATTGTGGACGGCAAGGGCAAGATCGCCTGGGTCGGACATCCGATGAATATGGATGAACCACTCGAGTCGGTTCTTGCTGGCAACTTCGACGCCAAGGAAGCCATCGCAGACTACAAGAAGCAGAGCCTGATGATGGCCGGCTACCAGAAGTTCATGACCGGGTTCCGTACCGGCGAGAATATCGACGAGGCCACCGTGATCGCCAAGATCCTCGTCAACGACTACTTCCAGGACGAGCCCGGCGCACTTAACGCGGTCGCCTGGACGCTGCTCAGTTCAAACAGCGACAAGGTCACCGAGGAGCACACCAAGATCGCCTACAACGCCGCCAAGCAGGCCTGCGAAGCCACCGAGTGGAAAGACTGGATGATCCTCGACACCTACGCGATGGCATGCCACAAGATGGGTAAGAACGACGAGGCAGTCAAGTGGCAGACCAAGGCCATCGAACTGCTTCCCGAAGACGCCGCCAAGAATAAGCCCGAACTCGAAGCGACGCTTGAGAAGTACAAGAATCAGGGCTGATCAACTCACTGAACTCCAGAATGAAAACACCCCGCATCACGCGGGGTGTTTTTTTCAACGCGCAAACGGCAGGGTTCAGTGCAAGCCGCGTGCACCCAGCCAGTGCTCCGTATCGATCGCGGCCTGACAGCCCATGCCCGCGGCCGTGATCGCCTGGCGGTACTTGGCATCCGCGACATCGCCGGCCGCGAAGACGCCATCGATGTTGGTCTTGCTCGATCGGGTCGCGAGTTCAATATACCCAGCGTCATCAAACACCAGCCCCGACTCCTGCAGGAACCGTGTCGCGGGGGTGTGCCCGATGGCGACGAACATGCCCTTGACCGCCAGTTCCGACTCCTCGCCCGTCACGGTGTCCTTGAGCACAACCGCGCGCAGCTTCTCGTTGCCGTGCTCGTCCGGTGCGCTGAGGCAATCGATCACGACCTTGTTCCACATCATCTCGGCGTTGGGCTTGCTCAGGAACCGCTCCTGCATCACACGCGACGCACGCAGCGAATCACGCCGGTGGATGACATAGACCTTGGAACCGAAGTTCGTCAGGTAGGTTGCCTCTTCCATCGCGGTGTCCCCGCCGCCGATGACCGCCAGCGGCTGATTCCGGAACGCCGGCAACGCCCCGTCGCACACGGCGCAGGCGCTCACGCCGCCGCCGGTTGTCGCCAGCATCATCTCGCTCTCGAGCCCGAGCCAGTTGGCCGTGGCACCCGTAGATATAATGACGGCGTGGGCCTGGATCGCCTTTCCATCTGAGGTGTGTAGCGTGTGTGGCGAGCAATCATTACTGAACTCACATCGCACGATGTCCTCGCCGACGACCTTGGTCCCGAAGCGGCGTGCCTGCTGCTCGAACTTCATCATCATCTCGGGACCGGCGACACCCTCGGGGAAGCCGGGGTAGTTCTCGACATCGGTGGTTAGCATCAGCTGCCCGCCGGGGAGCACCGGCCCGGGGTCCTGCTTGGCAACGCCGACATAGACAACCGGATTGAGGTTCGCTCTCGCGGCATAGATCGCCGCGGTCCAACCCGCAGGCCCCGACCCGATGATGACGACCTTGTGCACGCTGTTCTGGGTATCTGTCAAACCGTCGCTCCTGTTTCCTCATTGATGCCTGCGTCACGAGGCTGAGAGAACCCGACCCAATGGGCAGGTATTCCTCTCCAGCCCGAGCGGGAGGGGATCGTAGCGCCGCTGAGTGCACGAAAAAACCGGGCACGCTCGATGGAGCGTGCCCGGCAGGAAGAAGAGGAAGGAATCGAGTGTGGTGTTCTGTGCGGATCAGCCGGCCCGGATGCCGCGGTCGTCATGCCGCAGGCTGGTGGGTCGCTGTTCCTCGGTGTGAATCTCTTCGAAGGCCGGCTCGTCGCGACGGAAGAATCGACTGGGCTTCGCGTCATTGAGACGCTCATTCAAACGCTCCAGAGATTCCTCGATAATCTGACGCACGCGCTCACGAGAGATGCCCACCTCGGAGGCGATCTCTTTGAGTGTGAGCGGCTCGGAGCCGTCGAGACCGAAACGCAGACGCAGGATCTCAGCCTCGCGATCGTCGATGGTTTCCATCAGGCGACGAAGGATGCCCAGCTCCTCTTCACGAAGCGAGCGATCCTCGGGGGTGCTGATGCGGTAGTCCGCGATCAGCCCGTCGAGACCAACAGCCTCGCCGTCCATGTCGCGGGGAGCCTGGTTGGGTGCGTTGAAGACCTTGACGGCCCGCTTGATGATCTGCACCTTCTTGAGGGGCAGGTCCATCGACTCGGCGAGCTGTTCCATGCTGGGCTCGTGCCCGAGCTCGGCGCTGAGCTTGCGCGAGTGCATCTTCCACTTCGCGATCAGCTCGACCATGTACGCCGGGATGTGGATGGGCTGGTTGGCATTCATGAGGGCACGCTTGATGCCCTGCTTGATCCACCAGCTACCGTAGGTGCTGAACCGTGCGCCCTGCGCCGGATCAAAGCCCTCAACGGCACGCATGAGCCCGATGTTGCCCTCTTCGATCAGATCGGTGAGGGCCAGCCCACGGTTGCTGTATTTCTTGGCAATCGCGACGACGAGGCGGAGGTTGCTCTTGATCATCCGATCGCGTGCCTCTGGGCACTGATCGTTGATGATCCGCCAACCGAGCTCGCGCTCTTCCTCAGCGGTCAACAGGGGATAGCGGTTGATCTCCTGCAGATAGGTCTGCAATGAAGACTTGACGCCAGACGACGCCCCGTTTGCACGGGATACGGACGAACCAAAAGATGTACTCACTTTCCTACCCTACCCTTTCCGCAGCGAACGCTGCCGGAAAAAAACAGATGGTCGGGGGGACAAAGATCCCTCCCCTACTCCGTTCGTCAGTCTACCCGATGTGTTCCATCGACGGAACACCAAAAGGCCTGAAGCAAGGGGAATTTCTTGTGATCTTGACTGGCATAAGCTCGCCTGTTTAGGCCGGTTAGGGCGATCGAGACACTTTTTTGGCAATATGATCGGTCTCTCAAAAACTTTATTGGCATCCGATGAAAACCGTGGCACACTGCGCCCCACAACGCCCGATACGGAGAAGCATGGAACGCGACCTCACCGAAATACTCGAAGAATGGCCCTTCGAACCGGGGAAAATCTCCGTCCGGGTGATCGAGGGTAAGGACGGGGACCCAAGGATCCAGGTCCGCCTCGATCTGGGTATCCTCCAGATGCATGTCGCGGGGCGACCCGACGGGCGACACCCGGAGGGATACGACTCCCTGCTGGACTTCCAGGAGTCACAGATCGATCAGATGCAAATGGAAGAGATGGCGGCCGATCAGGAACCCGAGTCAGAGCCAGCCATCGAGGGGTTCACAGAGGAGGACGAGGACGATTCGCCTCGCATCCCACGCTTCATCAGCACAGAAGACTGCAAAGCCCTCCGTGAAGAAGCCCAGCAGTACTACCACCGATACATCGCCCTGCTTGTCCTCGAGGACTACGAGGCCGTAGTCCGTGACACCTCACGCAACCTGCGGGTACTCGATCTCTTCCGAGACTACGCCATCGAAGAAGAAGACCGCCACGCCATGGAGGGGCACCGCCCCTACATCATGATGATGCGCGCCCGGGCACTCGCGAGCCAGGCGATGAAGGCCGAAGAGAACAAGGCGGCAATCTTCGCGATCGACGAGGGGCTTGAATCGCTCAAGGCCTACTACGAGTCGCTCGATCGACCCGAACTCTTCGACGAGTCAGGCGAGGCACAGATGCTCCGAGATATGCGGGACTCGCTCGTGCCCAAGCTCCCCGTAAGCCAGAAGGCCGAGCTTCGTCAGCGACTGGAGGCCGCGATCGCCTCTGAGAACTTCGAGCTCGCGGCCATCCTCCGCGACGAGATCAAGATGCTCGGCGGCGATGCCTAAGCACCCCGCTCCGCGCGGGCACGCTTGACCAGCACGCTCAGCAGGGTGATATCCGCCGGCGTGATGCCCTCGAGCCTCGACGCCTGCCCGAAGGTCGTGGGCTTGTAACGATCGAGGGCATTCTTCGCCTCGGTCCGCATCGCCGTGAGCGACATGTAATCCACCCAGTCCGGCAGCGGTCGGTGCTCTAAATCCGCGCTGCGTGCGATCTCGCGCCGCTGGCGTTCGACATACGGCGCGTACCGGGCCTCGGAATGCAGCGTCAACCAGATGCCGCGCGGCTGCTCGCCGAGTTCGGATGTCAGCAGTTCCCGCAGATGCTCGCAGGTGAAATCCGGCTCCAGCACCCGCTGTTCGATGGTCTTCTCGCCATCCTTCGTGGTCCGCATCAGCTCGCGCCCGCGATCCAGGATCGCCTTGCGCTCACAGTATCGCCGCCAGCGGTCACGCCCAAGCTCACTCTGGCTGAGCAGCCCAAGCTCCTGAGCGATCGGTGTCAGGCGATCTGGCGCGTTATCGCCTCGCAGGATCAGTCGGTGCTCCGCCCGGCTGGTGAACATCCGGTACGGCTCACGAGGGGTCTTCGTGACGAGGTCGTCCATGAGGACACCGATATAGGCCTGATCGCGATCAAGGGTGAACGCCTCGTACGAATCCTCACCATCTCGCGAGAGCAGAGCCGCGTTGATACCCGCCACCAACCCCTGTGCCGCGGCTTCCTCGTATCCGCTGGTCCCATTGATCTGTCCGGCCAGGAACAACCCCTTCACGCGGCGCGTCTGACCAGTCGTCAGGATCTGGTGCGGTCGGACCATGTCATACTCGACCGCGTAGCCATACTGAAGAATTTCGGCCTCGGCGCAGCCGGGCATGCCCTTGACGATCTCATCCTGGATATCGCTGGGCAGGCTCGTAGCGATGCCATTGCAGTAGATCCAGTCACTTTCGAGCGATTCGGGCTCGAGGTACACCCCGTGCGATTCTCGTTCCCGGAAGCGAACGACCTTGTCCTCGATGCTGGGGCAATAGCGTGGTCCCTGGGCGAGATAACCCGAGTACATCGGTGCTCGATCGAGGTTCGCCCGGATGAGCTCGTGCGAGACCTCGCTGGTCCGCGACTGCCAGCAGCCGACCTGCTCAAGCAGCGGGAAGCGATCGCACACCGTCTCGCCAACCTGCCAGCCGCCCGGCGTCAGTTCGGAGAAGGCGAACGGATCCTCGTCGCCGAACTCAAGATCCAGCGTGTCCGTTTCGATCGTGCTCACACGCAGCCGCGGCGGCGTGCCGGTCCGCAATCGCCCGAGCTCAAAGCCAAGCTCGCTCAGCGACCCGGAGATCCCGTACGCGGCCTCCTCACCCCGGCGTCCGCCCGGCGTCTGCTGCTCGCCCGTGTGCATCAGCCCGCGCATGAAGGTGCCGGTCGTAAGCACCACGGCTGGGGCACGAAGATCGAACTCGCCCTCGCTCGTCGCGACGCGGAACCCGATTGCTCGCTTGGGCTCGTCACCCTCTATGAGGATCTGCTCCACCGTGCCCTCGATCACGTCGATCTCGGGTCGAGATTCGACCATTGCCTGGGCGACGCGGGCGTAGGCGTGCTTGTCGGACTGACACCGCTGCCCGTGGACGGCCGCCCCTTTGGAAGTGTTGAGCACCTTGAACTGGATCCCGGTCGCATCCGCGATGAGCCCCATGAGCCCGCCCATCGCGTCGATTTCGCGGACGAGTTGGCCCTTGGCAAGCCCCCCGATCGCGGGGTTACAACTCAAGGTGCCTATTTTGGACTTTTTGATGCTAATAAGGGCGACGCTTGATTCGCGGCCGAGCAGGTTCGCGGCAGCCCACGCGGCCTCCAATCCCGCATGCCCCCCACCGACCACGATGACCGCGTAACGCGTTCGCATCGGTGATTTTATGCAAGAAATAACGAAATCAAGCGTTGCTCGTTCGTACCCATCTTGGCAGGGCCTTGTTTGTCTGGTACCCTGTTACGAACTTTATTGCTGCACGCCACTGTCATCCAAGGGACATACCGATGCTGAATCGCCAGAACTGTTTCTCCTCAGTCCGTATGCTCGCTCTCGCCGCGACCATGGCACTGACCTCCGTCGCACTCGGCGACGAGGTCATTATGCGCGACGGCACCGTGCACACCGGCACCGTCGTTTCACGCGATCGCCGCTCGGTCATCATCGATACCGAGATCCACGGCATCAGCACTCGCCTCACACTCGATCGCAACAATGTGCGCTCGATCGTGATGGGTGAGACAGAGACCGAAGCCGAGACTGACGAAAGCACGCCCTCGATCGAGAACTCGATCCCTTCGCTGCCCTCGGCAAGCGAGAAAAAAGAAGACGAACGCAAGGTCCTCAAGCGTGACGGCTACAACCTCATCCTCGAGGTCCCGCTCAAGGGAACTTTCGGGCAGGACATCTACCCGCTCGGGATCGCAGAGTCGCTGGCGTACGCCAAAGAAGTCGGCGTCACCGATGTCGTATTCCGCATCAACTCGGGCGGCGGCGAGGTCTGGTGCTCAAGCGACATGGTCGAGATCATGAACAACTACCGCGGTGAGTTCAAGATGCACATGCTCATCGAGTCCGCCATCAGCGCTTCGATCTGGCCAAGCTTCACCTGCGACACCATCACCATGGCGCCCGGCTCGGACTTCGGCGGCGCGGTGGTCTACCGCATGAACACCGGCAACCTTGAAGTCGACAAGAAGATGAACTCGATTTACGCCAACAAGCTGTCATCCGCGGCTGAGGCAAACGGGCACTTGGGCATCCTCGTCCCCGCCATGATCGTCTCCGACAACTCGGTTTATGCCTACAAGGACGCCAACGGCGAATGGGCCTTCTCCAATACCACCGAGGGGATCCCCTCGAACTACGAGGTCATCGACGGCCCCGACACCATCCTCACGCTCAAGCACAGCCAGGCCAAGAAGTACGGGCTGACCTATGTCATGGAAGAGGGACGCTCGCTCGAAGAGTTCTGCAAGGTGCACGGCATCGAGAAATGGGACAACGCCGGTGACTACGGGACGCAGATCGTTGAAGAGAGCGTCGAGGACTGCAAACGCGTCCGCGATCAGCTCGAAGCCACGATCACCGGCTTCTATGGCGAGCTTGGGCAGTACGGCGGTGCCCGCACCTTCCGCACCGCGGGCTCGGCGCTCAACAGCATGAAGAAGTACATGGGGCACTACAAGCGCTACATGAAGCAGGCCGAGGAAATGCACATGCCCTCGATCGTGGACAGCTTCGATCAGGCGATCGATGTGACCTATTGGCAGAACTGGATCGAAGATACGAAGAAAGATCTCCGTCGCATGTACGGCCCCTGATATGATCTCTCGCTCATCTCATTCAACCGCGTTCAGACACAAAAACAAGCCCCGTCCGAAGACAGGGCCCGTGGATGAAGGCGGTTTTTCTTCGCGCACTGCTCTCGTTTACGGGCAGCTGGCGCTGGCCGACAGTCCGTAAAACGAACGCCCGAGGTCCTGCCCGCCGTAATCAATACCGCGGAGCCCGAATCGGGTCCAGCGGTAGCGCTGGCAGTAGGTCGCGGACTCACCCAGGCCGGACTTGGGTTCGGGGAAAGTGTCGATCGGCACATACCGCTGCTCCCAGTCTGTGCCTGGGCTCTCCGGGTTCCAGCCCGCGTTGGCGCTGGCGGTTTGCTCGGTGCGGACCGACCCATCGAAGAACGCGAGGTTGCAGCGTGCCTCAGGGTATGCGAAGTACAGTCCGCTGCGTGCGCTGAAGCGATCGAACTCCTCGAACATCATCACCTTGCCCGCCGGGTGGGCGACATGGGAGAACTTCCGATTCCCCAGCGGGACCTGCTGCCCGCCATTGGTATTCGCGGCCCGGAACAGATGCGGCGTCTCTGGCACTGGCGCGTAGGTCGGCGTGCCCACGCCGTCGGAGTTCCACGCGGCCGGCACCATCTGGTAGGTGCTGGCGAAGGGCCAACGCTGGAGCACGGCCAGCTGCGTCCACGCCTGATCCTGATCGTACTCGCCGCTGGGCATGCCGTCGGCGTAGGGGACGCCCGATCCCGGGGCGTACCCGAGCGGGTCCTCTTGCCAGTCGATCAGGTTGCGATCGAGCGGGCTGGCAGCGATGGGTTCGGGCTGGACATCGGTGAGGAAGTCGAGCAGCACGAGGTGCGAGTAGCGCCGGTGTGGCAGGCGGTCGCGGTAGTTGCGGATCTTGGTGGTCCCGTTGACACGCCCGGTGACACGCATCAGAATCTCCTGGTTCTGATCGGCGGCCGCGTCCTGATCGGTGGTTGGTGAGCGGCGTTGCCCAGAGGGAAGCGTGTAGACCTCGCCCGCACGCCAGGTATAGCTGAAGATGCGGTCGGTGCTGTCGGTCGCGTAGTTGGCCGCGGCGGTATTGAGCTGACGAAGGTTCGCCTGCGAGCGAAGGTTCTTGGCCGATAGGGTCGCCTGCCCGAGCGCAGGCAGCAGGATCCCGATCAGCAGGGCAATGATGGCGATCACCACGAGCAGTTCGATGAGGGTGAATGCGCGATCCGCGCGACGATGCGTGTTGGTCAACACGACAACCTCCGTTCGCTGGGTGTGCGCGAGCGATCAGCCGCACCCGATGCGGGTGAGATCACGCACGATGTTCGATCTGGAGTTGTGCGGGCGAGCCCCTGTTTACGCCACGGTCACTGTTCGGACCAGCGCTGCTCGCAACCCGCGCCCTGACCAGGGAGTCTCTCACGCATCGCGTCGGACTAGATCCCGGTCCCGTCATTCTCACGCATGATCGAGCGAACTCGCACGCGTGGAACACAGGTCTATACCCGCGCCTGGCTCTCACGGTTCCTGAGCAACCTGCAGAATCTCCAGCCATCGGTGGCGCACGAAAAAGCCCCGCTCGAGAGCGGGGCTTTTATAGGTAAGGCATATGTCTCACCAGTGAGACGCGCTAATCACTCGCCTATTACTGCTCTGTGCAGTTCACATCCTGTGGGAGGTTGTAAGCAGCACGGCCGATATCCTCACCGCCGAAGTCGATACCCTGCAGACCGTAGCGGGTCCAACGGTACCGCTGGCAGTACTTGACTGAGTTGTTATCAAGCCCTTCCTTGGGGAGCGGGAAGGTATCGAGCGGCACATAGGTCTGCGCCCAGACCGGCTGGTCCGGTTCCGCCGGGTTCCAGCCCGGGTTCGCGTCGGCGGTCTGCTCGTTGCGGACCGAACCGTCGAAGAAGGCGAGGTTGCACTTGGCTTCGGGGTACGCGAAGTAGAGGCCGGCCGAATCCTGGAAGCGGTCAAACTCCTCGAACATCATGACCTTGCCCGAGGTGTGGGCAACCTGCGAAAACTTGCGGCGCCCAAGAGGGATTCCCTGACCACCCTGCATCAGGTGGGGGGTTTCTGCCACGGGGATGTAAGTCGGGGCACCGGCAATACCGTCGGTGTTCCAAGCCGCAGGAACGGTCTGGTATGTCGACGCGAACGGCCAGCGCTGGCGAACCGGGTTCAGCGGCCAGTTGGGGTCGGTGTCATAACCGGGACCGGGATCGTCCGCGTAGGGGATACCGGAGCCGGGGCCGTACTCGAGCGGGTTTTCCTGCCACTGGATCAGGTTGCGATCGAAGGGGCTGGCGGCGATGGGCTCAGGCTGGACATCGGTGAGGAAGTCGAGCAGCACGAGGTGTGAATAGCGGCGATGCGGCAAACGAGCAGAGAAGTTCTGGATCTTGCCTTGCCCACTGATCCGACCCGTGACGCGCATCAGGATTTCCTGATTCTGGTACGCGGCGGCTTCCTGGTCCGTGGTTGGGTACTTGACCTGGCCCGAGGGCAGGGTGTAGACCTCACCAGCACGCCAGGTGTAGCTGAAGATCCGGTCTCCGTTGTCCGAGGCGTAGTTGGCCGCACCGGTGTTGAGACCACGAAGGTTGGCCTGCGACTTCACGTTGTTCGCAGACTTCCGTGCCTGTCCCAGAGCCGGGAGCAGGATCCCGATCAGCAGCGCGATGATCGCGATGACCACCAGCAACTCGATCAGCGTAAATGCCTTATTTCGTCTTTCCACGACGACCTCCATCCGTCTGTGTGCCCTGAAACCCGGTATCGCCATCCGAGCGAAAACGAGCTTGTGGGCACCGACATAGTGTTCAATGCGGGCAGCGCTGACCCTTTCAAGGGTGTGTAGTTCAGCGATGGTCCTGGGTGCTATTCGCACCGTGGGGTGCGAGGGTTCCGGTGTGTCCCCAGTCTTTCTATTGCAGGATGCATGCAGTTGCTGGCATGCCCCAGTCGTTGTTCTCGTAGACGCAGCCACACACTGCACCGAGGGGAACAAGGACTTCCTTTATACGACTTTGACGCAAGGTTCGCAACCCATAACACCCTGTAAGGTCAGAAAACGCCTCAAATTTCCGCATGATGCAGAATGCGGGGACACCCCACTTGTTCATATGGCGTTTGGGTGAACGAACCCGCGAACGATCGTGAGTAGAAGGATCCGGAGGTCGAACCAGAGTGACCAGTTGCGGATATAGAACAAATCATACTGTAAACGCTTGCGGAGACTGGTGTTACCGCGAAGCCCATTGACCTGGGCCCAGCCGGTCATGCCCGCCTTGACCTGCTGACGAAGCATGTAGCCGCGCCAGTCATCGCGGAACCGATCGATCAGTTCTGGACGCTCCGGGCGGGGTCCGACCAGCGCCATATCCCCACGGAGCACATTGATCAGCTGCGGCAGCTCGTCGAGACTTGTCCGCCGGAGCCATCGCCCGATCCGGGTGATCCGTGGATCGTCGCGCTCGGTCCACGACGCGTCCTCATCTTGCTCTAGCCCATCGAGCTCCCGCATGGTCCTGAACTTCCAGATCCAGAACACATCGCCACCCAGGCTCACACGTCGCTGCTTGAACAGCACCGGGCCCGGGCTGCCGAGCCAAATCAGCAGCGAGATCAGCCCGATCAGCGGCGAGAACAGCATCAGCGCCAGCCCGGCACCAAACAGGTCCAGCGCCCGTTTGAGCACCCCACCCAACCCCGCCATGGGGCTCTCGCGGTAGCTGAGGATGGGCATGCCCTCCAGCTCGGAGACGGTCATGTTCTGCGGCAGGTATCGGGGGTGCACATCGGGCACGATTCGCACATCAACTGCGTAGCGCTCGAGGCGACGCAAGATCTGGGGAAGCTGGGCCGACATCGCGCTGGGGATGGCGAGGTAGACCGCGTCGACGCGGTTTTTCTCGAGGATCACGTCGAGTTCCCTGATCCCGCCATACACCGGCAGATTCAGGCACCTTTCCCGCACGGTTTGTTCGTGGTGCGAAACGAAGTAATCCACGCGGATCCCGGTCCACGAGTTCCGCGCGAGCGTGCGTGCGGTGATCTGCCCCAGTCGTCCGACACCGATGATCGCAACATGACGCATGTTCCAGCCACGCCGACGCATGAAGCGCAGGGCTGTTCGCGTGACAACGCGGTGCCCGCCGACGAAGAGGGGCAGCAGAGCGGTGAACATGGCGAGTTGGAAACGGAACGGATCCGTGGCCAGTCGCCATCCCAGCGGCTGCCCATCGGGGACCGGCCCGGGCACGCTGAACACACTGGAACCAACCGCCCAGAGCGCCACGATAATCAGCATCGACGAGAGGAAGGCCACCTTGATGATCTGCCCGATCTCACCCACCAGCGCTCGATCTCGTCGGGGCTTATAGAGCTTGAACACCAGCAGGTTCATCAGCACGATCGGTACCGCATACAGCACCAGCGAGTCCTTGAAGTATGACTCCCACTCGCTCGGCCAGGGCTGCTTGAATCGCTGCACCCGGATCGCCCACGCACCGAAGGAAGCCGCGGCAACCGCGCCGACATCGAACAGCGCAAACAGGGTCACGAACAGGTTGTGGCGTTGTCGGAGCAAGCGTACCTCGGCGAACCAATGCTGCGTGCAGTCTATCAGCTTTGAACGATCCGGGGGGTCAATGCCGCTCAATCGCGGGCACTTGGCGCAGCGCCTCACGCAGCGTGTCACTTATTTCAGCGCCTGAAGGTGGGACGATCCGGGCGAGCACGAACAGATCCCCTCGGCGTCCGGCGCTCCCGCTGAGCCCGTGCCCGCCGATCCTGAACTTGGCACCCGAAGCGGTACCCTCGGGGATCGTGATCGTGACGACCTTGGCGTCGATCGTGCGAACATCCACCTTTGCACCCAGCGTCGCCTCGGCGATACTCAGCGGCAGGTCCGTGGTCAGATCGAGCCCGTCGTCGACCCGCTCAAATCGGGGGTCTCGCTCGATGTCGAGGCGAACGAACAAGTCGCCCGGTCGACCGCCCGGCGATGGGCTCTGCAGCCCCTGCCCTTGCAGGCGGAGCTTGGCGCCTGACTTGACGCCCTTGGGCACCTTGACATCGATGCTCGTGAACTTTTCGCCGCGCGGCACGCTGACGGTCTTGGTCGCTCCGACATGCACATCATGGAGACTCACACGGAGCCCAAAGTGCAGATCCTTTCCCTTTACGGGTGCCCGACGGGCGGTGCTTGCGCCGCCAAAGCCGCCGAACCCCCCACCGCTGGCGCGTCCGCCGAATCCGCCGCCGAACATGGCGTCGATGATCGATCCCAGGTCGCCGAACTCGACATCCTGGGCCCGAACGTGCTGCTCGGGCATACCTGATACGAAGCGGTCGTGACCCAGCCGGTCGTACTTGGCCCGCTTGTCTGGGTCCGAGAGGACCTCGTAAGCCTCGTTGAGTGCGGAGAACTTCTTCCCTGCATCGGGGTCTTTGGAGACATCAGGGTGCAGCTCTCGCGCCTTGGCGCGGAACGCTTTTTTGATTGCGTCCGCATCGGCGTCCTTGCCGACACCCAGCATCTGGTAGTAGTCACCGGCGCTCATGGTGTTGGAGGCTCCTTCTCAGCAATCATAGAAAACGGGCCGCACAGTGTGCAGCCCGTTTCGTTCGAATCCGTGCTGATTGAGCGAATACTCAATCGTGCGAGGCGCCCTCATGGACGGTTCCGTCCTCGTGGGTGTGTGTCATGCCCGGGTTTTCCGAGCGGTTGATGTGCGCCATCCAGACATTGAAGACAAGGGTCGCGTCGCCGGGGATGGCGGCACGCGGGTTGCCACGCTCACCGTAACCAAGGTAGCCCGGGATGATGAGCTTGCGGTGCGAGCCGCTGCTGAAGCCTTCCATCCCGATGCCCCAGCCGGTGATCGCACGCGTTCCGGGGGGGTACTGGAACACGAAGGCAGTGTCACGGGTGTAGCTTGAGTCGAACCGGGTGCCATCTGTCAGGAAGCCGTCATAGTGGACATGCAGTTCATCGCCGTCCTGAGGGACCAGGTCGCCCTGCGGGCCGTAGTCGATGACGATCATGCCGTCGGGGCGGCGGTTGACCTCTGCGTAGGGCTTGCTGCGCTTGTACTCTACAGTGCTGTCCGAGTCCGCGCCCCAGACCACCGAGCCGTCCGCGCCGTATCCGCGATCGGCGACGCTGAGGGTGTCGCCGTCGAGTGTAACACTACTGGTCATCTCGACCGCACCGCCGACACCGGTCGGGTAGGGGTACGGGGTTGAGCCGGTGAAGCCGTTGGCGCTCATGCTGAGCTCGACATCGAGCGTCGCGATCAGGTCGTCAC
Source organism: Phycisphaerales bacterium (assembly GCA_020427395.1). Classification (GTDB taxonomy): domain Bacteria; phylum Planctomycetota; class Phycisphaerae; order Phycisphaerales; family UBA1924; genus UBA1924. The sequence continues at coordinate 41,995 of JAGQON010000008.1, forward strand.
GCGAGATCTCGGGGAAGTACTCGCTTGCGCCCCACATGCCGTCGAACAGCCCGAGCGAGGCCGAGCCGGTTGCCAGCTCGTAGGTGCGAAGGCGGATGTCGCCCTTGTAGCGGTAGAGCTGGAAGAACGCACGACGGAACGGGTCCCAGGGGATCTCGGCACGCACGGCCTCGACATAGAGCGTGTCACTCAGGCCCGAGACGGGCGCAGGGGTGACCATCATCTGGATGGTGCTGCCGCCCACTTCGTTGCTCGAGGTCCAGGCACCGCTGAGCATCTCCACTGCCCGCGCGATCTCTTCATCGGACCAGCTCGGGGCATACTGCGCCGGGGGTTCGAACTGGGGCGTCTCGGGCTGGGCCATCTCACCCTGTGCTGTCGCGAGGCCAGTGGCCATCGCGAGGGCAAACATCGCTGTGCTGAGCAAACGAACATTCGGCATGCTGCATTCTCCTCGTATTGAGATCAGTTTCGTACCTGAGTGCCATTCTAGACGCGGAAACCGCGCTGATCAGCACGAAGAAGGATGGTTTGACGATTCATTCCAGTCACATGTTGCCCCTGAAAGTATGAATTTTATGTCAGTCACGCATCTCACTTTGCTGTGATTTCGTATGCTGGAATGGGAATCTTGCCGATCCTGATCGGTGGAAATGGGGGTTGTGTGACATCCGATACGCCTGAACATCGCCCTGACGGGCTTGAAGACACCAAGAGGTTCGATCCTTCGGACATCGTTGGCAGCGCCCCCCACGCATCTGAACAGAATGACGCCTCGCTGTTTGAGACTTATGAACGACGTCCCGTGAGCGAAATCATCGCGCAGCAGCGGGCCTATCGCGAGTCGCAGGCGGCGCAGGCTGCTCGGACGATCCTGCAGGATGCCGAGATCCCTGAGTTTGAGGCGTTTGAAGCCAACACAGCCGAATACGAAGATTTCGAGACCGATCAGCACGGGCGTCCTCGACTGCGTCGCCTCCGCGTGCAGCACACAACCACGCTCGGGCGTCTGGTGAGCCCGGGCGCACAGATCGTGTATGTGCTGCTCATCGTGGCCACCCTCGGAGGGATGCTGGCGTTGGCGTTCAGCACCGACTCTCCGGCGCTGCTTCTTGTGGGGGGCATCGCCACCCCGATGCTGCTACCGATCTGCGTCTGGCGCTGGTTCCGGTGGCTCGATTCGGCCCCCTACTACTACCGCCTTCTGACCTCGCTGGGTGAGGACGCCCGCAATCTGCTTGAGTACCGGCTTCTGTGGAAGAAAACGATCCGTTGACGCGGGCATAGCAACAAACTCAACGATGCATCGTTGGGTTCTCTGTATGCGGGAGAAGCCGAAAGCACGCAGCGCGATGGGAACCTGAGCAATCGAATCCGTACGATTCCCAAGTACATTCATGGCACACAATATATCAATACATTGAGCGAGAAGATGAGCATGCGATCGTGACCGATCGCGGGGGACGTATGGGGAAAGACGACCGACCACAACGACAGGAACTCCTGCCCGATATCGACCCGTCTTGGGTTGAGAAGGCGATCGCTCGCCCTGAGGACGCCGAGCCCGAACCGCAGTTCGATCCTGACGATCCGGACGCCGTCTGGGTGCTGGGCAACGATCCGGAAGCCAAGTTCAGTAATGTTTCAGATCAGCGATCGCTCGTGCGCAAGCAGATGCTCAGCGCAGGCGGGCAGTTTGTCATGGGCATCCTGACGATGTTCATCGGGCTTGGGCTGGTTATCATGGCGATCACGAACCCGACCAAGATGTACATCATCCCAGCTGCGGTCGTCGCGCCGATCAGCTTCTGGTATATGCGGGTGCGCTGGCGTCGCTGGCTCGGCTCGGCCCCCTACTTCTATCGGCTGATGACATCGCTCGGCGAGGACGCCGAGAACATCCTCGTGGAGCATGAGCAGAAGAAACGCCAGAAGTTTGTGAACAAGGTCGGCGATCTCTACGCCGTCAACTCGACGCCGAAGAAGAAACGCAAGAAGCGATAATCACGCAACGGATATAAAAAGCCCCGCTCGATAAGCGGGGCTTTTCAACTGGCATTGATGAACACGATCAGGCGAGTTCTGGGAATCGTTCCTTGACGACCTTCACGAGATCCTCGACATGAGCCGCAGACTCGTCGAAGAGCTTCTGCTCCTCGTCGGTGAGCTTGAACTCAACGATCTTCTCGACGCCATCCTTGCCCAGCAGCGCCGGAACACCGACGAACAGGCCCTTGTGGCCGAACTGCCCGTCGAGATAGGCGGCCGATGGGATGATGCGCTTCTTGTCCTTGATGATGGCTTCGGCCATCTGGATGGTCCCGAGCGCCGGTGCGTAATAGGCGCTGGTGCCCATGAGCTTGACGATCTCGCCGCCGCCAACTTTGGCTCGCTGCACGCACGCGTCGATCTTGTCCTGGCTGAGCAGGTCGCTGACGGGGATGCCGTGCACGCTGGTCAGGCGGGGGAAGGGGACCATGTCGTCGCCGTGCCCGCCGAGTAGCATCGCCTGCACATCCTCAACGCTCACGCCCAGCTCCCATGCGATGAACGCGCGGTAGCGGGCACAGTCGAGCGCGCCGGCCTGGCCCATGATGCGGTTGGTGGGGAAACCGGTCGCCTTCCACGCGGTGTAGACCATCGCGTCCAGCGGGTTGGAGACGAGGATCACGATCGAATCGGGCGCGTGCTTCTTGATATTCTCGCTCACCGACTTCACGATCTTGACATTCACATCGATCAGGTCGTCGCGGCTCATGCCCGGCTTGCGTGGCAGACCGGCGGTCACGATCACCACATCGCTGCCGGCGATGTCCTCGTAGTCGAAGGTGCCCTTGAGGTTGCTGTCGAAGCCCTCGATCGGGGCACAGCAGCCCAGGTCGATCATCTTGCCCTTGGGCATGTGCTGATCGGGCGCGTCGGCGCGGGGGATGTCGAGCAGCACGATGTCGCCCAGTTCCTTCTGCGCGGCCCAGTGGGCACAGGTCGCACCGACATTTCCGGCTCCGATGATCGAGATCTTGGCACGCTTGGGCATCTGATTCGTCCTTTCCCTTAGAGGGCTGGTCGCTGAAGAAAATCCTCGATGAATCCGCCGGCACTTCCCCGGCGGGAGGGTTCAAATCCTAGTCCGCACCAACACGAATCACGACCCGAAAAACGCGATTCAGTGCGAATCCATACCGTTTTCCGTGTCATCATCGCTCAGCCATTCCACCGGTACCGGATCGAGGGGTTTGCTCAGTTTGGGCGGCAGCGGCACCGGGCACGACGCCCCGCCGCTCACGACCGGGAGCAGCAGCGGCTGCCCGGCCTGCAGTTCACCCGTGACCGGCGCGACCAGGTCCTTCTGTGCCCCACCCGCAAGGAAGTTGAACTGGCGGTAGACCTGACAGATCGGGCGGATGATCTGTGGGTGATCGATCTCCCCATCGCACGCGTGCAGGAAGGCATCGATCATCTGGAGCACATCGTCGTCGGGCTGCCCGCCGAAGTTCTCGCGGCAGACCGCGACAGGGGCACCCTCGAACATCTCGACACCCGGCGTGGCAATCAGCACCTCGCCGATGAACCCGGCGTTGAGCAGCATCTCTGCCAGCTCAGCGGGATGGAAGCTCTTGAATCGCTCGGACTTGACGATCCACGCGACACCCTCGTGCAGGGCGACCTCCCAGGCGTGCTTGGCATCTTCGATCAGTTCGATAATCGCCCCGGGCATGGGCTCGGATCGCCAGATTTCATTGAGCGTCGACGCGTGCTCTTTGATGCCCAGTTCGGCCCGGTCCATCGCGAGCGGGCGTTCCTCCGGATCGAGTTTCTCGATCTCTCCCAGTGCCATGGCGTGGGCGTGCAGGGCGATGGTGGGTGCGACCGATTCCTTCCATCGCTGCCCCTCCTCGGTGTTGGGAAGTGCCACAGCGCGCTGGGCGTAGTGGACCCACCCGGCCAGCAGGGCTGCCCAGGAAGTGTTGTCAGGCGTGCTCGGGGGTTCGATCATGTTCGATGGTAGCGCTGGGCCTTGGCCCAAAGACCCGCAGCCCTACGACGAAGAGTACAACCAACCCCACCGCTGCGATGCGTGAGAGTGTCGCACCCCACCCGCCCAGCGGAGTGGCGCTGAGATCGAACATATCCCACCACAGGTTCATGCCCGCATGCAGTGCGATCACAACCCACAGGTTCCATCGGGATTCGAAGTACAACCACGCGTACATGAACCCGCCGAGTGCGATCAAGGTGTTCCAGAGGTTGAGCTGCCCGATGATGGTCTCACCCTCATTTGGAGTGATGTCGATGTGGGCGAGCCCGAACACGATGGCGGAGATGATGGCCGACCACCAGAGCGGGAAGCGTCCCAGTTGCACGAGCATGCCGAAGAGCAGCGCCCGGTAGAAGATCTCCTCGGTCAGCCCCGGCGAGATCGCGCCGTGAAGCACCTCGAAGCGCGACGGCGTGAAGGACTCACTCAGCAGCCCCAGCGCGAGCATCGGCAGCGTGCAACCGAAGCCGATCGCCAGTCCCTTGAGTGCCCGGCCCCATCCAACCCCCAGACCCATCGTGAGTTGTTGCCCCGGCTGACGCATCCGTGTGAGCAGGACCCAGGCAAACAGCACCAGCGTCATTCGCATCAGCGGGTGGATGAGATAGAGCAGATCTATTGGGAGTGCCCCCATCGCGTTGCGGTAGGCATCGCTCATCCAGAGCAGCTTGGGTCCGAGTGTGCCGATGATCGCGATGAGGGCGATCAGGGCAACCACTCCCCAGCGGATCGGGCGTGTCTCGTCGTGTGCGGGTTGCTGTGTATCCATGACCCCTCCCGGCATGCGTGCTGATTGTGAATCGGGCCTTGTGGCTTTCAGAGCGCAGAAAAATCCCCCGGGCCGTGGTGGGCGTGCCCGGGGGCGGGAGGCGTGAGATTGAGGTTTGTATGGCCGGGATGGAGCCCCTCAATCTCCGCTGGGTGGGTTCGTCATGAACCACAGCGTGTCACACATCACTCGCGGCCAACAGCGCCCGATTGGGCCTTGCCGCTCGCGTTTCCCGATACCCCGCTGCCCATCGCTCCTTGACGCTCGCGCGTCGCGGATGGGCTCATCAGGGCCGGCTGAACGGTTGGGATCGTTCCGTGACCCCATCGCCGCGGCGGGCCATCCGTCGTGCCCGCCGACCGTTCGAGACTCGCTCGCACGCGCCGAGTCGACCGCTGCGTGCCGCGAGTGTGGGATGTGTGCGCGTTCCTCCTTCTCGAATCGACCTCGGTGGTCAAGACATGATCCAGTACTCAAAACACGATTAGCTGCATCCAAGCGAGTTGCCGCAGTTGAGGCACTTGTAGCAGGTGCCGCTGCGAACTGTGATGGTGCCACAAACATCGCAAGGCGGTGCGTCGCCCGACGACTCGAGCGCCTTGCTCAGCGTCGCGCTGGCGCTGAGCTGAGTCTCGCTGACCATCACGCGGGTGTGCTTGCCCGTTTCGATGGCCGTCTCGGAGATGTGCACCTCGCTGTGGCGTTCATCGCGGATCACCATGCGATCGCTCGACTTCTTCTCGGGCTTGGCCTCCATGTCCGCCGCGGAGATGCGACGCGTGACAACATCGGTTGATGCCGGCGCTTCGCTGCTCGTGGGACGCTTAGGCGCATTGGCCTCGCGGTAGCCCTCGATGAACTCCATGCCCAGCCAGCGGAAGATGTAGTCCACGAGCGACTTGGCGAACGGGATGTCCCGGTTCGTGGTCATGCCCGAGGGCTCGAACCGCTGGTGGGTGAACTTCTTGACCAGGCTCTCGAGGGGTACCCCGTACTGCAGCGCGACCGAGGTCGCGGTGCCCAGCGAGTCCATGAGCCCGCCGATGGTCGAGCCCTCTTTGGCCATGGTGATGAACAGCTCGCCCGGCATGCCGTCGTCGTAGATGCCGCAGGTGAGGTAGCCCTCGTGGCCGGCGACATTGAACTTGTGGGTGATCGAGCGGCGCGTGTCGGCGAGGCGGCGACGCATCGGGCGATGCACGATCTCGATCTCCTTCTTCACGACGATCCGGACATTCTCATCACTCACCGCATGCGCCAGCTCCGCGACATCCGAGGAAATCTCCTCGATCATCGACTCGGCCTCGAGCTCGTCGCTCAGCTCCCCCGCATCGTCAAGCACCTCGTCTTCCTTGGTGTCGCTCTTGGAGTTCAGCGGCTGGCTGAGCTTGCACCCGTCGCGGTACAGGGCGTTGGCCTTGAGACCAAGCTCCCAGCTGAGGCGGTAGCTGTCCTTGATGTCGTCCATGGTCGCATCATGCGGCAGGTTGATGGTCTTGGAGATCGCGCCCGAGATGAACGGCTGGGCCGCGGCCATCATGCGGATGTGCCCGCCCGCTTCGATGAATCGGGTCCCGGTTTTGCCGCAGGTATTGGCACAGTCGAACACCGCGAGATGCTCGTCCTTGATGTGCGGGGCCCCTTCGATGGTCTGCGTGCCGCAGACGAGCTGGTTGAGCTCCTCGATCTGGGCACCGGTCAGCCCCAGGTGCTTGAGGGCGTTGAACGACGGGTCGGCCTTGGCTTCCGCCGGGTTGACCCCGATCCGCTCAAGCGTGTCGTCGCCCAAGCCCCATGCGCTGAACGCGAAGCCCAGCTCAAACACGCCGGGTAGCCCGTGCGTGATCTTTTTGAGGTCGTCGCTGTTCATGCCGTGCTCTTCGAGCCAGCCCGACAGCGAGAGGCCCTCGCTGTTGAGCACGCCCTCGGGCATTGGGACATGCAGGTTGAGCGTGCCCAGGATGTGCTGGACGATCTCGCGCCGCTGATCCTCGTCGTAGCCCATCGCGTGGAGCGCGGGCTCGACCGAAGCGTTGACGATCTTGAAGTAGCCGCCGCCGGCGAGCTTCTTGAACTTCACCAGCGCGAAGTCGGGCTCGACACCGGTGGTGTCGCAGTCCATCAGCAGCCCGATCGTGCCGGTGGGCGCGATCACGGTGGTCTGTGCGTTGCGGTAGCCGTGCTTCTCGCCCAGCTCCAGCGCCTCGTCCCACGCCTTGGTGGCGCGGTGCAGCAGCTCCATGCCGTTCTCGATCGGGACCTGATGATCGCGGATCAGCCCGTGGTCGATGGGGACGGGCGCGATCCGCAGGTCCTCGTACTCGCCGCTGTCACGCGACACGCCCATCGCGGCGCGACGGTGGTTGCGGATCACCCGCAGCATGTTCTCCTTCTCGGGCTCGTAGCCGGGGAAGGCACCGTGCTCCTTGGCCATCAGGGCGCTCATGCGGTAGCTGCGCCCGGTGAGGATCGCCGTCAGGCAGCCGCACACGGCCGTCGCCTGCTCCGAGTCATAGGGAATCCCCGCCTGCATGAGCATCGCGCCAAGGTTGGCGTAGCCCAGACCCAGCGTGCGGTACTTGTAGCTCAGTTCCGCGATTTCCTTGCTGGGGAACGCGGCCATGAGCACCGAGATCTCCAGCACCATTGTCCACAGGTCAATCGCGTGCTCGTACTTCTCGTAGTCGAACGCGCGGGTTTCGCTGTCGTAGAACTTGAGCACATTGAACGACGCGAGGTTGCACGCCGTGTTATCCAGGAACATGTACTCGCTGCAGGGGTTGGACGCGTTGATGCGGCCGGCCCCGGGGCAGGTGTGCCAGGCGTTGATCGTGCTGTCGTACTGCACGCCCGGGTCGGCGCATCGCCACGCGGCGTACGCGATGTCGTCCCACAGGCGACCGGCGTCGAAGGTGTTGGCCACCTCGCCCGTCGTGCGGTAGGTCGTCTGCCATTCGCCGCCGGCGTCGACGGCGTCGAAGAACGCATCGGGGATGCGGACCGAGTTGTTGGAGTTCTGGCCCGCGACGGTGCTGTAGGCCTCGCCGTTGAAGTCGTAATCGAGCTTGAGCCCCAGACGCGCGGCAGTCTCGCCGACCGTCTCGGTATCCAGCGGCGAGGTCTTCTCGCCAGCGATCGCCTTCATGCCCTCAACCAGCGCCGCGACCTTGATCTCCTCGCGGACCTTCCAGTTCACGAAGGTATGGATATCGGGGTGGTCCATATCAAGGCAGACCATCTTGGCCGCCCGGCGAGTGGTGCCGCCCGACTTGATCGCGCCGGCCGCCCGGTCGCCGATCTTGAGCCACGACATGAGCCCCGACGACTTACCGCCGCCCGAGAGCTGCTCGTTCTCGGCCCGCAGGTTCGAGAAGTTGGTGCCCGTGCCCGAGCCGTACTTGAACAGACGCGCCTCACGCATCCACAGGTCCATGATGCCGCCCTCGTTCACCAGCGAGTCATCGACCGACTGGATGAAGCACGCGTGCGGCTGGGGATGCGAATACGCATCGTCGGCCAGCTCGGGCACGCCCTTGGCGGGGTCGACGATCCAGTGCCCCTGAGCCGGGCCGGAGATGCCGTAGGCCCAGTTGAGCCCGGTGTTGAACCACTGCGGCGAGTTTGGCGCACAGATCTGATGCACCAGCATGTACACCAGCTCGTCGTAGAACGCCTGCGCGTCCTCGGCGGTGTCAAAGTAGTTGTGGGTCTCACCCCAGTGACGCCAGCACCCCGCGAGGCGATGAAACACCTGGCGTGCCGAGCGCTCCGGGCCTGTCTTGACCGAGCCGTCCTCGTTCTTGAGCCGCTTGGACGAGCCGGGCAGCGCGAACTTCTCAGTTAGCTGCGGCACCCCCGCCTTGCGGAAGTACTTGGACACCATGATGTCCGTCGCCAGCTGCGAGAACCCGACCGGGACCTCGGCATCGGGCATCTCAAAGACGACCGAGCCGTCGGGGTTCGTGATTCGACTCGAACGCGTGGTCCACTGGGTGGATGCGAACGGGTCAGTACCTTCCGTGGTGAATCGACGAGTGATCTTCATGAAACTGTCTTTCGGTGGAGGTGGATCAAATGAACAGGATCATCACGCACAACACATCGCGTGCTCACGAGTTGGGAAGTGCGTCTGTTAGTCGACGCGGGGCAGGGTGAGGCCACCCTGGTCCTGATACTTCCCGGCCTTGTCCGCATAGCTCTGCGCACAGACCTGGTCGCCCTTGAGGAACACGAACTGGGCCACGCCCTCATTGGCGTAGACCTTCGCGGGCAAGGGGGTGGTATTGGAGATTTCGAGCGTCACCTTGCCGCGCCACTCGGGCTCGAGCGGCGTGACATTCACGATCAGCCCGCAGCGGGCGTAGGTGCTCTTGCCGACGCACAGCACGAGGATGTCACGCGGGATGTCGAACCACTCAACGGTTTCACAGAGCGCGAAGCTGTTGGGCGGGATAATCACATGGTCCGTGCCCTGCTCGCGGGTATCGACGGTGACCATCAGGTCATCGGTGAAGTTTTTGGGGTCCACCACCGCGATGCCGCCGGTGCGGGGCGTGGGGGTGAAGATCTTGAAGACGGTGCCGACGCGGACATCGTACCCGTAGGACGACACGCCATAGGAGATGGTGCCATCACGCTTGATGGCCTTCTCGAAGGGCTTGATGTCGACGAGTTGTTCGATCTGGGTATCACACAGTACTGCCACGGTTCGCTCCATCCCAACGGCGTTGACGCAGCCGTCTAGTCGCCAGGGCCTCCCATGCCCTGTTCGGTTCACGCTCTCCCGCCCGTTCCCGCACCCACGCGGGCTCCCGAACGGGCGTCTCAACGAGCACAGGCATACTTATCGCCCGACGATGCACCCGCATCGCCGACGCCGAGCGTCGCCTCGTTTCGTTGATGTACCCTGCCGGTCCTTGCCGACACACCGATCCCGAACATCATTTCCCAGACCACGGGCCGTTGATCCCCGCCCGGGTGCCTGGTCGCCTCAGCTCATGGAGTGAGGCAGAAAACCGGAATCAAACATACACCAAACAACTCTCGTCGTCCAGCGTTGTCTCGCTGCCAGATCAGGATACCCGGGTCCAAGTCACGATTCAGGCCTTCAGCGTCCGATAAGGTCGGTCGTGCATAACCTGTCGATTGCTTGCAACCCCCTGATTCACAGCGACTTCTCGCTCGTCTCTCGAGCCCGCTTTGCCATCTGCCAACCACCATATCTGGGCTATCGACAGGGTTGAGAGTCTATCATCACACAATCTGTTGGGTGTCATTGTCGCCTGATTTTTTGGACATATTTTTCGATTCTCATGCTTCTTCATACGCACCAAGGGTTGGGTCGAATCTGAACAGTAGCTGGGCAGACAAACCCGAGCGCCCAGCACCGTAATCACTTACAGAACGCACCCCGTGGCGGGCAGGGGATAACCCGCTCAATCAGAACCAAGACAAAGCCCGAACTCAAGACAATGAAGCGATGCCTGCTTTTCCACAACTGGGCACCTCGGCAGCACCAAGAGCGCCACGAGCACGCGCTTCGTCACCACAATCGTGCAAACAGATCGTCGTTTGCTGCGTATAGCCACTACGATCACCCATACGCGTGCTCGAAGCGCCCAGACCACGCTGCTCAGGGCGAACACAACGCCAACCGAGCCGCAACGAAACGCACACGACCATTCCACGAGGTCCACAGCCGATGACCCATCGCATTGCTGATCGTTCCCGCCGACACGCCACGCGTGCCCTGCTGCTCTCCACGCTGATCATCTCCGGGCTCGGGCTCAACGGCTGCCAGCGCTGGCGAGATCGCAACAAGCCCATCCCCAAGCCCACGATCTCCGCACCGCAGATCAACAACGACATCCCCACCCCGCTGCGTGGCACCATCGGCGCCGAGGCACGCATCACCGGCACCGAGGCGGCGCTCGTCTCGGGCATCGGCTTCGTCGTTGGGCTCAACGGCACCGGCGGGCTGACGATCCCCGAGCAGTACGCGGCCCACCTCGAACGCGAGATGGGACTCAACGGCATCGGCATCGGCAACGATCAGGGCAACAACGCGACCTCGGGCAGGACGCCGGGCGAGTTGCTCCGCGATCCGAACACCGCGGCCGTCATCGTGCAGGCCGCCATCCCCCCGGGTGCGCGCGAGGGCGAGAGCTTCGACCTCTATGTCCGCGCGATCAACGCGACCAGCCTCGAGGGCGGGCGTTTGTGGAGCACCGACCTGCGTATCGGCCCGCCCAGCGCGTTCGGTGACCCGCAGGCACGCATCATCGGCAAGGCCAAGGGCCCCATCTTCCTCAACCCGTTCGCCGAGCCGGGCGGGCAGTACGACGCGGTCACGCGTGATGTGGGGCGCATCCTCGACGGCGGCAGCGTGACCTTCCCCACCAAGGTCGAGATCATCCTCAACAACCCCTCCCACCAGCGTGCCCGCCAGATCGTCAGCGCCATCAACGCCGTCTTCCCGCTCCCCCCCGGCGAGCGAGAGCCCACGGCACGCGGCAAGGACGAGTCGCTGATTCTCGTGCAGATCCCCTCCGAGTACATCGGCAACCGCCAGCACTTCCTCGACCTGCTCGGGCACATCACCATCGACCAGGCGTATCCCGAGATCTACGCGCGACGCTATGCGCAGACCCTGATCAATCAGCCCTACCTCGCGGGCGATATGTCGCTCTGCCTTGAGGCGCTGGGCGAGCGGGCACTGCCGTTCATCAACGATCTCTACAACCACCCCGAGGCCGGCCCGCGCCTCGCGGCCCTGCGAGCCGGCGCGGAGCTGGGCGATCCGCGCGTGGTCCAACCATTGCGTGCCATCGCACTCGATGAGAACTCACGCTTCCGCACCGACGCGATCGCGCTGATGAGCAAGATCAAGGAATCGATCCTCGTCGATACCACGCTCAAGGAGCTGCTCTCGTCGACCACCCTCACGGTGCGCGTCGAAGCGTACGAACGCCTGATGGAGCGGGCCCTGCGTGCACGGCGCGATCGCCTGGCCCGCATGATGAGCCGCAACGGCGGGCTCGAGACCAGCCGCACGCAGCTCGAAGCACTCTCACGCATCTATGTCCCCACCGACCCCGTGCGCGGCGTGGGTCGCATGCTCGTCGAGGGCAAGTTCTTCCTCGACATCGTCCCATTCGGCGATCCGCTGATCTATGTCACCCAGCAGAAGGAGCCGCGCATTGTGCTCTTCGGGCGTGACCTCGACCTCACCAAGCCGCTGCTCGCGACAGCGTGGTCCGACCGGTTCATGCTCACCGCCGAAACCAGCGACACCCCGGTCCGCCTCTACTACCGCGACGACCAGAACCGCGTCACCTCGACGATGGAGCAGGTCCCCGAGACCCTGCCCGCGTTGATCCCCATGCTCGCCCACGAGCCCACACCCGAGGACCCGCGTCCGGGCCTCGGCTTCTCCTACGCCCAGGTCGTTGGCGTGCTGTACCAGATCTCCAAAGACGAGGGCATCGCGGCCGCATTCACTACCGAGCAGGACCGCCTGCTCGCGAACCTGCTGGGCGCCCTGCAGAGCGATGAGGTCACCATGCGCCCCGAAACCGCCGGCGGCGATCAGGTTCTGGTGCCCATCGACGATCCCAACGCCCCCGTCGTGGGCGAGAATCAGGCCGTGGTCTCAGAGCGCCGCACGCTGCTCGTTCCGATCTACCGAACCGACGGCACCGACACACCCGGCAACGCACCAGCGGCGAACAACACCGACGAAGACTGAATCAGCGAGAACTACGACGCCCTGATCGATTTGGCCCGCTCGAAGAGCGTCTGAACTTCGTTGCGCAATCGCCCGAGCGCCGCATCTGTACCCTCTGCCATCAGCTCGTCCGAGCTGATCGGCTGCCCGTAGCACACCACGATCTTGTCACGGAACGGGATCGGCAGCTTGTTCCAGCGTGGCCACGCCTCGAACGCACCCGAGATGCCCACCGGCACCACCTGGCAGTGGGCCCGCTTGAGCAGCACCGCGACGCCGCGCTGAAAGACCTGCAGATCGCCATCGGGCGAGCGGGCGCCCTCGGGGAACACAAGCATCATGCGCCCGTTCCGCATCTTCTCGATCGTCGCCTTCATGGCACCCGCATCGCCGGCGCCCTGTTTGATGGGTGTCGAGTTGAGTGTGGAGATCAGCCAGCCGAACGGCTTGAACTTGAACAACGACGCACGCGCCAGAAAATCAGCGTGCCGGTGCCGGATCCCCGAGCCGATCGCCGGCGGATCATAAAACGACTGGTGGTTCGCGATCAGCAGCACAGGTCCCTCACGGGGGATGTTCATCACATCCACTCGACGGAGGCGGTGGACGATGAAGAAGTACCACAGCGCGGTCTCCCGGCAGATGTCAAAGAACCACAGGTGTGGCAGCGACGAACCGGGATGACGCAATCGATACCGCTGAAACATCGCCAGAGTGTAGCCCCGGCGCTGTATCATCACGCATGCACCTCACCGCCCGAGCCCGATCACGCCTACGCAGAGGCACCCTGCTTCTCATGCTCGGCGTGCTGCTCAACCTGCTCGTCGCCTGGGGACTCGGGCTCCTGACCCACACGACCGACGCCGCGGATCAACGCATGATCCAGCTCTACAACCCATCCAGCACGACCGTGCACACCCGGTTCTACCTCGCGGTGCACCAGTGGTTCGGCGTGCACGAACGCCAGTTCTACCTCACCCGCCGCAGCCGCGCACGCCCCGAGCCCAAACGCATCAGCGTCTTCTGGACCTGGCTCCCCGCCGACCCCGCGCCGGATGTCATCGAGGAAGGCAACCGGCTGTTCGAGGCATTCAACCCCGAGCACCTGGACAATACCGTCATCTCCACCACGCGGGTCGGCTTCCCCGCGCTGGCGCTCTCGTGCGATACACTCGTTGACGATCTGGCACCGCTCCCGGATGGTACTTACTCAACTATGGCCAAGGGCGGGTTCTTCGACCGGGTCGAGGCCGCCCAGTTCGCCGGCAAACCCGCGATCTGGTCGCACACCCAGCGCCTGTGGTTTCCCTACCGCCCGATCTGGAGCGGATTCCTGATCAACACCGCGTTCTACACGCTCGTGGTGTGCGCCCTCGCCTGGCTGTGGCGGCAGATCAAGCACGCCCGGCGCATGCGCCGGGGGCTGTGCCCGTTCTGCAAGTACCAGCTCAGCTACGACTTCACGACCGGCTGCCCAGAGTGCGGCTGGAGACGACAACAGCCCGCGAAAGCACCCTAGAACTGTTATCGGTCACCCCAGTTTCACGAACCGGCACGCGCGCCGACCTTTCCACGCGCGATCCCTGCTCCGCTGGCACACCAGTTTCCTGATTAGGACACTCGGGTCATGAGCAGGATCGGTTTCAACGGGACTGGGATCAGGAGCATCGCGTTCAATCAGCAGCAAGCCCTGAGGACGCTGGAACGCCTGGCGACAGGTTCTCAGATCAACCGCGGGGCCGACGACCCCGCGGGGCTGATCGCCAGCGAGAACTTCGCAGCCCGCCTCAGCGCCAACCAGGCCGAGATCACCTCCATCCAGCGGAACGAGGCGTTCCTGAACATCAGGGACGGTGCGCTCGGTGCACAGCTCGAGAACCTCGGCGATCTGGATGGGCTGGTCGTCATGGCCGCCAACGAGGGCGGGTTGACAGGCAGCGAACTTGATGCCATCAGAACGCAGGTCAACGGAGCGCTGGACGGTATCGGGCGCGTGCTGCCCGCGACCGGCATCGACATCATGAACGATGTCACCACCCAGATGGAGGTCGGCACCGACGATGTCACGGGCGATCCGATCTACGAGGAGGTCTCGCTGCGTGATCTGTCCCGCGTGATCGAGCAGGACCCCGAGGCCGCCCAGCGGTTGGTGGACGGCGCACGCGAGGCCGTGCTTAACGAACGGGCACAGGTCGGCTCGGATCAGCGTGCGGCTGAAGCTGAGCGGCGCGTGCTTGAAGAAGAGCAGATCAATGTCGCGCAGGCGTACTCGTCGATCCGGGATGCCGATTACGCTCGTGAGAGCTCGGCGTTGGTCCGCAACCAGATCCTGGGCGAAGCGTCGATCGCCGCCGAGCTGGCATCAAGGTCCTCGTCGGCGGCCGTGCTGCGGCTACTGGATCTCACCATCTGAGCACCCGCACAAACCCACCCCCCGAACAAAAATACCCCTCCCCGGAGGGGTTTTTCATCGCCCCATATCAGACTATTCACTCAGTCCCAGCGGGTGTGGATGCACCGCAAGGGTCTCGGCAATCCCCGAGCAGCCGTGCCCCTTCGCATCCCCTGCACAGGCCCCGCGTCATACCCCCGACGCGGGGCTTTTCTTTGCGCGACCTGAATCATGTCGTGCCCGTCCCCTAACAATCATCAACGACATGATCTCAGCGAACACCCAATCTGCATCCACACGCGTGCTCAAGTTCACCGACACCCTGGCGGATGTGAACGGCGTATGTCGCTTCATCCAGAACACCGCCCAGACCGCCCACGACACAGGGCACGATCTTTGCGTCTACACCTCTACGCGCCTCAAGATGCCCGAGGTTGATGGTGTGCGAAACTTCACCCCGATCTACGCCCGCGCCATGCCCGGCTACGAGACCCTTGAGATCGCACTCCCGCCCGCCTTTGAGATGTTCCGGGCCGCTGAGGCGTTCGAGCCGGATGTCATCCATGTCTCCACGCCCGGCCCAGTAGGCACCGTTGGCTTCCTTACGGCCCGATTGATGCGTAAGCCCATCGTGGGCGTCTATCACACCGACTTCCCTGCGTATATCGACGAGCTCTTCGACAACACCCTTTGCTCAGCCCTCTGCCGCGGGCACATGCGTTTCTTCTACAGAAGATTCAAGTATGTCTTCTCCCGCAGTGCCGACTACGCCCAGCGCCTGATCGATCTCGGAGTCTGCAAAGACAAGCTCGTGCGCCTCCGCGCCGGATACGACGACACCAAGTTCGACCATACGCTCCGCGATCCGAGCATCTGGAAGCAGCACGGCCTCAAGCCTGATTCGATCAAGGCCGTCTTCTGCGGGCGTGTGAGCACCGAGAAGAACCTGCCGATGCTCGTCCGCATGTGGCCCACGATCCGTGAGCGGGTGCAAGCGCAAGGACGAGAAATCGAGCTCGTCATCATCGGCGACGGGCCCTATCGCACCGAGATGGAGCAACGCCTCGGCGATCAGGGCGCTCACTTCCTCGGTTTCCGACACGGTGTGGAGTTGGCCGCGCTCTACGCGTCATGCGATTTCTTCATCTTCCCCTCCACCACCGACACGCTGGGGCAGGTGGTCATGGAGGCGCAGGGCTCCGGACTGCCTGTCATTGTCACCGATCAGGGCGGCCCCAAAGAGATTGTGCACGATCAGCACCATGACACACCCACCGCCTTCGTGCTCCCGCACAACGATGAGCCGCAGTGGATTGACACTATCGTCACACTCGCGTGCGATGACGATCTGCGAAATCGGCTCGGGCGTCATGGGATCGAGCTGATGAAGAGCCACACATTCGCCGCGTCATTCGAGCACTATTGGACTGTCCACGAGTCTGCTGCTCACTCCGAGAGTCTCACCTGACCGACAAGCTCGGCGATCGTCCCAGCACCCTGCGTCTGGACCCACCTGAGCAGCCCTTTGCGAAGCTTCACCCCGGCACGGGGTGAAGCGAAACTGCCAGCACCGATCTGCACCGCGCTCGCGCCGGCGAGCACGAACTCCGCGGCGTCCTGCCAGCGTGTGACACCGCCAGCGGCGATGATCGGCACGCTGGCGTCCTTGGCCAACCCGCGATATACCAGATGAACCAAGCGAACCACGATCGGGTGAATCGCTGGCCCGCTCAGCCCGCCCGTCACATTCGCCAGGATCGGCCTGCGGCTCTTCACGTCGATCCCCATCGCCGGCACCGTGTTGGTCAGCGTCAGCCCCATGGCGCCCGACTCGATGGCCACCCTGGCCAGATCGACGATCGTGTGGGGCGTCCCCACCGTCACCGGCGAGAGCTTGACGAACATCGGCTTGTCGCCGATCGCTGCCGCCATGGCCGTGATCAGCTCCCGCAGTGCTCCGGGGTCGCTCCCGAACTCAAGCCCCGAGTGCACATTGGGGCACGAGACATTGGCTTCGATGCCACGGATGCCCTCGATGCTCGCGAGCTTGCTCGCCACCTCGACATAATCGTCCAGACGATCGCCCGCCACCGAACCGATGATCGGGCAGCCGATCGAAGTGGCTTTGGGACCCTCGTCACGCACGAACGCGTCGATACCCGGGTTTGCCAGCCCGATGGCGTTCATCATCCCCGCTCGCGCAAAGGTGATGCGGGGGAATGCGTTGCCCGCTCGTGGTTCTTTGGTGATGGACTTGGTGACGATCCCGCCGAGCTGGGTCACATCGAGCACATCGCGCATCTCGCCCAGCACACCAGCCGTGCCGGCCGCCAGCAGCACGGGGCTGCCCAGCTCGATTCCCGCGACGCTGATGCGAAGCGATCGATCGCTCACAGCTCGTCCAGCCGATCACGCACGACGCGTTCCATCTCGTCAATCACGTCGTCGATGCTCATCGAAGAAGTATCGATCACGATCGCATCATCAGGGCAGACCAGCGGACCGTCGCTGCGTGTGGAATCGATCCGGTCACGCTCAAGGATCCGGTCGCACATCTCCTCAACGCTCACATCGCCACCAAGCCCGAGCTGGTCGATCCGACGCTCTGCGCGAACGCGTGGGTCCGCGTCGAGATAGAACTTGACCGGCGCATCGGGGAATGCGACCGAGCCCTGATCACGCCCCTCGGTCACCAGGCGCGGATGCTGGGCGAAGATGATCCGCTGCTTGCGCACCATGTGCGTGCGAAGCTCGGGAATGGTCGCGACGAACGAAACACGCTTGGTCACATCGTCGCTGCGGATGCGGTGGTCGATCGGCGTGTCCCACGCGAGAATCGTCGGCGGGTCCTGCGACCAATCGAAGTGAAGATCGGCACCGATGACCGTTGAGACCAGCTCGCCGATCTCGTCCTCGCCGTATTCCCGATCAATCATGATCGCAGCGGCCGCACGGTACATCGCGCCGGTGTCAAGAAAATCGAGACCCAGCCGCTGGGCCAGGCGACGCGCGACCGTTGACTTGCCCGTCCCGGCTGGCCCGTCGATCGTGATGATGATCTCTTTGGTGCTCGGCACCGTGAACCCCGCTGCCTTCGTTGATGATACGGAAGAGGCGACAGCCGTTCGCTCGCTCGTTGTCTCGCTCACAGCCACGACGGTCCCTTCCCTGACCAGTGGGTCATCGATGCTCCAGATCAGGTATCCGCGAGCGACATCAACGCCGCCTCGATCGCGTCACGCGTCTGCAACACGCCCAGTGTACCATCCCCATCCCCCCTGTAGTCAAGCGCGATATTTCCGCTGAATCCCACAGCTTTGATCGCACCCACCATGGGTTCGAGGTCATATCCCACATGAACGGGGATTTCCGCGTCGTCCATCGCCTCCAGTTCCGCCGCCAGCGCATCAAGACCGCTGAGCCCCTCGGCCGCCTTCATCGCCTCCTCATCGGGCTCACGCTCCTCAAAGGCCAGCGTCGAGGCGTTCACCACCGTCGCGTACGGCGTCAATCGACGAAGATAATGCGACGCATCACCCGATTCATGGGCGGATTGAAAATCCGGGAGCGTGCCGATCCTGAACCCGCCGATCGATTTCACTAGATCCGTTGTGCGATCTGGATCACTCGTGAGCCCCTTATTGGGCGAGATCAGCACATTGATATCCACATCGTCGGCCCGTTCGAGCACCCGCTTCATGCGATCGCTCACCTGCTCGAACGCTTCGTCATTGTCCGGCGCATCGATCCTCAGCGAAACGGCGTTGCATCCCAGCACGCTCCCGGCCACGATCACGCGGGACATCCGCTCGACCGCCGCGTCTCCGACGGACTCCTTCGCGCTGCCCATATCGAGCGTCTCGAGTTCACTGAGCATCAGGCAGGTGCAGCCCACCTTGTCGCCGTTGTCGCGGATCTGCTCGATCGCGCTGCGACCCAGCCCCGAGAGCAGATCGGTTGAGAGATTGAGTGCCCGCAGATCGAGGTGATCCCGCGTATACCGGGGCAGATCGAGCACGCTCAGCGCGTCTTTGCCGCGTTTCTTGATGAGCGAGCGAATCGAGTTCACATTGAGCGAATACATCATGCGGGAACACTCTAGGCCCCGCGCCGAGCCGGGGTTCCGGGCAAGCTAGAATCGTGCATGTCATCACCGGCTGGGATCTCGATCAAACGCCTGGGGCTCATCGCCGCCGCGCTGCTCGCGCTGGTCTTCATCACCGTCATCGTCGTCTCGATGAGGGTGGGATCGGGCACGCCCCCCAAGTCGAGCGATCCATTCTTTGCCGACCCCGAGGACATCGCGGATATCGAGCAGACCCAGTCCGGCGGCTCGATGTTCGTCACCATCGTCGATCAGAACGACCCCACACGCGTCTCATCGACGCTCCAGGCCGACCGATTCGAGCCCATCGGCGAGGGGCGACGCCGCCTCGATCAGCCCGAGTCGTGGATCTACATGAAGGACGGGCGGGCCCTGCGTGTCAACGCCGACTACGCGACGATGCTCATGCCAGACCCCAACCAGGCACCCGAATCGGGCACGCTGGAGGGTAGCATCGTGATCCGCGCCTACGACAGCACACCCGCGCCGGGCACCCCCCCACCCGACACCCAGCAGCCCACGCTCACCGCACGCTTCGAAGACACGCTCGAGTTCGAACGACGCTATCTCCGCATGCGCACTCCCGGAAGATTCGAGATCGAGTCCCGGAGCGTCGATTTCTCCGGCTCAGACCTCACAGTCATCCTCAACGACCTGCGCAGCCGCATCGAACTGATCGATGTCATGCAAGGCGATCGACTCGTCATCCATACTGACGCGATCCAGAACCGCGATGGCGAAACCGGCGATCAATCAACTTCGTCGCAGCCTGAGACTTCAACGGAGATCACTGCGAACATACGACCAGAGTCCTCGCCGCCCGCTAAACCCGCGGCCGAAACCAACACAACGAATCCTGCGCAGAACATTGCGAGCGAGAATACACCGACCACCCTGAGCGTTCCCGAGCAAGACATCGAACGATATCGTGTCAGCTTCGAGTCCGAGATCGTTGCCCAGATCGCCGGCTCAGGGCGGGTCAACGCAGACACCATGACACTCTGGGCCGCCATCATCGACGGGCAACTCCCTGAAGACGCGATCCGTAGAATCGCGTTCGCACCGAACGCCACCCATGCAGAACCCGCGTCCGAGATGACCGGGTCGGTATCAGGGACGAGCACAAAGTCCTCACCGAGCGGCACGCCGCGTGCGCCGTCTAACACCAACCCGCAACCCGCCACAACCACTTCAACCACGGACCCCGAAGGCGTGACCATCACCTGGTCCGGCCCGATGCGTGTCCGCCCCATCGACGACCAGATTCCTGATCAGTTGATCCAGGACCACCTCGCCCTCCGCCTTGAGAGCAACGAGGGCTCGGGCATCAGCATGAACGCTCCCGAGCGCGGGTTCAACGGGCAAGCCAAGCAGCTGACCTACTACGCAACCCGCGCCATCGTCGATCTCGCCGGCGAGCAGACCGATCAGGGGATCGTGCGACTCGGGGTCGATAACTCAGGCACGCTCTACGCCGAATCGCTCAACGCGGACCTCGCCAGCGGGCTCATCAAGCTCAAACGGCGCGGATCCATTACGACAACGACCGACGATCCAACCCAGACCGCCAGCGTGCAGTGGAAGAACAACGCCGAGATCAAGTTCGCCATCGATGAACAAGGCGCTCTCACGCAGCGGCTCGAGCACGCCAGCTTCGAGGGAGCCGCGATCGCCGAGCAGAACGGTAACTCCATCGGCGCCCGCATCATCGAGGCATCGCTCGACCCGGCTCTGCCGCCGGTGTCTGCGCTCCGCACCCTCAAGCTCACAGAGGGCGTGATCTCCAGCGCCGACAAGCAAATGCTCACAGGTCGCGACCTGACCATCGACTTTGAACCCAGTACCGACGGTGTCTCACCACCGCGCCCCGTCCGGGTCAGCTCCATCGGCTCATCGATGGGACGCAACGCCGACGCCATGCTCCGCGCCAACGAGATGCACGCCACGCTCGTGCGCGTCTCCGATGGCTCAACACGCATCGAGACCGCCAGCGCCCAAGGGAATGTCAGCTACCGCGATAGCAAGCGGACCACCGCCTCCGCCAATACGCTCCAGGCCGACGGGCTCAACGAGATCATCACCCTGACCGGCCCGGGCACCAAGGTCACCCAGGCCGGCTCGACCATCGCCGGAGAGCACATCACCTTGCGGGCGAAACGCCGGAGCATCGAAGTGGTCGGCCCGGGTACCTTCGATCACGATGTTGCGCTCAACGAATCCGAGCACGCCATTCCGGGTCAGATGGGCCAGGTCAACGCACGCTGGGATACCTCCATGCGGTTCGAGGACACCCTCGGCACCATCGAATGCATCGGCGCTGTCCGCGTCATCTCGACCCCCGACGCACTCACGCGTGACACGCTCAAGGCCGACCGCATCACCATCAATCTCACGCCGATGCCCACCACCGATCGCATCGAGAACGCCCCATTACCGGAACGCCAGCTGATCAGTGCCCGCGCCGCAGGGCGGGCAGAGCAGGGCAAGCAGCCCGAGCCCGCGAGCATCGAGTCCCGCTCCTACTCACCAAACAACCCGGAGTTGGCGATCGGTGTCCTCTACCTTGAAGGTGCTCAGATCCTCGCCGACAACCAGAAACAGACCCTCACCGTGCCCGGCTCGGGCACGCTGCTCGTGCTCGATCGTGAGACCAAGGAAAACCCCCAGCCGAGCGATACCGCGCTCGACGGCTCAGGGCTGACCCGCTTTACCTGGGCATCACGAATGCAGCTGGACCGAAATGTCGGGCAAGGCGTCTTTACCGGCGGCGTCAAGGTCGATCACAAGTCACTGACCAGCAACAAGATCGCGACCCTCGAAACCGATTCGCTCACCGCCAACTTTGCGAACAGCGATCCCAGCCAAATGCCCGATCAGACTCGGGAAAGCAGCAACGCACTCCGCCACGCTACGGCCGAGGGGCATGTCCGGTTCCGTTTCGAAGGGCGTGAACTGCTCAGCGATATCGCCCACTACGACGCAATTGCGGACTCGCTCTTCGCCAGCACCGTCGACAACAACCTTGTGACGCTGTACGACAGCAAGAGCACCACGCCATTCTCTGCGCGGACCATGCTCTGGAACCTCAAAACAGACCAACTGCAGTTCGACGCCCCGTCGCCCGTCCGTGTGACTCCAGGCGGCTAAGCCACCAGATCACCGGCTTGTCACGGGCTGTTCCTGCGTCTGCGTCTGCGAGTGCTCCATCCATGAGTGCCCCACCGGCACACCGAGCAGCGCCCCCGCGACCCAGGCCGCGGGCGACAACGCAAGGAATCCCGGCAGCTCGCCCTTGAGCTGCAGCAGTTCCAGCGAGGCCAGCCCCGGCTTCACAATCCCAACCAGCGGCATCAGCACCCCCGCCAGCATCACGCCCAGCATCACCGGGGCGTAGGGAGTGCCGCGATGGTCCGCCTTACCCTGCATCGATGCGGCCGTCATCGCCCCGAAGACGCCCGCCATGATCCCGGCGAGGAATCCAACACCGATCGACTGCCCGGGAAGGTCCTGCACACCAAACAGCCAGGACATCACGCCCGCGACAACCAGCGAAACGCCCATCGCCCCCAGCATCGCCGGGTTCGTCATCGAGTCCCTAAGGCGTGAAACACTGAAGCTGGAGATCGGGTCATGCTCGTCCTTGCGGCTGATCAGCATCGCCGCGACCAGCACAAACAGCATCAGCACCAGCGTTTCGATCGCCAGGCTCGCGCTCGTGGATGTCTCTGGGGTCAGGCGATAGATATTCCCCACCCGCCCGCTGGTCCATGCCACCCAGCCGAGCACAAAGCCCATACCGAGCAAACCCTCGCGTCGCCCACCCAGGACTCCGCCGATCACTCCGCTGAGCAGGCACAGCACACCAACAATCAGCAGGGCTGTCAGCCCGTTGCCCATGGAGGTACCCGTAAGCAGGGTGTGATCGCCTGAGCCGTCATTGGCCATGAGGCGTCCGGCAACCTGAGAAGCGATCGGCCCGATCACACCGAGCGCGATCGCCCGGCTGATCCACTGTCGAAGAGTGTGCATCATGCCCGTATCATCGACACAACACCGCGCCGGGGCAAGCAGATTCGTGTACCATCAAGCCATGAAGCCGCAAAGAGCCCCGCAGGGCGACCAATGCCACGCCAACGGCTCCCCGCTCAGGGAACCGCAGGTCATGCTCAGCGACCTGGTTGAAGAGATGATCTGGCCCCGTGTACTCCGCGCCCCCGCGCTCGCCCTCTCCTTGGGGCGGCTCAGCGCCGGATGCATCGCCGTCTTCCTCGTGGCCCTCATCAGCTACTTCTATAACCTACTGCGAACTGCTGGCACGCAGGACACCATCGCCCAGAGCAGCCCCGTCCCACAACCCATTGAATCAACCGTCGGCTCGATCATCGACTCCATCACATCGCTCGACCCCGTCGGGCTCACCCACGCGATCTCCCAGAGCGCCATGCTCCTGCGCAATACGGTGATGCAAGACCCGCTGATCACGCTGCTGCTCGGCGTCCCCGTCATCGCCGTGCTCGCGCTCGCCGGAGGCACGATCGCACGCTCAACCGCGTTCGAGTTCGCACAGGGTCGGTTCGCCACGCGAGAAGAGAGCGTTCATTTCACCCTGCGCCGCGCACGCCAGTTCATCGCTGCGATCATCGCCCCTATCGCGTTCTGCGCGGCACTCTTTCTGCTGATCTCCCTGATGGGGCTGCTGCTCAGCCTCCCCGTCGTCGACCTCTTCGGCGCGGTGCTCTATCTTCTCATGCTCGTGCTGGGCATCATCGCCACCGTGGTGCTGGTCGTGCATGTGCTCGCACTGCCCATGCTCGTACCAGCGCTTAGCGTTGAAGGAACCGACGCCTTTGATGCCATCCAGCGCTGCTACGCCTATGTCATCGGACGCCCGCTGCGATACTTCTCATATGTGCTGCTGCTGTGCGTGCTGGGTGTCATCGCCGCAACCATCGCCCTCAAGCTCGCAAGCCTGAGCCTGGAGATGACCGACTGGGCCGCATCGTTCATCGCCAACGACGCCACGCAGCGTGCCCTCACGGGTGATGGCGAACTCGGCGCCACCAAGCGGTTCGCCCACCAGCTCATCGAGACCTGGCGATCAGCAGTCCACCTGATCGTGGCCGGCTACATCGTCTCGCTGTTCTTCACCAGCGCCACGCTGCTCTACCTCGCCATCCGTCGAATCTGCGACGGGCAGGGGCTCAGCGAGATCTGGGAACCCGTTCAGCACGACTGATCGTCGCTGCAATCTTCAAACATCAACGCATCAAGCGAGAGCGACCAGGGATCCATCGGGCTCGGAAGCGACTCCAGTGTCACCGCCTGCTCGATCGTGAAACGCCCGACCCGAGTTCTTCGCAGCGCTGTCAGCACGCCGCCAACCCCCATCACATGGCCGATATCGCGCCCAAGCGAGCGGATGTAGGTCCCCTTGCCGCAGACCACCCCTACCGTCAGCATGGGCCATTCGTAGCGAAGGATCTCGATCGAATCGATCCGGATCGGGCGTGCGTCGAGCTTCACTTCCTCGCCGCGACGCGCCATCTTGTATGCCCGCTGCCCATTGACCTTGATGGCCGAATACGCCGGCGGCGCCTGCATCACATCACCCGTCCACCGAGCGCACGCCGCACGCACATCATCCAAGCTCGGGGGCGATGCGACTTCGATCTCGGTCATCTCCCCCTCGAGATCGTCCGTGCTCGAGAGCCGCGAGAGGTCGATCGTCGTCTCGTAGCCCTTCACCCCCACCATCACCTGATCACACCGCTTGGTCGCCCTTCCCACCAGCACCACCAGAACCCCGCTCGCAAGCGGATCCAGCGTGCCACCGTGACCGACCTTTACCCGCTTGGGTGCACCGCCGCTGCGAAGCTTGCCTCGGACGATCGCGCACACCTGCATCGACGACAGCCCCAGCGGCTTGTCGATCACAAGCACGCCCTCGATCGCTTCCTGTTGATCCGGCTGCATCATCATGGCTGACCCACTCTGTCCCAGAACATCACTCGTCCCGCTCAATCGTGAGCAATCCACAACTTCCGGGTTGTGCCGATCGGCAAACCCGAGATAATCAGGCCAGGTATCGTACCACCCAAGACCGGGCCCGATCTGACCCAAGTGATATCCGTGCACTGATAAACGACTCCCGCCCAAGGACGCTGCGTGACCAATAGCCGTTCAATGATGACCCTCTTCGCGTCGGTCACTCTCGCTTCATCAACGCTGCTGTATGCACAGGCGAGCAGTGATCCATTCCCAAGCCGCGTCTCATATTGGAATGATGCAACGTCCGGGTCATGGTTCAGCCCGGACCGATGGGAAGAGATGCGCCCACCCATCGGTCGACGCTCAGGGGCCTTACTCGCCCTGAAGACGCCGTACGAAGTCATCGTGCCCATCGACCTGGAACTGGCAGATCTCTATCTTCTCAATCCGGATGCAACGATCGGCATCGATGCCCGCACGGACCTGTCGATCTTTGGGCGACTCGTCAATCATGGCACGATCGAGATCAATACCGCCAATCGCAGCGGGATCACCCGCCTGATGTTCAACAGCGACACCCACATCGGCGGCGATGGTTCGATCATCCTCCGAGCGAAGAACTCCACGACAGAATCACAGATCCTCACAGGAGGACATCTCGTGACCATCGGGCATGGACAGACCGTCAGCGGCAACGGCATGCTCAGGGGACGCTATCTCAACCTCGGCCATATCCTTGTCGCAGAGCCAGGCGGCCCCGGCCTCGACATCCAGCAGAGTGTGTCGCAAGCCCCACAAGGCGTTTTCACGGTGCAGGCAAGCACACTGAGACTCACCGAAAACGCGTCGATTCAGGGAGGCCAGTTCCATCTCGGAGATCACGGTACGCTCTGGCTCGAAACCGGAGCAACCATCGTCCCGGATCAAACAACAATCGGGGCCGGTACGACGATCTCGATCAACAACGGCGAGGTGGTTCATCCCTTCCCGGACCTGCCCATCGATCT
Source organism: Phycisphaerales bacterium (assembly GCA_020427395.1). Classification (GTDB taxonomy): domain Bacteria; phylum Planctomycetota; class Phycisphaerae; order Phycisphaerales; family UBA1924; genus UBA1924. Next base: position 68,021 of record JAGQON010000008.1, read on the forward strand.
ACTGCTCGTCGAGAGCAACGACGCCATCTGCCTGCTTGATCGCGACATGACTCTCTCGGGCACAGTCCAGCTCCGCCCCGGCGCGATCCTCAGCCCTGCTGATGATGTTGGCATCTCCGGGCTCGGATCGATCCAGCTCATCGGGGATGACATCGCCCCAATCAATACCTCGGGCATTCGAACGATCGGCAAAGGCACGCTCACTATCGCCCCGGGTATCGATGTCTTCGGGAGCGGCTTCATCGACGGCGGCAACGGCGCGATCATCAATCACAGCGTGATCCGCACCGTCACCAGCGCGGACACCATCGAACTTCGAGGGCGAGTCGGGGACGGTTCATTCCTCGCCGACTCGGGCACGCTCAGCATCAGCAACAGCGCGGAACTCGTCAACGCATACCTCCAGGCCACAAACGGTGGGTCGATCATCGTCAAAGGCGGCGAACTCATCAACCCCACAGTGGCACCAGGCACCAACCTGCTGCTTTCCGGCAACACCATCACCCTGACCGGGCGGGTCACGCTCCAGGGCGACATCATCCTGGACCGGGGCGATCTAAACTTCAACAGCACCCCGCTGCTCAAGGGTACCGGCAGAATCCTGATGAACTCGACCGCCGCGCGCGAGGTCCGCCTCATCGGGGCGATGGGGATCCCCCCCGGCATCACGGTTGAGGGAGCCGGCGAGATCGATGGCATCGTCGGCAATGACTCGGTGATCACCGCGAACAACCCGACCCTCCCCCTCACTCTGGACGGCATCCATGACGGCGGCCTGTATGTCGCCGAAAACGCACTCATGCGCCTGCTCGGGGATCACTACAACGGCGAGTATCTCGCAGACGGCGGCACCATCCACCTCGTCGCCGCCCGGGTTTACAACTCGCAGCTCCGCCGTGTCAACGGGGGATCGATCATCCTGCTGCCCGGCTCCCACCTCGGACTCACCAACACCTACGCGGAAGCAGATCTTGAAATCTCGGCCCTGACCGAGTGCACCCTGCAAGGCGAGGTCGAGCTTCACGGCTCACACCTCATCAGAGAGAGGGGCTGCCTCCTGCTCGAGGACACCACACTCAGCGGCAGCGGGAACATCGTCATGCAAGGGAATCCCATGAGCACGCAGCAGCCGTGCATCCTTGCGGATGAAGACATCGGGCACATCAACGAGGGTTTTACGATCAGGGGCTCGGGGATCATCTTCACCACCGAGAACGGCGCAATCTCGAGTGATTCACCGTTCATCGCTGACGATCCGCTTGAGCCGCTCAAGCTCAGCGGCAACATCGGCCCCGTGATCGAGGTTGTCGCGGACAACGCGGTCCTCCTGCTCAGTAACGGCCTTCAGCTCAGCGAAACCAGCATCAGATCGATCAACGGGGGCGTCGTCAACCTGTCCGAGGGGACGCTGGAGTTCATCGATGTCACGAACTTCGCGACGATCCGAATCGACAACGGAAACTCGAATCTCAGGCTCATCGATCGGTTCGAGAACCACGGCGACATCCATATCGGCGCCACCCAAGTCGGGGGCGGCGCGTCGGTCCTCGCACCGAATCCGCTCGAGATCATGGGGCAGGGGACCATCCACCTTGAGCCGCAACCCTCCCTGCCGCTCCCCACGCTTACCGCATCGCAGTCGCTGATCATCGGCAGCGGGCAATCCATTCTCGGGAGCGGACGACTCAGCGGCAACATCGATGTCTCCGGCACGCTCGACCCCGGTGCATCGACCCGATATCTCCAGTTCACGAACCTCGAGCTGAAATCAGATGCCCGACTCGTGATCGACATCGACGGATTCGGCCCTGAGAATCACGATACCCTCAGAGCAACCGGCACCGCCTCGCGGGTGACGCTGGGCGGCTCACTGTTGATCAACTTTGGAAACGGTTCAACACCGCACCTCGCGGATCGCTGGACCGTCGTTCAGGGCAACCAGATCACGGGCCGATTCAATCAGATCCTCTCGGAGCCGCCGCTCAAGAACGGCTGGGTCTTCGCGCAGGTCATCCACGCCGACGGGCTCGACATCGTCATCACCTGCCCGGGCGATCGCAACGGTGATGGCGAGAGGAACTTCTTCGATGTCATCGATTTCATCACCGAGTACGCGAACCTGAGCGGGTCCGCAGACATCAACGAGGACGGGATCGTCAACTTCTTCGATGTCGGGGCGTTCATCGAACAGTTCAGCTCCGAGTGTCCCGCGTAAGAACGGACCATCCCACAAGACATCACACTCGATGCCGATTCGCGAACCGGTCCGAATCGAACGCAGACCGAGCCATGCTCACTCGCAGCAAAAAACCGCACCGCCCGAAACACTCGGGCGGCGCGGCGCAGGAAATGGGGTGATCCTGTGCCCCGGTCAAGCTCGATCATGCAAGATCATCCTCGACCGGGTCGTATTCAAGTGGCCGGGCCCAGGACCCCAGGCCCGGCCGGCGATCGCCCAGAGAGGGGGTTGGGCGATCGCGTATGTCATTCGCCGATCAGACGGCAACCGATTCACTGAGTTCAACTTCTGGGAAATCAATGCTGGTTTCCAAGATGTGGTTCATGTAGTTCGTAAACAGGTTGAATGTCGTGATGGTGATCACCTCGAGCACCTCCGACTCGCTCATATGCTCCCGGGCCGCGTCGAAGTCCTCCGAAGCGATGTGCCCACGGTGCTCGACGATCGCCCGAGCAAAGTCGATCGCCGCCTGTGTCTTGGGATCGCCCGACTTGCCGTTTCGGTTCAGCTCTCGCTCTTCTTCGCTCAGCCCCACCATTTTGCCGATGGCATTGTGAGCCGCGAGGCAATAGCCACACTTGGAGAAGTTCGCGATCGCGATCGCGAGCGATTCACCAAACTTGGGCCCCAGCGAGCCAGACTCGATCGCGCTCTTCTGCTGAACATAGCTATTGAGTGCCGCAGGGGACTTGCCCATCGTCGCCAGCAGGTTGGGGACCATCCCCAGCTTCGCATGGAGGGCTTCCAAGGTACCCTTGGTGCTCTGGGGGGCCTGATCGATTGTGATTGGTTCAACGCGTGCCATAGATTCGTCTCCCATAGGCGTCCCATTATCGAGAATCGCCGTTTTTCGACTTCTGTCCCTTGCGGACATGCCTGACAAAGAGTAGAATAGACCAACTGGTCTGTTTATTTCAACCCACTCGAGAAAAATTGGACTCCTTCATATGGCTTCACCCAAACGAGATCGTCTCCTCAACTGTGCTCGCCATCTCTTCGAAACCGAGGGATTCCACACCACCGGCATCGATCGGATCCTCGAAGAAGCCGGCGTCGCCAAGATGACGCTTTACAACAACTTCGGATCCAAGGACATGCTCATCGTGGCCGTGCTAAATCGCGCAAGTGATGACATGCTGCAAAAACTCGAAGGGACCGTGTCCCATCTGAACGACCCATACGAGCAAATTCTGGGGATTTTCGATGCCTTAGCCGGCTGGTACAGTTCCGAGGATTTCTGCGGCTGCATGTTTCAGGCCGCCGTGGCCGAGTTCCCAGACCCCGAATCAGAACCCGCTATGGCCGCACGCAGACACCTGATGCGACTCACCGAACTCTTCCTGGACATGACCCGACGCGCGGAGCTCAATGATGCCGAGACGCTTGCGAGCATGCTCGCCATGATCGCCAGCGGTGCAAACTGCACAGCCAGACAGATTCGTACACAGACCCCAGCCCTTCACGCCCGACAGATCGCCGAAATCCTGCTTGAGCGTGCCTGCTCTCGCCGCCTTTCGCCCGATAACCCGATCAGGCCGCAGGCGACGAAACTTCAGACACTCTGAAATAGAACGACCAGTTCAGTTGTTGACCTCCAACCAAGGAGCACATCCCCAACTAAACACAAGGAGTCCCCATATGGCCACCCAAACCGTTCTTGAAATCACCGCCGAAAACTTCGATCAGCTGGTCAACAGCGGCACCCCCACCCTTGTCGACTTCTGGGCCCCTTGGTGCGGCCCGTGCCGGGTGCTGGGCCCCACGATCGACAAGCTCGCCAATGACTTCGAGGGACAGGCCCAGATCGGCAAGATCAACATCGATGAGCACCCCCAACTCGCAGCCAAGTTCGGCGTCTCTTCAATCCCGACCGTCATGGTGTTCAAGAACGGCGAACGCACCGAGCAGTTCGTCGGGCTCCGCCAATACGATGTGTACGCCGATGCGTTGAACAGCTAATCAGGCACCCAACAAAGCGCGAAAGATGCCCGCAATCGCGGGCGTTTTTTCTGCGCTCGCCCGGTACAATCGCTCCCTGCGATGCCCACCAAACCCGCCAAACCATCGAAGAAACCCGCAAAGGACCCGTGGGATACCCCGGCGATGCGGCAGTGGCGCAAGATCAAAGAACGCCACCCTGACTGCATCCTCTTCTTCCGCATGGGTGACTTCTACGAGCTCTTCGGGCAGGATGCCGAGAACATGTCCCGCGATCTGGGGCTCTCGCTCACGACCCGCGGCAGCGCGATCCCGCTCGCGGGCGTCCCCCACCATCAGAAATCGACCTACCTCTCCCGCGCCATCGAGATGGGCTACCGGGTCGCGGTGGTCGATCAGCTCGAGGACCCCAAGGACGCCAAGGGCGTGGTTGATCGCGGCGTAACGCAGGTCGTGACGCCGGGCACGCTGGTGGACGAGTCGCTGCTGCGTGACGAGCAGTCCGTCCCGATGGGCGCCATCGTCATCCACGATGAGCAGCACGCGGGCATCGCGATCGTCGAGCTCTCGACCGGCGCGTTCTCGCTCTTCGATGGCTCACTGGAACAGTGCACAGACGAACTCGGTCGCCTGGGCGTGCGCGAGCTCATCTTCGCCTCGCCGATCTCCGGCGACCCGCCCAAGCGAGTTGTCGATCTGGGCGCGAGCATCAATGCCTCGCTGACACCCCGCCCGGGATGGCAGTTCGGGCAGTCCGAGGCACTCGAAGCGATCGAGAACCAGTACCGCCTTGGCACCATCGAGGGGCTCGGGCTGGACTCACACGACCCAAGCGTGCACGCCGCGGGTGCGATGCTGCGGTACCTCAGCGAAACACAGGCCATCGACGAGGGCGCGAAGCGCGGCCCGGATCAGCAGCACGCCTCGCTAGCGCACCTGCGACCCCCGATCCGCGTGCAGCGCGAACACCACTGCCTGATTGATCGCGTCTCGCTGCGCTCGCTGGAGATCGAGCAGACCATCCGCGAGCAGTCGCTCGCCGGCTCGCTCGCGGGGGTGTTCCTCGCCAGCCCGGTCGGCACCCGCTGCGTGCTGCACACGCCGATGGGCAAACGACAGGTCCGCAGCTGGCTCTCGGCACCCCTGATCGATCAAGGCGCGATCAACGCCCGCCTCGACGCGGTCGAGTCACTCACCAACAGCAGCGATCTGCGTGAGGAACTGGGCGAGGTGCTGGGCAGCATGTGCGACATGGCCCGAATCAGCGGGCGCATCGCGTTGGGACGCGCCACGCCGCGCGATCTGGTGGCGCTGGGCGGCGCGAGCGTGCTCATTGAAGAGCTGATGCGGAGCATCGAGCGCTGCGAGTCGCTGCGGCCCCACCACGAAGCGCTCGAATCGATCCGCGACGAGGTGCTGCCGCTGGGCGACGAGATCACCCGCTGCTGTATCGACGATGCGCCTGCTCATCTGCGCGAGGGCGGGCTGATCAGCGACGGCATCGACCCGGAACTCGACGAGGCACGATCGCTGCAGCGTGATGCCGGCAAGTGGCTCAGCGAGTACCAGCAGAAGATCATCAACGAGCACGAGCTGCCGTCGCTCAGGGTGGGCTACAACAAGGTCTTCGGTTTCTACATCGAGCTGCCGGCCGCCCAGGCCCGGCGAGCGCCCGATGTCTTCACCCGCAAACAGACGCTCAAGAACGCCGAGCGGTACATCACGCCCGAGCTCAAGGAGTACGAAGAGAAGGTGCTTTCCGCGGGTGATCGGGCCAATGAGCGCGAGCGGATCATCTTCGATCAGCTCTGCGAGCGGGCCCGCGAGCACCTCGACGCGCTCGGGAAGTTCAGCGACATCGTCGCGACGATTGACTGCCTGCTGGGCTTCGCGACCAAGGCTTCGCAGCGCGGCTGGGTGCGACCCAAGATCGTCGATGAGCCCACCATCGAGATCGTTCAGGGGCGCCACCCGGTGCTCGACGAAACGCTGGGGCACAACTTCGTCCCCAACGATTGCACGCTCGCCCAGGATCATTCGCCCGCGACCCTGGCGCTGATCACCGGCCCCAACATGGCGGGCAAGAGCACCTACATCCGCCAGAACGCGCTTCTGGTCGTGCTCGCACAATCGGGCAGCTTCGTGCCCGCCGCGGGCGCGACGATCGGCATTGCCACGCGGATCTTCACCCGCGTGGGCGCAGACGATGCGCTGCACCGCGGGCAATCGACCTTCATGGTCGAGATGATTGAGACGGCCAACATCCTCAACCACGCCGACGATCGATCGCTCGTCATCCTCGACGAGATCGGGCGCGGGACATCGACCCTTGACGGGCTCTCGCTCGCTTGGGCCATCAGTGAGTGGCTGTCTGAGCATCGCCCCCGGACGTTGTTTGCCACGCACTACCACGAGATCACGGAACTGGAATCACGCCTCGAGGACCGGGTCAAGAACCTGCATGTGGCGGTGCGCGAATGGACCAGCGAGGACGGGAATCAGGAGATCGCCTTCTTGCACTCGATCCGCGCCGGTCGGGCTGACCAGTCGTACGGCATCCATGTCGCCCAGCTCGCCGGCGTGCCCAGGCAGGTCACGCAGCGAGCCAAGGCCGTGCTGGAATCACTGAGCGTCGAGCACGCGGGTCGCGTGGATACCAAGCAGGTGCAGGCGGCCAACAAGTCCGCGGCCAGCGCGCAGATGAGCTTGTTCACGGAGTTCGTGCAGCATCCTGTTGTTGATTCGCTCAAGGAACTCAAGCTCGACGCGATGACCCCGATGCAGGCGTTCGACGCCTTGCGGGCGATGCAATCTCAAGCCAACGATTCATCGAACTGAGGACTCGTATGGACATCGCCATCATCCTGCTCATCTTGGCAGCCATGATCGGGCTCTTCAAGTGGCTCTTTCAGACTATCACCGAGGAGAAGATCGACTGGTGGGACAGCGCGACCTTCGTGGTGCTCGCGGGGCTGATCCGCCGCCTGATGCGTTTCGTGGATGCCAAGATCGATGCCTTCCCCGACTTCATGACCACCTGGGGTAGCTTCGCGATCTACATCCTGCTGTTCTACTGGCTGCTCCGTGTATGGAAGGGCACATCCAAACGGCAGGCCGGTATGCTTGTCGCGATCTGGATCCCGATCTCGTTTGTCATCGGCGTGGCGATGGTGATCGTCTTCCTGGACTGAATCAGCTCTCACCCACGCTGTAGGCCTCGCCCTTGGGCACATACATGAGCTCGTACTTCTGCGTCCAGGTCTTGCCGCCATCGTCGCTGGAGTAGCCCGTCTGGAGCACACGACCGCCTTCGGCGGGGCGCACATGCATCCGAGAGAGCGTGGGCTTGGCACCGGGCGCGACATTCTCGCCCTCGAACATCAGGCCTTCGATCGAGTCGTCGTTGCACTTGGCGGTGATGAACAGTCGGTTGCCGCCGATGTCGACCCAGGTCTGCTCCCACGCGTTGGTCTCGCGGTTGTAGACATTCCAGCTCTCGCCGCTGAACTGCCCACCAGTCGCTGTCCACGACTCGTGGATCACCTTGTTACCCACGCGGAAGCTCAGTGTGTTTGTGCCACTGAGGTTGCCGTTCTGGGTGTTGTAGCAATCCCACTCGCCGACCCAGAAGTGCAGCGCCATCTCGGCCTGGGTCAGCTTGGCGATCGATTCCACCATCGGCTTCCACCGCTCGTCGGTGCGGAGCGACTGCAGGTCGGGGTCGCCCTTGAACTGCGCCGCATCACGCACGCCCATGTCGATCGCCCGGTTGAGCGCTTCGAACGCCTCGCTGGTCATGCCCTTGAGCGCGAAGGCGCACCCGAGGTTGTAGTTGGCCATCGGCGCGACCTGCGGCATCTTGGCCGCCTTCTTGTGCTGGAGGATCGCGTTGTCCAGATCGCCCGACGCGTGCAACGCGTAGCCGAGCATGAACTGGGCATTCCCGTTGCTCGGCTGCTCCTTGACGATCGCCTTGTATGCCTCGATCGCCTTGTCCCAGTCCTGCTGCTGCACAAAGGCCTGCGCCTCCTGCATGGTGGGTGCATCGAGGAGCAAAGTTGCCGATGCAACCGGGCCGCTCAGGGCCAGGATTGAACCGGCAACGATCGCGCAGAGTCGGGCGGGGGTGCGTGTGTGCATGGGGGATCTCCTGCTTGGGGGTGTGTTGGTATTCAGATATACCGTCAATCCTGAGGAGTGGTTCCATCGATCTCGTAGATGCGCCACGCAGCGCCGCATTCGGGACAAACCGTACAACCATCCGCCTCGGGCTCGCACCCATCGATCCGATACGCGCACGCAGGGCAAAGACCTGCACGGATCATGGCTCGAACCGCTGCAGCCGATTTTCGCCAGCCGTAGAACTTGTTGATCAGTCCCATCGCGCCGCCGAACGAGATCGCGTAGCCCCAGAACTGCACCTGCCCAGGCAGGCTCAGAAAATCCATGCTGATGTCGATACCGAAGAGCACACCCGTCAGCTCGCCAAAGAGCATCATCAGGATCGCGTAGACCAAACCGAGGATCAATGCGTTTGACCAGAAGCGCCCGGTTTCATCCTCACGCACAAGAAACTCGCGCGAATACCCGCTGGCGATGCACGCCTGACGGATTGAGCACGGCGACCACTTGCGCCCCCGTGCATCCACCAGTTTCTGCCACGCGAACATCACGACTACCATCCCTCCAGAGGAAACCCAACAGGAGCATCCTATGTCCCTCACAGATTACCGCACGCTGGGCCGATCCGGGCTCCGTGTTTCGCCGTTCTGCCTCGGCACCATGACCTTCGGCGAGGAATGGGGCGTGGTTGGCACCAGCATCGAGGAATCACTCGATGTGCTCGGGGCCTACCTCGACCGCGGCGGCAACTTCCTCGACACCGCCAACGCCTACACCAAGGGCCACAGCGAGAAGATCATCGGCGACTACTTCAAGGACCACAGCGCCAAACGCGACCGCTCCGTCATCGCCACCAAGTTCTGCGGCAACATGCACCCGGGTGACCCCAACGGCGGCGGCGCAGGTCGCAAAGCCATCGTTCACCAGGTCGAGGACTCGCTGCGCCGACTGCAGAGCGACTACATCGACCTGCTGTGGGTCCACTTCTGGGACCGGCACACGCCGCTGCATGAGACCATGAGCACGCTCAACGACTTGGTGCGATCGGGCAAGGTTCGATACATCGGTTTCTCCGATCACCCCGCGTGGGTCTGCACCGAGGCGATCAACATCGCCAAGCAGAACCACTGGGAGCCGCTGGTCGCATTGCAGATCGAGTACTCGCTGCTGCAGCGCACACCCGAGGACGCGTTGCTGCCCATGGCCGAGTATCAGGGGCTGGGCGTCACGCCGTGGTCGCCCCTGCGCGGCGGCGTGCTCAGCGGCAAGTACACCCGCGATGATCGCCCCTCGCCCGAGCACACCCGCGCGGCTGTCGACTCACCCTACCTCAACGAGCGGACCTACGACCTGCTCGACGAGATGGTCGAAGTCTCGAAGGCACACAACGCGACGCCAGCGCAGGTTGCGCTCAACTGGGTGCAGGGTCACACTGCCGTGACCTCGACGATTATCGGCGCCAAACGCCTCTCGCAGCTCGAGGACAACCTTGGCGCACTCGATTTCGAGCTCACGACAGAAGAGCGGGAGCGCCTCGAGGCCAAGTGCACCTACGACAAGCACTTCCCCCACAACTTCCTCGATCGCATCACTCCCGCGATTCAGAACGGGACCACCGTCAACGGGGTCAAGAGCGACCCGTGGGCACTGGGGCCCAAGAACGACAGCGAACGCTACTGAGCGATCAGCGATCTTGAGATCCCCCCGAGCTGGGTGCCTGCCAGTCGGTCTGTGCCGGTTATACCGCCTGCGGGCTGGCACAGCACAGCTTGATCTGTGGGTTCGGTGTGCCCGTGGCCCTCGATTTTCGATGATGCGTGCATGAACCGACGCAACGCCCGCTCGCTCTCGCTGTCCCTCACCCCCGCCCTCCTGCTGCTCCTTGCGGGCTGCGCCGACAACTCGCGCAGGCACGCCGAGGCCGACAATGCCATCGAGCCGGCTCCGGCGCACATCTATCAGTCCTCGCCCAAGGCCGCCAAACCGGCGCAGCACGACGAGTTTGTGCTCGGCGAATCGTTCGATCAGGATGCAGTCCCCAGCTACTACGAGCCGGTCAGTCGCCTCTCGATCGAGCAGATCCGAGCCGAGCTCGAATCGATGTACGATCAGGACGGGACGCTCGTCCGCGCCACATTTGACCACGAGGCTCAGCCCGAGGTCTCCAGCACTGTCCGTGCGATCGATCAGGCCCACAGCAACCGCCTCAAGGAGATCGTCGAGCATATCGGCTGGCCTACCCGCGATCTGGTTGGGATGAAGGCGACCCAGGCCGCGTACATGGTGATCCAGCACGCCGGACACGATGTCGAGTTCCAGAACAAGTGTCTGGGCATGATCGTGGACCTCGTCGCCCAGGGCGAACTGCCCGCGTCCTATGTCGCGCTGCTGACCGATCGCATCCGCGTCTTCTCAAACCAGCCGCAGGTATTCGGCACCCAGATGACCATGCGACGCAACGAGAGTGGGCTGCTGGTCCCCTCACCCAGCGTGCCGATCGAGGACCCCACCCACCTCAACGATCGCCGAGCCCTGATGGGGATGGTGCCGCACGAGCAGTTCGTGGAGGCGATCCAGCTCGCCTACGAGGCGTCTCTGAGCGAGCCCAACTCGGCCTTTGCGAGCATGGAAGCCGATTCGGAATAAGATCACCGCCCCGGTCCGATAACAAAGGCGAGTGAGTTTTCGAATTCACGCATCCCTTCTGCACCATCTTGTCGTATATTGGGGTGCCTATTCAGGCACTTTCTGTTTGTACGCCAGGTCATTCTGACCGAACCAGATAAAGACAAATACCTGCCGGCTCGATCCTGTTCGGACACAGGGTGCATACCCGCTGTATCGTGCCAGCGCTCAACCCCGAAGTGTAAGGTCTCACACCATGCTCACCAGCATCGCAGCAGTTCTCGTGACCGCCGGGCTCGCAACGCTCGGCCCCACCCAGTCCACCCCCCCCTCACCCGAAGGCCAGGGCGGGCACGACACTCGATTCCAAGTGATCTCCGATACCGAGATCATCATCGACGGCATCACCTACCACTCGTGGGACGAGGTCGCCCAGTCCGGCTTCCACCAGATGGAAGAGACACGATGCAAAGCCATTGCCCTCGATTGGGGCGATGTCGTCCGCGGTGGCGCCAACGACTGCTCGTTCAGCCGGACCAACATCGAAGCGCAGTACGATCCCAGCGTTCAGAAGTACCGCATCCCGGTCGTCGTGCACATCATTACCAACTCCAACGGCACTACGGGCAGTGTCCCCGATTCGCGTGTCTACTCGCAGATCGAGGTCCTCAACGAAGACTTCCTCGCGATCTCAGGCACGAACGGCGCCCCAGGCACCGATGTCCAGATCGAGTTCTATCTCGCCACCGAGGACCCCAACGGCAACCCCACCACCGGCATCACCCGCTCGGCCAATACCACTTGGTTTAACGACGGCGGCAGCTACTGGAACTCGCTGGCGTGGGATACCAACCGCTACCTCAACATCTACACCAACTCAGGAGGCGGCGCGCTGGGCTATGTCCCCAACCTGCCTCAGGGCGGCATCGCCGGCTCGAACTCGGACCGAGTCGTGATTCTTTACTCGACTTTCGGGCGCAACGCCCCGTACAACCCCTACCACCTCGGTCGCACGACTACCCATGAGGTTGGGCACTACCTCGGGCTTGATCACACCTTCGCTGGCGGCTGCTCCAACGGCTACACCAGCGGTGACCTCATCAACGACACCAACCCCGAGAGCAGCCCCACCTTCGGCTGCCCCGGCTCTCGCAACTCGTGCGGGTTGCCCGCCCCGTTCCATAACTACATGGATTACTCCGACGACATCTGCATGAACCAGTTCACGCCCGAGCAGGCCAACCGCATGCGGTGTACCCTTGAGCACTACCGCCCGCTGCTCTACAGCGTCGCTGGCCCCTCGGGCTGCTCCGACGCCGACCTCGCCGAGCCCTTTGGCGAACTCAACTTCTTCGATGTCTCGGCCTACCTCGCTGCGTTCAACTCGCAGGATCCAGCCGCCGACTTCGACAGCAACGGCAACTACGATTTCTTTGATGTCTCGCTGTTCCTCGGGCTGTTCAATGTCGGCTGCCCGTGAGCTGTTGACCGGGATCGCCTGATTCAACGCCATCCGTCAAACGCCCCGCGTGCCTCGTGCCAGCGGGGCGTTTTTCCTGCGGCGTGGTGGAGGAGGGCGCGTGGTTGACACCGGGCCGAGTGCGTATACTCTTTGCCCACGCCCCGCTTGCCCTGGGCGATGCCACCTTAGCTCAGTTGGTAGAGCGAAGCTTTCGTAAAGCTTAGGTCGCGAGTTCGAGTCTCGCAGGTGGCTTTCTCATGCGCCGAGCATCCGCGCGATGACTTCTGCCAGTTCGGGTCGCGAGCTTTGTCCCTTGAACCCACCGAGGCGAGCATAGATCTCCGCGGCCGCCTCGTGGAAACCGCCGGGCAAACCGGCATGCTTCATCGTCTGTGCGATCTCGCACATCTCACCCTCATATCTCCATGCCTTCGCCGTGACCGCGCGGACTCGAAGGTGTGTGCGTTCGCGAGCGCCCGTTTCATCGAGCTCCCATTGTCGATCCAGCTCCCCATCAACGCCTAAGGCACTCGCAGCGGCCACGACTGCACAGAGCATGGCCGTCGAACCCTTTGTGTATGCCGCGTAACACATCTTGAGCGCAGACGCCCGATCGACCGCTTCCCCAATGACCCGTGTCGCAAGCAGCCCACCCGAGAAGCAGGCTGCCGCCTCTCCCGCTCCGGGACCTGACAGATAGAGCACCGTTGCATCCTTTGTCCACGCCGGCCCACCGATGACGCTGCCGTCGACATAACTTGCGCCGTGGTCATTGATCCGCTGGGAGATCGAACGTGCCCGCATCGGCGAGATCGCGTTGGCATCGATGTAGACACCCCCGAACCCGCACTCGATGACCGCGTCGGCAACATCATCGGCGGCACTGGGCGGGCAGATACTCACGATGAACTCGCATCGTTCGCACATCGCGCCAAGCGTATCGAGCATCCGCAGCCCGTGCTCATCGGCCCTCGACCTGGTCGCATCGCTGCGATCGGCGTCGACCCAGCACGACTCGTGCCCACTGGCGATGGCGCTCGCCGCGAGTGAGACACCCATGGCACCGGGATGGAGAAAGCCAATCGATCGCTGTGTATTCATGCCCTGACGATAGGGGCAAGGTCACGCATCGTTGATATCGCACTGCATCGTCAGGCACCACGGCGTAGCCGGGTACTCAAGCTCGCAGCGGTAGCCCCGGAACGAACTCATATCCCCCCACCCTGCGCGATCGAGCGCATAATGCAACAGACGAGCGTGATCCGGCGCTCTGCGGTTCTGCACGATCGGCGGCAGTCCCAGCCGCTGCGCATCGTGCGCCGGTTCGATCGGGCGATCGTGTGTCTTGCCGCTCCCTACGCCTGGGCGATCCTCGAGCAGCCCATACAGCGTGTAGCGGAAATCGCCGAAGTTGCTCAGCGATTCGTGCAGATAGATATCAAACAAAACCGATTCCACCGGCGTGCGCAGGATCAGCTCGTAGCGTCCAAAGGTGTTGTCCTCGGCCCAGTATCGCGGCAACGCCTGCAAGTAGCGTTCGCCCGTCACGCAGGTCAGCGCACCGTGCTTGCCGACCGGACCTGCGGCGATCTCATCGTACAGAACGCCGTCGTGGCCACGGAACTGATTAATCTCCGGCTGCGGGTGCGTGCAGAACTCGGGGATCACCGGCAGGGCCGTCCCAGTCGCTGCCTCGGGGCACAAAGGCTCACGCGTGAAGTTTGTGTCGTTCGTCCCCTCGGTATCCGAGGTCCAAAGGCGACGCATGATCCACGGCACATCCGGTCGCAGGCGCTCGAAGTCGTAGAACCCCCCCACCTGCAGCACATCGACTCGGTCCGGGTTGACCTCCGAGGGCCGCAGACACAGGCACAGCATCTGCATCCGGGCGCGAACACCCCAGATTGCAGATCCCGACTGATAGAACGACTTGCGTTCCTCGAGCTCGATGCGTTCATCACGCCCACCGGCCGCGAGCATCGCCTCGAACGATCGCCGATCGCCGGCGTGCTGCCGGACAAACTCTCGGAACGCCTGGTCCGCGGTCCGCACCGCCTCGATCCGGTCGATCGAGACACCGGCGTCGGCCGCCGCTTTGAGCATGATCTCAATGCCGCCAGTTCCGGGGATGTGCTTTACGGCCTTGACCAGATCGCTGGACTCAGAGAACCGGGACATTTTCCACGCCAGCGTCTTGTCGACACCCAGCGTGCGCCCCACCTCCGTCGGGCGTGCTCCGCCGAGCCCAGCACCCGAGAGCAGGTCTGAAACCGCTGCCTGTGCCCTGCGAACGCAGATCACCGCCTCATTGGAGAAGCTCATCTGAGACGGATTGCCTTGCTCTCGCACCATGTGAGCCATTGTAACGACTCATATCGGGGCTTGGCGAGCAATCCTGAAATCTCCTACAAATTCTGTAGATATTTCTCTAGAGATTATTGACGGCGGCCACTCCCGTCGTGTACGCTCGCATCAACAACGAGCCCGACCCCACGACGGGCACCCACAAACCCCTCAGTGTTCATAAGGAGAACGAGATCATGAAACAGGTTGCGACCTCACTGCTGATCGCCGCCATCGCGGGCGCAGCACATGCCGACACTGTCTCTACTTCCACGCAGTTCAGCAACCAGAACTACGACGGAGCGATTGTCAGCTTCGATGCCTTCAACGACATGGGCGGCACGCGCCAGCTCACCGGCGTCACCCTCTCGTACGACCAGACCATGGAGTTCGACCTCACCATCGAGAGCAACGGCTACACCGCGCTGCAGGCCGGGGATTGGGTGCTCGATGCCGGCTTCTATGGTGTGCATCAGATGGGCGTGTTCGATGGGCTTGGCGGTGATGGTGGCCCCAACTACCCCGTCATCGGCACGGGCGGCGTCTACACCCCGGTCGCCTTTACCGGCGACCTTGGCGCCTCGGACGGATACAACCAGTCTGGACCTGACACCATCCACGCGACTTTCGGCGAGCAGTTCGTCTTCGATCAGTCGTTCGACAACTCCACCGAGTTCGGGCAGCGCATGCTCGATGCACTCAGCGGCACCGAACAGGTCGATACCTTCCTCGGCAGCTTCACCGATCTCTATCTTGAGTGGATCAACGATCCCAACTGGGTCGTCGATCCCAACAACCCGCCAGACGGCCCCTTCAACGGCCCGTTCGAGGACCCCTACTACGGCATCTTCGTCACCTTCGATCGCCTGTCACATACCGGCACGCTGACCGTGACTTACGAATACACGACGGTCCCATCCCCCTCGGGACTGCTCGTGCTGGGGGGAGCCGGGCTGGTCGCGACGCGTCGCCGACGCTGATCACCACCATCCGCTTCTCTCTAGAAAACACCCTGGGAACGGCCCGGGTGTTTTCTTCTGCGCTCTGAGTTGTCTTGAAAGATGTGGATTAGCCGGGGATCGCCAGCAGCGGCACCCGTGAGCGGTCCGAGACCACCACGCCGCCGGGTCGTTCAACCGTGACCGCGAAAGCGACACCCTGCTGCACCATCAGCTTCGCATTGATGGGGATCACGACCTCACCGCTCTGGGTGATGTCGAAGACACCGCCGTCGATCGGCCGCTGTGTGAGCAGATCGTTGAACGGGCCAGCAAACTGTGGCAGCTCACCGAGCGGCCGTGTGGCATCGAAGATCCAGAGCTGGTACTGGAACTCGCTGGGATCATTGACCTCCAGGCCGCCGATGGTCATGTAGCCCTCATCGGTGGACTCATCCCAGATGAGCTCACCGGTGACGGCCCCGACCACGCTCGGGTCCTCGGTCGGTGTCCATGCGTATCGCAGCAGGCCTTGGTCATCGGCGTGCTTGGCGAGCAGGGCATCGCGAGACTCGGCAGCGCTGGGCAGCACCGGGGCACCCGGCTGTGGACGCAGCACCACCAGGCCCGTAACCACTACACAAGCCGCGGCGACAAGCCAGGGGAACCACACGCCGCGTGGGCTCTGAATCTGCTCGCTACCGACCGGTACGGCGGCGCTTGTGAACTTGAGCGGGGCAGGGGCATCGACCCTCGTTGGCACACTTGCCAGCAGTCGTGCTTCAAGCCCGGCGGGCATATCGATTGGGTCCGCATCCGCGTACGCGATATCGAGCTCAGCGGCGATCGCTTCGAACGCCTCGCGGGCGCTCTGATCGGGGTCGAGACGATCGAGTTCATTCAGATCGCTCGCCTCGTGCAGCCCCATGGCATGGTCGCTGCAGAGGTCGATCAGTCGTTCGCTGAGATCGTGGTTTCGGCCGTCACTCATCGTGACACCTCCTTCGATCCAGCGGGGAGTTGCGGTTCCATGAGTGTGCGGACTTCATCAAGCCCGCGTCGTAAATGTGCTTTAACGGTGCCCAGGGGCATGCCGGTTGATTCTGCGATCTGCGTGTGCGAGAGCCCGTGAACGACCGCCAGCTCAATGGTCTGCCGACGCTCAGGTCGGAGCGAGCGGAGCACCCGCATCACCTTCCGTGCTGTCGGAGTCGTATCGAGTGATTCCATATCGTCGTGCTCAGAACAGGCGGTTCTTGCGTTGGGAGTGTCGATCTCGACATGCGTCGGCGTCCGACCGATGCGTCGGATCTGGTCGATGACCCGCCGGCGGGTAATCGTCGCAACAAAGGTGTCCTCCGAGCCCATGCTCGGGTCATACCGGTGAGCGCTCTTCCAGACATCCGCGAAGATGTCCTGAACGAGGTCTTCCGCGTCGCTCTGCGATCGAATCTTGCGTCGCACGATCGACCAGACAAGGCCTGAGTACCGCTTGATGAGCGAGCGCATCGCTTCCTGATCGCCTTCGGCGACGAGAGCAAGCAGCGGCGTGCGAACAGTGCTCGTCATGGTCAGTGAGAACCCCATCAAGCCAGCCCCACGATGCCGACTCGGCAGCGTCCGTTGATATGGGGAGGCGAGTTCGATCATACCGTTTCCGATCCGTCCCTGCTCAGTTCATTTCGCACAATCGTGTCCGTCGGACGCAGGAGCCCGCACGAAAAATTTGTTTCCATGATTCGCATCGGGACAACGGGCCGCCCCGAAGACCACTGCCGTCTAGGCAAGGTCCGGATCTTCACCCAGACAACAACACACCCCGAGAAAAACAGGCGTGTGATGTGTTCACGCAGCAGGACACCACCCCCGAAAGGAGACCTCGATATGAACATCAAGAAGATCACCATGTGTGCCGGCGTCGCAATCGCAGCGAGCACTTTTATCGCCCTCGCAGGCCCCACCTCAAGTTGCGGCTCGAGCAGTGATCATGCCTCGAACGCCAAGATGATGAATGTCAGCTACGAGAAGGCCGACATCGTAGATACCGCCGTGGCCGCCGGCGACTTCACCATCCTCGCCAAGGCCCTGACCGAGGCCGGCCTGGTTTCCGCCCTCAAGGGCGACGGCCCCTTCACCGTCTTCGCACCTACCGATGCCGCATTCAAGAAGCTGCCCAAGGGCACCCTCGAGATGCTGCTCAAGCCGGAGAACAAGGACAAGCTGATCGGCATCCTGACTTACCATGTCGTTCCCGGTTCGTTTGAAGCCACTGAGGTCCTTGGCAGCAAGACCCTGACCACCCTCAATGGGCAGCGCGTTGATATCAACAAGGACAACGCCCAGATCGACGGCACCAGCATCGTCAAGACCGACATCAAGTGCAGCAACGGCATCATCCATGTCATCGACGAGGTCATCCTCCCCGAGAGCGATTCGATCCTCGACATTGCAACCTCTGCCGGTTCCTTCAACACCCTCGCCGCAGCGCTTGAAGCCGCCGATCTGGTCGACGCGCTCAAGGGCGACGGTCCGTTCACCGTCTTCGCGCCCACCGACGACGCGTTCGCGGCACTCCCCGAGGGCACCCTCGACGAACTGCTCAAGCCGGAGAACAAGGAGCAGCTCCGCTCGATCCTCCTTTACCATGTCGTGAAGGGCCGCGTCTACGCGGACCAGGCGATCGAAGCCGGTGAGGCCGCCACCCTTCAGGGCGGCGAGGTCGAGATCAAGAAGAGCTGGGGCAATGTCAAGGTCAACGACGCCAAGGTCACGACCCCTGACATCGAAGCCAGCAATGGCGTCATCCATGTGATCGATCGCGTGATCCTGCCCAAGAGCTGATCACGCATACAGACCCCTGTGTGTGGGGAGTTGCCAGTGTCGGCGACGCTCGGATGAGCGTCGCCGGCCGTTTTTTTGCATCGGGTGATCACGATAGATCAAGCATCGAAAGCGCGAAGGAAGTTACTTGCCCTTGACATTCTCGTACGCCGCCAAAGCCGCTTCACGAGCTTCTTTGTGGTCGACCATTGGCTCAGGGTACTCTTCGCCCAGCGTGATCCCCGCGGCTGACAGTTCCATCGGGGCGGCCTCCCAGGGCTGATGGATCACCTTCGTGTCAAGCTTCGCAAGCTCAGGGCACCAGCGCCGGACATAGTCGCCGTCCGGGTCAAACTTTTCACCCTGCGACACCGGGTTGAACACGCGGAAGTACGGTGCGGCGTCGGCACCACACCCCGCCGTCCATTGCCAACCAAGCGTGTTGCTGCCGAGATCCGCATCAACGAGCGTATCCCAGAACCACGCCATGCCCTCTTCCCAGCTGATCCGCAGGTCCTTGCACAGGAACGACGCGACGATCATCCGTGCCCGGTTGGGCATCCAGCCCTCGGCCCACAGGTTCCGCATCGCTGCATCGACAACGGGGTACCCCGTCTGCCCACGCTTCCACTTGTCCAACGCCTTCTTGCTCTTTGACCACGGGAAGCCCTTGAACTGCTCACGCAGCGGTTCATCGATGGTGCGCGGGAAGTGGTTGATCAGGTGCTGTGCAAACTCACGCCAGCCGATCTCACGCAGGTAGTGCTCCTTGCCCTTGACCTGTTGCCATCGGGAATCTTCTGAAATCGTGTGCCACATCCGGCGCACCGAGATCTCGCCAAAGTGGATGTGCGGCGACATCGCGCTCCAGCCGGGAATATCCAATCGGTTGCGGTCCTCCGCGTAGTCACTCAGGCGGTGCTCCATGAAGGATGTGAATCGCCCACGCGCAGCATGCTCGCCGGGTGTCCAGCGTTCCTCCATCTGGGTGTACCACTCGATGTCCGGCAACAATCCCAGCTCGTCGATCGAGACTGACGCGGTATGCCCTTCGGGCTTGATCAGTTTCTTCGGCGCATCGACCGGCTCATCGGGCATGCCCGTGGACAAGGCCATCTTCCAGAAGGGTGTGAAGACTTGGTATGGATTGCCGTCCTTGGTCATCACCGAGCCAATGGGCCAGAGCAGGTCCATTTTGAACCGCTCGACCTCGATCCCGTGCTTGCCGAGCTCGTGCTCGATCTCCTCATCCCGCTGCTGCAGATCGGGCTCGATGGCCTCGCAGAACATCACCCGATCGGCCCCAAGGGCATGGGCGACTTTTCGCAGTTCGGTCGCGGGATCGCCTTTCCGCACGATCAGGGGGGAGCCCATTTGACTCAGACGCACGCTCAACGCCCGCAAACTGTGGTGAACCCACCATTTGGTGGCCCCGCCCATCGCCGAGGGGCCTGTATATTGAGAGTCATAGATGTACACGGGTGCCACTGCACCACGCTCATACGCGCCTCGAAGCGCCGGCTGATCATCGGTTCGAAACGCGTTGGAATACCAAACTATGGTCGTGGGCATGTTTGTCACCTGACTTGAGAGGGTGGGTCGCCGTTCGGCTCATCGCTCGATAAATACGCCTCGATGCATCCGATCCGCGATACCCAACGATATCGCGAACAAACCAGCCCCGTTGGAACAGGAGAGAACACCATGAACACCAAATCAATCGCCACAGCCATTTCGCTCGCTGCGTTGAGCACCGCCACCCTCGCCGACACCACCCAGACTGGGCCCAACTCGTACACCATTGATGAGGGCGTGACCTTCACGATCCTCAGCCAAGCGGCGAGCAGCTTCCTGCTCAGCTGGAGCGATGACTCGGGCACCTTCACCGACATCGCCGACCCGACTATCACGCTCTCCAGTGGTCAGACCTATATCTTCGACAACGATACCTTCAGCCACCCGTTCCGCATGACCACCGATGCCCTCCCGGTCACCGGGACCGACGGCAGCTATGTCCGAGATACCTTTGATATTGCCGTCATAGATGGCACCTCACTCCAACCCATCGACGAGTTCACGGCCGATCCCGAGCCGGCCGTCGATGTCATCACCTGGACACCCGGCGACGGTGATGCCGGCGAGTACTACTACACCTGCCTGGTGCTCGCACACGCAAATATGATCGGCAAGATTATTGTTGAGGCTCCCGCCTCCTGCCCCGCCGACCTGACCGGCGATGGGATGCTTAACTTCTTTGATGTCTCCGCCTTCCTTTCCGCCTACAACGCCATGAACCCAGCCGCCGACTTCACCGGCGACGGCATGTTCAACTTCTTCGATGTCTCGGCCTTCCTCAGCGCCTTCAACGCCGGCTGCCCGTAACCCCGATTCCGGGGCCCTCAGACCCCAAAAACTCAGATTTGAACGCACGCCCCGGACTCGACCGGGGCGTGTTTTTCATCCGTGCAACCCACCCGCCCGCTTGTGCGTACAGACTCATGGCTGGTAGACTGACCCGAGACATCAGCACCAGCCCCGGGGCACCCCCCGAACGCCTCCCCCAGCTCCCCGCGTCGATGCTCCGGATCAGCACCGAACCACGCCGGGACAGCCGCTGGCCAATGCCCGCTGCCGACACCACGAGAGGCACCACACACCGATCCCTCTGGAGACGAAGTCCATGACCCTCGCCACACGCGCTCGAATCTGCTCATCGTTCGCCTGCTCGCTGCTCACGGCCGCGGGTCTCCCCCTCGTCGCCACGGCGACGATCGCAGCCAGCGACACCCCAGCGATGGCCCAGAGCCACACGACCTCCGACGATGCCCAGTCCCGCGCCGAAAAACGCGAGCTGCTGATCAAGCTCTCCAAGCCCATCACGCTCGATGTTGAGAACCAACCGATTTCGGATCTCTTCAGCTTCATCAACGATGTCACCGGCGCTGCGGTCGAGCCCATCTACCTCAACGACGACACCAACGCCGAGGGCATCAACCCCGACACCGAAGTCACCATCAAGGTCACCGAGACCCCGGCGCTCGTCGTCCTCGAACGCCTCCTGCTCCGCGCCCAAAGAAGCGAGGGGCTTGGACAGGAATACACCTGGCAGTTCAGCGAATACGGCACCATCGAGTGCGGCCCCAAGAGCGAACTCAACCGCAACCAGCGCGTCGAACTCTACGATGTCTCCGATCTACTCTACATCGTTCCCGACTTTGACAACGCCCCCGAGTTCGATCTCCAGAGCGCCGTTCAGGCCGCCAGCGGAGCGGGCGGTGGCAGCGGCGGACAAAGCCCCTTCTCAGGCGGGAGCCAGGATGTTGACCAGCAGACACTCGCTGAGCGGGCCGAAGCATTGCAGAACCTGATCATTACCACCGTCGAACCCGACCAGTGGTCCGAGTTGGGCGGAGACGGCGCACGAATCTCACTCTACAACCAGTCCTTCATCATCACCGCACCCGACTACATCCACCGCCAGATCGCCGGCTACGACTTCTGGCCCTCGCGCCTGCAGCAGATCCGTAAGGTCAAAGGGCGCCAGGAAGTCAAGATCAAGCCCAGCACGAAGCCCTGAGCCAGCATCGGACAGCTGACCACACTCAGATCTGAGTGCCCCCATCCACAGTCCCCCATCAGAGCGAAACCACAACGCTCCTCTCTCGACAGCCGGCACACACCGCCGGCTGTTTTTTCATCCCGCGGGCAACCTGCGCGTCAGGCGTGAGGTACATTCATTGGGTCTATGAGCACGATCGAAATGAAAATCACGACCGATCGCGAGTGCGACTTCTGCGGCTACTCGCTCAAGGGGCTCCCACTGGCGGGCAAATGCCCCGAGTGCGGCAAGCCCATCCGGAGAATCGGGACCAAAACAAACGGTTCCATCACCGACGAAGCCCCGACGCGTTTCGTCAAGGTGCTCCGCCTCGGCTTCGCACTCGCATCGATTTCCATCTTCTTCAGCCTCTTCCGGCGTCTGTTTTTCTCCGAGGCCGCTTATCTTGAGATCCCGGCCGCGTTGATCTGGCTGCTTGGCATCTGGATCATCACGGTCAAACGCCCGCTGACCGATGGCATGCGGCCCGACAAAGTCCTCGATAACGAACGATTCAGGATGATCGTTCGATTCTCGAACTTCGCCTGGCCTGTCGGCGCTCTGGCGACCGCTGCGCTCGTCGCACTCAACAACACCGCCGCGGCCAACCCCGCCTCACCACCGAGCGGCATCCTGATCAATGTGATCGCGATCGGGCGCATGCTCTTCATGATCGCCTCGTGGCTGAGCATGATCCCCACAAGCATCTACATCGCAGAGCTCGCCTACTGGTCGGCCCACAACAACTTCGCCGACCGCATGCGCGGGGCCGCGTGGGTGCTGGCCGTGATCGGCACAACCACCGCCATCGCAACCACCGTGGGCATTGTCTTCAGCAGCGCCATCATCCTCGCGTTTATCTGGGTGCCCTGGCTCATCATCCTCATCACCATCTTCGTCTACAACCTCACCTTCATTCAGATGACCCATGTCATGCACTGGGTGATCAAAAACCAGATCCATGCCGCCGGCTCGTTCGAGCGCGTCGAAGAACGCCGCAAGAAGGAAGAGCAGTACCGCGGACGCATCGTCGACGACACGCCCTGCGAGTACTGCGGGCACAACATCATCGGGCTTGAGCTTGGCAGCCCCTGCCCCGAGTGCGGCACACTCGCATCGCGCCCCAACCGCCCCACCATCAACGACCCCGCCAAGTCAAAGCCCTACCACGACGACACGCCCATCGATCTCGATGAACACGGCGAGAACAAGGGCGTCTACTTCAACGACCAGCTCGATGCCCACGGCAGACCCAAGAAGACCGGCGTGCCATACACGCCGCAGACCGAGGTCCCCGACGACGGCGACATCCCGCTCACGCCCGATGATCCCGCAGACCAGCCCCCCAAGGCCATCCGCCACGAGACCAAGCGGACAGATGCCCTCAAACCGCGATCCTTCGATGACGAACACTAACAGGATCTGCCGATATACTCGGTCATCATGCCCGGCACACCATCGATGATCGAGGAAGACACATTGCAGCACGACTGGACCACCACCATCGACGCCAAGGGCATCGCGGACTGGATCAATCAGCAGCACTCGCTGCTCCTGCTCACCCACGCCAAGCCCGACGGCGACGCGCTTGGATCCACCGTCGCACTCGCCCGGGCCATCAACATCACCCGCAACTCCTCGGGCGCGGCCTCGCTGGCCGAGTGCTGGTACGCCGCCCCGATGCCCGAGTGGTCCAAGACCATCATCGGCAACACCAAGGCCCGCACCATCGAGGACAACCAGCCCGTCCCCGGCGCATTCGAGCCCGAGGGCATCCTCATCACCGACACCGGCTCGTGGTCCCAGCTCGCGCCCTTCGCCGAGTTCCTTAAGCCCCGCCTCGACCGGACCACCATCGTCGATCACCACCTCCAGGGTGACGGCGAAATCGCAACGCGCCGCCTGCTCGACACTGAAGCGGCCGCGGTCGTTCAGCCGGCCGCCGAGATCTGCTGCCATCTGCTCGGGGTCGATTGCCCGAGCAAACTCCCCGTCGATGTCGCCACGCCGCTCTATGTGGGGCTCGCGACCGACACCGGCTGGTTCAAGCACTCCAATGTTGACGGCCGCGTGATGCGTCTCGCGGGTCAATTACTCGACGCGGGCGTGAACCATACCTCCCTGTTCGCGATGCTCTACCAACGTGACCGGGCGTCGCGTTTCAAGCTCATGGCCCGCGCCCTCGAGTCCATGCAGCTCATTCACGACAAGCACGCCGCGATCATGTGCCTCAAGCTCGACGACTTCAAGGAGACCGGCGCCGCGCCCGGCGAGACCGGCGGGTTCGTCGACATCCCCCAGTCCGTTGCCTCCATCCGCGTCGTCGCCATCCTGACCGAGCAGAAGGACAGCGACGGCGTCTTCACCAAGGTCTCCCTGCGATCCAAGCCCGACGAATGGGAGGGCAAGCCCCCCGTCGATGTCAATCAGGTCTGCAACACCCTCGGCGGCGGCGGGCACGCTCGGGCGGCGGGATGCAAGATCCGTCTTCCGCTTGAAGAGGCGGCGCTCAAGCTCATTGAAGCGCTGCCGTGATCACGCAATCAGATAAAACTCTACTTGGTAAGTTGGCGTACGTCCTCGCGATAATTGGCGTCTCAACTGCCTTGTTTGGTATTTGGGCCTTTATCGCAATACCTTCTCTCATCTATGTGCTCATATATATCACCCTCTTCAGTCTGATCTCATCACTGATCTTGACCGCAGTCGATCGCACGATGCGTTCGTGATCGCCGCATACCATCCCCCATGCCCAAACGCGACGACATCCGCGCCAAGATCGAGCAGGAGCTCAACAGCCCCGGCTCACGCTCCGGCAAGGCCTACCGCGGCAAACGCCCGCCCCAGCCCGGGAGCAAAGCCGGCCCCAAGCAGTCCGGCCCGGCCCACGCCAACCCCAAGAAAGTCCGCCCCGGCGAGCGCCCGCAGATGGGCATCATGACCACCACGCTCTGGGAGTACCCCTCCCAGCACTACGACGACCACCTCGGTCGAAAGATGCAGGGGTCGAAGGACTACGCCGGCGCGTCCCCCTCATGGGCAATCTGGCAGCTGCTCCAGCGCTACACCCGCAAGGGCGACACCGTCGTCGACCCGATGTGCGGCTCAGGCACCACCCTCGATGTCTGCAAGGACCTGCAGCGCAAGGGCATCGGGTTCGATCTCAACCCGCAACGCCCCGAGATCACCCACGCCGACGCGCGAGAGATCCCCATGCCCGACGAGGTCGCTGACTTCGTCTTCATCGACCCCCCCTACTCCACCCACATCGACTACTCCGACGACGAACGCTGCATCGGCAAGCTCGACTCGGGCGCGCCCATGCAGGACGACGATGTGATGATGGGGCATGCCTACTACGAAGCGATGGACGAGGTCATCTCCGAAATCCACCGCATCCTCAAGCCGGGCAGCTACATGGGCCTCTATGTCAGCGACTCATGGAAGAAGCACAAGGGCAAGAAGAGCGGCACCTTCATGCCCATCGGCTTCGAGCTCTTCGCCATCATGCGCGACTACTTCGAGCCCATCGACATCATCGCGGTCGTCCGCCACAACCAGAAGCTCCAACGCGGCAACTGGCATAAGGCTGCCGAAGAGCAGAACTTTTTCTTGCGTGGGTTCAACTACTTGTTTATCATGAAGAAACCTACTTGAGGGGGAAAAGCAATGACTTCTGCAAGATGTTGTGTATACTTAACCTTTGCAATCACAACCACTTACACCACATCGCTACTCAGTGCCAGCGATATCGTTGTCGACCTCAATGGAGGCTACCTGTTTGGATACGACACGCCTCCGACAGAGCCAATGACATTTAGTTATTCGACTAACTCTGGCGAAAACCATCTCATCACCAACGGATACTTCAAGGGTGGTGTTAATGGATGGTGGACCGACTTCACGCAGTACCGTGTGACAGTCGCAGAAAACTCAACACTTGAGTTTGGAACTGATTTTCCATTGGATTCAAATTTTTTCGCTAACGACCAGTGGCGCTTCAATGTCAACGGCGAGTTAATCGCAGCCAATGGTCGCAGTATACGAGTGCAGAGAGGGCCAAACAACGACTACGAAGATATCTTCACAATTAGTTCGTCCGGCGCACTACATGTCGAAAATGGGACATCGATGTGGATCCCTGGCGGAACAAACAATGGCACAATCAATATCCTACAGGGCTCATCAGTTATTTGCGAGGAAGCTACCCTATACAGCAATGGCGATGGCATTATCAACATTGGCAGAGATAGTAAATACAGAGGCGCGATCTTCGATCAAACAGTCTATCTAGCCTCCAACGCAGAACTGGAAGGCGAATTCCCTGATGGATGCACGATCTATTTACCGGAAGACGGACCTGCAGAATTCTCCGTCTACAGTTCTGGAGTTGGCTGGGGTAGAATGATTGATTGCCAAATCATCATCAACTCAGTACCCGATCCGGCTAATGTCTCACACTTCGGGAATAGTGACGGTTTCATCTTCTGGCTCAATTCTGAGATAATACTTCTAGACGCGAGTGCTAAGAGTATTGGAGAGGTGAATCAGATACTGAGCGTGAGCAGCTGCTCGAACTGTGATGAAGAAGTAAGCTGGTCTACAAACCAACTCGTGCCTCCTGCACCAACGAACGATCGTCACTTCATCATGCGTTGGAGCAAGAATGGGCTGTACTGCATCACCACGCCACTCGATTGGTGCGAAGCAGACCTCAACTTTGACGGCGTGCTCGATTTCTTCGATGTCTCTGTTTTTATCAATGGCTACCTTAAAGACTCACCACTAATCAACTTGCACAACGATATGGACATCGATTTCTTCGATGTCAGCGCGTTCCTGAACGCTTACACGAACGGCTGCAACTGATCAGTCCAGCCCCGGCCCGCTGATCTTCGACTGTCCCCAGCCATCGTCGCCCTTGTCCGGGTCGTCGATCTGCACACGGATCTCATCGAGCATCGCGTGCAGCTTTGCACGCTCCTCAGGGCTCATCTCCTCAGCCGCCGCGAGCATGCCGCGGATGGTCAGCTGCTTGCGCTGCGTCGTGCCGTCGGGCAGGCGACGCACGGCCGCGCCCGCACGCTGGCTCAGGAAGTCCGGGCGGTCCTCGAGCATGTCCGCCATCTTGCGGAGCATGCTGGCCGCCGTCTGGGCCGCCACGCCGTGCCCGATGCGGACCCGCACCGGTGCCAGCGAGCCTTGGTCCTCCAACCGGCGGATGATCGTGCCCGTGATGACATGGCCGTCCTCGTCAACCGCGGGGTCGCCCTCGCGATCGAGCGTCGAGGCGTTGAGCCCCGACAGGTACGCGGCCAAGTGATTCGTCTGGAGTTCGTCGTGCTGCATGTACAGATACTCTAGGGGCGCAAACGCGAAATCCCAAGCGTTTCCGGGGCTATCGGACCAAGCTGCGCCAGATTACGACACGGACTCGATCCATCCGCCGCCGAGGACTATCTCAGGACGCTCAAGGTCATACAGCGCCAACGCCTGACCCGGTGTTACCGCCCGCTGCGGATCATCAAACACGCACTCGAAACACCCAACGCGCCCCGAAGGCGTGCTCGGGTCTTCGCGATCGATGATGCGAACCTTCGCGGGCACCGGCGCTGAGTTGTAGCGGTGCTGCGCGAGCACTGGTTTCCAGTCGTGAAGCTCGGCCTCGTCGATCAGCCAGTTCGCCTCGTTCGCGCTGCAGGCCTGTGCCATCAGGTCCGTGTTGCTGCCCACCGTGACAGTGTTCGTCTCGGGGTCCTTGTCCACGACATAGATCGGTTCGCCGGCCGCGATACCAAGCCCGCGCCGCTGCCCGATGGTGTAGCGGTGCTGCCCGTCGTGCTCGCCGAGCTGCTGGCCGTGCAGGTCGACGATCTGGCCCTTGACCCGCAGCTCCGGACGCCGGCGCTCGACCAGGCCCGCGTAGTCGTTGTCGGGCACGAAGCAGATCTCCTGCGAGTCCGGCTTGTCGAACACCGGCAGGTCGTACTTCTCCGCGATCGCGCGGACCTCTGCCTTGGTCATGTACTCGCCGATCGGCAGCAGCATCTCCGCCAATCGCGCACGCGGCGCGCCGAAGAGCACATAGCTCTGGTCCTTCTTCTCATCCAATCCACGCAGGAGCATGGGCGAGCCGTTCGATCGATCGATCCGCGCGTAGTGCCCGCTGGCAACGAACTCGGCCCCGATCTGCTGGGCGTACTCGTGGAGCTTGCCGAACTTGAGCCAGTCGTTGCACCGCACGCACGGGTTCGGTGTCCGCCCATTCGCGTACGCGTCGACAAAGTAGTCGATGATCCGTCCGAAGTCCTTCTTGAAGTTGCAGACATACAAAGGGATGCCCAGCTTGGCCGCCACCTCGCGCGCGTCCGCCGCGTCGCCCACGCTGCAGCACCCCTGGTGCCCGATCTTCACCTTGTTCGGATCGCACGACACACCCGCGCTGTCAAACGGCATCATCTCGTCGATCGTCTCGCCCGGAGAGCCAAGGCGCATGAAGCACCCCACCACCTCGTAGCCCTGCTCGAGCAGCAACGCCGCGGCCGCGGATGAATCCACGCCCCCCGACATCGCGACGAGCACCTTCGCCCCCTTGGGCGGCATCCGAGATGAACCATTCGTGTTCTGCAAAGCCGGTGATTCTAGACGCTTACGCCCACGGATTCGCCGGGTGCCACGGGATGCTCCGCGCCAGCGGACAACCCGTGCGTGGGATTGCTCAACCGCTCACAGCGATTCAACCGTGTACGCCGATCCAAGCAGAGGCTCAACCATGGCTGCCACACGCTTCACATCCCGCGAAAGCTGCCCGCCCAGCGTCTCAACCGAGTCAAACCGCACCTGATCACGCACCCAGGCGATCAACCCCACCCGGATGGCCCAGCCGTATTCCGCTGCCCTCTCGGGCATCGCCAGCGGCGCACCGTCGCGGTCGATCAGGTGCACCTCTGCACGCCGGTGCGTGCCCTGCACCGTTGGGCGGGCACCGACATTCACCGCACCCCCGACACGCATGCCATCGGGCATCGTCACGACGGCCGCGTAGACGCCATCGCGGGGCAGCATCGAATCTGTCGCGACATTGGCCGTGCGGAAGCCGATGGTCCGTCCCAGCTGATCACCCTGCACGACCTCACCCACCAGCTCGTGCGGGCGCCCCAGCACAAATGCCGCATCGCGCACCCGCCCGTTGCCCAGCAGCCAACGCGTGATGGTCGACGACGCGGTGACCACCGACTGGTCCGTCAGCGCCACCTCCACCGGGCGGACGATCTCGACATCCACGCCCCGCAGCCCGGCCAGCTCCCGCAGCACCACCGGCGTGCCCGCGCGGCGTTTGCCGAAGTGGAAATCGTGCCCCTCCACGATCACGCGCGGCTCATACGCATCGATCAGCTCATCCACGAACGCCTGCGGCGACTTGCCCAGCAACTCGGGCGTGGGCGACAGTTCCACCACCCGGTCCACACCCAGGCGCAAGAGCCGATCCGCCCGCTGGGCGAAGGCCTCGATCGGCTCGGGGGCGTGCTCGGGGCTGAGCTTCACCATCGGGTGCGGGTGAAAGGCCAGTGCAATCACTTTCCCCTCGCTCCCGACGCGGGCTCGGCACCGCTCGATCAGCGCCCGGTGCCCGAGGTGCACGCCGTCGAAGTTGCCAATCGTCAGCGCCACCCCGCCTCGATCTTCGCCGTGTTGTCCGTGGTGTTCTGGGCTCGTCACGATCAAGTCTATCCGCCCCCGCGTCGCCGCTCCGATCTGGCGGCTGTGTCGCGATGAACCTACAATCATCGACTGTCCACCGCCCGAGCCAGGGCACCCCCACACCCCATTCCATGGAGTACCCGAATGGCGTTATTTGGTCGCAAATCGAAGTCCTCGTCCGCAAAGGTTGCCGCGCCCGTCAGCGTCGCCGCAGCCGCCCCTGCGACGAGGCCTCCCGTTGTGACCGCTTCCTCGCCAGAGCGTGAGCAGCACATCATGCAGATCGGCTCCACGATGCTCGACATCGCCAAGGAGCACAAGGCCGGGCTGCTGTCCGCGAAGTTCTATCAGGACAAGCTGATGGACTGGTCCATGAAGGATCACAACTTCAAGGTCCAGCTCTTTCGCTTCGTCGACGCCTTCCCCACGCTCACGACGCCCGAGATGGTCCACGATCACCTCGTCGATTACCTCACCCAGCCCGGCGTGAAGGCACCGCCCTTCATGGACCTCGGGCTCAAGGCCGGCGGCGTGGCCAAGGGCATGATGGCCAAGACCATCAGCTCGCAGATCAAGAACATGGCCGGCAACTTCATCGCCGGCACCGACGCTTCCGACGCGCTGCCCATGCTCTCCAAGCTCTGGAAGAACGGCATCGCCTTCTCCGTCGACCTGCTCGGCGAGGCCTGCGTGTCCAACGCAGAAGCCGACATGTATCAGGAGAAGTACCTCGACCTCGTCGAGAATCTCGTGGGAGAAGCATCGAGCTGGCCCGAGACCGAACGCCTCGAACGCGACCACCTCGGCGTGGTCCCGCGCGTCAATGTCTCGATCAAGGTCACCTCGCTGTGCGCCAACTTCAACCCCATCGCGCCCGAGTCTTCCATCAACGACTTCATGACCCGCGCGACACCCGTGTTCGAGGCCGCCAAACGCAACGGCGTGCTCATCAACTTCGACATGGAGCAGCACGAGCTCAAGGACCTGACCCTCGACGCGTTCATGCACGCCTGCGAGCAGGTCGACTTCACCGCAGGCATCGCGATGCAAGCGTACCTCAAGTCCGGCGTCGAGGATGCCAAGCGCATCGCCGAGTGGGCCAAGCGCACCGGCAAGGTCGTCACCGTCCGCCTCGTCAAGGGCGCGTACTGGGATTACGAGACCATCCACGCCGAGCAGGAGGGCTGGCCCTGCCCCGTCTGGAACGAGAAGTGGCAGACCGACCTGTGCTTCGAGCAGATGGTCGAGGTCTTCCTCGACGCCTGCCCGCGCAACCCCGGCGAAGGCGGCATCAAGCTCGCGCTCGGGTCGCACAATGTCCGCTCCATCGCCGCAGCGCTCGCCGGGCTCGAGAAGCGCAACCTCCCCAAGAACGCCATCGAGCTGCAGATGCTCCACGGCATGGCCGACCAGCTCAAGCACGCGGCCGAGGAGATGGGCCTGCGTGTCCGCGAGTATGTCCCCGTCGGCGAGATGATCCCCGGCATGGCCTACCTCGTGCGCCGCCTGCTCGAGAACACCTCCAACGAGTCCTGGCTCAAGGCTGGCTTTCTCGACAACGCCGACACCGCGACGCTGCTCGCCGACCCCGCGACCAAGCACCGCGGGCAGCTGCCGGTCGATCTTTACGAGATCGCCCACCAGCGACATGCGCTCTCGCCGGGCATCCCCGAGGTCCGCAACGGGCGCCCGTTCTATACCGAGCCCATGCGTGACTTCGCGGAGCAGGATCAGCGTGAGGCCTTTGCCCGCGCCGTCAAGGCCGCCAGCGTCGTCAGCGTCGCCAACGACCGCACGCCCGAGCAGGGCCTGGAGATGGTCGCCAAGGCCAACGCGGCGTTCCCCGCCTGGCGTGACTTCGACCCGATCAAACGCTCCGAACTGCTCACCCGCGTGGCCGACAAGATGCGTGCGCGACGCGACGAGCTCGCGGGCATCGTCTGCAAGGAAGCCCGCAAGACCTGGAGCGAGGCCGACGCCGATGTCTGCGAGGCCATCGACTTCTGCGCCTACTACGCCCGCTACGCGGTCCCCCTCTTCACCCGCTCACGACTGGGCAAGTTCATCGGCGAGCTCGACGAGCTGTGGTATCAGCCCAAGGGCGTCGCCGTGGTGATCTCACCGTGGAACTTCCCCCTCGCGATCTGCTGCGGCATGACCGTGGCCGCGCTGGTGACCGGCAATACCGTGGTGCTCAAGCCCGCCGAGCAGACGCCCGGCATCGCCAAGGAGCTCTACGGGATGATCGCCGAGGCCCTCGCCGAGCTCAACGCGCCCGCCGATGTCCTGCACTTCTGCCCCGCACCGGGCGAGACCACCGGCGCTGCGCTGGTGCGCGACCCGCGCATCTCGCTCATCGCCTTCACCGGCTCCAAGGCCGTCGGGCTCGACATCATCCAGGCGGCGGGCGTCACGCACGAAGACCAGCCCATGGTCAAGCGGGTCATCTGCGAGATGGGCGGCAAGAACGCCATCATCGTGGACGCCTCCGCCGACCTCGACGAGGCCATCCTCGGCGTGCGTTACTCCGCCTTCGGCTTCCAGGGTCAGAAGTGCTCCGCCTGCTCCCGCTGCATCGTCGTCGACCCGCAGGGCCCCGACGGCCCCAACATGCAGCTCTTCCTCAAGCGTCTCAGCGAGTCCACTAAGACCCTCGTGCTCGGCGAGTCCACCAACCCCAACGCCGATGTCTCCCAGGTCATCGACGAAGAGGCCGCCAACAACATCCGACGCTTCATCCAGATCGCGCGCGACGAGGGGCTCACAGAGCTCGTCGGCGAGAAGGACTTTGACATCCCACAGGGCGTCGACAACCTCATCGCTCCGCACATCTTCACCGGCGTCAACGAGTCGCACACGATCTACCAGCAGGAGATTTTCGGCCCCGTCCTCGCCGTCGTGCACGCCAGAGACTTTGACGAGGCCCTGCGCCTCGCCAATGGCCACAAGTACAAGCTCACCGGCGGCGTCTTCACCCGAAAGCCAGCCCACATCGAGCGGGCCAAGCGCGAGTTCCGTGTCGGCAACCTCTACATCAACCGCGGCTGCACCGGCGCCCTCGTCGGGCGCCAGCCCTTCGGCGGCTTCGGCATGTCCGGCGTCGGCTCCAAAGCAGGCGGACCAGACTATCTCCACCAGTTCGTCGACCCCCGCGCCTCGTGCGAGAACACCATGCGTCGCGGGTTTGCGCCGGAGTTATAAGTCAAGAATCTGTCGAGTTGAACTCCACGACTCGTGCACGCCTCTTAGCCAGATACTCTTTGTGAGCGTCTCTGCGTTTCCCAAACAACTCCCACCCGATGACATCATCGGGCTTTTCAATATTTTCGGGAAACTCTGAAAGATTTTCAGGCGCATAAACGACGACATTCGAGAGAAGCTCGATGAATGATGTAGTAAGACGAACTGCTTGCTCGTCAACATCTAGGCTCCAGCCAACCCCTTCTTTCTCAAAGAATCGCACATGATCTGGCAGCTTACCCTCGTGCGCAAGAGCACATCGAATGAACTCATAAAATACATCCTCCATGGGCATGAACCCATCCGGATAATGCTTCGGACTTGCTTGTGAGACATGAATATTGAAATTCTCCACAGCTCCACCTGTAAGTACGAGCATTTCATCATGAAGGAACTTGGTAAATGCTTTTCTGTCACTACTCTCAAGACTTCGCGGATATCTCTTTCGAGAAGTTGCAGCTACTGCAACCAATAAACTGAGAAGTGCGCCATCTTGCCTCCCACTTTGCCACAGTACTGCCGCATCCTGCTGCCTATCTCTAACTGACATATCCGCTTCCTTTAGTCTGATAACCTCGCCAACATAGCAGTTTACTTGTCAATAGTCATCTCAGTTGGGACTGTACAATCATGCCCCTGCAAAAGCGATCCGCACGATCCGCATTCACCCTTGTCGAGATCCTCATCGTCATCGTGATCCTCGGCATTCTCGCCGCGATCGTCGTGCCGCAGTTCATCGGTGCATCTGACGAGGCCCGTCGCGGTGCGTTCATCGCCAGTCTCAAGACCTACGCCGACGCCTGCGAGTACTTCGCCGTCCGTGAGGGTCGCTACCCGCCCGACGGCTCATCTGGCGTGATGCCTACCGGCTTTGGCACTTATGTCGATCAGGACGAGTACGAATCGCCAACACCGCTCGGCGGGGTCTGGGATACTGAGTTCAACGACTCGGGTGTCACCTCGGCCGTGGGCGTGCACTTCAACGGCGACCCAGTGCCCAGCTACATGCTGTTGATTGACGAGACCTTCGACGATGGTGACCTCAGCGCCGGGATCTTCCAGCAGCTGGCCGCCGATCGTTTCTACTACATCATCGAGCCTTGAGCAAACCACTCAGATGCACTGACAACTCGAAGCCCCCACCACCGCGTGCGGGTTGACCTCGCCGTGCGCCGGTTCCCAATCGCCCTTGCCGTCCTTGATCAAATCCAGCAGCGGCCAGACTGCGCAGAAGTCATCGCCTAGTCCAAATGGCATGTGCCCCGTCCGTACGATCGAACCGTCCGCACGTATATGCAGTGCGCTCACGCCCGGGTGCGGGTTCCCCTCATCATCGGCGTATCCCATTGCCTTCGCGAAGCCCGTCTCATGCCCGGAGACGCACGGGAACTCCCAGCCGCGCGTCTCGCGGAACGCACGCACAACATCCGGCGGATCGTTGCTACACAGCACGAACCCACACCGCTGCATCAGGTGCGGCGCGATGCCCTTCATCGCGTCACCCCAGAGCGAGCAGTAGTTGCACCCGCGCCCCATATTGTGTACCACCAGCAACTCGCTCTTGCCCGCGAACAGCCTCGAGAGCTTGACCACGCAACCGTTGAGCCCGTGCAGTTCCCAGTCCTTGACCGGTTCGGGCTCAAATGCCGCAATCGCATCTCGCAGCTGCTGCTTCGCGTTCATCACCTGTTTCTGGAGCTCACGGATCTGATCGTTCATGGGGCATCTCCCGTCGTGTATGTCGCCAAATCCAGTGTATCAAACGACTTCGAGATCCATGCATAAAAAAGGGCTCACACACGCAGCGTGAGCCCCGATCATCCATTTTCGCCCCGAATATGGGCGGTTTCAGCTCTCCACAAAGCCCTCAAGCTTGCGGCTGCGCACCGGGTGCTGAAGCTTGCGGATCGCCTTGGCCTCAACCTGACGCACCCGCTCGCGGGTGACCTTGAAGATGCGACCGACCTCCTCAAGCGTGTAGGTGTACCCGTCGCCGATGCCGTAACGCAGCTTGATGATCTCACGCTCACGGTAGGTCAGCGTCTTGAGCACCATCTCGATGCGCCCCTTGAGCATGTCGCGGGCAGCAGCCACCGCGGGCGCGTCCTGATTGGTGTCCTCGATGAAATCACCGAAATGCGAGTCCTCGCTCTCACCCACCGGACGATCCAGACTCACCGGGTGCTTGGAGATGCTCATCACGCGACGAACCTCCATCGGGTTCATATCCGCGCGTTCCGCGATCTCCTCGGCCGTCGCCTCGCTGCCCGTCTCCTGCGTGATCTGCTTGGCGATGTTGCGCAGCTTTGTCATCGTCTCGATCATGTGCACCGGGATACGGATCGTCCGCGAGTGGTCCGCGATCGCACGCGTGATCGCCTGGCGGATCCACCATGTCGCGTAGGTGCTGAACTTGTAGCCGCGCTTGTATTCGAACTTGTCCACCGCGCGCATCAGACCGGTGTTGCCCTCCTGGATGACATCGAGGAAGCTCAGCCCGCGGTTGCGGTACTTCTTCGCGATCGACACCACCAGGCGTAGGTTGCCGCCCGAGAGATCACGCTTGGCCTGCTCATACTCCCAGAACACCGTGGTGATCTGGTTGATGTGCGCCCGCAGCTGCTCGGGCTCCTCGCCCACAAGGTTCCTCAGCCCGTCGAGCTCCTCGCGCAGGACCTCCAGATCCTCGGGCTCGTACTTCTTGGGGAAGCGGGCCGCCTGCAGCATCTCCTGCTCCAAAGTCTCCATCTTCTCGCTGATCGACTTGAGCTTCTTCATCAGCGGCACGATCCGACCTGTCCGCAGGCACAGCTCTTCGACCAGCGCCGCCATCCGACGGCGACGCGCCTCGATCCGACCACGGATTTCGCGTGCCTTCTTCGTCTCGCGGATCGTCCCGTCGTCGCGACGCAGCGCATCGAGCGCCTCCCAGTCGCTGCGGTTGAGGCGGAGCAGCTCCTCGATCGTCGGCAGATTGGACGGGATCCGCTGCGAGAGCTTGTCCTTCGCCTGGTCGTCGAGGGTGCTCACGCGCATCGTCCGATCGAACGGCAGCACGCCGTCGCGCACCATCTTGAGCGTTTCCACGGCCTGCATCACGATGTAATCGCTCTCGAGACAACGACGCCGGAAGATCATCCGCGTGGTCTCGATCTTCTTGGCCAGGCGGACTTCCTCGCTGCGCGTCAACAGCGGGATGGAGCCCATCTGGGTCAGGTACATGCGGACCGGATCGTCCATCCGCTTGGCGTTGGGATCGCTCGTTACCGCCTCGTCCAGCTCTCGCTGCATGCTCCGCTCGTCCATCGAGCGGGCCTCGGCCACATCACGCTCGGCCTCGGCGATCTGGCGTGCGTCCATCATGCCCGTGCCGCTGGCGTAGTGCCCCGCGTTGAGCTTCACACGCACCTTCTCGGCATCGCCAAGGTGTTCGCCGCCCGCGACCGACATCGCGCGGAACTGGTCCGTGAGCAGCCCAACCATCTCGCCCGGACCGAACTTGCCCGAACGCTGCGCCCGGAACAGACGCCCGCGGAACTCCATCTCATCAACAAGCTCGATACCGAGCTCATCGAGCTTGGTCACCAGCGCGTGAAGAGGGTTCACCTCGACATACTCGTCGGGGATGATGTTGTTCAGCTCTTCATAGCTCAGCCAGCCGCGCTCTTGCCCGACCTCGATGAGCTTCGAAACAGCAGGGTGCAGTATTCCGATCATGGCACACACTCCAACTTCATGCTACGCACAATACGCACGCCGATCCCTCAACGCGCGCCCCTCACTCCCCGCTGATGCGAGGCCTCCCACCAACACCCGTCCGCGAGCGGCTCTCCCGCTCGCCCGCAAGAAAACGGGCCAGCTTCTGCGCCTCGCTCTCGCCCGAGTCGTCTACAACACCCGCCTCCATCCGGTTGCGGGCGTCTCGGGCCGAAAGCGAACCGATGCATTCATTGAACAATCGCGTCACACGCTCTTCAATGCCCTCGCAATCGCGTGCAACAGTCTGGAACAGCGTGGTTGCACGCTGTGAAGCGTCGAGCATGTCCTCGCCACGCTCCTCGCCGATCTGCGCCAGCTCCGCGAGCACCGCGTGCAATCCCGTGCCTGTGCCATTCTCGGCGCTCCCATGCACGCCCTCTGCGACCGAACGAGACAGGGTACTGTTGAACCGCTCAAGACTCGTCAACTCACGCTGCTCGCCGTTCATCAGTGTCCAAAGCTTCGCGTCGTAGAGCAAACACCCCAACAACTGCTCACGCGCATCGGGCTTCCAGTTCATCTCGCCTCGAACCCGACGCTCACCCTCAGACGCACCGATCGGGCGGCGACCACGCCCGGTACGGATTGCCTCCGTCACCACACGCTCCTCAACGCGAGCCGCCTGCGCAATCTGGCGGATCAT
Organism: Phycisphaerales bacterium; assembly: GCA_020427395.1. Lineage (GTDB taxonomy): Bacteria > Planctomycetota > Phycisphaerae > Phycisphaerales > UBA1924 > UBA1924. Next base: position 105,449 of record JAGQON010000008.1, read on the forward strand.
CAGCCGCCGCCGCACCGGTTCCAGTTCGCCCAGCCCCAGCTCGCTCAGGCGGTTGAGTTCTTCCTCGATCCGCTGTGTCACCCGCGCCGGCCCGGCCCCCTTGAGCTCTTCACGCAACCGGTCAAACTTCCACTTGATCAGGTCCACCGACTGCTCGATCACCCGCAGGAAGATCTCCGCCCCACCCTCACGCTTGAGCAACTCATCCGGGTCCTTGGCATCGGTGAACCCTGCCAGCGCCGCGATCCGGATATCGATCGTCTCGCTCAGCAGCACCTCGATCGCCCGGTCCGCGGCCTTGATCCCCGCGGCATCGCCGTCAAACAAAAGCACCACCGTGTCACACAACCGCCGAAGAACCGTCGCGTGCCCGCTCGTCAGCGCCGTGCCCAGCGTGCCCACAACATGCTCCACGCCCGCCTGGTGGCACGCGATCACATCGGTATAGCCCTCCACGATCACCGCCGTGCGTTCCCGCTTGATCGCGCGAGCCGCGTGGTTGATCCCAAAGAGCGTTGTCGATTTCTTGAACACCGCGGTTTCGGGCGAGTTGAGGTACTTCGGCTCATCCTCCTCGGCGATCTTGCGACCACCGAAGGCGATCACACGCCCGATCTGATCACAGATCGGGAAGATCAGTCGGTTCCGCAGCGCGTCGTACTGCCCGTCGCCCCGCTCACGATCCTTCACAAGCCCAGCGCCCAGCAATGCCTCAATTCGCACGCCTCGCTTTTCGGCGAACATCACCAGCCCGTCCCAGCGGTCCGGGCTTGCGCCGATCATGAAACGCTCGACCATCTCATCGCTGATCCCGCGCCGCTCGATCACCGCCCGCGCCGCCTCGCCGTGCTCCGGATGACTCAGAACTGCCCGGTAGAACCCCGCCGCCATCTCGTTGGCCGCGATAATCTCCTTGTTGCCCACGCCGCGTGGCCCATCGTCATCCCCGCCGCTCCGCCCGCGGAACGGCGTCAGCTCGATATTCGCCCGCGACGCCAGAAACTCCAGCGCCTCGCGGAAGTCCATCGAGTGGTACTTCTGCACGAATGTCAACACATCGCCGCCCGTGCCGCACACAAAGCAATGAAAAATCTGCTTCGCCGGTACCACGCTCATCGAGGGATTACGGTCATCATGGAACGGGCACAACCCCACATACTCACGCCCCTTGGGCTTGAGTGTGAGATGCTCCCCAACGACCTGCACAATGTCGGACGCATCGCGCACCCGCTGCACATCGTCGTTCTGGGGATACAAACCGCTCAATCGTCTCTCCGTATGTCGCTGGGCACCACCCACGCCCGTGCCGCCGTGCACGCGCCGATGGGGATTCTATGGGGCGCAACCTCCCCGCGTCGGCAAGGCCCGCCGAATCCTCAACATGCCACGCCAGGGCTCGCCCCGCCACCAACCCAAGGCGTCATGCTCGCAATTCACCCCACAACCACCCCTTCGTCGCTTCTTCGGACCTACGCGCGTCCGATCATCCACTACAATCACCCCCGTGATGATCACCCGCCTCAGAGTTATCTTCCAAGGCCGCGTCCAGGGCGTGGGCTTCCGCATGCGTGCAAGGAGCTGCGCCCAGCGGGTACCAATCACCGGCTGGGTCCGAAACGAGCCCGACGGAACCGTCATGCTCGAAGCACAGGGCACCGAGGAAGACCTCAACACCTTCCTTACCGCACTCCGCAAACAAACCTCAGGGCTCGTGGAACGCGAGGTCCACGCCCATGTCCGCACGGAACTCAATGAAGACGGGTTCGAAATCCGCAGGCACTAGCAGCTACCCAAACAAGGGATCACTCCGCCCATGCTCATTCTGTTCGACATCGACATGACCCTGCTCGAAACCGACCACATCGGCATTACTCTGCTCGAGAACGCTGGGCGCGAGCTCTTCCACGAACGATTCACCGCCGAGGGAATCAACTTCGGCGGCTGCCTCGACCCCGTCATCATCGCCCAGATGCTGATCAACAACACGGTCGACAATACCCCCGACAACATCACCGCGCTCCGTCGCCACTACCACGCCGGGTTGCAACTCACCGCAAACGAGCGACCGATCGCCCGCGCCCTCCCCGGTGCCCACGAACTCGTCGCCGCGACGCGCGCCCACGACGCGATCGACGCCATCGGTGTCCTCACCGGCAACTACCCCGAAACCGGCGCCATCAAGCTCACCAGCGCCGGCTTTGATCCATCCCACTTCGAGATCAACGCGTGGGGCGATGCCTCGCCGCACGCCCAGCCACTCCGCTCGCACCTGCCTCCCGTCGCCATCCAGAACTTCCACCAAGCCCGTGCTCGCGCCATCGATCCTGATCAGGTCATCATCATCGGCGACACGATCCACGATGTCACCTGCGCACTCGACAACGGCTGCCGCGCCCTCGCCGTCGCCACTGGGCATGCGACCCGACAGGAACTCGAAGATGCCGGGGCCCACATTGTGGTCGACGACCTCACCGAGACAAACGCCCTGCTCGACTGGATGCTCAACCGAGCAGCGGCTCGCTAATCGCAACCCATCAGGTACAGCCGCAGATACAGTGATACATCGAAGAACGAGTACCGCCCATCGCCATCAAGATCCGCGAGTGGATCACCCGCGTTGTACGCGCCGATGAACGCCGAGACATCTAGAAAATCGAGAGAAAAATCCCGATTGAAATCGGCCTGGCACCCGACCCCGTACACCGCCGCCACACCGGAGCCATCCGCACCGAGCGCTCCAACAACAATCTCGCCGCCGCTCAGGTCGATTGAGCTGCCCAGAAACGAGCCCAATCCCGCATCGCTCTGAACCAGGCGGTCGCGCAGTACACCTGACTGCGCTTCATACACATACGCCGCGCCCGTTCCGAACACCCCATCGCTATGGAACGCGGCCCCGACACCCAGCAGCCCGCGATCGAGCCGCACCCAGCCGCCGAACGCGTCAGTCGCCGCACCATCGAACGCCAGCAGCTTGTGCAGCTGCGCACCGGTCTTGGCATCGAACACATACACCGAGCCCGAGTTGAGCCCAAGATCATCCGAATCCGCCCCAACCGCGAGCAGCCCACCATCAATCGAGACCGTGCGTCCAAACTGATCGTCCGCCTGCCCATCGTCCGGGGCAATCTTCATCACCTGCTCGCCGCTGGTGACATCAAACAGATAGACCGAGCCGGAGTTCCCGCCGTGAAGATCATCGTGGTATGCGCAGGCCGCAAGCATCCCGTTCTCATCGATCGAGATCGCGAACCCAAACCGATCACCCGCCGACGCATCATCAGGAATAATCTTGCGGATCTGCGCCCCGCTCGTGGCATCAAACACATACACCGAGCCCGAGTCCGCCCCCACCACATCGTCCAGCGGCGAGCCCACACACACGACCCCATCACCGATCGCCACCGAGCGACCGAAACGATCACCCGCTGTGGCATCCTCGGCCAAGAGTTTGTGCAGCTGCACTCCGCTCAGCGCATCGAAGAGGTACGCCGATCCCGAGTTCGAACCCGAGTCGTCATTGTCCCGCGCCCCCACCGCGACCAACCCAAACCGGAGATCGAGCGACACGCTGAATACATCGTCGCTGTCCCCATCTTCCGCGAGCAGCTTGTGCCGCAGTGAACCCGTGATCGCGTCATACAGGTACACCGAGCCTGAGTTCGCGCCGTTGTCCGCGTCGTGCCACGAACCCACCGCGATCAACCGGTCATCGATCGCCACAGACCAGCCAAACTGGTCCCCCTCCGAACCATCACCCGGGAAGAGCAAGAAATCCTCCGCGACCACCTGCGCCATCGCCCCCCAAACGCTCACGCACTGCACCACGCACACCAGAACCGATCTCAGCCGCATCGAACGCCTCCCGAACCCCAGTGTACCCCGACTTGGCTCAATCTCCGAGCACAATCCCGCACCACATCACCCCCAAAACACAGTACACTGATCCCCCAAGAAAACCTCCAACCCCGAGGATCACGCATTTGGACCAGGCTCAACCCAATCCCATCGAACAGGCACCCGATCAGCCCAAACGCCCGGCGCCCACAACACAGCGATACTCCTCCATCGACACCCTGCGCGGCTTCGCACTGCTGGGGATCCTCGTCCCCAACATCTGGTTCTTCGCATGGCCCATGGTCGCGGGCACCGCACCCGACGAGATCATGAGTCACACGCCCGCGAACCACCTCGCTCACGACATCACCTCCACACTCTTCCTCGGCAAGTTCATGTTCCTCTTCGCCCTGCTCTTCGGCTCGGGCGTCATCATGTACGCCCGCAAGTTCGACAGCAGCTCACAGAACGCCTGTGCAAGCTGTGACTATGACATGACGGGCCTGACCGCCGAAGCTCGCTGCCCGGAATGCGACTCCTCGGCGCGAACATCACGCATAACGCCCTTATCTAAGGGCGCCCTGCTCTGGTACATCCGCTGCGCTGTGCTCCTCATGTTCGGGCTCATCCATGCGTACCTCTTCTGGTACGGCGACATCCTCACCTTCTACGCCGTCGCCGGGCTCACCCTCCTCTGGTGGGTCCGCCGACTCAACCCCAGACTCCAGCTCTGGGGCGGGCTCGGGCTGTACTTCCTGGGGGCCCTCCTCATGACCGCGTTCTCAGGGCTGGGCTACTGGGCACTCGAAACCGGGCGTGTTTCGATCGACGAACTCACCGGCAACACCGAACTTGAACTCAAAGGCTACCTCGGCACATTCGCAGACGCCCTCCAAGCACGATTCTTCACCACACTCCAGTTCCAGTTCATCTTCGGCGTCTTCTTCATGCCCGCCCTCTGGGGCATCATGACCATGGGCATGGGACTCACCCGCCTCGGATACCTCACCGGCGAAAAGAAGACCTCCACCTACCTCAAACTCGCGGCCATGCTGATCCCGCTCGGGCTTGTTACCACACTCCTCGCCTACTACTCAACACACACCATATTCGAACGACTCCCGGGCTTCATGTGGCAGGCACTCGCCCAACCCATCGGCGTCCCGCTCGCACTCGGCTACGGATCACTCATCATCGCCCTCAGCAAGCTCACCGCCGCGAAGATCATCACCGCACCGCTCGCCGCAGTCGGACGCATGGCACTCTCCAACTACTTCGCACACACACTCCTGTGCACAACCTTCTTCTACGGCTACGGGCTCGGATACTTCGCGCAAATCGAATATCCACAGCTCTGGCTCGTCGTCCTCAGCGTCTGGGCGTTCAATATCGTCTTCTCACTGCTCTGGTTACGCGCATTCAGGATGGGTCCGTTCGAATGGGTCTGGCGATGCCTGACTTATCGACAACTCGTCCCCATCCGCTGATTCTCTATAAACTCCCACGCTCGAAACCCGCGAACATGCGGGCGTTTTGCTACACTCAAACTCAGAAATCGCAACCACCACAACCAGCTTCGGCAAGGAGGCCCAAGCAATGCCCAGCAGCTACCGCGCACTGTGCTCCGATTTCTACATCAACTCCAAACTCAATGTCCGCATGGAGCTCCCCACCAACCGCGAGCCCGTGCTGGAGCTCTTCGAGCGCACCCGCCGCGCCTACCCGGCCATGAACGCCTTCCGGCGATACAAGGATGAGCTCGCCCTCGAGTCCGCCCCCAACGCCACCCCCCACCGCTGGCTGGCGATCCGCCAGTCCTCCGTGCGTGCCGGCGTCGTCAACCCCACCAACACCGACGACATGTACGCCATCCACCGAGACACCATGGAGACATCGCCCTACTTCCTCTCCATCTCCCCGCTCGACATCGAGTACATCGAGCTGCTCTACGGCTTCGATCTCAACGCTTCGGGCAACCACGACGCCATCGCCGCCAACGCCCTGCTCGCCGGCTCGCCAATGGCCGCGCTCATCGACGCGGCCGACATCAACATCCTCGAGTGCCAGCCCACCCTGGGCATGAAACTCTCCGACGACGACGGGCTCGAAGTCCACTTCGAGGTCAAAACACGCTCCAAGGGCAAAAAGCCCTCCGAGCCCAACCCCGACCCCATCAGCGTCTACCTCACCCTCCGCCGATACGACCCCGTCACCGAGCTCCAGGCCCTCACCACCCAGCTCGACGACCTCATCCAGCGCGGCCAATCACTCGTCGACGAATACGCCCTGCCCAACCTGCTCATGCCCCTCCGCGAAGAAATCGCGTCCAGCTCGTTTTAGCCTCCCCAGATCCTTTCACTTCCCCCTTTGGCCGAGGCACCACACCGGGTATGCTGGTGTATTGACCGAGAGGGGATCGCATGCGCACCTACATCACGCTACTGATTCTGCTATCCACGGCGGTCGGCACCAAAGCCGCCGACGGCATTCGTTGCGTGCAACAATCCGTGGTCGCGACGATCGATTTCGGTGACTTTATCAGCTACATCGCGACGCACGACAACCTCGCCTATGTCCACGAACGCCGAGTGGGCATCCATGCCCTCGATGTATCAGACCCCGCGAATCCGATCCCTCTCGCGATCATGCCTGAGACCGACAATGTGTACGCGCTCGCCGCGACCAATGGCCTCCTAATCGTCGCAAGAAACTCCGTGGGGATCCTGATCTACGACACCTCGGACCCAACAAACCCTACCCTGATCTCCACCATCGAGCACACTGGGATTCTCTCAGATGTGATCATCGACGCCGACCGACTCTACTACCTCCAGTCGGGCACACTCCGCATCGCCGATCTCTCAGTCCCAAGCAACCCAATCGAGATCGGCACCTACCACATGGGCGTTGTGACATACGGCATGCGCATCGCCAAGGGGCACGCCTTCATTGCTGGCTCGCAAGCCGGACTCTACATCATCGATATCACAGACCCGAGCAAACCCGAACTCCGCCATCGTCAGGACATCCCCGGCTTCGCGCAGGATGTCTCCATCAACGGCTCATATGTGTATGTCATCTCTGACAACGGGCTTGCACCCAACAACGGGCACATCCGCACCTACGACATCTCCCAACCAGATGCGCCGCTCCTGATCGATGAGCTTCTTGTACCCGGCCGCCCTCTCCGTATGGAGTATCACGAGAACAATCTGTACATCGCGAACGGCCACTCCGTGCAGGTGCTCGATGTCTCTTCAGCAAGCAGCCCGAAACCGCTGGGCATGCTGAGCAACCTCAGCAATACCGGATACGCGGACATCGCGTTTACCAACAACCACCTGCTCGCCCCCGCAGGTTACGCGGGGCTCGAGATCATCGATCCGCACGCCTATGCCGACCCAGTCCAAAGCAAAACCACCACGCCCCCATCACCGCAACGAGTCTCGCTCAAGGACAATACGCTGTATGTTGCCAACGCCGAGAGTGGGCTCACAATCTACGACATTCAGGACAAAGCCAACCCAACGCTCCTGAGCACGCTCAACACCCCGGGCACCGCATTCGATGTCGCCATCCAGCAGAGTACCGCGCTCGTCGCCGACGCTGACTCTGGCCTGCTCCTGCTCGATGTCGCCGATCCGTCCAACCCGCAACCCATCACCACCTACGCAACGCAGGGCGCTGCCCGCGCCATCACCACCTACTTCGGACTCGCCTACATCGCGACAGACCTCGGGCTCGAGATCGTGAACTTCACCAACCCCCAAAGCCCATTCCAAGTTTCCTTCCTCAGCCTTCCCAAAGCCCACCACCTCGCGCTCGGCCCGGGCGTTGTGTATGTCGCCTGCGATGACCTCGGACTCCACATCGTCAATACCCTCAACCCCGCGACGCCCATGCCCATCGGGTACTACAACGAGAACAACTACAACGCCCGAAACATCGCTGTGGACGCCAACCGCATCTTCGTCTCCAACTACCACAACGACAACAACGGGTGGCTCGAAGTCTTCGATGTCACCAACCCCGCCAACCCCACCGTCACCGATGTCGTCGGCCACGGCGAAGATGGCGCGGACTTCCACGACGGGCTGCTCTACACCATTCAACGCAACGAGCTGTCCATCCTCGACCCCAACACCCCCCACGACGCCACACCCATCGCCTCATTCCCGCTCACCCACCGCGCCGGCTTTGTGCATATCGAAGACGAAACCGCGTACATCACCTCACCCAACGCCGACACGCTCACCATCATCAGCATCGCAGACTGTGCCTGCAATGCCGATTTCAACGACGACGGGCAGGTCAACTCCAACGACATCACCGCGTTCCTCGCGGCCTATATGTCCCAATCCCCCGCGACAGACCTAAACGGCGACTCACGACTCAACTTCTTCGACATCAGTGCATTCGTGGAGTCCTACCTCTCGGGCTGCCCATAACGACATCCGCGCATACCCTTCCCCATGCCCACCGCCGCCCTCACCCTCGCGCAGCAATCCACCCTCGACGGGCGGGCCTTCCTCTACATCATCCTCCTCATCGTCCTCGCCATCATCGGCGGGCTCGTCATCTTCAGCGTCAAGCGACGCATCTTCGACGACACCAATGAGCAGGATCAGTCCGCCGGAACACTCATGGAGTCCCTCGAACAGATGCGCCGATCTGGCGAGATCTCCGAGGAGGAATACCAGCAGACCCGCCGGACCATCATCGAACGAACCCGGGCCATGCTCGACCGCGACGCGAACGCCCCCGAGGAAAAATAATCCCCGGTTTAGGGTCCGTCTGTAGCGTCTGGAGCGTCTGTACACCCAACCCGCACAATCTCAAACACATGCGACGCAGCCGTCGTATCATGAACTGCGTAGTGTGTTCACGGGGCGCAAGAATCGCGTCATGAAACTGACATGACGCTCCGAATCCATGTTGAGCCGGGGGGCTCGCAATGCCGATACCCCCAGACACAGCATGTTTTGGCCCAGACGGGCTCACAAGTTGGCACGACACAAGAGGTCTATTCGTGAAGCAAGATCCATCGAACCAGAAGAACAACCCCGCTCCCGTCAACGCAACCGACTCGGGCTCCGGCTCAGGATCCGACGCCGGCTCGGGCTCGGGCAGCTCCGGTTCAGGCTCAAGCGGCTTCAGAGGCCGCAAGGTCACCACATGCTCGTTCTGCGGCAAGACCTCCCGTGAAGTCGGCCCCATGGTCGAAGGCCCGGGCGAGGTCTACATCTGCTCCAACTGCGTTGAGCTCTGCCAGAACATCTTCCGCCAGGAACGACGCCGAGTGAACTCCGCGTCCGCGGCCCTCAATGAAATCCCCACCCCGCGCCAGATCGTTGAGTTCATGAACGAGTATGTCATCGGACAGGAACTCGCCAAGCGGTCCCTCTCCGTGGCCGTCCACAACCACTACAAGCGCCTGCTCCACGCCGAGTCCGACCAGGCCAACGACATCGAGCTCGACAAGTCCAACATCCTGCTCATCGGCCCCACCGGCTCGGGCAAGACCCTGCTGGCCAAGACCATGGCCCGCATGCTCAAGGTCCCCTTCGCCATCGGCGACGCCACCACCCTCACCGAGGCCGGCTATGTCGGTGAAGATGTCGAGAACCTGCTCCTCAAGCTGCTCCAGGCCGCCGACTTTGATGTCGAGGCCGCCCAGCGGGGCATCATCTACATCGACGAGCTCGACAAGGTCGGCAAGTCCTCGGGCAATGTCTCCATCACCCGCGATGTCTCGGGCGAGGGCGTTCAGCAATCGCTGCTCAAGATGATCGAGGGCACCATCTCCAATGTGCCCCCGCAGGGCGGGCGTAAGCACCCCGAGCAGCAGTACATCCAGTTCGACACCTCCAATGTCCTCTTCATCGTCGGCGGCACCTTCGTCGGCATCGAGGACATCGTCCGCCGCCGCCTCGGCCAGACCAAGATCGGCTTCGGCACCGGGACC
>JAGQON010000008.1:115348-123465 GCA_020427395.1 Phycisphaerales bacterium
CACCAGCAAGGACAGCGACAAGAAGGAGCGACGCCACTTCATCGACGCACGCGCCGAGCGTGAGTGGCTCCAGTCCCAGATCTCCAACGAGGATGTCGTCGAGTTCGGGCTCATCCCCGAGCTCGTGGGCCGCCTCCCCGTCATAACCCCGCTGATGCCGCTGAGCAACGAGGCCCTCATCCAGATCCTCACCGAACCCAAGAACGCCCTGGTCCGCCAGTACCAGCACCTCTTCGCCATTGAGGGTGCCAAGCTCACCTTCACTCACGACGCCCTCGAGCTGCTCGCCGAACGCGCCGCCAAGCGTGCGACCGGTGCCCGCGCCCTGCGTGCCGTGATCGAAGAGGTCATGATGGACCACATGTACGACCTCCCCGAAATGGACAACGAGGGCGTCGAGTACATCATCGATAAGGCCGCCATCGAGCGCAAGTCGTCGCTCAAGGAACTCAAGGTCGCCAAGGCCGAGTCCGCCTGATCTCCTCCCCCGCGCCTGCGGGGGAGGTTGACCGCCGAAGGCGTGACGGAGAGGGACACCCAAGAGCCGGATGCTTCCGAACACAAAGCCCTCGCAATCGCGAGGGCTTTTCATTTCGCTTGTGATTCGCTCTCAGTTCAGAGGCGTCGCCACCTGCGCGATCACGCCGCCCACGCGAACCCGTGCAAGGGCGTACATCCGCACCCGAGTGTCATACAACCGCTGCAACGCCGCCGGCTCATAGGACATCAGGTGCATCGCCGCGTCGCTCTCGGCCATCGGATCGCTGCAGGGAATCCGCAGCCCCGGCTCCGCGCGGAGCAGCAGCCCGAGATGGTCCCGGGCCCAGCTCTGTGCCACATACAAACGCTCAAGCGCTTCCTCGCAGTCCGCATCGCACGCCAGCAGGTGCAGTCGCCCCTGCTCATCCGTGCCCATCTCCACACCCGGCGCCTTGGGGCAACGGGTCTCGATCGGACGCACTCCCTCGATCAACGCGCACAAACCATCACGAACATCGGGTGAACCCGACACATCGCGAAGCGTTTCACGCGGCTCATCACGATGCGGACGCTGGGCCGAATCCGCACGCCGACCGCGTACTTCACCCGCGTCGATCGGCCTCGTCTCAACCACCGCCGCCGGCGATTCCATCTCAACCCTGTGCGCCAAGGCAACCAAGCCATCGATCAGCTCGCCGCCATGATGCGCCACCGTGTCACGGAAAATATTCGTCGTCCCCGTCGCGTCGATCCGCGCCGAGCCGATCACGATCTCCACAGGACGCTCGATGAACGAATCCACCGCGTTCTGAAGCTTGTACCGCGCGTCCTCGGCCTGCTCAAGCCCCGCGCCCATCACCGCGATCCGCAGCAGCGGGCCATCATCGTCAACCTCGAACCGATCACGCAGCGACGCATCGATCGTCTTGATCAGCCGGTACGAGGCCACAACCGCCGCCTCGTCCGCCCCAGTCAGCACCGTGATCATTCCGACTTCCGGGCGATCCAGCAACTCGGGCTCATGACGCTCGTCCACGCGCAGCACCACACGCTCGGCCGTCTCATGGATCGTCTCCAGCGCCCCCTGAAGATCAGCACTCCCGCTCGCATTCACCGGCTCTCGCCCGGTGATCAAGTCGATCGCCGTGCTGCCCGACGCCGCCCGGACCAACGCCACGACCTCGCCGCTCGCTTTCGCGCTGGAACACGCATATTGCCGAGCCCAGAGCGTCGCCCGCACCGGCAGGTGCCCAAGCACGATCACCTCGACCTGGGCGTTGGGCAGTCGTACAAACTCCACGCCCTCCTCGCTCTGCGGATCGTCCTGCCCCATCAGCTCGGCCATCAGCTTCGATGCGTGCGCGTCGGTCGCCCGCAGCGACGCCATCACGCCGCCAGAAGCAGTCTCAAGCTCCTCTTCGGCTACGCCATCATCCTCGGTCGCGGCCAGGTGCAGAACGGGCGTGTGCGTCGCGTGCGTCGGACGACCATCCTGAAACGGAGCAGGGGCCATGCCGCCATCACCAAGGAACAACTCCGCTAGCGCGTCGTACTCCTCGTGATCGATCGGTGCCAGCCGGATCGACGGGTGTGATCCCCCATCAACTCCCTCGCCCGCATGCTTCCCGTCGCGTGTCTCGTCCATGCCCTGCTCCGCAGCTCGCTCGCCCGGGATCCATCCCCGCGACAGCCAATCAGCCCATTGAACCGATCAGCATCAGTATAGTGCCCCATGCCGAGCCACGCCCGGCATCAGACCACCATCAGCCCAGCACGAACCGGCAGTTGTGCCCGCCCATCCCGTTGTCCACAAGATCGCCGTTGTACGGGTCCAGCACCCACTGCCCGTCCACAACGAGCTTGTAGGAATACTCACCCTTGGGCAGCTTGACATGCAGCTCATGCACACCCAACGCCTCGTTGTACCGCATCCGCGAGCGACTCGGGTCCCAGCTGTTGAAATCGCCAGCGATCTCGACAACCTGCCCAACAGAACCGGGCTGCACGAACAACGCCCCCGTCGAACTCGCTCGCACACCGAAGAGGTGCCGCACACGCGTCACCTGCATCCCGCGGACTTTCTCCGCCTGCGGATCAACAACGCGATCATCCTTCAGTTCTACGGCCACCGGCTTGTGGGGCATCATCGAGCGACGCAGCGGCTCAGGAGCCGCCTTGGGCTCAACCTTGCTCGCGACCGGTGCCGAAGCCAACGCCGTCCCGCCGCCCCGGGGCTCGCTCATCTGCATCGTGCGCGCCCGCAGCGCCAACTCCTGCGCCCGGCTCAGAGGCGTGTCTCCGCCTCCCTCGCTCATGCCCATGTTCGCCGCCGCAACCTGCACACGCAGGCTCGGGTTCGCGAGCGTCACATCCGGTTCCACAGGCGCAATGCTGTCCACATGATCGCACGGCTCAGGGCGTTCGATGCTCGCATGCTCAATCAGCCACTCGCACAGCGAGCGGTAATCCTCAGCGCCCATCGAATCCGGCGCATACTCATCGATCGCCTGCCCGAATGAGGCCGCCTCCTTGAGCGCGTGGTCGTACCGGATCACCACCGGAATCATCCCGCTCCCAAACCGATCACGAAGATCATCCAGCAGATCCCGAGCAAGCGGCTGCGAAGGATCGTGCATCGTCGCCATCAGTCGCGGATGGATCCGCATCCCAATCCGACGCGCGATCGAGCGGGCCGTCTGCACCTGCTTAGCGGCACCCTTGAGCGAGAAGAAACTCGTCTCGACAGGGATCAGCACCTCTCGACCCGCCGCGATGGCGTTGTATGAGAGCAGCCCGATCGAGGGTGGGCAATCAATCACGCACACATCGTAAAACGAGCCCGGCAGGAACCCATCGTCATCAGGGTCTTCGGGCAACTCACGATGATCGTCCCGCGTAAGTCGAGCGAGCACGCTGCGAAGACGCTTCTCCTTGTCGGGCTGATCCGCGAGCCCGCCGCCGGACGCCTCGATCCCCGCCAGTTTCATCCGAGCCGGCAGCAGATCCAGGTTCCGTCCAACATGCCAGATATACCGTTCTCGCTTGAGTTCCGCATCCAGCGGCGCCCGAAGCGCATCGGACACATCCAAGTCCAGACGCTCCTCCGGTATCCCCAGACCAGCCGCGCAATGCGACTGCGGGTCCAGATCCACCAGCAGCGTGCGACAACCAGACCGGGCGAACGCCGCCGCCAGATTGATCGCCGTTGTGGTCTTTCCACAACCGCCCTTCTGATTGATCACCGAGAAGATGCGCACGGTCAATGGCTCCAGATATTGGGGAATGTTGAATACACCCCCAAGGCTCCGTTGTTATCGGAGCCTGCCATACGAGCACTGTAATATTCTGCGCCTAAGTCGTGCCCCAGACCAGATTTCAGGGGGTCTCCCCTAAATCCCAGCAGCTCACCCTCGGATCGCCACAAGCCCCGCCTCGAGCGATTCCTTCGGTGCGTCCGAGATAATCACGCAGCGACCGAGCCCCTCGGGCAGGATCAACCGCAAAGCACCCCCGGCCGCTTTTTTGTCGTGTGACATCCGCGCCACGATCGAATCAACGCCGGGGAGCCCACCGACCACCGTCGGTAGCCCGATCCGGACAAGCATCTCACGCAGCACCGTCACCACCGACTCATCGCACAAACCCATCGATTCCGCCGCCGCGCACGCGCTGCACATCCCCAACGCCACCGCCTCACCGTGGTGCAGCGGCGCATCCGCAGGATCTCCGCTCGGGCTCAGCCCCTCCAGCGTCTCGATCGCGTGACCGAAAGTGTGCCCAAAGTTCAGCAGCATCCGACCGCCGGACTTCGCATCAGGCGACTCACGCTCGTCCCCCATCACCACGCTCGCCTTGAGCGCCACATTCCTCGCCACCAACTCGTCGATCGCCCCGGGCTCGAACGCCACGATCCGATCCAGCTCACGCAGCATCCAGCCCAGCAGCTCGGAGTGACCATCGTCCTCATCCGGCACACCGCCGCAGATCATCGCGTGCTTCACGCACTCCGCCAGACCGCAACGCCGCTGACGGGCATCCAGAGAGTCCAGTAGCTCCGTGTCAGCGACCACCAGACGCGGCTGATGGAACGCCCCCACCATGTTCTTGTATAGCTCGCCGCCGACCTCGAGGTTTACGCCCGTCTTACCGCCCACCGAGGCATCGACCATCGAAAGCAGCGTGCTCGGGCACTGGATCACCGGCACGCCACGCTGGTAACTCGCCGCGACAAACCCCGCGATATCGCCCACAACCCCGCCGCCAACGGCGATCACCGCGTCCACCCGCGTCATCCCAAGCGTGATCGCCTCACGAAGCAGCGCCTCGACCGTCGCCATCGTCTTGATCGATTCACTCGGCGTGATCGCGCACACCCGCGTCTCGAAGCCCGCGCCGCCCAGATCCTTGACGAGCGTATCGACAAACCGATCGGGAACGCCGGTGTCCCGCACCAGCAGCACCCGCCGCGCCTTGGGACCGAGCAGCACCCTTGCCTCTTCAGCCAACTCGTCGAGCGCACCGCGACCGATACGCACCTCGTACGCCCGATCTGGCAGATCCACATCGACGACTCGAAAGCTCATTCCGACTGGCTCGCCCGATTCTTCCGATCACTCGGCGGCACCTGCACACGCGTGCTCCGGGACCAGAGCGATTCAAGGTCGTAGTGTGCCCGAGCGTTGGGCTCAAACAGGTGCACCACCACATCAACGAAGTCCGCAAGCAGCCACAACGCCTTGTCGTCCGTCGTGATCGCGTACGCACTCGTGCCCTGTTCCTTGGCAACCTCATTGATGTCATCGAGCGCACTGCGCATCTGCCGAGCCGAGGTGCCCGAGCCGATCACGATATAGCCTGTCACCGGCGAAACGCCCGTCACATCAAGCACAACAACATCGGTGCACCGATCGTCCTCGAGCGTCTGCGCCGCCAGCACCGCGAACGCCCTCGCCTGCTCCGGTTCAAGGATCCGGGCACCTGAGGATGCCGTCGCCCCGATCGTCTTGGGGTTCACCGAATCGCCATGGCCGCTATGCGTATCTTCATTCATCGAATCATCGTAGCGCGTTCACGCGTCCCCGCCGTCCCTCGAACCCCTCGTTGGCTCCGGCTTTTCGCCCCGCACGGCCGCCCAGCCCAGCACCGGGTCCGGATCGACACGCTCGACACGCTCGCCCCCCAGCCCTCCCAGGCGATCCTCATACGACTCGATCTCGCTCGGATCGCTGCATACCAGCAGCACCCAGCCACCACGCCGAACCACACGCCAAAGCTCCGACACCGCCCGGCTCTTGCCTGGGTCGTCGGGCGCATCGCGGAACAGATCCACCGCCACAACCACATCGAACGCCCCGTCCAACTCGCCCGAAAGCGTGTCAAGCCACCCAAGCTCAAACGCCAGATGGTCCGCCCGGTACCGCTGACGGGCAAATCGGATCGACTCACCATCGCGGTTGATCGCCACCACCCCGCCCGAAGGACCAACCGCAGACGCCAGCTGCGCACTCCCCGCGCCAGTACCACACCCGAGGTCCAGCACACGCTGCCCCGGTCGCACCACATCACGCATCGCATGCACAAAACGCACACGAGGATCATGACCGAGGTCCGCAAAGCGCCGACGCGCGGTGAACCGGATCCGCATCTCCTCCCGGTGCGGGTACTGCGCACTCCGAAGCCCGCGCCCCGGCAACGGGAACCGAACCTCATACTCCTTCACGCCAGGCCCAGTCTCACCCAACGCCCGGCGAAGAGAAACCCCCGAAAGCTCCCGGTACACCACGCCCCCAACCTCGATCCGGCGACGCGACAAACCCAGCGATCGCATCAGACGCCGTAGACGGCTCATCGACCGCGTCCACACCCGCTCCGCACCGCTCGCTCGGTGCGATCGCTGCCGCGCCCGACGCTTCGACTCACGCTCGCCCCACGACAGCGGACGAGGATCGCCCCGCTCCTCGGCGCTCATCGCGATCCCCCACCAGAAAAAAGCCCCGGCTGCGTGTGCTTCTTCAACGCGATCATCGACCCAGATGAGCCGTCACCCACGATATCAACCCACGGCGTGGGCTCGAACTGCGAAGAAATCACGCACCGACGCCCCGCGTGCTCATGGACAAAACGACGATGATGCCCCATCGCGATCGCCGGCTCGTTGCACTCCTGCGACAGATGCAGCAGCACCAGGTTCCGGCGTGGCCCGATCCGCGACACCGCCATCGCGCTCTGCTCGTTGCTCAGGTGCCCAGCCCCCCCCATGATCCGCCGCTGCAGATAGATCGGCCGCCCCGAGTTCTCCTGCATCACCGGGCAGTAGTTCGACTCGATCGCCAGCGTATCAACCCCACGCAGATGCTCGATCAAACCCGGGTTCACATGCCCCAGATCCGTCGCGAAACCCATCGTCGCGATCGCCCGATCCGGCAGCTCGATATGCGTCCGAAACACCGCCACGCCAAGGTCATCGTGCGCGAGCATCATCACACGCATCTCCACCCCACGCGCCGGCGAGAACACCTCATCGAACGGATCCGTCGGTGCATACAGCAGCCCCATCCGGCGCGCACGACCCATATGCATCCGGTGCACACGAAGCTGCGCCCGCCACGCGCCCGTCCGAGACCCCGACCGCAAGGCGTTGATCCAGCCCGGATGACAATGATCCGAGTCCAGGTGCGTAAACACGATCTCATCGACCTCATCGGGGCGAATACCTCGCTGATGCAGCATCAATCGTGTACGGCTCGGGCTCAGCCCAGCATCGATCAGGATCACCCGCCGCGCAGTCTCACGCGTCGCAGGAACCACCAGCACCGAGCAGTTCCCCTTCGAACCCGAAGCCAGAACGCACAGCGATCCCGCCGCACCATTCTCAAACCCGGGTTGGTCCACATGCGGATCAGTCACGGCCCTGGGATTTCCTCCCGCCCACCGGAACGATCGGGCGCTTCGCCTCGCCAATGAAATCAGCGATCTGCTTCACCGCCACCGAGTTCACACCAAGCTCGTCGAGCTGCGCCTTCATCTCGCTCAGCGGCGGGTTGTGCCGCAGCACCCGCTTGTACGCCATACGAACCGCCTCGATCTCCTCGCTGGGCATCCCCGAACGGCGCATCCCCACCATGTTCAGACCCATCACCATGTTGCGACCCGCGCACAGGCAATACGGCGGCAGATCGCCCGTCAGCACCGACCCGCCGCTGCACATCGCCTGACGCCCAACGCGGCAGTGCTGGTGCACCAGCACACTGCCCGACATCGTCACACGATCCTGCACCACCACATGTCCCGCAAGCAGTGTCGCGTTCACGATCACCACATCGTCACCCACGCGCACATCGTGCCCAGCGTGGCTTCCCACCATCATCATGGTGCGATTGCCGATCCGTGTCGGGGTATGGTCGTTGCTCGCCGCGTGCACCGTCACATGCTCGCGGATGATCGTGTTCTCACCGATCACCACGCCAGCCGTGGGCGTGCCCGGCTTGAACTTGTAATCCTGCGGCTCATACCCGATCGCAGCCCCGGGGTACACCACCGTACCAGCGCCGATCACCACCGGCCCCTGCATCGATACATTCGATACCAGACGCACGCCGTCGCAGAGCTTGACCGCTCCACGCACAACACAATAAGGG
>JAGQON010000090.1 GCA_020427395.1 Phycisphaerales bacterium
ATCACCTGGACCGACGGCGCCGGCGCGGTCCACTCGCAGACGGTGACGCTCGGGGCCGGTCCCGCAGACTGATCGGGCCCCGGCCCCCCGAACGAATCGGTGGGTGGCCAAGGTCGCCCTAGACTCCTCGGGTGAGCACCACTGACACCGCCGTCGACGCCACGGCCCGGGCCCGCGACCTCCTCGGCGTCTCGCGCCTGACCAACCAGGCCCTGACGACGTGGCTGCACGGACTGCCGGGGGTCGACCAGGTGGGGTGCGAGGCCCGCGCCGCGGGACTGGGCACGCGCTCGATCAAGAACGACAGCAAGCGCTGGGCGATCGACCTGGCCATCTCGATGATCGACCTGACGACGCTCGAGGGCGCCGACACCCACGGCCGAGTGCGCGGCCTGGCCGCCAAGGCCCTCTCCCCCGACCCG
The DNA here is from genome assembly GCA_020427395.1 of Phycisphaerales bacterium. Classification (GTDB taxonomy): domain Bacteria; phylum Planctomycetota; class Phycisphaerae; order Phycisphaerales; family UBA1924; genus UBA1924. The sequence goes on from JAGQON010000090.1 coordinate 423, forward strand.
AGCGACCTCACCACCCCCCGCCCGGCCGCGGTCTGCGTCTACGGCGACATGGTCGCCACCGCCAAGGAGGTCCTGGGCGACTCGGGGGTCAAGGTCGCCGCCGTCGCCACCGCCTTCCCCAGTGGCCGCGCCTCGATGCCGGTCAAACTGCTCGACACCAAGGACGCTGTGACGGCCGGTGCCGACGAGATCGACATGGTCATCGACCGTGGGGCCTTCCTCTCCGGCGACTACCTGACCGTCTTCCACCAGATCGCCCAGACCAAGGCCGCCTG
>JAGQON010000091.1 GCA_020427395.1 Phycisphaerales bacterium
TGATGGTTTTGCCGGCGTTCTCGCCGCGTTTGATGGCCACCTTGCCTTCCGCGTTGTAATAAACCGCATATAGCGTGGCGTCCCTTGCAGCCGGCGTTCCATCAACGGCAACCCGGATGACTTCGCCATCTGCAGTAAGATCGATGGGGACCGTCAGTCCCTTGCCAGAGAGGATGAACTGGTCGGCGGCATCGGCGATGTTGGCCTTGCGGGAACCGACGAAATGGGCGCGGCCGTTGACGACGGCTTGCGGCGTGTAGACCTGCCGCTCGCCCAAGGCGCGGGCATAACGCCACTGGCGTTCGGTGTTGTCGGGGCTTGCAAACGTGTCCTTCCAGCCCAGCCGGTCCCAGTAGTCGACATGCATGGCAAGGCCGAGAATTTCCTTGCCCTGGTTGAACTCACGCAAGGCGGCATCTGCCGGCGGACAGGAAGAACAGCCTTGGCTGGTGAAGAGTTCGACAACCGCTTTCGGGGTCGTGAACTCGAGGGCGAATGCGTGGCCTGCCGAGACTGCCGAGAGGACAGCCGACAGCGCCATGGCGGCGAGGTGCCTCCTGCTGTGGCGTGTTCTGTCTATTCCGGCCCTATCGTTCATCGACCTTGTTCCGATCCGTATTTCGATCTGTATTTCCGGGCGGTGCGGGCACCGCGACCGCTTCAGTGGTCCACAAATAGGGGAAACGCC
>JAGQON010000093.1 GCA_020427395.1 Phycisphaerales bacterium
AGGGCTAGCCTCAAGCGTAGAGAAACGGAGGTAGAGCACTGAATGTCCTAGGGGGTATTGCACTTACCGAAGACTATCAAACTCCGAATGCCGTTTTCTTTTACTTGGGAGTCAGACTGTGGGTGATAAGATTCATAGTCAAAAGGGCAACAGCCCAGATCGTCAGCTAAGGTCCCTAAATGTACGTTAAGTGGTAAAGGATGTGGGATTGCACAGACAACCAGGATGTTGGCTTAGAAGCAGCCACTCATTTAAAGAGTGCGTAATAGCTCACTGGTCGAGTGATCCTGCGCCGAAAATTTCCGGGGCTAAAACGTACTACCGAAGCTACGGCATCATTTATGATGGGTAGGGGAGCTTCGTATGCAGGCTGAAGCATGACCGTAAGGACATGTGGACAGTATACGAGTGAGAATGTTGGCATGAGTAGCGAGACGTGGGTGAGAATCCCACGGGCCGTAAACCCAAGGTTTCCAGGGGAAGGTTCGTCCGCCCTGGGTTAGTCGGGACCTAAGCCGAGGCCGAAAGGCGTAGGTGATGGACAACAGGTTGATATTCCTGTACCGCCAATAAGCGTTTGAGAGATGGAGTGACACAGTAGGATAAGCTAACCGTACTGTTGGTTATGTACGGCTAAGCATTGAGGCAGTCTAAATAGGCAAATCCGTTTAGACAATG
>JAGQON010000094.1 GCA_020427395.1 Phycisphaerales bacterium
GGGGAGATCGTGTTGCCAGTTTCTGAGAGAGTCGACGCGATCGCGGATGCGTGCGCGGCGGTGGCGTCCGAGCCAGTGCTCGCCGATGAGGATGTAGACGACGACGCCAACGAAGGGGATACTGAGGACGACCGCGATCCATGCGAGGGCAACGCCGACGGGCGGGCGGCGCATCACGACGCGGAGGCTGATAAGCGTGACCACGCTCCAGTGAAGGGCGAACGCGATGGTGCTGAGCGAGAAGAAATCCATTGCTGGGGCGCTGGCGGCGTTGTGGATCGGTCGCGGAGTGATGAGGTCGGCGTGTCTGAAATAGCCCCGCCCGGATTCGAACCGGGGACCAAACGATTATGAGTCGCGCGCTCTAACCGCTGAGCTACGGGGCCGACTTTGGGTACTTTAGACCCGCTGTCCACGGGGCGCGGGTGGTCGGCATTCTGGGGGGCGGACGCTATACTTGGGGATGACCACCACGACCATGAGCGGCTCGAAGATCGAAGCAAAGAACTCCATCCTTGATGCGATCGGCAACACGCCGCTCGTGAGGCTGAACAAGATCCCGGAGCCCGGGTCTGCCACGGTGTACGCCAAGTGCGAGTTCATGAACCCGGCGGGGTCGATCAAGGATCGGATGGCGTCGTATATCATCGCGAAAGCCGAGGAGGAGGGGCTGCTCA
>JAGQON010000095.1 GCA_020427395.1 Phycisphaerales bacterium
TGGCGGACGGTTGCGCCGGCGGCGAGGTTGTGCATCTCGGGCTCGTCGCGTTCGTAGGTGAGTTCGCCGGCTCCCCCACCATGAGTACGGGGATGGCTCGGAGAAGACCTACCCGCACGGTCTTTGAAGCGGGAGGTGGGGGTGTTCGAGCTTTCAAAATCAGAGCCCCATGTTGGTTCGTCGTTGTCCCATTCGTCGGTCTGGTCGGAGAGGGTGATGGCGCTCTCTGGCAGCTCGGAGAGGAAGCGGGAGGGGATGGTGCGCTCGCGGAGACCGCGGTGGGTTCGGTAGCGGGCGCTGGTCATGGTGAGGTGCTGCATGGCGCGGGTGATGCCGACGAAACAGAGGCGGCGCTCTTCTTCGAGTTCGTCGTCGTCGGCGATGGCGCGCTGCGCGGGCAGGAGGCCCTCTTCGAGCCCGACGATGGCGACGGCCGGGAACTCGAGTCCCTTTGCGGCGTGGAGGGTCATGAGGGTGATCGCGCCGGAGGTCGGGTCGATGGCGTCGGCGTCGGCGACCAGGGCGATGGATTCGAGGTAGGCGCGGAGCATGGCGAGCAGTGGCGGCGTATCGGATTCTTCGATCGCCTGGGTCGGGTCGGAGGGGATGTCGGCGAGGGCGGGGTCGTTGGTGGGGTCGAAGTTCTGCTCGAACTCGGCGGCGGAGGAGACGA
>JAGQON010000096.1 GCA_020427395.1 Phycisphaerales bacterium
ACCTCGGGATGACCGGTCGGCTCGCGGTGCTTCACGGCACGGACCAGCCCCCGGGGAACCTCACCGGTCGACTGGGTTCCGAATTGCGCCCCGAGCACCTCCGCGCCCGTTTCGACCTCGACGACGGCCACTACCTCGGGTTCTGGGACCTGAGGCGCTTCGGACGGGCCGTGGTGGTCGAACCCGGTGACCACTCGGGCCTTCCGACGCTGGCCAACCTGGGACCGGAGCCGTTCTCGCCGGAGTTCAGCCCCGAACGGCTCCGCGCCGGCCTGTCGGGACGCAAGGCGCTCAAGACCTCGCTCATGGACCAGCGCCTGGTGGCAGGGGTGGGGAACATCTACGCCGACGAGGCGCTGTGGCTCTCGGGGATCCGTCCGACGGCCAGAAGGCTCGGCCCGGCCAGGGCCGAGGCACTCCACCGTGCGGTGGTCGAGGTGCTGAGCGGGGCGATCGGGAACGGGGGCACGACCCTGCGCGACTACCGCGACGCCTCGGGTGCAGAGGGCTCGAACCAGCACCAGCTGCGCTGCTACGGCAGGGCCGGCCAGGAGTGCCTGCGCTGCGGCCGACCGCTCGCGCACACCGTGCTCGACGGGAGGGGCACCACCTGGTGCACGAACTGCCAGCACTGAACAGAACTGCCAGCACTGAACATTTCGGAGCACC
>JAGQON010000097.1 GCA_020427395.1 Phycisphaerales bacterium
AGAAATTCCTTTCTAGACGGCAGCAAAGCTGCCGAAAGAAGTGAAAGTTCCGGTTGGGTTATGAGCAAAGCTCGTGACTCGAACCCTGGACTCGAACGAAAAGATACGAAACGTGCCTTAGGGATACGGTCAAGCTAGAAAGGGCACACGGTGGATGCCTAGGCGACGAGAGGCGAAGAAGGACGTGGATAGCTGCGAAAAGCTCCGGGAAGCTGCGAACAAGCGTTGATCCGGAGATCTCCGAATCGGGCAACCGAGTGCGGTCATACGCACTAGTGCCGGACTGAATACATAGGTCCGGTGCGGCCAACCCAGGGAACTGAAACATCTAAGTACCTGGTGGAAAGGACATCAAAAGAGACTCCCCTAGTAGCGGCGAGCGAACGGGGACCAGCCTAAACCCAATCAGTGTAAGCCTGGTGGCGTTGCTGAATGGGTGTTGTGGGTCCAGTGAGAGAGTGCACCAGCCTCTCACAGAGTTATCAAGTGTATGGTTAGTGGAACAGCTTGGAACGGCTGGCGATACAGGGTGACAGCCCCGTACACGAAAACGATACACCTCTGCATTGGCACCCGAGTAGCGCAGGGCACGTGGAACCCGGCGTGAATCTGGGAGGACCATCTTCCAAGGCTAAGTACTCCTCGGCGACCGATAGTGAACAAGTACC
>JAGQON010000098.1 GCA_020427395.1 Phycisphaerales bacterium
AGGTCATGAGCCATCTTTTGAAGGCCTTCAGGGGTTCAGTTGATCTCATCTACGTCGACCCGCCTTTTGACTCCAAGATTGAGTACAAGAAGAAGATTAAGGTAAGAGGCAAGGCGACAGAGACGGCCTACACGGCATTCGAAGAAAAGCAGTACACGGACGTGTGGACCAACGACGAGTATCTTCAGTTCCTGTATGAACGAGCGATCTTGATGCGCGAGCTGATGAGTGAAGATGGCGTCTTCTGCCTCCACTGCGACTGGCATAAGTCGCACTACCTCCGCGCTTTGCTCGATGAGGTGTTCGGGCCGACCTCATTCCAGAACGAGATCGTCTGGCACTACTACAACAAGATGCAAGGCAACATCAATCGCTTTGCCTCCGACCACGACGTGATACTTGTGTACTCGAAGTCGCAGAGCTTTCAGTTCAACAAGCTTCGAGAGAAACGGGAAGCACCTGTTCAGCAGATCAAACGAGTATGGGACAAAGAAACCCAGTCGGTGGTGAACGCGAAGGACGAGAACGGCAATGTCATCTACATCACTTCGACACACAAGACGATTGACGACGTCTGGCGGCTGCCGATGCTCCAACCCGCTGACCGCATTGAGGTGGTGGGATACCCAACTCAGAAGCCGGAAGCGCTCCTGGAGCGGATCATTCT
>JAGQON010000099.1 GCA_020427395.1 Phycisphaerales bacterium
CGGTACTGGTTCGCTATCGGTCATGCACGAGTACTTAGGCTTGGAGGGTGGTCCCCCCATGTTCAGACAGGATTTCACGTGTCCCGCCCTACTCAAGGACTGATAACCAAATTACGCGTACGGGGCTGTCACCCACTATGGCCCGACTTTCCAGACGGTTCCGCTTGTCAATCATCAGCCACTGGCCTGGTCCGCGTTCGCTCGCCACTACTAACGGAGTCTCGGTTGATGTCCTTTCCTGCAGGTACTTAGATGTTTCAGTTCCCTGCGTTCGCTTCTTATCCCTATGTATTCAGAATAAGATACCTTCTTAACGATCCTTGGAAACCGCACCGGTTCTACGTCTCACGACAAGACGCCACCCGGACAAAACGTCCGGAGCGGGCAAGGCCCGCCGCGCCACGTTTGGCGCGCGCCGTCCGCAGGACAGCAGGCCCGAAGGCCTGCGGTACGTCCGTGAGGACAAAACCAGTCCGATTTCCCAAGGATCAAAGGTGGGTTCCCCCATTCGGAGATCCATGGATCAAAGCCTATTCGCAGCTCCCCACGGCTTATCGCAGCGTATCACGTCCTTCATCGCCTGTGCATGCCAAGGCATCCACCAATTGCCCTTTTGACACTTGATCGTTCTCATTGCCAATGATCATCTTGATTGCGAAGCAA
>JAGQON010000009.1 GCA_020427395.1 Phycisphaerales bacterium
GATCTGGCTCATGACCAAGCCGCGGGCCTTGAGGTCGAGCTGAATGCCCGTGATGCCATCGCGGGTACCCGAGACCTTGAAGTCCATGTCGCCGAAGAAGTCTTCTTCGCCGATGATGTCGGTCACGAAGACCTCGTTCTCGTCGTTGTCATCGGTGAAGCGACCAACCGAGATGCCGGCGCAGGTGTTGGTGATGGGGACGCCCGCGTCCATCAACGCCAGACAGCCGCCGCAGACCGAAGCCATCGACGAAGAGCCGTTGGACTCGGTGATGTCGCTCACAACACGGATGGTGTAGGGGAAGTCCTCAGCGCTGGGAAGCACGCCCATCAACGAACGCTCTGCGAGCGCACCGTGACCGACTTCGCGACGACCCGGGCCCATGATGCGCCCGGCCTCGCCCACGCAGAAGGGCGGGAAGTTGTAGTGCAGGTAGAACTTCTTGCTGTACTCGGGCATGAGCCCGTCGACGACCTGCTCATCACGGCCGGTGCCGAGCGTGCAGGACACGAGCGACTGGGTCTCGCCGCGCTGGAAGAGGGCCGAGCCGTGGTTGCGGGCGAACTTGCCCACTTCCATGTGCAGCGGGCGGATCTCCTTGAACCCACGACCGTCGGCGCGGGTGCCTTCCTTGATGATCAGCTTGCGGGTGATCTTCTTCTCGAGCTTGCGGAACGCCTCGCTAGCCTGGCCGCGACGCTTCTTGCTCGCTTCCCATTCGCCGGGTGTGCCCGACTCGTTAACCTTGAAGTGCTCATCGAGCATGGCCTTCTTGATTTGCCCGACCTTATCGCCTCGCTCATTCTTGCTCTTGATCTGGCGGGCCTTGGTCAGTTCCTTCTCGACGAGCTTGGTGACCTCGGCCATGACATCATCGGGGATGATGTTCATGTGGTCGCCCAGACGCTTCTCTTTGCCGACCTTGGCGACCAGTTCCTCGATCAGCTCGAGCACGGGCTTGACGCCGTGCTCATAGCCGAACTCGATGGCCGCGAGGACCTCATCGTCGGGGACTTCTGCGGCGCCGACCTCGATCATGTTGATCCCGTCCTTGTGGCCCGCGAGCACCAGATCGATGTCCGAGTACTCAAGCTGGGCGTTGGTCGGGTTGATGATGTGGACGATGCCGTCTTCGGTGTGGATGCGACCGACACGCACAGTCGCGGTCGGGCCCTCGAACGGGGCGTCGCTGATCGCCAGCACGGCCGATGCGGCCGAGCCTGAGATCACATCGGCGTCGTTCTCGCCGTCGTGGCTCATGACCCAGCACTGGATCTGGATCTCTTCGATAAACCCGTCTGGGAAGAGCGGGCGGATCGGGCGATCGATCATGCGCATGGTGAGGACTTCCTTCTCATTGGGAGCGCCCTCACGCTTGCGGAAACCGCCGGGGAACTTGCCGCCGGCTGACAGCTTCTCGCGGTAATCGATCTGCATCGGGAAGAAATCGAGGCCCGGACGCGGATCGGCGCGGACCAGCGAGGCGCCGACGGTCGTGTCGCCGTGGCTCATCAGCACATAGCCCGAAGCGAGCTTGGCGATCTGCCCGGTCTCGATTCGCATCGTGCGGCCGCCGATTTCTTTCTCGACGACGACGGGTGTGTTTGTGGTTGTCATGTTTTTCTACCTTCCAAATGAGGCGCGTGTGATGCGCCGCGTCGGCCGTGAGGTCGCCGATGATGATGCGTCACCGATCACCGATTGATCAGCGCACGCACCGCCAGCTCATGGACCCATCCTCACGCATTTGAGAGGCAGAAGACGAGAAACAGTCGCACGCTGGACTGTCCGTCGTCTGCTGCCACTCTCAATGGGCCCGGGTCTATCTCGGAACGGCTCTGGGGAGCCGCTTACAACAAAGCCCCGCGTGCACTCTCGTACACGCGGGGCGATTGGTTTGTCTTTTACTTACGCAATCCAAGACGCTGAATCGTGTCGATGTATGCGTTATGGTCTTTCTTGGACAGGTATCGGAGCAGGCGGTTCCGCTTCGAGACCATCATGACCAGCCCGCGGCGGTTATGGACATCGCCCTTGTTCTCGCGGAGGTGGGTCGCGACCTGCTTGATGCGTGCGGTCAGCAGCGCGATCTGCACCTCGGGGCTGCCCGAGTCGCCCTCTTTGCGGGCAAAGTCCTTGATGATCTGCTGCTTCTGTTCAGCTGGCAATGGCATGAATTCGTTCTTCCTTCCGTCGCGTACGCAGCCGTGGATCGGTTCGCTTAGAACCTGTCACTCCACCACTTACGCCGCCAATCTGGCTGCATGACCCGCTCGTTGCGGATCGGTATCTATTCTAGGCCTCAAGCAGGACATCGCCAAACCGAGAAACCGTACGAATTTTGACGATTCTGAGCCCGAAATCAGTCCTCTACCCGGGTGTGCAGGTTGCCCTGCTCGCTCTCCAGGTGCCCGCCGCGGGACATGATGTCGTCGACCACGCCCTTGTACTGCCCATCGGGCATAGGAGGCTCCTTGCCCATCATGTCGCGGAAAAGGTCGTCGCTGATGCCCAGGTAGACCCGCATGGCGTAGTCGTAGACGGCGTCGTGCTCGTCTCGGGACAGATCGAGGCGGAGCTCGTTGATGATCTTGGTCCCCATGCCGATCCATTCATCGAAGGTCTGCTTGGAGATGTTGCTCTGGATCCATTCCCCCAGCGGGTTGCGGAACGGAGGACGGGCGAGCTGGGTGCCCAGCTGTCCGGTCTTCTGGCACTTGAAGTCGCCGGCCGGCTCCGGGGCCTTCTTGGGCTCGTTGCGAACCTCCGGGAGCGGCGCATTGATCGACTCAAGCAGGTCGGCGATCGCGTTCTTGGGCATCAGATCACCACGGGTGGTGGCCTCGATATAGCCTTTGGTTAGCACCACCTTGGCCAGATCGACCTTGCCCGCCTTGATATAGGCATCGCCCGCGAGCTGGTAGGCCTTGGTCATCGCCTCGTTGATCTCGGCACACTTGGCGAAGGTCTCACCCGCCTCCTCAAACTGTTCGTTCTGCAGGAAGGCGTTACCCAGCGAGAAGTAGGCCATGTCGTTGCTGGGGTCATCGGCGATGAGTCGCTGGAACTGGGTGATGCGGGTCTGGGGGTCCATGCAGGTCCACTCCTTTGGGTCAAATCCGATTGCGGTTGATCATACGCCTGTGAGTGCCCGAATCTTGAATCAGGGTTCCCAATGAAGTGGAGCACGCATCGTGCAGGTTCATCGAAGATTGACGCGATTCGCACAGCTTCCTGCTCTCCGAAAGGCGATCATGCTCTTATGCTTCGCTTCATATTCTTAGTTCTTTGTTCTGTATTGGCTGGTTGTGATGCGTTGGTCGAGCGGGCACCGCAGACGACGGTCAACGGCACGCTGCTCGATCGGGCGACCGCCAGGCCTGACCCTGCGTTCAGCTTCGAGCTTGTCCGCACGCATGATCTCGGTGAACTTGCGACGGGGTACACCCTTCGGCTCACCAGCCAGACATGGCGGGACGAGTCGGAAGTCTCGCACCCGGTGTGGACGCACAACCTACAGATCGTCCGTCCAGCCGAGCCAGACTCTACGACGGCGCTGCTCGTGATCTCCGGCGGCAGTAGGACCAATGAGTCGCCCAGCAAGATCGATGACACCCTGCTGCAGCTCGCGCAGGCCACCCGCTCGGTCTGTGTGCTGCTGCCCAATGTCCCCAACCAGCCGCTCGCGATCATCGATCATGAGGACCCGAGTGGCGAGGTGGGTCGACGGGAGGACGACCTGATCGCCCAGTCGTGGGTGCGGGCCATCAGGACGCAGGACGCGGGTTGGGTCGCACAGATTGCTATGGTGAAATCGGCCATCGCCGCGATGGACGCGACGCAAGAGTTCCTCGCCCAGCAGCCAGAACCACTCACGATCGATGGCTTTCTGGTGACCGGTGCCTCCAAGCGAGGTTGGACGACATGGCTTACTGGCGCTGTCGACGATCGAGTTCGCGGGCTCATGCCCATCGTGATCGATACCTTCGACCTCCCCGCTTCGATCGAGCACCACTGGTCGGCCTACGGCGCGTGGTCTCCGGCGATCCATGACTACACCGATCGCGAACTCTTTCGGCCACTGGGCTCCAAGCGTGGACGCGTCGTGCGGGAGAATGTCGACCCGTACCTCTACCGCAACCGCTTCACGATGCCAAAGTTCCTGCTCAACTCAACCGGTGATCAGTTCTTCCTGCCCGATTCGGTCCAGCACTACCTCGACGATCTGCCCGGGCTCACGAGACTGAGGTTTGTCCCAAACACCGATCATGACCTCGACTTTGATGGCGATGAGCAGCCAGAGGGGCACCAGAGCGCAATGGAATCACTTGTGGGATTCAGCGAAGCCGTAGAGCACGATCGCCCCCTGCCATCGCTGCATTGGCTGCACGCGGTCGGGGTCAATCTCTCGGGCAGCGGACCATGCCGAGCCCAGCTGAGCATCCGCTGCGATCAGCAACCCAAGCATGTCACGCTCTGGGAAGCGTTCAACCCGGACACAAGGGACTTTCGGCAATCATCGATCGGGAACGCCTGGTCTGCAACGCCACTGACGCCTACACGCGACCATCGAGCCGTCGGGCATGTCGAGATTCCTGGATCGGGCTACCGCGCGTACTTCATCGAAGCCCGGTTCGACATACCGGATCAGGATATGGATGTCACCTTCACAACACCTGTATACATCACACCCGACACGATGCCCTTCGCAGGTGCACCGATCAGGTAAAGTGATGGACTTGAAATGTCAGGAGCTGGTGCGATCCACGACGCGGTAGGACTCACGCTCACCTCGACCACGCAGCGGGTAGTCCTTGCGGAGCGGGTGGGCCGGGTAGTCTTCCCAGAGCAGGATGCGTCGCAGGTCCGGGTGGTTGCGGAAGCGGATCCCGAACATGTCGAAGACCTCGCGTTCGGTCCACTCGGCACCGGGCCAGAGGTCACATACCGAATCCACGATCAGCGCCGGGTCTTCCTCGATGCCGTCTGTTGGCAACGATGGGTCGAGGAATACCTTGACGAAGAACCGATCGTCACGGCTGTAGGCACACAGGTTGTAGACCACAGCGAAGCGCCCCACCGTCTTGGCGGGGTAGTTGAGGTAGTCGATGCCGATGACATCGGAGAGGAAGTTGTACTTGCACTCCTCATCGTCACGCAGGAACTTCATGATCGCGTGCAGATCGCCCGGCTCGACGACGAGCGTCGGCTGATCCCGGAACTCGCTGGCACGGAGCTTGGCGCTGGGGAATCGGCTCTTCACACGCTTGAATGTCGGGTGGTTGACGGTGCTCATGGTGCTCCCTGACTCTTCGAAGAAATGGGCATCGCGACGCCCATACTACTCTAGCAAGGTTGCCGCTTCGGGTCAGGATTCGATAGGAGGACCGGGCTCGATTCGGGCGATATCGCTGGGGTCCAGGAGCACGCAGCGTCTGGCCGACTCGATCAGCGGGCGGAGCTTCTCATCAAGCATGCCTTGATCGATCGCCCCCGCTCCTACCGAGGCCGGAACGAGCCGACTCTTGTCCGCATTCCAATCCACCGATCGCATGAACACGCCCCAGACCCGTCCGTGGGCAACCATCTGCTCGCAGAGCTCGGTGATGCGATCCAGGTGATCCTCGATATCGCGCATCATCGACGGAACCACCCAACCCAGCGGATCGAGCAGGAGCATGGCGCCCTGCCCCGCTCCCCTCGTGCACCAGTTGAGCGTGCAGACGGCATCGCTGAGCATACCGGTGCTGCTCGGACGGATGACCAGCTGGGTGCCGCTGTTGCCAGCGGTCTCGCTTGCGTCTCGGAACGCCTGGTCGAACCGCTCCCACCCCAACTGCGACCAGCTCTGGAGCCAGGAACTCGCATCCTCATCGGGCGATGCACCCCGGTGCCCGACATCATCTCCGAGCACCACCGCGTCCGGGGTTGGAACCGGCACGATCAGCCCCTCGAGCAGGGATCGCTCGGGCTCAATCGCATGCGTTTCACCCAGAACCAGATCTCGATACACCTTGCCATGAGGGTCGTCATGCTGGATGAGGATGATCATGCACAACCCTATTCACAATCCATTCACAAGCACGCGAAAGCTGCGCTTCGGGCGCAGAATTCTGTGGGCGTGTTGGGTCCGAAGCGGTTATCCGATGCTTTATCGCGCAGGAAGCTCCCGATATGCAGCGGGCACCCGTGATGAGCAAGGCCGCTCTCAGGGCTGATATGTTCCACTGCGTGAGTACGGAGACTCGCCATGACCGATCTGTTTTCCTGGACCCGTTCCAACACCAAGCGTGATCTCGATCGGGGCTGTGCGCCTCGCGCCGAGCTCTCGATCGAGCAGGTCGTTGATCAGATCATCACGATCAACCGCTCGGCAACCGTCGAGTACCTCAAGCAGTTCAAGCGTGAGTCGCTGGACAAGTACCTCGATCACCTGCTGGAGTCGCAGAAGCCGCGTGGACGGGAGTCCCACTGGGACCGCCCGGGCGATGCGCCTGCGATCATGGTGCGTCGACGCGTGGCCTGAGGGCTGATTCAGACACATTGATACCGGTGTGCCGGCTGCGCTAGGGATATCGCAACGAGCACTCTCTCCCTGTCGGGCGGATCTGTGGTGGGATCCGCCCGGCTTCTTTTTTGGCCTTTGGGTGAATTCTGGTCCTGAACGGGTTATCGCGTCTCAAGCCGGTTTGGGGACTCGTCCGATAAGGGGTAGTGAACGAGGCGTGCTCGGCCGCGGGCGGAGCCCCGCACGCACGCCCCGCGTCCCCCACCACGCCCACAGGACTTTGGGCAGGGACGACACAGATCGGCTCGACCGGGCGGAGCCCGCCGACCACGGACGAACACCCCGCGGGTACGCGTTGGGGGGAAGCGTCGCCGAGCGTGCTCGGCTCGCTCAGCGGAGTGCCGTCATGCGCCACGCCATCAACACATCGGGATCCACCATGAACACCAAGAACCGCTCTTCCTTGCTGTGCCCTGTTCTCATGATCGCCTGCGCCGGGTCGCTCGCTGTGCTGCCCGCGTGCGGCGCCAAGCGGACTGGGTTCTTCAACAAAAACAAGCAGTCGCAGATCGAAGCTCAGCAGGCCCAGGCCCGCACCAGCAGCTACCTCGTTGCGTCAGAAACACCATCACGCAGCACCGCTGGCGCCGGCAACACTCGGTCAAACGTGCACATCGACGAACCCCGTCTTGGCGGTTCGCTTCAGAGCAACTCCAGCGCCAGCATCACCGCCATGAGCGCGGAGGACACCGCTGGAACCACCCCGATGAGGAAGGTGGCGTCCAGTGAACCCACCACCGGCTTCAAGGACGAGCAGATCGGTGGCAGCGCCGAGCAGCAGAACATGCGTCTGGGCAACGCGGACGCGGCCACGCCCGTTGCCCGTGACCCCTATTTCAGCGACAGCACCGAATCGCCTGCGGCCCTCCGCTCGGGCGACATCAGCGCTTTCGTGTATGCCAACGCGATGGGCATCGAGCTGCCAAGCGAGACCACCACCGATGCGGTCCGAGCGACGATCAATGTCCGCCAGGTCACCAGCTCGTACGCGGGTTCGGACTTCGACCCAACCGTGACTGCCGACGGGCGTTACCTCGTCTTCGCGAGCACCCAGCACCGCCCCACCGCTGATATTTACATGAAGTCCAACAACGGCTCGGTTGTGACCCGCCTGACGGACGACCCGGCGCAGGATGTCATGCCCGCGATCTCGCCCGATGGCAACTTCATCGCGTTCGCCTCCGACCGCACCGGCAGCTGGGACCTGTTCGTCATGCCCTTCGAGGGCGGCAAGGTCGTTCAGCTCACCGCCGAGAGCGCCCACGATCTGCATCCGACCTGGTCGCCCGACGGGCGTCAGATCGCGTTCTGCCGTCTCGGGCAGCAGTCTGGTCGCTGGGAGATCTGGGTTAAAGATGTACTGAGCGACGCGGGTCCCCAGTTCGTCGGCTTCGGTCTCTTCCCCGAGTGGTGCCCGGTGTCGGGCACCGGCATCGCCGGCGCGGACCAGATCCTCTTCCAGCGTTCGCGTGAGCGTGGCGATCGCGCCTTCTCGGTCTGGACCCTGGATTACAACCCCGTTCCCGGCACCGCCGGTCGTGAAACCGAGATCGCCGCGGGCCCCAATCAGGCCCTGATCAACCCTTCATGGTCTCCCGATGGCAAGTTCATCACCTTTGCCGCGGTCCCGAACTCTGAGTCGTGGGCGCAGGGCGGCACAGCCCGCCCAGAGTCTTCCACGATCTGGATGGTCTCGACCGCAGGCACCGGCAAGATCAAGCTGACCGATGGCGACACGATCGACCTGATGCCGGTCTGGGGGCGCAACAACGACATCTTCTTTGTCTCGAATATGGACGGGCAGGACCACCTTTGGTCGATGGAACTCTCACCGGCCATCCGTGCCGCGAGCCTGACCATGCCCAACATGTCTGATTCCTTCGCCACTGTTCCCACCGGCGAAAGCAACGAATAACCCACCCACCCGCTCGGCGTGTCGAAAGACACGCCCTGCGTTTCCAGGGGCAGCTGGCCCCGGTAAGCATCTCGGACGGGAACGGACGCCCGTCTCAGTATCTGGCAGGACGCCATGACAAGTGCACAGACCATGCTCACCACGCTGATCGTCGCGACGATCGTGTGTGCCTCCGCCGTTGTCGGCGGATGCGCCGCGACCAAGCCTCGCGATCAGCTTTACCCGCCCGGTGTCATCGTTTCGCCCTACGACACAGCGCAGGGCGATGTCCTGTGGGCGGTGATCCCTCCCCTCAACGAGTCGGGCACCTCGGTTGCCGATTCAGCGGCCATCGGCGACGCCATCGTGGCGTCCGTGCAGGGTGTTCGGGGCGTTCGCTGCCTGCCGATCAACCGCAGCATCGACGCGATGCGTTCTCTGGGATACATCAACGGGATCGAGAGTTCCAGCGACGCCCACAAGCTCGCTGAGTATCTGGGTGTCGACGCAATCCTGGTCGGATCGATCACCGCGTTCGATCCATACGACCCTCCCGTGCTCGGGCTCGCGTTGGCGCTGTATGCCCGCCCAGGCTCGATGGCCCAGGCGTCACAGGCCAAGCTCGACAGCCGCGCACTCTCGATGGCGTTTACCGACTTCGGCACCTACGACGGGCTCACCTTCGCGGGCGAACCCGTTACGGTCGTCAGCGAGCACCTCGATGCTCGCAACCACGATGTGCAGATGGCACTCCGCGAGTATGCCATCGGGCGAAGCGATCACAACAGCGCCCTGCAATGGCGGATCTACATGGCGAGCATGGACCTGTACACGCAGTTCGCCGCCCATCACTCGATCGGTCGGCTGATCGATGAAGAGTGGCTGCGTCTGGCTCAGCAACAAGCCAGACGGGGCCCGGGCAACTGAGGGTGGCTTCGTGCTCCCCTCTGAGGAGCACGACTGTGGATCACCCATCACACCAGTCCGAGACACGCCGAGACCGCCCACATCATGGTGGCGACATGGTGTGCGTGACGCTGCAGCGTCCTCCCCACTTCTGGCGTTTCGCCTGCGCTCCTGACGGGGCCGGGGATCTGCTCGAACAGCTCGCAGAACTTGCCGATGACCCGAACAACCCGCTGACATGGGGTGACGCGGAGCTGATCGCGTCCGAAATTGTTGTGCATCATCACCTCGATCCGCCTTCAGGCGGACCTTCGAAAGCCCGATAGCACGACAGACGGAACGCACAGGAGTTTGACCCATTCCTTTTCACCGCTTAGCGGTTCGCCCGGAGCACACGCATGACGACGCTGCCGATTACCAATGAGTTCGCAAGTTACCTGACCGACGAGCGCCATTTCTCACCCTATACCGCTCGCTGCTATGGCGCTGACTTGCGTCAGTTCATCGAGTACCTCGTCAACGACACTGGCATCAATATCGATCAGAACGCCGAGCAGCACGCGCTGAGCACCCGCAAGTCACCCGGCGGTGATATCGCTGGCAGCATTGATCGCCCGACGCTCACGAACATCATCTGTGACGCGGACGCGGAGCTGATCCGTGCGTACCTTGGTTTTCTGGGCGAGCAGAGCTACTCGCCGGCCACGATGGCCCGCAAGATCGCGACCCTGCGATCATTCTTCAAGTGGGGCAACCGCCTGGGCTATACCAAGGCCAACCCCATGACGCTGATCCGTACGCCGCGTCAATCCAAGCGTCTGCCCAAGGCGATCACCATTGAACAGATCGAGCGTCTGCTGGCGGCCCCCAACGAGCACGACGTGCTCGGTCGGCGTGACCGCGGCATGCTCGAGACGCTCTACTCAACCGGCATCCGCGTTTCGGAACTGGTCGGGCTCAACCACGACGATCTTGACTTTGAGAACGAGGCAATGCATGTCCGCGGCAAGGGGCGCAAGGAACGCATCGTCCCCCTTGGCTCACACGCGTTGGCCGCGATCCGCCGTTACATCGAGCTGATGAGCAACGACAGCAAGTTCGGACCGATCTGGTCGAACCGTCACAACGCAAGCGAGGCCCTTCCGCTGTTCCTCAACAAGCATGGCAAGCGACTCTCGTCGCGTAGTGTCCGCCGCAAGCTCGACAAGTACCTGCGTGCCGTGGGTCTGGATCCGAGCATTTCGCCCCACACGCTCCGCCACTCGTTCGCGACGCACCTGCTCGACAACGGTGCCGACCTCCGCAGCGTGCAGGAGCTCCTGGGGCATCAGTCACTCTCGACCACGCAGGTCTACACGCACCTCTCGACCTCGCGTGTCCAGAACGCGTACGACGACGCGCACCCGCGTGCCGAGGCCAGCTGAGCAACCGAATCAACTCTTTAGTGCGAGATCGCCCCGAGCATTTCCCGGGGCGTTTCTTTGCGCCCAGGGATCTCGAGATCGGGAGCGATCTCGGCCAGTGGTATCAGCACGAACGCCCGCTCGTGCATGCGGGGGTGCGGGATGCTCAACCCCGGCTCATCCACGAGCCGGTCGGCATAGATCAGCACATCGAGATCAAGCGTCCGCGGTCCCCACCGCTCCTCGCCCGAGCGATCTCGCCCGAAGCGTGCCTCTATGGCGAGCAGCTCACCGAGAAGCTCCCGGGGAGTCAGCGAGGTTCGCACATGGGCAACGGCGTTGAGATAGGGCCCCTGGCCCGGTGGGCCGACAGGGTCGGTCTGGATGATTGTGGAACACTGCACGATGGATGTGTCCGAGAGTTCGTTGATGGCACTGAGTGCGCCGGTAAGGTTTGCCTCTCGATCACCGAGGTTTGCTCCCATCGCGATGTATGCGTCGTGTCGCATAACGCAGTGAAGGCAAGGGGCGTGGGCACTTCAAGGCGAGAAACACATGAAAAAACCGGCCCATCCGAGGGCCGGTCGAGAGAGAATCATCGATTCTGGATCATGAGCCCATTGGCTCGAGCTCACGCATGCGGTGCTGCATCTGGGCCTTGAGGCGGGCGAGGATGGAAGAGTGCATCTGCGAAACGCGCGATTCGGAGAGATCGAGCGTGGTGCCGATCTCTTTCATCGTCATGCCCTCGTAGTAGTAGAGCACGATGATCAGACGCTCGGCCCGTGTGAGCCCCTTGGTCATCAGTTCCTTGAGGTCCTGGCGCTGGATGAGCTTGACCGGGCTCTCCTGTGCTTCGTCCTTGATGACATCGATCTCGCGGAGCTCGCGTGAGCCGTCGCTCTGGTAGCACTTGCGGGTGATGCTCGTGACGCTGACGGCCGTCGAGTCTCGCTTGTACTTCTCGAACTCGTTCTTATCGATCTCGAGGCGACGAGCGACTTCCTGGTCGGTTGGCTTGCGTCCCAGCTCCATCTGGATCTGCTGCTTGGCGGCCTCAACCTTTGAAGTGCGGTGGCGCACGAGGCGGGGGACCCAGTCCATCGAGCGGAGTTCATCGAGGATGGCACCGCGGATTCGCGGGGCGCAGTAGGTTTCGAACTTGACGCCGCGATCGAGGTCGAACGCGTCGATGGCGTCCATGAGCCCGAACAGTCCCGCGGACATCAGGTCTTCAAGGTCGACCTCATCGGGGAGGCGTTGGTAGATCCGCTCCGCGTTGTAGCGGACCAGATGCAGGAACTTCTCCATCAGGAAGTTTCGCAGCTCCTCGCTCGGGTCGGACTGATACATGATCCAGACCTCCGGCATTTCGATGTCATCGAAACGCGTCGGGAGGTTGCTGGAAGTTGCGTGCTCTGCGCTATGGCGCGACGAGAACTTAGACCTGAGGGCTGTCATCGGTCGGCTCCTTGACCATCGACATGCACGGTTTCCCGTGCCTGATCCCGGCGGCGACGCTCCAGTTTCTGCGTCCCTTACGGCTTGGTCGCCGGGCTTGTGCTGTCTGTTTGGGCGATCCTTGCCCAGACTGACATGATTATATCAGTTACGGAAGTTGGGTGTGGCAGCGTGCCCACGCTTTTATCCTGATTTTTTCATGGTTTGCACGACATCCTGATGCGCCCTGCGGGCAGCCTCGAGTTCGACGAGCTGCTTGGGTTTTCTTGGCTTGGGACGATCGCTCTTGTAGATCGTCACGAACTCGCGGACACATGTCTCCCCCACCACGCCAAGAACGCGCCCGATGATTGCACAAACAACCATCGCGAGCATGGCACGGAGCAGGATGACATAGCCGGGATTCTCGGCCATGAGACCGACGATGCAGGCAATCGTGAAGCCCATCATTCCCAAGACGCCTGAGATCATGCCTGAAGGCACATCGGCGAGGTACTCGCTCGGATCGGCAAGCCCTGAGTCGTCCAAGATCTCGATGTCTGTAAAATCCTGCGGCATGGCACCTTCTCTATCGGCTCAGGGCGGCGCATTCATCATCGCACCTTGGCGAATCATGCGCACAAAGTGCGCAAGATCGCCCGCGAGCACTCAACGCAACTCCCGCGCCAGGTACCGGGAGCGTGCATGATCTGTGGATGGGTTGTGTGTATCGATCAGCGACCGAAGAGCCGCCGTCGGGGCGAGGCGCTGGCGCGCCCTTCGATGCCCAGCCAGTCGATCAGGGTCGCGGCGAGCTCGCCCATGTCTCGCGAGGCGCTGCACTTGGGTGACTCGATCATGTACGGGGTGCGGGCCTTGATCGCTTTGACGACCTTCTTGTCTTTGCGGATGTATCCGATCATCGGCAATGAATAGCCCAGGAACCGATCGCAGACGCCCGAGATGCGGGTGTGCACCGCGATGGCTTCCTTCTCGTTGATCGCCTGATTCACAATGAGCGCGAGGGTCGGTACTCGGCGTCCGGGCTCGTCGGCATTCTGGGTCACGAGCACCTTGATCAGTGCGTAGGCATCGGCGATACTGGTCGGCTCTGGAGTGGCGACCACGAGGCACGCATCGGCCGCGTCGATGAACGCGGTCACGCTGGGCCCGAGGCCGGCGCTGGTGTCGATCATGATGACATCGTTGGACTCATGGAGATCATCGAGGCGGCTGAGCAGCACCTGCCGCTCGTTGTCATCGAGTTCACCGACGCGGCCGATGCCCACCGAACCGGGGATGAGGCGGAAGCCGCCTGGGGCGTCGATCGCGAGGTCTTCGAGCGTGAACTCTTCACCGACAGCGGACTCGAGGCGTGCCTTGGGCATGAGCCCGCAGAGCACATCGGCGTTGGCCAGCCCGATGTCGGCGTCGAGCAGGATGGCGCGGCGGTTGTGCTTGGCCAGGGCGATGGAGAGGTTGACCGATGTCGTGGTCTTGCCCACGCCGCCCTTTCCAGACGCGATCGCAACCACCGGGATACGGCGCGATGGCGGCGTAAAGCGCCGGTCGTTGGGATCGATCTGCGTGTGCGGGGCCGGAGCGTTCTGCTCGAGCGAGCTGACGAGCTCACGCAGGCGTGAGGCCTGATCGTCGCCACCAGAGGCGTGCGATGTTTGATCTGAGTTCTGTGCCGACACGAACTGGCTCATCCGTCAACCTCATCTCTGTGGAGCACGGCCTCAGGGCCGTCGAGCACGCATCGGGCCAATCGATCGGCACGCGCGGGCTCAATATCGTCGGGGACCTCCTGTCCCAGGGTCACGAAGCTCAACGGGAGACCGATGCGGTCACAGAGCCCCGCGATCGGGCCGGTGGTCACCGCCTCATCGAGCTTGGTCAGAATACAACGATCGGGTCGCAGGGCGCGGAAGCGGTCCGCGGTCTTGCGCATGACATTCTCGCCCACGGTGGTTGAGAGCACGAGGTGCGTCTCGTCGGGCTGGGCGGCCGCGGCGAACTCGGCGAGTTCCTCGATGCGGCGCTGGTCGTTCTGGGAGCGCCCGGCGGTGTCGACGACGATGAGATCGCATGATCCGAGCTTCTCGATCGCGGCACGCATCTCGTCGGGCGTGTTGGCGACTTCGAGCGGGAGCCCGATGATGCCGGCGTAGGTCTTAAGCTGCTCGACGGCCGCGATGCGGTAGGTGTCGGAGGTGATAAGCCCGACCTTCTTGTTGTGGCGCAGCTTGTAGGTGGCGGCGAGTTTGGCGACGGTTGTGGTTTTGCCAACACCGGTCGGGCCGACGAGCGCGATGACGCGTGGGCGATCGGTCGCCGCGCTGTGATCGATATTGAGGAGTGATTCGGAGCGGGTGCGGATGGTCTGTTCGATCTCGCGGAGCATGGCCTGGCGGACCACGAGCGGGTCTCGCAGTTCCACTCGATCGAGGCGATCACGCACGCTACCGACGAGCTTTTCGGCAAGCTCGACGGGGACATCGTTGTCCATCATCTGGCGATACAGAGCGAAGAGTGGCGCGGGCATCTCACCGCTGGGCAGCGCGTCGGCGGATTTGCCGGTTCCCACTGCGACAGCGGTCTTTCGTGTTGACTCAAGGACCTGCCCCATCATCTTCTGCATGGACTCGAGCTGCGCTCTCAACTGTGCGTTCTCGTCCTGCGCGGGCGATGGCTGCGGCTTGGGCTGCGACGCGGGCTTGTGCTGCTGAGGCTCGCGTGGGGGCAGCGGGGCTGGACGTTCGACGCGCACCTCGGTGCGTGGCAAACGCGTGGCGGTGCTGGGTGCATCATCGAACAGCGCATCGCGTCCATTGAGCCCACGGGGATCGATCTGCTTCGTGGACTCGGGGGCGGGGCTGACGAGTTCTTGGTGCGCACCCAGTTGAGCTGCGACGGGCTTGAGTTCGACGGCACTGGCACCGAGGCGCTGGCGGGTGAGCGTGCGTCCACGCTGGACCACGATCTCCGGGACGCGCTGCTCCTCGCGTTGCTGCGGTGCCATCGCCGGGGCGGGTGTTCGCTGCGAGCGTGGCTTCGAGGCGGGTGATGGTGATGAGGCGGTGATCTCGACCATGTTCTTGCCGCCGAATCCGAGCCAGGCCCCGACGCGATAGCTACGCGTATGCAGGATCATCGCGTCCTTGCCCAGATCCTTGCGGACCTGCGCGAGTGCCTGAGCCATGGTTTCTGCGGTGTAGGTCTTGAGTTTCATAAGCCGTCCTGGCGGTGGGTCAAAATCATCATCGCCCTGGGCAAGATGACCCAGTCGCGTTCAATCGGTGTGTTCTACCACTTTATCCCGAATGGCACAGAGCGACCACCACGGGTTGGGTATGTGCATAAACCGTGTAGGAATATGTCGTATCAGGACGCCGCGGCGGTCATGGGCCGCTGGGTCGCCTTGCTGGGCTGATCCGCACCGATGGGTTCAATGAGCGCCAGCGACTCGACATTGATCCCAGGTACGATCTCGTTATACCCAAGTACTGCAGCGGCAGGCACATGCGGCTCGATGATCTGCCAGACCGCCTGCCGGACCTGTGGAGACGAAATGACGACCGGCATCCCCCCCGCCATGGTCACCTTTGACAATCCATCATTGATTGCTCCAGCGATCTCGCGAGCGACCCGAGCGGGCATGTTCATGGAGGTTCCCTGGGCGTTGCGGTCGATATAGGCGTTGATCTGGTCCTCGAGGTTCGGATCGAGGGTCACGCAATAGAGCTGCAGTTCGCCCTGATCGTCGGGGGTCGCGTACTGGGCACAGATCGTTCGTCGGAGCCCGTTGCGGACATATTCCACGAGGACATCAAGGTCCTTGGTCTTGGTACCCCAGTCGGCGATGGTCTCGAGGATGGATTCCATATCGCGGATGGGCACGCGTTCGCGGAGCAGCGACTGGAGGATCTTCTGCAGCTCGCCGGTCTTGATGACGGCGGGGATGGTCTCTTCGACCAGCTTGCTGGCCTTCTCTTTGAGCCCCTCGAGCAGGTTGTTGACTTCCTCGCGTGTCAGCAGCTCGTCGGCGTGGGTCTTGACAAGCTCGGTGATGTGGGTTGCGAGCACGCTGGTGGGATCGACGACGGTGTAGTTGAGTGCCTCGGCCTGGCGGCGTTGCTGCGAATCGATCCACATGGCATCGAGCCCGAATGCGGGTTCCTTGGTGGGCAGGCCGTCGATCTTCTTGGTGACCAAGCCCGAATCCATGGCGAGCAGCTTGCCGGGCTCGACCCCGCCGTTGGCGACAACATTGCCCCGGATTTTGACGCGGTACTCTCCGGGTGCGTGCTGCATGTTGTCGCGGATGCGCACGGGTGGCATGACAAGACCGAGCTCGACGGCGAGCTGACGACGGACAGCGCTGATGCGATCGAGCAGATCTCCGCCCTGGCTGGTATCGATGAGCGGTACGAGCCCGTATCCAACCTCCAGCTCGAGCACATCGACCTTGAGGAGATCTTCGATAGGTGGTGGCTCGGGTGCGCCTGGCGCGGCGTTCTCCATCTCCTGACGCTTGGCATCGCGCGTTTCGTTTCGTGCCAGGCGGATCATGGTGAAGCCGATGGTGCCGATGCCCAGCCCGGTCGCGAGCAGCGGCACGGTCGGGAGGGGAGTGAACGCGAGCAAACAGAGGAAGACCGAGGTGATCATCAGCCCGGTGGGCTGCGCGGTGAGCTGACTGGTGAGTTCGGCACCGAGGTTGTTCTTATCACCCGAGCGGGTGACGATGAGCGCCGCGGCCATGGAGATGATGAAGCTCGGGACCTGCGAAGTGAGCCCGTCGCCGATGGTCAGTCGTGTGAAGACTTCGGCGGTTTGCCCTGCGGGCCAGCCTCGATCGATGGTGCCGACGGCGAAACCACCGAGGATATTGACCGCGGTGATGATGATGCCCGCGACGGCGTCGCCCTTAACGAACTTTGAGGCACCGTCCATGGCCCCGTAGAAATCGGCCTCTCGCCCAATCTCCTCACGACGCTCGCGTGCCTGATCCTCGGTAATCATGCCGTTGGCGAGTTCGGCGTCGATGGCCATCTGCTTGCCGGGCATGGCATCGAGTGTGAATCGTGCGGCGACCTCGGCGATTCGCCCGGCACCCTTGGTGATGACCATGAACTGCACGATCATCAGGATCGAGAAGATGATGACGCCAACGAACAGTGAGTCGCCCGCGACGAAGCTTCCAAAGGCGCTGATGACCTTGCCGGCCACACCCATGGCTTCTTCAGGGCTCGCTGCGTCGGCGGTCAGGATCAATCGGGTCGAGGCGACATTGAGGACGAGGCGGAGGAGCGTGGTCGCGAGCAGCAGAGAGGGGAAGACGCTGAACTCAAGCGGGCGTCGCATATAGAGCGTCGTGAGCAGGACGATCACGCCGAGAGAGATATTGACCGAGATGAAGATGTCCAGCATCGCCGGCGGGAGCGGGACCAGCAGCACGCCCAACAGCATGACGAAGCCGACCGGCACGATCAGGGTGCGCAGTTCGGCGACGCGGAGAACCCACGCGGGGATCGTGATCGAGTTGGAGCGACCCTTGGCCAATGCTCGGTGCCTCCTGCACCATCAGGTTCCGGCGACATCCTGTCGCCACCAGTAGATTACACGCCCGCCGGCGTGTTCGCGCGTGTTTGCCGCTTGAATTTCGCCTCGGCGCGCGTGTCGATCCGGTAGACATAGGCGAGCAGTTCGGCAACGGCCTCGTAGTGTTCCAGCGGAACCTCCTGCCCGACATTGACGCCCCAGTAGAGCGCTCGGGCGAGGGGTGGTCGTTCCACGATGGGGACATTGCTCTGGCGAGCGAGCTGACGCATCCTCAGCGCGACCAGGTCTGCGCCCTTGGCCGTGACGCGTGGGGCGCCCATCTTCTCGGGGTCATAGCGGATCGCAACCGAGAAGTGCGTTGGATTGGTCACGATGACATCGGCTTCGGGGACGGCCTTGCCGACCTGCTGCATGATGATCTCTCGGGCCATCTGGCGGTGGCGGCCTTTGACCTGCGGGTCGCCTTCCATGGTCTTGCGTTCGTCCTTGACCTCCTGCTTGGTCATCCGCAGGTCCTTGGTGTGTTGCCATCGCTGGTAGAGGTAATCGATGATCGCGATGAAGAGCAGCAGCACGACCAGGATCATTGCGAGCGTAAAGATGAGGCGGAGGACCTGTGACAGCGCCATGAGCGGCGTGAGTTTGGGCAGCGACGCGATCGTGTCGAGGCTGGAGATGATGAACAGGGTCGAGACGACGACCATCACGATCAGCTTGAGCGAGTTGACGACGGTTTTCACAAGCGCTCTGATGCCGAAGATGCGTTTGAGCCCGGCGATCGGCGAGAGTTTGTTGAGCTTTGGTCGGATCGGTTCGGCGGTGATCAACCAACCGACCTGGATAAAGCCGCCGAGGTAGGCGACCAGCGCCGCGAGCACCATGATCGGCAGAACCACCACGATGGCTTCATAAGCGACCAACTTCACGCCGGCGGCGATGCTCTCGGTCGATCGGATGTCGGCTGCGATCTCGCCGCCCAGTGTGCGGCTGAGGATACGGGCAAACATCGCCGCCACGGTTGAGCCCAGAGCAACAAATATCAGGAGTGAACCGAGGAGAGAGAACGCACCCGAGAGGTCCTGGCTTTTGGCAACCTGACCCTTCTTGCGAGATTCCGCGAGCTTGCGCGAGGTTGGTTGCTCGCTGCGTTCGCCGAGGTCATCCATGAGCGTCCCCCGCGAAGCTCCAGACCCATTCGTTCAGGAGCCGGAGCACCTCAACGACTTCGTCGCCAGCGACCGTGGCGATGATGCCGATCAGCAGCATCAGGATGGTGAGTCCGGTGAGGATCTGAATCGAGAAGCCGATGCTCATGATGTTGATCTGCGGCATGGTCTTCATGATGAAGCCCATGGCGATGAGCAGCATGGAGATCACGCCCAGGATCGGTGAGGCGACGCGGATTGCCAGTTCGAATCCGGAGTTGATGACGCTGAGCAGCAGCACCAGCGGCGTGTCGGCGGCGGTGAATGTGCCCGAGCCGATCGTGGTGAACGAGTCTGCGATGGTAACGAAGATCAGCTCGAACCCGCCGATGCCGATGTAGATGAAGATGCTCAGGTAAAAGAGTAGCTGCCCGATCACGCTGGAGTTCGTGTCAAGCTCGGGGTTGAACGATTCGGCAAGCGAGAGCCCCATCTGGTAGCCCATCATGTAACCGCCCATCTGGATGGCCATCATGGGGATGCCCATGATCACGCCCATGATCACGCCGATGAAAAGCTCGGAGAACATCATCGGCAGCATCTGCGCAAGCGTGAAGTCCGCGGAGATCGAACTCACCGGCACGAACGGGTAGATGGCGACGGCGAACGAGAATGCGAGCAGCGCCTTGAAGCTCTGGGGGATGCTCCCGCTGGTGAGCAGCGGCGTGAACAGGAAGATCCCGGTCACGCGCGTCAGGACGAGCATGAACGGGATCGTGTGCGCCAGGATGGGCGTGAAGTCGGGCATCGCCCTCCCGATCGATCAGAAGAGCTGAAGCATCTCAGCGGTGAATACAAGGATGCTGCCCACGATCCAGGGGAGCAGCAGGATCGCGACGAGGATCACACCGACGATCTTTGGGACGAAGGTCAGGGTCTGGTCCTGGATCGAGGTGATCGATTGGATGAGGCTGATCAGCAGACCGATGAGCATGCCCGAGAGCAGCAGCGGCACGGCGATGCGCAGCGTGACAAACAGTGTCTCGCGGATCAGTTCGATCGAGGATTCGTCGTATTGCATCGCCAACTCCTGAGGCGTTTGGGTTTCGGCTCCGGTATCAACATCGGGCCCGGGTGCCTGATCTTCACGATGAGCAGCATGGGCAGCAGCATGGCCGTCGCGGCGCTGGCACGAACAGCGTCGCCCTCCTGCACGAAGCTCTCGAGCAGCGAGCCGACGATGAGTGACCAGCCATCGACCATGACGAAGAGCATGAGCTTGAACGGAAGCGAGATGAGCACCGGCGGAAGCATCATCATGCTCATGGAAATCAGCAGTGAGGCGATGACCATATCGATCACGAGGAACGGAAGGTAGACGCGGAAGCCCATCAGGAACGAGACCTTGAGCTCGCTGAGCATGTACGCGGGGATGAGCGACATCGTGGAGACATCGGCGCGTTTGATTGTCTCTGGCTCGCTGGTATCGATGCCCTGGTAGTTGAGGATCATGTAGAGACTCGACCAGTTATCGGTGGCCTCGATCTGATCGAACATAAAATCACGCATGGGCGTTGAGGCCCGCTGCCACAGCTCGTCGGGGTTGCTGATCTGCCCCGACTGATAGGGCACCACCGCCTCGTCCCAGATGCGATCGATGGTGGGCTTCATCACGAGCGCGGTCATGAACAGCGCCAGCCCGGTGATGACCTGTGCCGGCGGCAGCGACTGCGTGCCCATCGCCTGACGCAGCAGCGCCAGCACCACCATGATGCGCACAAAGCTGGTGGTCATGAGCATCACGGACGGCACGAGGGCGACCACCGTCAGCAGGAGCATGATGTTGAGCGCGACGGAGATGCCCCCGCCGTTGCTCGATGGTCCTGAGCCGTTGATTGCGCCGCCGGCGTTGCTCGCGCCGTTGATGAGGTTGCCCGCGTCCTTGAGGATATCGAGCGGGTTGATGCTATTGATCGATCCGGTCATGCTTGAGGGGATGGCGGGCATCTGCACGGCATCGCTGCTGGGCACGGATGGTCCGAAGCCTTGCGCGAGGACTCTCCCTGTCGGCAGGAGCATGACACAGATCAGCGAGATGAGGACGGCGAATCGGTTCATGCGTGCTGATTCCCCCGACGCATCGCGGCGAGGCGTTGCCGCAGCACATTGGCCGCGGCGTGCCCGTCAGTTCCCGAAGACCAGAGCTCGGCTCGATCACCCTCATCAGTCGTGATGGTGCGGACAGGCTCGCTGCGCGGCGTGCGTGGGCGGGCGGTCATATGGGCCGGCTCGTCGTAGCGGTAGATCGATTCGTCTGTGAGGTCATCTGCGTCCTGCAGCGCGTGCTCGAAGGAGCGGGCAATTGTTTCGCCGCTGGCGCTACGGGCCTTGAGAAGGACCGACGCGACCTCTTCGGGCTCGGTGAGTTCGCACAGGGTCTGCATGCTGGCGCTCTTGGCGTGCTTGCCGCGTGTTGCGGCGCTGCTCGCGACCAGCAGGACCCGTCGATCGAACTTGAGCACGACCAGGGTCATGCCCGTACCGATGGGATAGCGACCGATGACCTCGAGTATGCCGGAGGGGGCGCTGCCGCCTGCGCCGATTTGCCCGGCGAGCCCTCCCTGCGAGCGGGCAAGGCGTTTATAGAACTGCGCAATGCCGAGGATGAGCAGGAGCACCCCGCCGAGCGCAATGATGGTCTGTCCCCAGCCGTCGCCAAGCGAGGGGAGTCCCATCGCGTTGGATTCTTCAGCTTCGCCGCCGATGAGCGTGGCGGGCGTTTGCGTCTGCGAGTTGGCCAGCAGTGGCTCGCTTGCTCGCAGGTCACGCTCGATCATGCCCACGGGCTGCGCGTCGGGCCTCGCTGGCTCCTGTTGCGAACGGGCCTTGGAGAGCAGCAGCTCGTCGATCGCGGGTCGAGCCCGCTCGCTGTCCGACGGCGCGACCTGCACCGGCGTCTGGACGACGGGTGTGCTGACAGGGATCTCGTTGGGTGTCGGGCCGAGCTGCGCGATGGCGGGCATCACGAAGCATGAGAGAATGATCGCTGCGATCGAACGGGGTCGCGTGTGCATGTCGCCATCCTGGCAGTTGCCGAGCGGGTCCCCCGCTCGTGGTCACGGATCTGCTTTAGTCTTCGCTTGCGGTGATGTCCACAACCTCGTTGATACGGACACAGAACATGTCGTTGAGCACGAGCACCTCGCCACGGGCGACGCGTCTGTTGTTGACGAAAACATCGACCGGATCGCCCGCGAGCTTGTCGAGCTCGACGACCGCGCCGTCGCCGAGGCGGAGTACATCCTCGACGTACATGCGGGTCCGTCCGAGTTCAATGCGGACATCCATGTGGACATCGGAGAGCAGCTCGATCTCGCTCTTGGCGGCGTTGAGCAGCGCATCGCCGAACTCAGGCCCCGCGAATGGCTGTGCGGAGCCGTCGATGGGTGTAGATCCGCCCCCGGAATCAACCGAGTCGGCGATCCCCTGGACCTGGTTGATGGCGGACATCGCAGCGGCCAGCGCGGCGGCTTCTGCCGCCGATTGGGCAGCGTCCACTTCGTCTTCGGCTTCATCGACCGGCTCGCCGGCGGTCTCCCCGGTGGGCCCGAGCTCCTCGCTCGAATCCTCGGGGGTCGGCTCTCCGGGCGTGGGCGTGTCCTGCTCGTCTGCCATTGCGGTTCCAATCCTTGGGGGCGCAGCGCAATCACTCCGATTGCTCGTGAATCGGTTATCGGCCGCACGCGATGAGGGCATCCACTTTTTGCGCATATCGCGCAATGAAAACCCGGCAGCGCACACCTTGCGCTGCCGGGTCGTAACTCGTGTGTTGTCAATGCTCAGGAGTCCGCCGGGAAGCCCTTGAGCTCGGGGATGATCACGCGTTCAATCCGGGGAAGCCCGTCCGCGTCGTACCCGAATACTTCATTGAGGTACGCGGTGAGCTGCCGGGTCAGTGTCTCGTGCCCGGGCTCCTTGAGCTGGCGGTCGAGTGCCTTGGCGAAGATCATCGAGATCCCCTCGCTGATGCTTGCTGCGTCACGCTCCATGACTCGCTCGATCTCTGTGACATTCTTCTGGCGAGCCCGCAGGAAGATCTTGGTTCGCCACTCCCAGACACGCCCGGTCTGCATGTTCTGGTACTGGTCCTCAACCAGCATGATCTCGACCGGGGCTTCCTCACCGGTGCCCTCAAGACCCTGGAGTTCTGTGGCGTCCGCGGCTTTGGGGCCACCCATCGACTTGATAAGCACGAAGAGCCCCCCCGCTTCCACGAGCATCAGCACCGCGACGATGAGGATGGTCTTGAACCCGCCGCCCTTCTTGGACGACTCCTCCCCGCCTGCCTCCTGATTATTCTTCTCCTCGTCGGCCATCAGAGGACTCCCTTTGCGTTAGCCGCCGGCCCCGGTAAAGTTGGGGTCGGGGTGGGTCTGCTCGAGCGTGCGCCCGGTCTGGAATACCTGAACTCGGCGATTCGAGGCCCCGCCTTGCCCATCACTGCCGGTGAGCTCGACTGGTTCGGTGTTTCCTGCTGATTCAACCCGCAAGATCGCGGGGTCGACGCCGCCTTCTCGGACCAGGAAGTCCTTCACGGTCTGGGCCCGCTTATATGCCAGCTCGTCGTAGCCGAGCCCGGACCGTTTCTCTTCCACGCCCCAGGAATGCCCGACAACGGGGCAGATATACTTGAGCCCGCGGATCTTGGGTGCGATCTGATCGCGGATCAGGTCCTGCGATCGCTTGCTCAGTTCCCAGCTGCCCGGCTCGAACTCGATGCTGGCGCCGATCGCGTGACGAGCACCCTCCTGGACGATGTTGGTCTGGGTCTCGCGACCCGGCACGCTGGGGTTGGTGTTCTCGTTGGTGTTCCGCTTGTTGTCGTCCCGTTTGGCCTTGCTGTCTTTGTAGCTGACCATCGAGTTGTCGACCTTCTCGAGCAGAGCTGCGAGACCAAGCCCACCGCTGGCGCCCATGGCGTCGTTGATCGAGTCGATGATTTCCTTGTACTCGCGGGGCTTCTTGATCTCGGAGAATGCCGCGAGCAGGATAAAGAAGCACAGCAGTAGCGACATCATGTCCCCGAATGTCAGAACCCACTCGGGGATCTCGGCTTTGGGGGCTTCCTTCTTTTTCGCCACGGCGTACCTCCTTGCGGGCCTGAATGATCAGGCCGCCTCGCCCTGACTGAACGCTTCACGCGCCGACGGCGGCAGGTAGGTCAGCAGTTTGCTCTCAACGACTCGCGGGTTGTCGCCGGACTGGATCGCCATGACGCCCGCGATGATCACGGTCTTCATGAGCACCTCGGCCTGGTCGTTCTGGTAGAGTTTGTCCGCCAGCGGGCCGGCGAACGCGTTGGCGATGACGGCGCCGTAGAGTGTGGTGATGAGTGCGACGGCCATGCTGGGGCCGATCGCGGCGGGGTCTTCCATCGAACCGAGCATGAAGATCAGGCCCAAGAGCGTCCCGATCATGCCGAATGCGGGTGCGTACTTGGCGAACTGATCGAGGATCATCTTGCCCTGCATGTGGCGGTCCATGAGGCCTTCGAGCTCGGTCTCCATGATGACGCGGATGAGTTCAGGGTCGGTTCCGTCGACGGCCATCTTGATGCCTCGGACGACGAACTCTTCCTTCATATCACCGATATGATTCTCAAGGCTGAGGATGCCCTCGCGGCGAGCGATCTCGGCGAACTTGACGAGGTCTCGGATCACACCCTCGATATCTGGAGTTTCGTTGAAGACAGACTTCATGATGACCGTGTGTGCCTTGGTCATCTTTGAGAGCGGGAACGCCGCAATGACAGCACCAGCGGCCCCCCCCACAACGACCACGATAGATGGGATGTTGATCAGCGCGAGCGGATCACCGCCCAGCACAACAGCCAGCCCCACAGAGAGGAAAGCCACAACAAGTCCGATGATCGTGCCGATATCCACCGAGATCCTCCGTGCAACGGGGTAAGCGTCCGAGCGCCCGCCACACGGTTTGGATATCGACGAGCGAAGGCGTGCCCTTGATGCACAGGGCTGGAATCGCCCGAAAACCGGCGTGTACTTTGATTATCAGACGAGAGCGGCTGCCGGTCATGCGGGTGCGCAGAGCTGCCGCAGGTGCCTGTTGTACTCGATCACCCGCTTGACGATCTCTTTGGCGGGCTCGCGCACGACCAGATGCTCGCCGCTGATGAGCGTGATGATCGTGTCCGGGTTTTCCTCCACGGTCCGAATGAGCTCGGAGTTGAGCACGAAGGCTCGCCCGTTGAGTCGGGTGACACTGATCATCGGAACTCTCCTAAACCACCATCGGTTTTATCGGCCCAGGACGAGCAGCTGCTGCAACAGCTCGTCGGCGGTCCTGATAACCCGTGACGAGGCCGAGTAGCCCGTCGAGGTGAGGATCATGTTGGTGAACTCTTCCCCGAGATCAACATTGGACTGTTCGAGCGCACCGGAAACGATCGTGCCGATGCCGAGCGTTCCGGGCGGTGCGATCGAGGCGGGGCCCGAGTTGGGACCGGTCGAGAACAGGTTTCCGCCCTCGTCGACCAGGCCCGCGGGGTTGGTGAAGTTGGCGAGCACGACCTGACCCATCGTCTTGACGGCACCGTTGGAGAACCGCCCAAAGATCACGCCGTCCTCGCCGGCGGCGAAGGACTCGAGCGTTCCCGGGGGCAGCCCGTCGATGGTCAGCCCGATGATGCTCGATGGCGACGCGGCGAGCGAGGTGGTATTGCCCTTGTCGGACTGGAGCTGCAATGTCCAGCTCAGGAGCGGGTCAGCGCCGGTATTGCTGCGATCGATGGTGATCGAGATCTCGGAGTTGTCGGGGTCGGGCTGCCCGTTATTGTCGAACTGCAGCGTGCCGGTGGTCAGGGCAATCCCGTTGCCGGCGTCGTCCTCGGAGTCGATGAAGTACCTCCAGATGGGGCCAGTGTCCGGTGTTGAGTCGAGCACCATGGTGACATTCGCCGTCACTTCCGCGCCCAGCGAGTCGTAGCCGACGATAGTTGTTCGGACGCTCTCACCATCGGCGGCAGCGGTCTTGTCGGTGACGAACGGGGCACCAAGCGATGTTGTGCCGTCGGTATCCAGGAGTTCGATGTCGCCGTTGGCGATGACAAGATCATTGACATCGCCGGTATTGCCAACGATGGTGATGATGCCGGTGGTGTTATCAACGGTCACTCCCGGTGTGTTGCCATCGGGGTTGGTCCCGCCGGTGCTCTGGATCCCGATGTTCGCGGCCAGGAAATCCATGAAGTCCTGCACCGTCGTGGTCGCGGTGATCGTGAAATCCGCATCCGGCAGGTCGGTGCCGCCGCGTGAGGCACCGTTGGTGCCGCGCATGCGGATCGTCTGCCCGACGCTGAATGCGGAGGTGCCTGAGCCGGGCAGATCTGGATCCTCAACATTGGTGAGCAGCGTGGCCGAACCGATGAAGCCGCCGCTTGTGGTGGAGAAGCCGTTGGTCGCGTCGCCGAGCAGGTTGATGATCGAGCCCTGGGTTGGGATATCTCCACCCTTGTCCAGGTTTCCAACTAGCGCGATGTTGCTTGTTGACTCGGCGATGGTCTGCTTGCCCACGGGGATGTTGATCGGTACAAGCTGACCGGTGAGGATGTTGAACTCGTCATCGACCGCGTAGCCCAGGAGCTTCTCACCGGTGACAGTCGCGAGGTTGTCGTCCGAGTCCTGACGGAAGCTGCCTGCGCGGGTGTAGAAGTTAGCGCCGCCGCGCTGTACGAGGAAGAACCCGCTGCCATCGATGGCGAGGTCACGCAGGTCGCCGGTCCCGTTGAAGCTGGCAGCGCTGAAATCTCGCTGGACGCCGGCGATGCCCACGCCGTTGCCGATCTGCTTGGGGTTCACACCGCCGCGGATCTCGCTGGGGCTTGTGCCGAAGCCGAGGTTCTGGGCAAAGAGCGACTCAAAGAGCATGCGGGAGCTCTTGAAGGCGGTGGTGTTGACATTGGCGACATTGTTACCGATGACATCGAGTTTAGCCGAGTGGGCGTTGAGCCCGGTAAGCCCGGTGAAGAGCGCGCTTGAGAGTGCCATCTACGGTAATCCTTTCTGCACGCGGGGCGGGTACCCCTGCGTTGTTCACGAATCGTGCTTGGGCACCGGCATCGCCAGCACTCGCACCAGCGACGCATTTCGCACATTGCGTGCCGGAGTGATCACCGACTCAGCGAATGCGACGCGTTTGTCCTCATCGCCATATGCCGCATCGCTTTGCGCCCCGACATAGGTATCGATGCCGCTGATCGCGACGAGCGGCTCACGAGGGGGGGCTTCGAGCACGACACGATTGCGCACATCCACGCGCAGCGTCTGCCGCCCGTGCAGGATCAGCGCGTGCTCGCTGCCCGCGGCAGCGGCGACATCGACCGCACGGGCGATCTGATCGCGCTCAACGGCATCGAAGGTCCCCGATACGCTCGGAGCGAACGAGACACCGAGGTCGGTGCGTGCTCGCCCGCGCAATGCGTCGCTGAGCATCGAGCCGAATCGTTCGGGCAACGCCTCGATCGGCTCACCCAGATCGATGGGACGCACACCGCTGGCGAGTGATTTGAGCAGTTGGACCTGGTCAGGACTCATGGTCAGACATCGCTGCTGACGGTCTTCTGAACTGGGTCGCGATCGCCCGTGTTGGGGACCTGCTTGTTGTCGACATCACCGGGGTTGATATCGCCCAGGATCGGTGGCATGAGATCGTCAACGATCGGTGGATCGTCGTCGTTGTTGCCGTTGTGATCATCGTCGTCATCGATCGGTGGATCGTCGTCGTCGATGATGTCGTCATCGATCGGGCCGACGATCTCGTCGACATTGTGGAAGAACATGCGTGAGCCGTCGAACAGGTTGAGCACGGGCCCGTCCTGCGTGTTGGAGACCGAGACGACGAGGTCGGCGACGCGCCGGTTGTCGAGCGTGATGCCCGACACGAGCGAGCCGATCAGCGAAGAGGCCGCGGCGAACTCGCTCTGGTTCACCAGTCGTGAGAGTGAATCGACAACCTGCGTGTCGGACTCGATCGATCGCAGCGTCGAGAGCTGGTTGAGCATCGACTGCGTGTCGTTGGGTGCGAGCGGGTCCTGATTGGTGAGTTCGGTGAAGATAATCCGAAGAAACTCGCCGCTGCTGAGCGCACTGAACGCGTCCGTCGAGCTGTTCGCTGAGGATGATGATCCGATGCCGCCGATACTGCTCATGACTTGCTCCCCTTACGCGATTGCGTCGAGCCCCAGCTCGGTCCAGATGCTGCGCTGCCCCACCGCCGCCGGGTCTCCATCGATCGAGGCGAAGAGATCGGGCTGATCGGTGTGATCACGGCTGCCGTGGTGCCGCTGATCCGCGCCGTGATCTTGGCTGTGATCCCCTTCGGCATCAAACCCACCCTGATTTCCGGGGCCGGGCGAGTTGTATTCGATCAGCACTCGTTCGACCTGAACACCCTTGCTCTGCAAGGCACGCGCGAGCTCATCGCTCCCCGACTGGAGCAGGTCTCTGGCTTCGGCGCTCTGGGCCGTAAGCCGCAAAGCGATCCGGTCGCCGTCTCGCTTGATCTGGATGCGCAGCTCACCAAGGCGTTCGGGCGTCAGTCGCAGGGTCATCTCCGAATCGCTGGATCGTAGAAGTGACGCGAGCCCTCGCTGGACCTGCGCGATCATCTTTTCCTGCAGTCCTCCCTGATCACTCTTGACAGGGCTGGGTGACTGTGTCGCCCGAGTCGTGCTTGAATCGATCCCGGACCGCGCACCGCCCTCGGCCGCCGTGACGGCACGCGTGGAGATCGCGCCCTCCGCCCGAGCATTCGCACCAGAGCGTATCAGCGACTGCAACGCGTCGGATCGCGTCGTGATCGGTTGCTCTCGTGTGCTGGGGATGCTTGCCGCTGTTTCGCTGCGTGCCGAGCGCTGCTGCTGCCCCTCGATCTGTGTCGGGTCGATCTTGGTGCGAGACACATCGCTTGCCGGTGTGGGCTGGTTGGGATCGATGCGGATACCCTCGCCATTGCCCTTGCCCTTGGTCGGTTCCGGTGGCGTATCACTGATCGAATCGAGCGGGTTATGCGTCTGATCGCTTCTCGGCGTCGGTGATGGTCGAACGCCGCCTGGCTGGATGCCGTCGTTGCTCGCCTGCGGGTTGATCGGTCGTGACTGGTCGCGTGGCCCGATCGGCTCGATCTCACCCAGTCGGGCCTGCACCGACAGCGTGGTCAGGTCCGGGGCGGCGTCTGCCCGTGCGGCCCGCACGAAGCCCTTGATGCTCAGCTTCGCCTGATCGCTCTTATTCTGGAGCGGATCGAGCTTGGTGATCTCAACCGCCTGCCCGTCCGATTTCTGTGCTGTAACGCCTGACTCCGGTTTGCCATCCGCTGACACCTGGACCGATTGAGCGGCTTCCGTGCCGCCAGTTGCCTGTGCTTCGCCCTGTCGCGTCTCCACTCCGTTGAGTCCGTTCTTTGAACTCTCAGGCTCACCCTGCTGCGCGCCCTCGTCTCCCTGCTGATCACCATTGGCAGACTCTGAACGCACCGATTTCTGATCATGCGGCACTTCTGCTACATCGGGTGTCTCTTCGGTCGAGTACTCGACGCCTTCGTCGCTCGGGGCTGCCTCCGCCTTACTCGCCGACTCGACCACGAGCGATCGCTCATCCTGATCGAAGCCCCGCAGGACTTGCGCAAAGCGGGGCGCGTCGGTTGCGCTGGCAGAGCGCAGGATCGGCGTGATCTGCTTGGTGTCGCGGGGCTGGGTTGTGGTGCTTTGCGTTGTTTGCAGTGTGCTCATGGTGCTGTTCCGTCGGCGGTCGTGGTCTCAAGACCACGCAGCCGTACGGATTCAAGCAAATCTGCTGCCAACTGATTCTCGCCCGCCTTGACGAACTCCGTCAGGATCGATGTGCGACCCTGCTCGTCCATCGCGGAGAGGTACGAAACAACCTCTTCGTACTTGCCATTCTCCGA
Organism: Phycisphaerales bacterium; assembly: GCA_020427395.1. GTDB lineage: Bacteria > Planctomycetota > Phycisphaerae > Phycisphaerales > UBA1924 > UBA1924. The sequence continues at coordinate 29,908 of JAGQON010000009.1, forward strand.
GAGCAGCGTCGAGAGGACGGTTTTTGCATCCTTGGCCTTCATCCCGGTCAGGGTACTCAGGGCCTTCTTGAACTGCTTGCCGCCCTCGAGTTCGGCGAGACGATCTCGCATGGCCTCAAAGTCCGCACGCTCCTCCTCAAGATCGCTTCGCTCACGCGCAAGATCGGTGCGTTCCTGTCGCAGGATTGCCTGGAGGTTCTCCACCTCGCGTTTCATCCGCTCGAGGCGAGCGCGGTCGACCTGGGTCATCTCGACGCGGACGAGGTTCCGTTCGTCGCTGTTGAGGGCGGAATCTGGCAGCGGCTTGGGCTTAGCAGCCTCTTCAGCCGCGGCCGCCTGCTCTTCGGTTTTGATCCGGGCCTGCTCGGCGGCCACGGGTTCGCCGAAGAGCGTCGTGAGTTCTACCACGCGGTCTTTGCTGATGCGCCCCGACGAAAATAGCCAGCCGATGCCCGCAAGCATCGCGAGCAGGTTCAGGATCAGGATGAGCAGGATGGCTCTTTTCATGCTTCTCATGCCACTTGTCCTTCTTCATCGCGTGTGTAACGCATTACGCTGATCTCATCGAGTTCGCGGGTCTCCCGCCGGTCCTGCTCACGCTCGAATGCTTCTCGTTGCTGCTCCCGCAACAACTCGACCGCTCGCTTTCTTGCCGACAATCGGGCAAGCTCTGCTCGGGCCGATTCGAGTTTCCTGTAGACACTCGCCAACTCAAGCACCGCCCGCTGGGCGTCAAAGTTGTGGCGGAGCGAGGCCCCCGCCTGCATTTTGACGGCCTGCAGGTCCACCCTCCGACCAACGCCGAGTGCCTCAGAGAGTGATTCACGCTCGTCCCGCATCATCAACTGACAGTTTCGGATACGCGATTCGAGTGCCAGACGAGCACGCTCAAGATCCGAAACAACCAGCATCTGATCACGCTCCTCTCGTGATCGCTGATCGAGGACGGGCTGCAGTTTGAAGATAAATCTCGCCATGGCGTCCCGCTACCCCCGAAATCAGGCCCGTCTCTGCTGATTCTGAGCGCCCATCAGCACCTTGCGCTGTTGGATCATCTCGCCCGCCTGCAGAGCGAGCTTGACCATGAACGACTTGGCCTGATCGAAGTTACCCTTCTCGGTTGTGCCCTGTGTGAGCAGCTCATTGATCGGGTCGATGAGATCAATCGCGGTATCCGCCACCGGGCTTGAGCCAGATGCGTACGCCCCGATCTGCAGCAAGTCCTCGATCTCGCGGTACTCGGCCAGCAGCTTCGTCAGTTGCATGCGGGCGGCGATCTGGTCGTTGCCTGAAACATCGCCCGCCACGCGAGAGACCGAATCGAGCACATCGATCGCGGGGTAGTGCCCCTTATGGGCCAGCTTGCGGCTGAGCACGATGTGCCCGTCGAGGATACCGCGTGCCGCGTCGGACACTGGCTCGGTCATGTCGTCACCCTCGACGAGGATCGTGTACAGCCCAGTGATCGAGCCGGTGCGACCGTCATCGAGCACCACACGCCCAGCTCGCTCAAGCAGGGTTGCCAAGGTCGAGAAGACCGACGGCGTGTAGCCCTTGGTCGCGGGCGGCTCGCCTACGCTCAGCCCAACCTGACGCTGCGCGTGCGCAAAGCGGGTCACCGAGTCCATCATGAGCAGCACATCCTTGCCCCGATCTCGAAAGTACTCGGCCGCGGTAGAAGCAAGCTTCGCGGCCCGCACGCGCAACAGCGGCGACTCGTCGCTCGTCGCGACCACCACCAGCGACCGGGAGAGCCCCTCGGGACCGAGCGCATGATGGATGAAGTCGAGCACCTCGCGGCCTCGCTCACCGATCAGCGCAATGACATTCACATCGGCATCGGTATTCCGAGCGATCTGTCCCATGAGCGTGGACTTGCCCACGCCCGGTCCAGCGAAGATGCCCAGACGCTGCCCGCGTCCGACTGGGGTCATGAGGTCGATGGCCCGAACGCCGGTTCTCAGCGGCTCGTCGATGCGCTTCCGTCGCATTGGGCCGATGGGCGTGGGGTTGATAGGGCGATTGACGCACTCGCTGATCGGACCAAGCTCATCGATCGGTTCTCCCAGACCATTGACAACCCGCCCGAGCATGCGACGGGAAATCGGGGCGGCCTGATAGACCTGCACGAGACGGACCTTTGCACCTGGGATGATGCCCGTCGTGTCTGCCAGCAGCATGATGATGGTGTGCGTGCCCTCGAACCCGACTACTTCGCCGATGACCTCATCTTCTTGTACAGGGGCATCAATGGCGACCAGCGACCCGATCGGGACTGGCAGATCCTTGGCGAGCAGCGTCAGACCACGAACACTGGCAACACGCCCAGAGATCCCCCGCGGCTCCAGATGCGCGATGGTATCGACCTCGGACGAAAAGAGTCTCACGCCGCATCTCCCTGCGCATCCTGATCGTCTTCATCCTGCACCTCGCCACGCTCGATCTCGAGGCGCGCCTGATGCCCGTTGGGGACCAGAGAATCAACGATGCGCTGGAGCTGCGTATCGATCGAAGAATCGATAACTCCGCCGCTGGGCGTGCGGGCGACGCATGAGCCGGGCGTCAGCATCGGGTCGGTGGTGATCTGGGCGTGCTCGCAGGAGGCAAACCGCTCCACAAGCATGGGCAGCTCGTCCTTGACCAGCTGCGCATCGTCGGGGTGCACACTGATCACCAGGCGTGTGGGTTCCGTGACGGTGGAAAGGACCGACTCGAGCTGACGCAGTACCGTACCCGGGTCCAGCTCAATGACACGGCGCACGACGCGCGAGGCGATCATCGCCGCCAGCTCGATGAGCTGGACGCGGGCACCCTCGAGCATCTCATCGCGTTGCTGTTCAAACGCACCAAGCTGATCGCTCCAGATGGTGATCAGCTGCTGGAAGACCTCGGCATGATCCGCCCTCGCCTGCGCGGCTCCCTCTTCATGGCCTTTGCTCAACCCCTCGGCATAGCCAAGCTCGTACCCCTGCTTGTGACCCTCGTCCTTCGCGGTCGCGACCAGGCGTTCTCGCTCTTTCTGGGCTTCACGGATGATCTGTGTCGCCTTGTCGTTGGCGGCCTTGACGAGCGCATCGCCGCGCACCCTGAGGTCGCTCAGGTCCATGACGCACGCGTCGCGTGTGTAACTCTCGATATCGGCGCGTTTGATCAGCCCCATGTCGGCACACCTCCGGGCAGAAAGCCCGAATCTTCATCAGACAATCATCTCGGAGTCGCCGCCACGCCCTTCAATCATCAGGTCTCCCGATTCCTCGAGGCGGCGGACGATATCGACGATGCGCTGCTGGGCCGACTCGACATCGCTGACGCGGACAGGCCCCATGAACTCCATATCTTCCTTGACCATGGCCGCCGCACGCTCGGACATGTTCGAGAAGATCTTCTCCTTGAGCTGCTCGCTGGCGGTCTTGAGCGCGAGCGAGAGCTCGTCGTTCTCGACCTCTTTGAGCACGCTCTGGATGCCCTTGTCGTTGACCAGCTTGATGTCCTCGAAGACAAACATCAGACGCCGGATCTCTTCGACCAGATCCGGGTCGTCCGCCTCGAGGCCCTCCATAATGGTCTTCTCGGTCGCTCGGTCGGTGAGGTTGAGGATCTCGGAGACGGTGGGTACGCCGCCCGCCTTCTCCATGCTCTGCATCAGCATGTTGCTCAGTCGCGACTCGAGCCCCCGCTCAACCTCGCGGATGACCTCGGGGTTGGTCTGCTCCATGTTGGCGATGCGCTTGATGACCTCGAGCTGCTTCTCCATCGCCAGCCCGCCGAGGATCTCGGACGCCTTGTGGTGAGAGAGGTGGCAAAGGATGAGCGCGATGGTCTGCGGATGCTCGTCCTGGATGAAGGTCAGCAGGTTGTCGCTCTCGGCCCGCTGCAGGAAGCTGAAGGGCGTCTTCTGGACCTGCGTCTGGATCTGCGAGAGCATCCTCTCCGCGATCCCCGGGTCCATCGAGTTCTGGAGCAGCAGCTTGGCATACGACAGCGAGCCCTCGTTGGCGTACTGCGTTGCGATGGAGATGTTGTAGAACTCCGCAACGACCGCGTTCTGCACCTTGTCGGGCACCCGCCCGAGCCCAGCGAGCGAGCGGGTCACCTCTTCGACGCGATCGTTAGGCATGTGCTTGAGCACACTGGCCGCGCTGTCCGGGCCGATCGCGAGCAGGAGGATGGCCGCCTTCTCGATTCCGTCGAGCTCTGAGATACTCTCTGGGAATGGCTCGTTGGGTTTGCGTGGCATAATGCGGTCGAGTCCTTTACCTGAGACTTATTACTGGTGTCCCTGCTCAGACCATCGCTCAACGAGCGCTGCGGCGGATTCGGGGTCCTTGTCGATCAGCTCCGACACCTGGTCGCGCAGCTGCTGAACCTCAACCAGCTGATCATCGACCTCGATACCGGTCATCACATGCTCGCCCTCGCCCGCCTCTCCGATCAGCTCGTCACCCATCCCGATATCCTGCGGGATGCCCACCAGCTGCTCGGCGTTTGGCAGCTCGATCCGCTTGGCGCTGCGCTTGACCATCATCGCCATCATGCCCAGTGAGAGCACGGCCAGGATGGCGACCACGATGGTTTCCACGAGCCGGCCGGCACCCGCGAGCATACCGCCGCCGCTTGTGAGCGAGCCGAGCATGCCGACAGAGCCACCGCTCCCGCCAGTCGGGATGTACGCGCCCATGAGCGGGGCCATCTGCAACGACAGCTCGCCGCTGAGGCGGTTCCCGTCCGCCCCGAGGCTCACGAGGTGCGGACGAACCAATGCCTCGAATGCCTCTCGAGACTGCTCGAAGAAGGCCTGCGCCTCCTCGCTTGTGACCGGTTCGGGCTCGGCACCATCGGTGGCTGTCCGGCTCCGCTCAATGATCTCGACGATGTACTCCTGCGGGATGATGATCGAGGCACTCAGGTGCGTCGGCATGCCGCGTGGATCGATGACGGTCTTGGTCTTGTTTCCGATCGCGGAGGTGTACTCAGTGTCACCGGTGGTTTGTTCGTTGCTCGAACCGGTGCCACTGCCGTTGTTGATCGACACCGCCTGGTTCGAACGAACGCCTGACTCGGCCCCACGGCTCGCCTCGCGGGAGAGTGTTTCCACGGACTTGGAGCTCTTGATCAGCGATACGGTGCCCTCGTCCTTTGGCGTGAAGAGGTTCTCAGTAGACTGAACACTCGTGATATCCACATGGGCCGTCACCGAGACGATGACATTGGGGATGTGCCCGAAGATGCCCTCGATCTTCTCACGCGTGTGCTTCTCAACCTGCGTGGCGTACTCAAGGTAGCGACCCGAAGCCTGGGCATCTTCATCGCTCGATGTGTGCGCCCGACCCGTTGAACCGTCGATCACCTGGACTCGCTCCGGCGAGAGCCCCGAGACGGCCCCCGCGACCAGGCGGGCGACCGCGTCGACCTTGCCCTGCGAAAGACCGCCGAGCCCAGCGGAGAACACTGTTACAGATGCCGTGGCGGGGCGAGCGGCTCGCCCCAGGCCCGTTGTCTGCGGCACATCGAGGATGACGCTGGCCTTGGAGACGCCCTGAAAGCGTGCGATGTTCGCAGCGAGTTCGTTCTGCAGCGCGATGAAGTACTGCTGGCGGTGCTGCTGGCTGGACGCTTTCCAGTCCTGGCTCCCGATGAGGTTGGAGAAGAGCAGCGTGGTATCGCCCGGCAACTGCCCCGACTCGGCGAGATACGCCAGCGCGGCCCGCTGCTGCCCTTGCGGAACCACGACCTTGCCATCAATCACCTGCGCATCGTACCCAGCACCCCGGAGGGCTCCGGCGGTATCGATCTCGCCGCCAACTGGGATCAGGTCCACCATGGCGGGCTTGGCTGCGTACTGGGAGACCAGGAAGAGCGTCATCGTCGCGATGACCGCGAGCGATGCGAGTAGCAGCTTCTGCGAAGCGGTCATCTTCGCGAACTGCAACTGGATCTGCGACATGACCTGTCGGAGCTGGTCCATTCCTGCGCGGCCTCCTGCCTCCTGGGGCGCAATCCTTGCACCCCACGGCGCGGAACCCGCGCCTCCGATCGGCATCATCGGCACAAGCGCGCGCGCGGCTTGATAACCCAAGCGGACTTCCCAAACCTTTTTTTCACAATGGAGCCGGCGTGCATCTCTTGCGCACTACGACGAAGAGCACAGAACGATCAGACACGCATCTGCTTGATCTCGTCGTACGCCTGCATGACCTGATTACGCATCGCCTGCAGCATCTTGAAAGCCGTTTCAGCCTTGTCCGTCGCCGCCACAACGCCTTCAAGATCCTTGCGTTTGCCGGTCATGAGGTCTTCGGCTGCCTGCGAGGCGTCCTGCTGCAAGGCATTGACCTCATTGAGGTTCTGCATGAGCATCTTCTTGAAGTCGGCCCCGCCCTGCGGACGAGATTGCTGCCCCTGCATGGGGCGAGGCAGGTTCTGGGGGCCGCCTGCGTTTGAGATGAGTCCGAGTGGGTCGCTCATGCGTGTGTCTCTAAGAATGCATCAATCACAGTGTATCAGGCAAGCAGTCGCAATGCCTGTGCCACCATGCTCTTCATCGTTTCCGCCGCGGCGATATTCGCCTCGTACGCTCGTGAGGCCTGGAGGCCGTTCACCCATTCTGTCGTCGAATCGATGTCGGGCACCATCACATAGCCCTCGGCATCGGCGTACTTGTGCCCGGGGCGGAGTTCGCGCCGGAGCGAACCCTGCTGGATCTCGATCTCCGCCACACGCACGCCCTGCGGGTCGTCCGGGTTGCCAGCCGGCTCGAGCATCGCGGCCCGGCGGAGATACGGGTCGTACTCGCCCTTCGAGTTCTCCAGCGAGTTCATGTTGGCGATGTTCGCAGCGATAACCTGCATCCGCGTGCGTTGGGCGATCATGCCGGAGGTTGAGATATCAAGTGAGCCGTACATGCCTCAGTTCTCCCTGTTAGACCACACGCTGGGCGATCGCGCCCCGGATGAGCCCCTGGTTCTTCCGCATCAGCTCTCCGGCGACCCGGAACATCGTGGCGTTTTCGACCATGTCCTGCATCAGTCGCTCAAGATCGCGCTGGTTCCGGTCCTGGAAGAGCACACCGTCGATCGGGGTCTTGGGCTCGAGCACCATCTGCCCTCCGACCATACGAACCTCGCTGGACCCGCTCAGGTCCAACTCGCCCGCGAAGCCGCCGTTGGTGTCCCGGCGTCGCTCGATCGCCTTGCCGAGTGCCCGCTGAAAGGCCTTCGGGTCGGCATCGACCCCCTGATAGTTGGGGGTATCGATGTTCGCGATGTTCTGGGCGATCAGACGCTGACGCTGACCGGCGAAGAGAAACATCTTCTCCAAGGCGGGCATCGCACCGGCTGTCGCGAGATCAGTAATCATGAACGGGACTCCCAGCTGCTTCGCACGCAAGAAGCGTGCCGGTTCGGTCAGAGACTCTGAGAAACGAGGCTTTCTTCCTTCCACTTCTTGAGCTTCAGCCCCAGCGTGCGAACCCCGATCCCCAGGGCCTTGGCGGTCTTCTGGCGGTGCCCATTGAAACGCTGGAGGGTTGCCACGATGGTCTCCCGCTCGATATCGGCCAGCGTGCGATCACCCGGCTGGGCATGCTCGACGGCCTTGTGCACGATACCGTTCGACCCGTGCATGGGCGAGGCCTGGAGCACGGGCTTGGCTTCGGCGAAGGAGTGGGCGTGCGCCTCCCCCGCTATGCTCGCGGCCCGAAGGGGCGTCGCCTTCGGTGTAGGGCGTGCGCTCATCAGCCACGGCTCGACGAGTGAGGCGTGGATGATTGTCGATTTGGCGTCGCTGAGGACAACGGCACGCTCGCAGATGTTCTGAAGCTCGCGAACATTGCCCGGCCAGCTGTATTGCTCAAGAAGTCGCTTCGCGTCGTCGTCAAACGACATCGCCCGTCGACCGTCGCGGCGGGCGATCTGATCAACAAAGTATTGCGAGAGCACGCCGACATCGCCCGCCCGTTCACGCAGCGGCGGGATCGTGATCGGGAGCACATTCAGGCGATAGAAGAGGTCCTGGCGGAACTCGCCCATCGAGGCTGCGTGGGGCAGGTCGCGGTTGCTCGTGGCCAGGATGCGGACGTCGACGCCAATCGTGGTGCTCGAACCCACCCGCTCGAACGCCCGCTCCTGCAGCACACGCAGCAACTTGGCCTGGATCTGGGGCGAGACCTCGCTCACCTCGTCGAGCAGCAGCGAGCCATCGTTAGCCAGTTCGAATCGCCCCTTGCGGAGCTTGTCTGCCCCGGTGAAGGCACCCTTCTCGTGCCCGAAGAGCTCGGACTCAAGCAGGCTCTCGTTGAGAGCCGCGCAGTTGACCGCGAGGAAGGGGTTATGAGCTCTGGGGCTCAGATCGTGCACGGCCCGTGCGACAACTTCTTTGCCCACGCCGCTCTCGCCGGTGATCAGCACGGTGCCGTGGCTCGATGCCACCGCACGCACCTGCTCGCGGACCTTTCGCATCGCGTCGGACTCGCCGACCAGGCGATCGAGACCGCAGCGCTGCTCCGGCTCTCCGGTGCCTGCTTTGAGGATAGCGTTCTCACGCACGAGCGACGCGTGCTGGATTGCCCGCTTGACGCTGATGATGAGTTCATCGCCTTCGAAGGGCTTGGTGATGAAGTCGTATGCCCCGTTCTTCATCGCCTGCACGGCAATCTCGATCGAGCCATATGCCGTCATCAGGATCACGGGCAGCTCATCATCGTGCTGGTTGATCTGAGTGGCAAGCTCGAGTCCGGTCATGCCCGGCATGTTGTGGTCGGTAACGACGCAGTCGGGGCGTCGGGTCGTGATCTCGGCGAGGGCGCTGCGTGCGTCGTTGGCGGTCCGCACGCTGAAGCCCGCTCGTGTAAGAGTCGAGCCCACCGAGTCACGCATCATCTCTTTGTCATCAACCACGAGTACGGTTCGTGTCATCGTCTTACCTCATCACGCTCGGTGACGCGCCCGCACCGGGAGCGATCATCCGGATATCAGTTGTTTCAACGGCAGATTCACGCACGACCACGACCGGCTGACGCACGGGGAGTACGAGTCGCACCCATGCGCCCCGCTCTTCGCTGTGATTCCCGACCTCAACAAAGCCGCGGTGCGCATCCAGAATCCGGTGCACAATCGCCAACCCCAGCCCGGTGCCCGTCTCGCGGGTCGTGAAGAAGGGGTTGAACATGCGTTCGATCACCTGCTCGGGTATCCCATCACCGCGATCATGCACCGTAATCGACACTCCGGTCTCAGCACGATCATCACGCTGAATCTCGCAAACCCGTGTCTCGATGACAATCCTGCCGCCACCAGAAACCCGATTGGCCTCACCCGCGTTGCGGAGCAGATTGACAAGGGCCTGCTGGATCAGCCCGGGGTCGCACTCGAGTTCCACGGACTTGAGCTCGCCGTCCCGCTCGACGCTGCCCACGATCTCGGCGCAGCACGCATCGATCGCGTGGTCGATGATCGAACCGGTCTCGGAAGGCACAAAGCGGGCGCTGGTTTCGCGAGCGAAGCTCAGGACATCGCCCACGATCTCGTCGAGCCCACGAACCGCCCGCCCGATCTTCTCCACGACCTGCTGCTGGTCGGGGAGGGCTGCGAGGTCCTCGTGGAGCATGCTCGCGTACAGGCGGATGGAACCCAGCGGGTTGCGGATCTCATGCGATATGCCTGCGGCCATCTCGCCCAGGGCCGCCAATCGGCGAGAACGCTGGAGCGCTTCGTTGGCATCACGCAGCTCCGAGTTGAGGCGGGCGACCTCCGAGCGCAGCTGCTCATGGGTCCGCTCGAGCTTTGTCGTGACCTCGGTAAAGGCCGACATGAGATCGGCGAGATCGGTCGGCGAGAGCGCACCTCCTGCGGAGACGGTCTCGGGCATCAGCTGCATCATGCGTTCGCTCATGGCTCAGCCCCGCCGATCCTGCATGATGGGGTTGGGGGTCTGCGATCGCACGGAGTATGCACGCAGGGCGCTGCGGCCCGAACCCATGCTCGCAAGCTGCGAGGCGAGCTGGTCGCGGGTGAGCTGCATGCGCTCCTGATCCTGTGCATCGCGTTCGCGGAGTCGCTTCATCGTGTGCTCATAGCTTGCGATGCGGCGCAGGGCACCGTTGAAGACCTGCGCGCCGAGGGTATCGCGGGCTGATGGATCCTCGATGAAGGCACCGAGCTCTTCGCCCACCCGAACCAGACCCTGCACGATTGGTTCTCGCTTCGCCACGACCTCAACGATCTGCTGCACCTGACCCGATTCGATCGCGTGCTGCTGCTGGGCACTGACGGCCTCGAGCTGCTCGACAAGCGTCCCCGTCTCCTCGAGCAACGATTCGAGGCGTGCCTCAAGCATCGCCGCATAGTCTTCTGGTGTCTGGTTCGTACCCGGCGTGGTCATCCGTGACCCCCTGCGTGACAGTGCGCCGCACGGGACTCCGTTCCCGATCAGCAACGCTCAACCGAGTTATCGGCCGTTCGCGCGGTTTTCTCCACACTGTGCGCAAAAAACACGCTCAGGGATCAGCGCTTGCCAGCAGCTCGGTGTTTGCCTGGAGCCAGCGTTCCCAGTCCTTGCGATCCATGGGGAGGGTCGGGTCGTCCCACGCCTCATCGGGAATCATGGCGTAGAAGCGCTTGGCCCGCTCGTTGGCGGTCCGCGCCCGCCCGAGCTGCCCGGTCTTGATATAGGCATTGACGATCTGCACCATGGCGACCAGCGAGGCGGGTTCCTCACCGTAACGATCTCTGGCGCGGTCGTAATAGTTGATGGCCCGGTCATACTCGCTCAGGTCGAAAGCGCAGTCGCCAAGATAGAAGTGCGCATTCCGCTGAGCGATCGACTCGAAGATCCCCAGGGACGACGCCGGGCGTTGATCGAACTGCGCGATCGACTGCTCGAACCCGCTGATCGCTTCGCGTCGGTGCTTGTTCATCTCGGCTGTTCGCCGGTTGCGCTCCGCGGCCGGCATCGGCTGCTGGAGCGATTCTTCGATTGAATCGGCAAGTCGCCGGTGGGCATCGGCGAGCTTGAACTCGACCGCTGGCGTCTCCGGATCCTGTGGGTAGCGTGTCCGGAACTCGTCGTATCTTTCGATCGCACGCTCTGGGCGGGCCGTGCGATCGTACAAACCAGCCAGCTCAAGCAGGGCATCGCGGAAGAGCTGGGTATCAGTGGAACCCATCGAGCCATCGAGCGATGAGACGAGCAACTGCTCGGCCTGAGCATCGTTGGCGGGGTCCTCGTCGTAGAGGTACGCCTGTGCCAGCGGGACATGACTCGCGTCGGCGAACGCACCGATATCGGCGCCAGCACTGGATTCCCTCGCATCGATCAGCCCACGGTAGACCTCCGCGGCGGCCTGGTAGTCACCAAGGGCCCGCAGCGACTCGGCCAGGCGGAACAGGGCCTCGGCGTGGCGCGGGTCTGAGGGCATCGACTCGGCGTAGTTCTTGAACGCGTTGATCGCCTCGGGCTGATCACCCGCCCGATCGAACAGGTCGGCCGAACGCCAGAGCGAATCAGCAAAGACCGGGAGGTTGGTGACGACATGCCGCTCGGCGTGGAGCGCGTAGTTTGTGGCCGAGGACATAAGGTGCCGCTGGACCTCGGCCCGGGCTGCTGGATCGAGCCCGAGAAGCGATCGGACTTCATCGATCGGTCGACCGAGCAGTTGTGCGGCCGCTCCTTCGTGCGCCCTCGCCTGGGCAAGATAGACCGCCGCAGGAACGGGCTTCCCGCGGTAAAGCTGCTCGGCGAGCATCGCGTACTCGCTGGCATCGAAGGGCTCGCCGAGTGCGAGGGCCTCATCGGAGCGGGCGAGGAGTGAGTCGAGCACCTCCTGTCGCGAGGGGTACGACTCGATATCGAAATGATCGTAATCACGCACCAGCTGGGCGAAGGCCTGCATCGCCAGCACTGGCTCATCGAGAGCGGCCTCGGTCTCACCGAGCCCCAGCAGCGCCAACGGGAGGGCATCAGAACCGGCATGGTTGTGCACCACATCGTCGTAAAGGTCCCGAGCCTCAGCGGTGTTTCCCTGCTCATCCTCGACGATCGCTTTCATCAGCAGGATGCGCGGGTAGTGTGGATCGCCCGAGGCCGAGAGCTCGCGGGCATATTTCACCTGCTCGTCGGCCTGTGTGATTGCGCCCTGGCGGACATACGCCTGTGCCAGGATCAGATGCAGACGCGAACGGTCGACGGCCTTGGCACCATCGAGGCGAGGCAACTCGCGGAGCATGCGGGTGATTACCAGATCGCTGTTGCCGGTGCGGAGCTGCTCCTGACCTTGTGTTTCCAATGCCCAAACCCGCTCATCCGGGGGGAGATTAGGATCGATCAGCATCTCGGCGATCAGTTCCATCGCCTGCTCGGACATCGGGACTGGCCGGTCGAGCATCGACTCGACGGCCTTGCGAAAGACCGCGTCGCGGAGGTACCGCTTGGATTCGGTGATCTCGCGGGCTTCCTGCATCGCGAGCTTGAACTGATCGCGGGCAATGTGAGTATTGGCAAGGGCCGCCAGATCGCGAGCTTCGAGCACACCACCTGAGCGACGGGCTTCTTCGTACTCGCGTATGACGGCGATGTTGTTCCGGTCGTCCTCAATCTCGAGCTTGCGCTGCCCGTAGTAGATCGATCTGGCCTTGGCGATGTGGTACGAGGCCTGCAACTGCTTTGGGGCATCCGGCTGCTCGACCCACGGGTAGACCTTGGTATTGAGCAGTTCGATGGCGTCCTGATATTTCTCGTCTTCGATCAGTCGGTTCGCTTGATGGAGAACCGGCGTGATATCCGGGTCCGGGCTTGTGGAGATGCCCCAAGCGACACCCAGCATCATCAGCCCGCCGGCGACAAGCAGTGTGGGAACCTGCCACGCGTCGCGCCAGCCAGAACGAAGGACCTGGATTGGATCGTCGATCGAATCGCCCGAAGCGTTCGATGCGGGGCGATCCTCCTCGACATCGACCGCTGAATCCTCGGGGAAACCCATCTGGTTGAGTTTGTCGATTTCTTCGCTCACGGTAGTCCGACGCTCGGTTCGATTGGGTCGCTCGGCGCACGCGCACCGCCGCCCTGATCCGGGGCTGATAACTTGTATCGGACATTCATAGTGCCCGTCTTCAGCCCTCGTCTGAATCGCGAGGATCTGGCTGGGCGGGGCGCGGCATAACCACGAGCGTGCGGGCCGCTCGATCGCCGCGGTGCAGGGTTTCAGGGTCGATCAGGGCCAGGGCCGCGACCGGGGGCAGCAGCCACTTGATCCCGTTCCGGACCAATGAGGACCACAGGCTCGGACGCACGGGGGCACCAGGACGGGCGCGAACAACACGGATCCCCACCAGCATCTTGGCGGGCGTGGCTCCGAACAGGGCCTCGGTAAGGGTCGAGTACATCAGCCCGGTGATGATCACCAGCGGAAACACGCTCCAGGCGTTGTCCGGACGCATGATCACCGTCAGGGTGAGGATGTCCGCGGCTGAGACATCGACGAGTCTGCCAACGACAGCGGTTACGAGGACGGCATCGAGCATGGTAGCGATCAGGCGTCGCCCCGGATCGGCGAGTACGACGCCTTCGGGCAGGTGCATCGCGCTTGAGTGATCGGGCATGATGACCACGATCAGCACCCCCATCATGATGAGCATCATCATGCCCACCAGGAAACGGAACTCTTCGGGAGACACCGGGGTTGTAGCGATTGGTGCACCGCGATAGCGCTCTGCGCCGTCGAGCAGACCGAGCTCAAGGATCTCGATCGATGCGGGCGGCTGTTCCAAGGCCCCCTCGGCTGTCTCGCGATCGATGCTGATCGCGATGAGGGAACCGCTGGACGAGAGCGCACCGATGGAGGCAGAATCAGGGAGATCAAGCCCGGAGGCAATCTCGAAGAGCCCCGTGGGGGACCACGATCGAAGGCGGGTTTTTCCGGGTTCCTGCTCGTCAAGAACGCTCAGGGCGCGTGTGCCAGCGGTGATGCGGATGGCATCGCTGAGTTCGATTGATTCCGGGAACTCGCTCCACGCCCCTGTTTCGGGGTCGAACTCGTGCGCGACAAAGCGGAGCCCGGATCGGTCGATCAGGACCGGGTGTTTGCCGATCGCGGTCAGTTCGAGGCGGGTGGTGTTGATGGATTCCGGGAGATCGACCGACTGCCAGTCGAGGCGATCAAGCACGCTAAGCGTGACGCGATTCTCGTCCTTGATGAGCGCCCATACCGCGCTGCTCGTGCCCTGCAACCCGATGAGTGAACCGTTTGTGACGATCGCGGGTTCGGTGTCGAAGCGGTCGGCCGAGCTGGCTACCCAGACGCCCCCGACGGGGCTGGGGGTCAGACTGAGCGAATAAACACGCATCAGGCGACGCTCGTTGGCGTAGACAGGCGGGTAGGCAAGATAGACACGATCGTTCAGGGCCGCGATCGAGACCGGGAGCTTTCGACCCAGCGGGCGGACAGCCTGCACCAGCCCCGGCTGGGCGGGCTCGTAACGTATGTCCGGGAGTTCATCGCGAGGCGGGATAAAGACGAGCAGGTGCTCCTGCTGGGTATTGCGGTAGATCGCCCATGCGCGAGAGGCGTCGGCATCGAGCGAGGCGGACATGAGCACGCGATCATCCGCGCCGACCGCGCATGTCGCGAACAGCACCAGCACACACAGAAACTGGATCGATTGTCGAAGACGCATCAGGGTGCGGGCTCGGTTGCCGGTGCGGGCTCGTCGAGGGCTTCGTCGAGATCGATCACCTCGTCGACCCGGTAGTTGCGTTGGAGCCGATCAGGTTGGAAGACGATCCCGCGGATCTCGCGAGTCTCTGGCCCGGAGAGCTCGATGCGGATGAAGCCCTCGTCATTGGGGGTCGTGATCTCGATCTTGCCGGGCACTTGCACGGGCAGGGCACCGGAGACGGCCGCGTCCTTGTATCGGGTGAGCTCGGCGCTGGCGATGAGCTCGCCGAACTCGTCGAAGGCCTGTGTCTGAGACACGAGCCCAGTGCTCGGATCAAACCATGTGACGATGGAGCCCCACTGCGTCGGGGACTGGAATCCGTAGGCCTTGCCGTCACTGCGCCACTGGGTGCCGCCGGCACGGGAGAGCTCGACGGGTGCGACGCCCGAGAGGGCAATCAGCTCGGCGGGGTGAACGGGCAGCCCGAGAGCCGCGGCCTTCACGCGGGTGACCTTGGACATATCGCCGACAAGCAGGAGCTTGCGGTCGCTGTCAGCGAGATTGAAGGACCAGTACTGCTCGGGTGAAGCCCCGAAGACAAAGTAGGTCTCGCCGAGCTTGCCGATCGAGAGCGAGACACGATCGGGCATCAGGATCTGCAGATGCCCCTCGCCCTGCTCCTCGAAGGGATCGCCGTTGTCGTAGGTGCCCTTGGCACGGACGCTGACGCGGGCCCAGAGTGTTTCGAGCGGTGCGATGCGCTGGTTGTGGGCCTCGGCGAGCTCCTGCGTGCTTGGCGGCGCGGGGAGCTTGGAGACATCGATCTTGCCGGTGTTCTTGCAGCCGAACATGGCAATAGCGGTGACTGTGAGCAGCGCGTATCGGATCATGCGGGCACCTCGTCGAGGTTCATGACCTGCCCGATCTCCTCAGTGGCCTGGGCGATGGTCTCGTTGTCGAGCCCGGGGTCGACGACCTCGAACAGGGGGCCGTCGCCGCCCTTGACGCGTTGGCGGAGGACCAGCACGCCCGGCTCACCGTCGCGGGCGGGGGTCGCGCGTTCATAGACGAGTACCTTCTTCCGCATGAGGATCAGGGCGAGCAGGTAGCGGAAGGCGAGCTGGCGTGGCTCGGTGGCATCGCCGAGCTGCTCGAACAGGTCCATCATCTCGTCGGGCGAGACGAGGGGACGCTGCGTTTCTTCCTTCTCGGGGAGGGTGCGACGCCAGAATCCAAACAGCGTGGCGTCTGGAGGCAGGTTGGGGCCCTGAGCCCACGCTTCGAGGGTGTAGGCGACGCGGACGAGGGCCTCTTCCTCGGGAGTCTCGATCAGGGCGGCGATGTGCTCCTCCCCCACCTCGATCGTTCGACCGGTGCGGGCGCACACATCCTGGGTCTTGATGATGTCGTACGGCATGGACATGGGTTGAGTGTATCACGCCCTGCGGACCGACGCCGGTTACATGGAGGCGATCTGGCGGTCGATCTCTTCGGCAACCGCCTCGGCCTCGCTGCTGCTGGGGGCTTCAACGATCACCCGCATGATGGGCTCGGTGTTGCTGGCGCGGACATGGGCCCAGACGCCGCGGGCGTCCCAGTCGATGCGGATGCCATCCTGGAGATCGACCCGACACTCGCTTCGGGGCTCGTAGATGCCGCGCAGGTGCTGAACAACGGGGTTGGCGTCCTCCTTGCGGGCGAGGGCGGACTTCTTTTTGATGATGGTGTAGCCGTTGGCGTTGACCTCGTCGGTCGGGCCGAAGGAGTTGACCATCTGCACGAGCTGTGAGACGGTCTTGCCGGTGCGGGCCATGAGCGAGAGGGTGAGGGCCATGCCCGAGAGCGAGTCGCGGACATAAGTGACCTTGGGCCAGATGACGCCGCCGTTGCCCTCACCGCCCATGACGACATCGCGCCCGGCGGCCTTGAGTGATTTCATGGCCTCGACGACATTGGCCTCGCCCACGGCGGTGCGGACGACCTCTGCGCCGTAGTGGTTGGCGACATCGTCGATCATGCGGCTGGTGGAGAGGTTGACGACGAAGACGGGCTTGTCGTTGCTCGACTCATCGTCATCATCCATGCGTGCTTCCATGAGGGCCATGGCGCAGAGGACGAGCGTGTATTCCTCGCCGATGTACTCGCCGCGTTCGTCGACGATCGCGAGGCGGTCGGCGTCGGGGTCTTGTGCGAAGCCGATGTCGGCCTTGAGGCCGGGGACGGCATCGCAGAGCCCGCCCTCGCCGGAGAGGTTTTCTTTGGTGGGTTCGGGGGTGTGTGGGAAGATTCCATTGCCACGGTTATTGAGTTGAATCAGCTCGATCGGACCGCCTCGGTAGAACAAGTGATCGATACTACCAGAAGAAGCGTTGACCGAGTCAGTAACTACATGAAGACCGCTCGCAGTCGCAACACGATCGTTCCAAGGCATCCCGAACGCACGCTCAATCGCGTGTTTCACTGCGTAGCAGTGTTTATCATCGGCATCGTCGTCGCAGCAGAATGTCCCGATGTTCCAGTTATCGTTATAGCGTATTGCTCTTTGTTTGTACTCATTGATGAGTTCATCAGCCATCCATTGACTCGGCGCACAAGCATCGACACCTTCTGGGCCGGGTCGTCCTCGTGCGTCGCTCTTCGTTGATTCGATCCATGAGGCAGGCCGCACAAGGACTTTGATCCCATTCCACTCCTGCGGATTGTGGCTCGCGGTGATGATCATCGCACCGTCATACTCGATCGCATCGAGTGCAACACCCACGGTTGGGGTCATTGCGACATTCAGGTTGCGAACATGGCAGCCCACAGAGAGCAATCCCGCGCTGACCGCGTGTAGCAACGCACAGCCACCCATACGCCCGTCGCTAGCGATGATCACATTCGTGCTTCTCTCTTGTGGCGAGCGTGCACGGAGCCAACGACCGAAGCTCGCCGCATACCGCACCGCGACCTCTGGCGTGAGACTCTCGCCCACGATGCCTCGCAGCCCGCTCACACCCAGAATCAACGGCGCATCACTCATCGGATCGGCTCCTTCATCCTTCTCTACCACTCTAGACCCGCTTGGCCCTACCCTTCACGCATGCCGCAGAGCATCCATGATTTCCTGTTCTCGTACTACGGGCTCGACTGGGCCGCGGCCGTCTTTATGTTCCTGTCGATGTATCGGCTGGGGGTCCATAAGAAGGACGGGTTCGTCTACGCCGCCCTCGCCTCGATCTGCTGGATCGCGTTCAACATCATCGCCCATTCGGCGGCCGGGGTGATGGCGAACCTGATTATCGCGATTATGGCGTTCCGTTCGCTCTCCAAGTGGCACGCGAAGGACGAGCGGGGCAACGAAGTTGTTCTCCCGACTGAATCGGAGCACTGAGCATGTACAGCATCACCGTCACCCACGAGTTCTGCGCCGCCCACACGCTGTCGATCGCGGGAGCCCAGGAGCCGCTGCACGGGCACAACTTTGTCACAAAGGCGACGATTGCTGGCGATACGCTCGATGCGGACGGGCTGCTGTGTGATTTCCATACGGTGCACGCGGTGCTGGTGGAGATCTGTGAGCCGTTCACGAACCGGAACTTCAACGAGGTTCCGCCGTTTGATGCAACGAACCCCTCGGCGGAGCTCATCGCCAGGCACATCGCGGATGAGCTGGCGGGGCGGCTCGATGAGGCGCTGGCACCCAACGCTCGGGTCCAGAGCGTGAGCATCACTGAAGCCCCGGGGTGCGTAGCCGTTTATAGCCGCTGAGGCGGGTTGGGCGGCGCAATTGCTGCCGAGCGTGACTCGGGCGGCACGAATCTGAGACAAAGTCCCCAGACCCACCAAACCCACCCAATGCGCGGGCCGATCGGAATCGCGAGCATCGGCGCGGACCGGTGCGCACCGTGATCACACACCAAAGGACATGCGCATGAACAACTGGAACACCCCCTTCGGCGGCAATACCTGGGGCTTCAACGGCTTCAATGGCTTCCCCGGCAACTGGAACTGGAACAACTTCAACGGCTTCGGCTCGTTCCCGACCAACGGGTTCGGCTTCAACGGCTCGAACTTCGGCACCCCCTTCGGCGGGTTTGGCGGGTTCGGCGGCAACACCACCCCCTGGAACTGGAACAACAGCTTCAACGGCTTTGGTGGCTTCAATGGCTTCAGCGGCTTCCCCAGCTTCTGGAACGGCTTTGGTGCTCCCAGCTTCAACTGGGGCTTCAACACCCCCTACGGCTTCGGCTTCAACGGCGGGTACAACGGCAACTACAACTGGAGCGAGCCAAACGAGTTCACCGGTGAGTTCGAGGGCTACAACAACGGCTTCAACGGCTATGCCCCCTTCCCCGGCGGCTTCAACCCCGGTTTCAACGGTGGGTTCAATGGCGGCTACAACGGTGGGTTCAACCCCAACTTCAACGGCTACAACCAAGCCGCTTGATCCGATCCGAGCCAACCTGATCAGAACCAGCCCGCGTCCGTCGCGGGTTTTTTCGTGCATTTATGGCGTGAAGTGCGGACCGGTTCGGCTCTAAGGGCTTGGGAGAACGCCCTTTGGCGCGTAGAATGCCGTCGGAGGTACGGGGTTGTCGACGTTGCGGCATCTGGCATTTGGAGTGATCGTGCTGTGCTCGCTGCATTCGAGTGCACGGGGATCGCCATTCTGCCCCGCGGATATCAACAGCGACAGCAACCTCAACTTTTACGATGTTTCGCGGTTCGTCGAGCAGTTCATCGGGAACAACCTGGATGCGGATCTCAACCACGACGGATCGCTGAACTTTTTCGATATCTCCGCGTTCCTGATCTCCTACTTGGACGGGTGCCCAGACCTCACTGATACCGACGGAGATCGCATCCCCGACTTTGCGGAGACCGATGATGGTCGGTACTTCGGCTATCAGCGGGTGGGTACGAACCCGCTGAATCCTGATACAGACGGTGATGGAATCCTCGATGGCGATGAGCTGCTGGGGACCGTGGACGGGCTGGATCTTCCCACTCTGGGGGCGGACCCATTGCGCCGGGATATCTTTGTGGAGTGCGATTGGTTCGCGGGCGACTTTAATGGCTTTGAAGTAAGCCATCGACCCAGCGACGAGGTGATCGATCGCGTGGTCGATGCCTTCGCCATCGCACCGGTAGAGAACCCGTACGGGGCGGACCCCGGTGTGCAGATCCACTTCGATTACGGGCAGGGCGGGGTGTTCAACGGCGGGAATCAGCTGCCGGGCAATCCGATCTTCATCCTGTTCGACTTCGAGTTCAACATCCTCAAGGAGCAGTTCCTGGACGAGAACCGGCGGGCGTACTTCCATTACGCGATCTTTGCCCACCGCTACAACACCTCGACGAACAACTCATCTGGGGTGGGCGAGCTCAACGGCAACGACTTCATGGTCACGCTCTCGACCTACGGCACCCCCACCATCATGGCCAACACGATCATGCATGAGCTGGGGCACAACCTCGGGTTGCGACACGGTGGGTTTGAGGAACTCAACTGGAAGCCCAACTACAACTCGGTGATGAACTACCGCTACCAGTTCGGCGGCGTGGACCTTGATGGGGACGCGATGGGCGATGGGCTGCCTGATTACTCGATCGGGCTCTTGGCGATGCTCGATGAATCACGGCTGGTCGAGTTTGAGGGGATCGATGGCGTGACTCCGATCGACTGGGACGGGGACGGCGCGATTGAGACGAACTCGTACGCGGGGAACATCAACTGCGAGTTCGGGATACGCAGTTGCGGCAATGGCTCCAACTGCTGGGACAGCGTCTGCTCGAATCTGCGTGACTTTGATGACTGGGGCTCAATCAACTGGGATCGCCTGACCGGGAGCATCGACCGCCAGCCGAAGCGAGAGATCATCGAGTGCCGCGGACCGATATCACCCTGACTTCCTGCTCAGCTTCCGATAAAACTGGTTGTTTTTCGGTTTCCTGACCTGAACGGGAGGATTACGCCCTTGATTCGGCCACAAACCCAGTTATATTCGGCACTTGAGAGATTATTGCCCTTAGGATCGCGATGATCGCCAACCCACGACAGACCCGTATATCTATGGAGCGGAGAGACATGAATCGAATGAAAACCCTGCTGATGATCAGTGCCATGTGCACGAGCCCCTTTGCTCTGGCTGGTGGCTCGCAGACCTGTACCGCTGACTTTACGGGCGATGGCTCTCTGGACTTCTTTGATGTCTCGGCGTTCCTGGTTGGCTACCAGTCGCAGGATCCGATCAGCGATCTGAATAACGATGGGCTGTTCAACTTCTTCGATGTCTCGGCGTTCCTCATCGCGTATCAGGACGGCTGCGATCTGGTGGATTCGGACAACGACCGCATCCCCGATCTCTACGAGACCAACGACGGCGTCTACATCAACGAGAAGGCCACCGGGAGCGATCCGTTCGACGCCGATACCGACGATGACGGGATCAGAGACGGCGATGAGGTGCTGGGCACCATCGATGGGCTCGATCTGCCCGCGATGGGTGCCAACCCCGTCCGGCGTACGATCTTTGTCGAGGTGGACTGGAACGAGGGCTTCGTGGAGGGCGAAGAGCGAAACTTCCGCCCCACCGAAGCCGGCGTGCAACGGATCGTTGATTGCTTTGCCGATGCGCCCGTGGAGAACCCCTACGGTGGTGCGCCTGGCATCGACATCATCATCGACTACGGGCAGGGCGGGGCGTTCACCGGCGGTGCGGCGCTCCCCGGCGACCCGTCGGTCTCGATCCAGTTTGACAACGAGTTCAACTTCATCAAGTCGATCTTCTTCGACTCGAACCGTAACGGATATTTCCACTACTGCCTGAGCGCTAACCGGTACAACTCGCCGGACAACGGCTCATCGGGCATCGCCGAGCTGAATGGCGACGACTTCATGGTCACTCTGGCGGGCTTCTACAGCGACTACAACTTCTCCCAGACTTTCGTGCACGAGATCGGGCATAACCTCGGGCTGCGTCACGGCGGCTTTGAGAACCGCAACTGGAAGCCGAACTACAACTCGGTGATGAACTACCGCTTCCAGTTCCCGGGCAAGGACATCGACGCCGATACCATCGGGGACGGGGTTCTGGACTATTCGACGGGTGACTACTTCAACATCAACGAGGCCAGCGTCCGTGAGATCGACGGCGTGGCGGGCATCGGCGTTGACTTCAATGGCAACAGCGTGCTCGAGCCCCTGTCGTACCAGGCGAATCTGAACTGCTTCGCCGTGTACGCCGCCCCCTGCGCCACGATGGACGGCTGCGATGACGACACCTGCGATGTTCTCCAGGACAGCAACGACTGGGCGAACCTGAACTACTTCGGGATCACCCAGAGCACGGATCGCCGCCCCGAGGCGGTCGAGATTATCGAGTGCGACAACCCGCCCTCAACCCGCTAATTCGGTCCCTGCCAGCACGATTGTGACGCACCCGGCATGACAAGGCGGGTGTTGTCTGCTAGATTCTCACCACACATACGGAGCTGCCAGTGGTGAAAGTCACGCACATCTCGATGGACCACCCGCTCTACGAGCAGGAGAAGGCCTTACGCACCAGCGTGCTGCTGGAGCCGATCGGGTACTCTTTTCAGGACTACCTCGACATGGCCCCCGGTCGCGAGGAAGTTTCGGAACATTTCGTCGCGATCGTGGACCACCCGAGCGGGACGCGCGTGGTCGGGACGGCAACGCTTTACATCAGCGAAGACGAGCATGGCGAGCGTGTTGGAAAGGTCCAGCAGGTGTGCGTCGATCCACAGCGGCAGGGCGAGGGGATCGGCCAGAAGCTGATGATCGCGATGGAAGCCCGCGGCTTTGGGGATCTCGGGCTGACCCAGCTGTACTGCCACGCCCAGCTGTCCGCGCTGGGGTTCTATGAGCGCCTGGGCTGGTCGTGCGAGGACCAGACCTTCCTTGAGGCTGGGATCGAGCACAAGCGCATGTTCATCGCGGCTCCCAAACCCGCTGAGTCCTGATTCCACGCTATTTTGTCGTCGCACCCTCGAAACGAGCCTGAAATCCGGGCATAATACTGTTGTGCAGATGAAGCATCACCATCACGACCATGGGATCGCGCAGGATTCGCTTCGCGAGATCTTCGCAAAGCGAGGGCTACGCACAACGCGACAGCGTGAATCGGTCTACCGCGCCTTGTGCCAGTGCAATGAGCACCCCACGGCCGAGCAGTTGCTCTCACGGGTCCATGCGATCGACCCCGAGGTCTCGCAAGCGACCGTTTACAACACCCTGGACACACTCGTCGAGTGCGGGCTTGCTACCAGGATCCCGGCCTCTTCTAGCGGCGGTGCTTGCCGCTACGACCCGGATACAGACGAGCATGTCCATCTGGTGCTCGCCGACGGACGGATTCTGGATGTGCCCGACGATCTCTCCAAGCGGCTGATCGATGCCGTACCCGCGGAACTGCTCCAAGAGCTTTCCGATCGCCTTGGCGTGACCTGCTCTGGGATCAAGATCGAGCTCAGCGGCTCCTGATCAGTCTACTTGCAATGCACGGTGAAGCAACTGCTCGTCCATCAGCACATCGATGGGTTCGCGGCGGGTGTCTCGTGCGCAGCGACGGACCGCGATGACCTGCGAGCGGCCTAGTCGCATACGACTCGCGAGCGAGCGGAACGCATGTTCCTCGGGGCGGAGCCGGGCTCTGCGTCTGAGCAGGATCATGAGCCATGCGACGCCGACGACGATCGGGATGATCGCTGCGAGGATTGCGACGATCTGTGTCGGCGATTGCGGCTGGTCCTGCGATTTGGGCGGGACATACAGGGTTGTGGGTTCGCTCGTCTGCATCGATCAGCCCTGTGCGTTCCCTGATTGGCGGGAGCTGCCGGACGCCGATTGAATCTCGGCGCTGAGACGCCGGATGCAGCGGGAGGCGCGGGATCGCAGTCGCTCGTCCTGATCAACCGAGGCGAGTTCCTCGAGCTGCGAGATGATCGGCCGCCAACCCTTGCTCAGCTTTTCTCGGTGCTGCTGGGCGATGGTGCGTTGCGCGACCCATGTGCCGGCGAGGCGGTGCATTGGGCGAGGGTCGCCCAGGAGTTCGATCAGCGATTCGTTGGCGGCCCGATCGATCTGGGTGCTGCTCCCGTTGTTGGCGAGGATCAGGCGACGGACGGCGTTGGCTCGCACTCGGTGATGGTCGTCGTCTTTATACTCGACGAGTTTCACCGGGTCGATCTCGATGCATTCCACCGCGTTGGCACGGGTCCGCTGATCACGATCGCTCAGGGCTTCGCTGAGTACATATCGCGCGGCGTTGGAATCGACGCGTGCCAGGGCCGCGACGGCGCTGGCCCTGGCCCGTTCGGGCTGGTTCTCCCCCTGCACGACGCCGATGAGGTCGAGCTCGAAACGGCGTTCGACACCCAGAGCACGGATCATGGCGATCGCACCGTCACAGCTGGCTCGGATGCTCAGACGATCCCGCATCGCTCGGGTAAAAGCGGCGGGGTCAGACTCGAGGAGGCGACGCGCCCGCTGCCTGGAAACAGGGTGCGATGCATCATCAATGGTGAGGCGTGCAAGCTCGTCGCTGGCCAAGCGTCGCAGGGACGCGTGCGGAGAACGGGTGTTCTGTGCGCAGAGTCTCGCACGGGCTGCGCCTGCTGGCGAATCGAGCCGCGGCGGGTCGATGCCGATGGTTGTCCATCGCGTGGCCGCGTGACGAGCCACGACGGGATCCGGATCGAAGAGGAAGTCCTGGAGGTCGAGTGACGAGCAGAGGGCCGAGCAATGGAGTCGAACGCGTGTGGACTCGTCGGCCAGGAGCGGTTCGAGAAGCGCACGACTGGTTGATTCGTCCTCTCCGATCAGGTTGCTCATCGCGATGAGGCCGATGCGTGCCTGTTCCGTGAGCGATCCGAGCTCTGATCGCTTGGGCAAGAGGCCATTCGCTTTATCGCTGCCGCGCATTCTGGCAAGTGCTGAGAGCTTATCGGCCCGTGCGGGGCGGAGGGCGAGCGTGCTCTTGGCCAGGACGATCTCGTGCTCGATGGCGGAGTCGGTGCTGCACAGGCGGTCGAGGGCGGCGGTGCTGATCGCGCTGATCGGGAGCCAACGCAAGGCTCGCTCGCGGAGCAGCGGGCAGTCGGTCCTCTTGAGCACACTGCGCAACGGTGCGTGGCTTGGGTGCTCGCGTTCGCTGAGCAGCCGTTTCATCCGCGTGGTGATCTCGCGCTCCATGGGCGTGGCGATCGATCGATCCATGAGCAGCAAGGCCGCGATGAGCGGCGATCGGCACCTGTGGGCTGCGAAAGCCCATGCCGCATCAGAGATCGCGCTCAGGAGCACGCACCGCTCCAACTCGATGACCTCGGGCTCGGCGGGGAGGGCATCGACGGGGATCTTTGCGATGGCGGCATAGTGCTCGCCAAGCAACCGCGAAGGAAGGTGCGAGAGCAAACGCAGGGCCATGCGGAGGAGCGTCTCGTCGGCGGCCTTGCGGACACGCTGCTCTTCGTCACGGAGCAGCGTGCAGACAACCTTGCCCAGTCCTGGGTCCGCGCTGTCGTGAGCGATGCTGATGGCCGCGATGCGAGATTCGACTTCGGGCGATGCGCTGAGTTCGCCAACGGCCGCGAGCCATCGATCACGGCCGAGCGCGAGGGCCAGCGGGCGCATTTCCGTGGAGAGATTGGGCCATGCCCTCGCAAGCGCGATCAATGCTTCATCGGCGTGGCGTGATCGCCAGCGAGTGGGTATCCGCGCGATGAGTTCGATCGGGCCTGATGCAGTACCTTTGCCTACGCTCGCGTCGCGCGCGTCCTGGTGAGCGGCTAACTCGATCAGCATCAGGGCTATCTGATCTCGTGATGACTTGTCGGCATGACGCAGCGTTCGACCGAGCGCGACAATCCGATCTCGTGTGCCGAGTCTTGACGCTTGTTCAAGCGTTGATGTGGAGATGGATCGCGCTGAACTCATGTTTTGATTATGTTTGGTATACGACCGACTTCTCCAGAATTGTATCGAGATTCTCTAGGTGTTGTGGATGAACTGTGTAGAAATCTGATATGTTGTGGTCGATTAGTGGAAACTGTCCAAAAGCATCTACTTTCTGAAAATGAACTTGGTGAAACCATGTTCGTCCCATAAGGTACTCACTTCGTCGATTTTTCGTCATCCACACGAAAAATCTGGGCTCAAGCGGTTTGTGCACGCTTGAAACATCACTCCCCACCTCGGCATGGGAAGGAATCCATGACCCAAATAAAAACCGCACACATCAACAGCACTTGTCTCCAAAGTTACCAGAGCGTTCTCTATTCCCGCCCGCTGCACCCCGAGCTGTTCAGCTCGCTGGATCATCGGAGTATCACGTTCGGCCCATACCAGTTCGAGTGCTGGCTGATGGAGGGTCGACACATGTGCCGCTTTGAGATCAGCGGCGCCTGTGCCTGCGAGGTCGTCTCGGAGTCGATGCGTGGCATGCCCGATACGGGTGTGGTCGAATCGCTGCTCTGTGCAGGCGAGCGCGAGTTTGAGTATCGCTTCCCCCGCTCACAGCTCAACTACATGACCAGCGTCCAGACCGAACAGCTCAGCAACAACCTGTACCTCTCAACCTATGAGGAGCTGGATGACTTTGCTCGGGAAGACGACTCGATGGTCCACCGCTGGGAGGATGAGATCGGGCCGTGCATGAGCATCCTGAGTTACCAGCGGTTCGTGAAGGAAGTTCATGTTCAGAGCTACCACTTCATTGCCCGCGAGGGGCTGGTGCTTCGGACGCAATCGCTCTTCGAGCATGTTTGACCCTGATTTCATGTAATGACCATCTCCGCAAAGACCCGGCGAATGCCGGGTTTTTTTCGTTGGACTGCTGAGGATGGGCTTGGGGATGGTCGATGTTGGGGCTATGCTCTGTGCGATGCACGCGAATCGCCCATCACGGCAGACCGGCACGCGCCTGGAGGAGATCCAGAGCCGCCGAATTATGTGGCCCCGCTGAGGGCCCAGGGTGATCCTTCACCCCTGCCGATCCTCGCGGGGCTCGTGCCGATGACTTGCTCGGCACGCATGAGACGCGTTCACCCCCACGAATACTGACCTGAATACGATCACACACGCGGCGATCATTACCGATCGGGTGCGTGCAGGAGCCGACAGCGATGTCTGACACACAGACCGACAAGCCGAACTACAAAAAGACCGTGAACCTGCCCAAGACCGGGTTCCCGATGAAAGCGAACCTGATCCAGAATGAGCCGGCGACGCTCAAACGCTGGGATAAGCTCGACGGCAAGGGCGGGCTCTACCAGGCAATGCGTGCCAAGGCCCAGACCTTCGATAAGAAGTTCGTCTTCCACGACGGGCCGCCCTACGCCAACGGCTCGATCCACCTCGGGCACCTGATGAACAAGTGCCTCAAGGACTTCGTGGTGCGCAGCAAGTTCATGGATGGCTACAACACCGGCTTCGTCCCGGGTTGGGACTGCCACGGGCTGCCCATCGAGCACAAGGTCATGACCGATCTGGTCGAGTCGGGCGCCGCCAAGAAGCTTGACGAGCTCGATGACGACACCCGGCGTATGGCCGTCCGCAAGGAGTGCAAAAGCTACGCGAGCAAGCAGGTGAAGCTCCAGACCGGGCAGATGCAGCGTCTGCTGACCGTCGCGGACTACGAGAACCCGTATCTGACCATGGTTCCGCGCTACGAGGGCGCGGTGCTCGATGTGCTTGCGGGTTTGTGCGAGCAGGGGCTGGTCTACAAGGCGCTCAAGCCCGTGCACTGGTCGGTCGCCAACGAGACGGCGCTGGCGGACGCGGAACTGGAATACCAGGACCGCGAGGACCTGTCGGTCTATGTCGACTTCGAGGCCGCCGACGCGGACGCGGTGTATGACGCCTTCGGGCTGACGGGCGATGATCGTCCGGGGGCGACGCCGAGCTTCATGATCTGGACGACGACTCCATGGACGCTCCCGGCAAACCTGGCAATCGCGGTGCATGAGAAGTTCGAGTATGCGCTGGTGCGGGTTGATGGCAACATCACGGTGATGGCCGTCGATCTGGTGGCGAAGGTCTGTAAGGCGGCCAAGGCCGAGGATGTGCAGACGCTCGCGACGACAATGGGCGAGAAACTGGTCGGGCTGCGTTACAAGCACCCGTTCCGCGACGCCGCCCCCACACCCGTCAACGAGCCCGATGCGGATACGAGCGTGTGTTATAGCGTGGTCAGCGCCGACTATGTCACGCTCGAGGACGGCACCGGGCTGGTGCACACCGCACCGGGCCACGGTGCGGATGACTACCTGACTGGCCTGCGTGTCGGGCTGCCGGTCTACTGCCCGGTGCGTGGAGACGGCACCTACGACGAGTCGGTTCCCGAGTGGCTCGTCGGCAAGTCGATCTGGAAGGCGAACGACGAGGTCGCCAAGCACCTGACCGAGTCAGGACATATGTTCTACGCCCACAAGTTCATGCATAGCTACCCGCACGACTGGCGCTCCAAGACACCGGTGATCTTCCGCTGCACCGAGCAATGGTTCGTGGATGTCAACAAGCCGACCAAGCGTGACGGCATGGGCCTGCGTGAGATGGCGCTGGCCGCGACAGGCGAGGGCGGATCGGTCAACTTCGTGCCCGCGTGGGGCCGCAACCGGATGCGGGGCATGCTCGACTCACGCCCCGACTGGTGCATCTCGCGCCAGCGGGCATGGGGCCTGCCCATCCCGGCATTCACGATGCCCGACGGCAGCGCGTTCATGACGACCGCATCGGCGCAGGCCGTGGCGGACCTTGTGCGTGTCAAGGGGTCTGACGCGTGGTTCACCATGACGCCCAGCGAGCTGCTCGCGGGCTACGACGCGTCCAACGACCCGAACGCGCCGGCGGCGCTCAAGGACGGGCGTGTCGGCTTCGATCAGCTCCGCAAGGGGCAGGACATCCTTGATGTCTGGTTCGAGTCAGGCTCATCGTGGAACGCGGTTATGCGCGATCGCTCGGACGGCGAGGACTATCCGATCGATCTGTACCTCGAGGGCTCCGATCAGCATCGTGGGTGGTTCCAGCTCTCGCTGCTGCCCTCGCTGGGTGTGATGGGCGAGCCGGCGTTCCGGACCCTGCTCACGCACGGGTTCATGGTGGACAAGGACGGCAAGAAACTCTCCAAGTCTCAGGGCGCGGCGCTCAAGGATCTGTTCGATCGCTACGGTGCCGATGTTCTCCGCTGGTGGGTCTGCTCGATTGCCTACGAGAATGATGTCAAGGTGGACGAGGAGTTCTTCAAGCTCGCGGGCGAAAGCTACCGCACGATCCGCAACCGCCTGCGTTTCCTGCTGAGCAACCTCGACGGATTCACGCCTGACGATTCGCTCACCTTCCCCCCCACCTCGCTGGAGGCGTTCGTTCTCGGTGAGTTTGAGAAGACACGCGCGAAAGTCATCGAGGCATACGAGCGGTACGCGTTCCACGAGGTGCACAAGCTGCTCTACAACTTCTGTAACAACACCCTCTCTGGCGAGTACCTGACGGCAGTGAAGGACCGGCTTTACTGCGACGCATTGGATTCGGTGCGTCGGCGTCGTTCGCAGCAGGCCATGTTCGTGATGTGCGACGGGATCTGCAAGCTGCTGGCTCCGGTGATGTGTCACACGGCCGACGAGGCATACCGTGAACTGCACGGCGTGGATCAGCAGGACACGGACACCTGCGTGCACCTGACGGGATTCCCCGGCGGCGTTGGCGTTGTTGCCGACGAGCACTGGGGTAAGGTCCGCGAGACGCTCGAGGGCGTGATGCGCGTGCTGGAAAGCGCCCGATCGGAGAAGGGCATCGACAACCCGCTGGATGCGGGGCTGGTGGTTCCAGATCCCAGCGGCGTGCTCGCGAAGTTCGATTCGGTTGACCTGGCCGACTATTGCGGCGTCTCTCGCCTCGCTCTTCGGGACGATGGCGAGGTCGAGGTGCTCGATCTGCGCGATCAGCCGCGGTGCGAGCGTTCTTGGAAGCGGGACGGCACTGTGAAGCTTCGAAGCGACGGGGGCATGCTCTCGGATCGCGACGCGGCGGCGTTGGGGGTCTGATAACCCAGTTGTGGCATCGGTCTGTGCCGCGTTGAATAGAAGCAACACCCGCTCTGAGAGCGGGTGTTGCCGTTTTGCCACAAGATCCCGAACACGCGAGGGATTCGGGCCGAAATCGGGGTTGATGAGCACCAACCAAGACAACCAGAACAACAACCCGCACGGCGATGATTCGCGTTCGAGCCCGGTTCCAGAGAAACGAACCATCCGCCCGCCGGGGGTTCGCGATGTGCGCGATCCCTCATCGAGCCCCGATACCGCGGATCAGTTGACGGTCCTGGCGCATGACCTGAGCAACATGCTCGACGGTTCCATGCGCTGGCTCTCGCTCGCGGCCGCGGCGATGCCAGAGCAGGAAGCCGAGCTTGCCCCAAACGACCTCACCAAGGCCCGCGAGCAGATCGGGACGGTGCTCTCGACGCTGGAGCGGATGAGCAGCATGGTCAACGCGGCGATGCGTTCCAGATCGGTGCCGATCGGATCGCCGGTGCTGGGCGTATCCGAGGCTGTGAATATCGCGATGGCGATTGATCACGCTGTGGATGTTGTACGCCCGATGGCGAACGCCGTTGGTGCCAGTATCAAGGTTCGCATCGATCCTCGTGCCGGTCGGTTGCCGGCTGGTCCGCTGTACACCGTGGTGCTCAACGGGCTGTTCAACGCGGTGCAGTCGATCGGATCGGCGACGAGCACCGACTCGCTCGACCCGGGCGGGACGGTCGAGGTTGTGGCGCGGATCGATTCCAAGCGGGAAGAAACGGTGATCGAAGTCATCGACGACGGCATCGGGCTCGACAGCAAGGTCCGCAACAACAAGGCATTCAAGCACGGCGTGACGACGAAACCCGAGCATTCGGGCATCGGGCTCGCGATGGCGCATCAGATCGTTGAACAGCTCGAGGGTGTCATCACGCTCATCGAGCGTGATGACCGGACGCGATCCACCCGCCCAGGAGCGATCCTCCGAGTATGCGTCCCGATACCCGCCGAAGACGCGATGGATATGGAGATCGGGTAAGCATGAGCAAGCCCACTCGCATCCTGGTCATCGATGACGACCCGATCGTTGCAGATTCGCTGGCTGAGTTTTTCAACAGCGAGGGCTGCATTGCGGTTGCGGTCTACTCGCCCAGTGAGGCGTTGGGCGAACTGCAGCGCGCCGAATCGAACGCCAAACCCTACCAGGTTGCGATGTGCGATATCAACCTGCCCGAGATGGGCGGGCTTGAACTGCTTCGGTCAATCGTTCGGTCACACGCCCAGGTATCGGTGATCATGCTCACCGGCTACGGCACGGTCGAGTCGGCGGTGCAGGCGCTTCGGAGCGGCGCGGTGGATTTTCTCACCAAGCCGATCGTGGACGAAGAACTGCGCATCTCGCTCGAGCGGGCCCTGCGTCAGCACGAGCTCAAGCGCGAGAACACCACGATGAAGTCGCGGTTGGAGCACAGCTTCGGGCTGGGCAATATGGTTGGCAGCGACCACCGCATGCAGAAGATCTACGAAACGGTGCACGCCGTGGCACCATCCCGGACGACGGTGCTCATGACGGGCGAATCGGGCGTAGGCAAGAGCATGATCGCCCGGGCGATCCACCAGGAATCGAACCGCAGCACCGAGCCTTATGTCGAGCTCGCATGTGGATCGATCCCCGAGACGCTGCTCGAATCGGAGCTGTTCGGGCATGTGAAGGGCGCGTTTACCGGGGCACATGCGGACAAGGCAGGGAAGTTCTTGGCCGCAGACGGCGGCACACTCTTCCTCGATGAGATCAACAGCGCCTCACCGGCGATGCAGCTCAAGCTGCTGCGTGTGCTGCAGGAGCGGAAGTTCGAGCCAGTGGGTTCGAACGAGACCATCGAGGTCGATGTCCGCGTGATTCTGGCGAGCAACCAGGATCTGGAAACACTTGTCGCCAATGGCGAGTTCCGCCAGGACCTCTACTACCGGATCAATGTCGTCAAGATCGAGATGCCCCCGCTGCGTGATCGCGTGGGTGACATCGCGATGCTGGCCCAGCACTTTCTCGATTTGCAGGCGAACGAGCTCGGGCGTCAGTTTTCGGGTTTCACTTCCGATGCCCTCGATGCGCTGCGCCGGTATGGCTACCCGGGCAATGTGCGTGAGCTGAGTAACATCATCGAACGGGCGGCCGTGCTCTCGCGGAATCCGACGATCGGCGTAGATGACTTGCCACCCCATGTCCTCGATTCGGAGTTTTCGTCCGGACCACTGCCCATGTCGAGTGATCCGAGTGAGGATTGGGTGCCCATGACCCTCAGTGATGCGATGATGCTCCCTGAGCGGGCGATCATACTGCGTGCGCTGGAGGCGAACGAATGGAATCGTCAGCAGACGGCCGATGTGCTGGGCATCAACCGAACCACGCTGTACAAGAAGATGAAGCAGCTGGGCATCGACCCGGATGATCACGCTCAGGCGGGGTGATCCATACCGGATCGCTTCAGACCAGACCGAATCACGACTTCAACCCTTCAGACGCCCAACGAGATTGGCTGCCTTGACTTCGACGCCCTTGAGGATGGAGTTGAGCATATCCCTGTTTGGTGCGTACTCCCTTGCCGTTTGCATGGTCACCCATTCCTTGTTCACCAGCTCGGCGAAGTAATGCGTGAACAGGACCATGCCATCTTCCCGGCTGGTCGCGATGACCGCGGGAAGATCCGAATCTCGCTCGTCGCGGATCAGCTCGCGCACCGTTGGAGATGTGAGCAGGACCTCGACCGCTGGCACAACCTTGGTTCCTGTCTGCTCATCATTTGAGGGCACGAGCCGCTGAGCGCAGATCGCCTTGAGAGTCGCGGCCAACGAGTTGCGGATGAAGGTTCGTTCGTCCTGCGGGAAAAACTCGAGCATGCGTCCGAATGCGCCCATGGTGTCCGAAGTGTGCAGCGTCGCGAACACGAGGTGCCCGGTTTCTGCGGCCTGGATGGCGCTGAGTACGGTCTCCTGGTCACGCAGCTCGCCGATGAAGATCACATCGGGGTCCTGACGCACGACATGACGCAGCGCTTCATGAAAATCGGTGACATCGATGCCGATCTCGCGCTGGGAGATGATCGATTGCTTCGGGATGAACCGGTACTCAACCGGGTCTTCGATCGTGATGATGTTGACTGCCCGCGTGGCGTTGATCTCGTCGAGCATGGCGGCCAGGGTTGAAGACTTGCCCGAGCCCGTGACGCCGACGATCAGCACCAGCCCGTCTCGTTCGCGGTGAACGATGTCGGAGTAGACCTTGGGGAGGTGCAGCTCGGCGTAGCTGGGGATCTCGGCCTTGACACGCCGGATGGCGGCGTGCGTGTGGTTGCCGGATCGGAGCATGTTGATGCGGAAGCGATCGCCGGGGCCGCCATCTGGGTCTTCGATGTGCCATGCGAAATCGAGGTCGCCGGTCTCCTCGAACTTCTTCTTCTGGACCTCGGTCAGCAGCGGGTCGAGCAGGTGGTCCGCTTCGTCCTCTGAGACCGGGTCGGCCTCGATAGGGCGGAGCTCGCCACCGATCCGGTAGGTTGGTGGGATGCCCACCTTAATGTGGAGGTCGGATGCGTCGAGACGACCCATCGCGGCGAGCAGTTTCTTGATGTTCAACGCTCCGCGGATCATCATGGCCCCCTTTCAAGCGTTGTGCCTTGTACGGATTCTAACCGCAAGGCAGGGAAAATGACCATGCGAACCTTACGAATGACCGGATTCGCCCAGAATCGGCTCCCCCCACCGCTCGATCCGGAGATGACCTGCATGCATCTGCTCACATTCTCCCGGTTGGCATCGAACTTTCGCTCCCGGTGTCCTCACTTCGGTCCCTGGGAACCTTTAATCTGATGCTCCGCACACCCGCGGCGGCTTGGCGTGTTTATGAGAGTTCAAGGAGGCACACGATGTTCATGCGGATGATCTATGACGAGAAGCTTGCTCAGGCCGCGTATCTGATCGGCTGTCAGGGGAGCGGCGAGGCCGTCATCATCGATCCTGAGCGGGATATCGATCGCTATATCGACCTTGCGGAAGCCAATGGGCTCCGCATCGTGGCAACCGCTGAGACGCATATCCATGCAGACTTTGTCTCTGGCTCACGCGAGCTGGCCGAGCGTATTGGTGCGAAGGTCTATGTTTCCGATGAGGGGGATGCGGACTGGAAGTACCAGTGGCTCGACAAGAAAGTTGGCGGGGGCATCTACGAGCACCAGCTGCTCAAGGATGGCGATTCGTTCCACATTGGAAACATTGAGTTCAGTGTCGTGCACACCCCCGGTCACACGCCGGAACACATCGTGTTCCTCGTCATCGACCACGGCGCGGGTGCAAGCGATCCCGTGGGCATGGTCTCTGGAGACTTTGTGTTCGTGGGCGACCTGGGGCGCCCCGATCTGCTCGAGTCGGCCGCAGGACAGATCGGCGCCATGGAGCCCTCGGCCCGGCGGCTCTACGGCACACTCAGAACCCTCGACAGCATCCCTGACTTTGTGCAGGTCTGGCCCGCCCACGGCGCCGGGAGTGCATGCGGAAAAGCGCTTGGCGCGGTTCCCTCGAGCACCATCGGGTACGAGAAAAGGTTCAACCCGGCGATCGGTGCGGCGACCAGTGAGCAGAACTTTGTCGACTTCATTCTCAGCGGTCAGCCCGAACCCCCGATGTATTTCGCGAGCATGAAGCGTGATAACAAGCTCGGCCCACCCGTGCTGGGTGGCATCCCCAACCCGCCCCGGATCGACTTTACAACTCTGCTGGCCCTGGATGCCAAGAGCGTCGCGATCGTGGATACACGATCCTGGGATGAGTTCAGAGCGGGGCATGTGCCGGGATCGCTCTCGTTCCCGCTCGGCAAGTCGTTCAATACTGACGCGGGTTCGATGATCAGCGATACCGAAGAGATCTACCTCGTCGTTGATGAAGCACATCTCGACGAGGTCGTGCGCGATCTGATCCGTATCGGGCTTGACCACATCAGGGGCTGGTGCCCGACGGCGGATGTCTCAAACGCCGAAGGCAGCTTGCTGGAATCAACCGAAGAGGTAGACGCCCAAGCGGCGATGAAGCTAATTGAATCCAAACAAATCGGTGTGCTCGATGTCAGGCGGGCCACTGAGTTCGCGGACGGTCACCTTCCGAGCGCCACAAACATCGCTCATACCCGGCTGATGTCGCGCATGGGCGAGGTCCCCGCGGAAGACACGCTGCTCATCAACTGCCGAAGCGGTGCACGCTCTGCCCGGGCGTGTGCGTACCTCCAGCGCCGCGGCAAACGGGTCATCAACCTCCGGGGAGGCTTTCTGGCATGGGAGAGCTCCAATGCGCCGGTGCAAAGGTGAAAGATCAGCGCGACGCCCGCAGGGGGGATAAGCCGGGCAGCGACACGCTGGATCGCGTGCTTCTGGCTTGTGGGCAGGACCTCCCGGCTGGAGCGAGTACGCTCATCTCGGGATCAGGTGATCAGGAGGTGCGACGAGTCACGCTGCGAGATGAGAGCACGCGCATCATCAAGTCGTTGCCGCTACCGCAGCGGGATCGACTTGATGCCGAAGCAGATGGTCTGCGAGCCCTGGCACGGAGCGGGCGCCTCATCGTGCCCGCCTGTTCCCCGCCGGTTATTGTTGATCAGCGAGCGTACCTGGTGATGGATGAGATCACGCCCTCTCGCTTGCAAAGCGATGATGCATGGATCGCGTTTGGTCGATCGCTGGCCGCGCATCATGGATCCTGTGCTGAGTCGAGATACGGATGGCACCGCGACAACTACATCGGCCAGACCCCTCAGATCAATACACGCTGTGACGACTGGGTCCGTTTCAATGCCGAGCATCGCCTTGGATTTCAGTTGTCGCTTGCACATCAACGGGGACTGCTCAGCGCGTCGGACCAAGCCCAACTCCGACTCGTGATTGATCGCCTGGACACGTTCATTCCTCGAAACCCGCGTCCAGCACTGCTGCACGGTGACCTCTGGTCGGGCAACGCCCTGGCAACTGTCTTACACGGGCGCCAATGCATCGCGGTGATCGACCCGGGCGTCTCTGTCGGCGATGGCTGGGCGGACATCGCGATGATGCGACTCTTCGGTGGCTTCCCGCCCTCCTGCCTGAAGGCCTACATGGACGCGACTCAGGACCGCGATCAGATTGAGCAGCGCGTGCTGGTGTATCAGCTCTATCACATGCTCAACCATCTCAACATCTTTGGCGACAGCTACCGCGGATCGGTCCTGTCGATCGCTTGCCAGCTTGCACGCCTGTAGACCAATCCGAGACGGGTGGCTGGGCGACGGGGAACACATCGCTGACTACTCGCACGCTTATCGAGCGGTATCCCTCTCCGCTTTGTATAGTGCCAGCATGAATCCCAACTCGATCTGTTCGCGATCTCTCCTGCTCCTTTCCTGTACTCTCTTGATGGGTGCGTGCGCTTCCCAGAACCGAACTGACCTATTCGCGGAGATGCGAACCGTCACACCGGAGCTTGGAACATGGCATGAGGCCGAGATCGCGGCATTCGAGCAGCATGATGCGCAGGTCATGCCAGCGCCCAAACAGGCACTCTTCATCGGGAGTTCGAGCATCCGTATGTGGAACACTCTGGAGCGTGATATGGCACCTGTCCCGGTTCTCAACCGGGGCTTCGGCGGCTCCAAGACGCCCGAGGTGCTGGCGGTCTTCGTTCGGATCGTTCGTCCCTACGAGCCAAGCATCATTGTGTACTACTGTGGAGACAACGACCTGGGAACCATCAATACCGATTCAGAATCAGCCGCGATGGGTTATATCCAGTTCGATCGTCTCGCTCGTGCGACCTGGCCCGATGTTCAGTCGATCTATATCCCCATCAAGCCCAGCCTTGCCCGATGGTCGAACTGGGACGCCATGAAGCGAGCGAACGAGATCGTCCAGCACTATTGCGAGATGACCGACGGCGCATTCTACGCCGATACGGTCACCCCAACACTCGTCGCCGACGGCACGCCCGACCCATCGATCTTCCTTGGCGATGGTCTCCATCTCAACGAGCACGGCTACGACATCTGGACCGGTGTCATCCGCCCGATGGTGCTTGAGGCTTGGTCGCGGGTCGACCACGACTAAGCTGCTCAAGGGCAGCCTGCGCTGTACAAACCAAGAAAAGCACTGACATCGAAGAAGTTGAACACGCCGTCGCCGGTCAAGTCCGCGATCGGATTCATGGTGTTGTACGCACTGAGGAACACCGAAACATCGAAGAAATCGAGCGCTCCATCGTTGTTCAGATCTGCTGGGCAGCTCTCGAGTCCGACATACACGGTGTCGTCGTCGAGATTGATCCAGCCGATGTTCTCGCCCCATGCGTAGCCCCGGAATCTTCCGCCTTCGATACGGGCCGGATTGGGTGGCGAGGCCGATGCTCCCCCCGCGAAGTTGACCCATCCGATATTCTCGCCCCAGGCGAAGCCCGTGAGTTCACCCGAGACGAGGTCGACATTCACACCTGAATCGGCACCGTTGATGTTTGGGTACGGCCCCGAACCGTCGCCAACGCGTAGCCATCCGATGTTCTCTCCCCAGATGTACCCCTGCAGGTACTCAGGCTGCACCTCGACGGCGGCTGAGCCGGCCGGATCACCCGCATCGGCGAAGTTGAGCAGGCCGACATTTTCCGCCCACGCGTATCGCTGATCGGGGTCGACGGATTGTGCGTGGCCCGACGCCGTCCAGGTTGCGATCACGCAGATGCCGATTGGGATCTTAGGATTCATCTTGCTTGATCCTTTCAGAGATCAGGGAAGGACGATATTGTCCCAGGCTCCAGCACCGTTGGGGGACGATGCCTGACCAGCCAGCCCGGGGTTGGAACCGGATACATCAATATCAATGAAGTTTCCCGAGACGATGTTCTGTACAAAGACTGAGATAGCGCTTGATCGGATCCCGAACTCGTTGTTGGTGATGACATTGTCCTTGATGAGCGAATCGCTGCCCAAAACCTGGACTCCGGCTCGATCACCTGTCGCGATGCCATTGTCAGAGATCACATTATCACGAATAACACACCGTGCACTGACCCTGATTCCATCATTGAAGTTCGAGCGAACAATGCAGTCTCGCACGATCGACCCTATGCCGGCATCAATGCCGTGGCTGTCGTTGTCAATGACTGAGCATCCTTCAACAATTCCATCAGAGAGTACAGAAACTCCAACCGACCCATTGTTCTTTACAATGCAGTTCCGAACATGGCCGGATGAGATGAAGATCCCCGAGAATTCGTTATCGAACACTTGCATGTTCTCGACGACCACATCATTGCCGTCGTTTCGATCGAGCTTGATCCCGTGCTCAAATGAGTTGATGGTCCCATTTCGGATCACGATATCTCGATAGTTGCCACCGTCGGAAACGATTCCGCTGAGAGCCCCGCCGAGCCCGGTCAGTTTGAACCCATTGAAATCGATCGAGACATTGTTCGCGGCGATCTCGATGGCGTGCAGATCGGTCTGGAATCCCAGGATCGAGTAGTCCTGTGTCAAATAGTACGATCCTGATCGAGTAATCTTGAACGCGCTGTTGGCATCGCCCGGCGTATTGGTCGAGTTGATCGCCACACGGGGCTCAACTTCCGTGAGCGTCTTTCCCGTCGGGGCGATCGGACCCGACGGCGGGTTGAGTGGGCCGCTCATGGCGCTGCTTGCTGCGATCGAGAGTGCGACGAGGGCGAGTTTGTTGTGGTTCATTGTGTTCCCTTTCTGAAACTTTGGTTGGATTGGTGTTAGGGGCAGCCGGCGTTGTACGCATTGAGGAAGGCGCTGACATCGAAGAAGTTGAACACGCCGTCGCCCGTGAAGTCCGCGACCGGGTTCATGGCGTTGTATGCCGAAAGGAATGCGCTCACATCGAAGAAGTTGAGGTTGCCGTCGCCGGTCAGGTCGGCCGGGCAAGTGCCCTCGGCCTCGAGCGCGCCCATGTCGGGCACGGCCATCAGATCCCCATCGCCGTCCGCCAGTCGGTTGTACCCAAGCTGATCAAACGCGGGGAACTCATCTGTCGCCGCGGCATCGATGATCGGGCTTCCGGGTAGGGGTGCGAACGCGTAGGTCACCCCTAGCGGGATCGCGATATCCTGGATGGTTGGGTTGTCATTGACCATGACGCCAACAAGTGATCCGAACGACGCCCCGTCGAGCGTCGAGAAGAGCGAGTACGCGCCAGTGGAGAATGAACCCATCACATCGGCGGGCTCGCCGTCGAATGAGTTGAATGAAAACACCGACGACTTGATCAGCGGCTGGGTGCTGGACCCGTTCGCATCGATTGCACCCGCGGACTGCTCGTCCGGGAAGATGCCGGCCTCATTCTCGAGGAATGTGCAGTGCAGGAAGTTCGCGGGCTGGTTTGTGACAAGGCGTACACCTGCCCCCTCCCAGAAGCTCAGGTTGAGATAGAGAGTCGTATTCACGCAATCAACCTGCGCGTTGTTCGCGAAGAGTGCCCCGCCGGAGAGGGCTTCGTTCTCGAAGAGTGAACACCGGTTGAGCGTCACCCGCCCACCGGTGGCGTAGATCGCGCCGCCATTGTCGTTGGCGGTGTTCCCCACAAAGTGAGACTTGTACGCGTGAAGTGTGGAAGTCGTGTAAATGCCGCCGCCAAGGTCAGCCGCGTATCCACTTGAGATGATGACACCCTCAAGGGCAACAGGTCCATCGGCGTAGATCGCACCTCCGTTGCCAGCGCTGGCCCGCCCGTCATCAAGCGTCAGATCCTTGAGTCTGAGCGACGCGTCGTCGAGCACCGTGAAGATCCGCGACGCGTTCGATCCAGTGATAATCGTCGAGCTCGCCCCGGCACCAATAATGGTGATATCACTCTCCTCGATGTCGATCTCCGGCAGCGAATCAACGGCGTAGATCCCCGCAGGGAGCACGATGGTGTGTGCTCCGCCTTGCGCATTAGCCTCCTCGATCGCCGATCGCAGCGAGGTCTGGAAGCTCGTGTTACCCGCGTACCCGTCACCCGGATTCGCGTCATGGAAGTCGTCGGTCGTGTTGACTTGGGTGACCGTCGCGCGTCGCTGCACGACACTGATGCTCAGCGGGCTCTCGAACACATCACCGCCCGTCGCGAGCAGTGTCTGTGCCCCGGTCTGTGTATCGATCGCGACGATCTTACCGGCCGCGGTCGTTGAATCGACGACATAGATCGTGCCGTCTGTCGACACGACCATGTCGTCGATCGCCTGGAGCTCGCCCCCTCTGCTGAGCTCCGAGACTGAGCCGTCGTTCTCGATGCGGTAGATCACCGGCTGCGGCGCACCGCTCCCGCGCGTCACCCCGTCGGTGCCCCAGACAAATGCGTGCCCCGGGATCACCGGGTCGACATGCATGCCATCGATACTGAATGAACCATCAAATATCCCACTAACCGCGAGCGGATATAGCTCGAGCGAGCGTGATTCGATCGATGCGCGATTCAGCGGTGCAAGGTAGACACCCGAGCCCATACGCCCACCCTCGATGAAGATCGCGAACCCGGCGTAGTGGGTATACGACTCGCCGTCGATCCCGTCGTACTGATTGATCTCGTCGGGATCGATGAACCAGGACCGTGGGTAAGCGAGTCCGGCTGCAACAGTGCCGCCATTGATGGCAAGCTCGTACTCCTCATTCAGGCTGGGATAGCTGACCACGGCCGAGTTGGGCGTAAAACCCAATAGTGGATCCTCAAAGCCGAGTAGCGGATCCTCGAATCCAAGCAAAGGATCTTCGAAGCCGAGCAACGGATCTTCGAAGAAATCCGGCATGTTCGCACGCATCGGATGCTGCAGCCCCATCATGCCCGGCGTAAAGGCGACGATCGGATTGTCGAACGACACGATCGGGTTATCAAAGGAGACGATCGGGTTGTCGAAGGAGTCGAACCCGAGCTCACGATCGATCAGTGAGGTGTACACCGGGCCGCCCTCGTTGCTCCCGTTGCCGAAGTAGGTATGGCGGAGCATGCCCGATCCGTTATCGACCACGACGAACACCAGCCCGCCGCTGGTGATCGGCGTCACGGGCGAGAGCTCGACCGTGCTCGAGTATTCATTGGGCATCAGCCCGGTTTCACCGACCAGACCATTGGGTGTGATGACGAAGACATCGGGCAGGCCGGTCTGGGCGTCGATCGCCGAGACGAGCAGGTCGCCGGGGTTTGGGATGTCCTGAGCGATCGAATGGGCGGTGATCAGCATCAGGCTGGTCATCAGTACTGCGGTATTGCGTTGGGTATTCATGGTGCTCTCCAGTGCGCTTCTCTTGGGTGGCTACCCCGTATGGCCACGCCAGCAGTGGCTTTGACACGAAGTCAGAGAAAATCTGTATCAGCTGCCCGAATCACGCCCCGTGCATTGCTGGAATCCCCGCAAACAAGTAGACTGATGGCCGTGCAGTGGGAAACGACGACCATCTTGCTTGAGCAGCTTCAGGGATCGCATGACGATGCCTGGCAACGATTTACGAACCGATTCCGCCCGCCCATGCTTCGCTTTGCTCGGCGTTGCGGCTTATCGGACGCACAGGCGGAGGACGCCGTACAGGACACGCTTGTGAAGTTCATCGAGGCATACCGGCTCGGACAGTACGACCGGACTCGGGGGCGCTTGGGTGCGTGGCTCTTCGCGCTGATGTTTCAATCGATCCGCTCCCATCGCCGCGATGATGCCCGGGCACCGAGGCAGGCACCCGGTGTGATCGATCGCACGACCTTCTTCTCCGCGCTCCCGGACGAAGACCAAGCGCATCAGGCGTGGGAGCAGGATTGGGAGCAGCACACCATCGAATCCTGTATCGCTCAGCTCAAAGGTGAAATCAGCCCCTCACACTTCCGGGCCTTTGAGCTGACCACAGTCCGCAGCGTTCCCGCGGCCGAGGTCGCCGCACAGCTCGGGCTTACGCGTGACGCCGTATATCAGGCCCGCTACCGAGCCCTCAAACGGCTCGAGGAGCTGCGATCGCAGTTCCAGGGGATCGAGGAGCTTGCCTCATGAGCGAACACGCGCGGATCAGCGAGCTCGAACGCCTGCGGGGCAACGAGGCGGGCGATCCGAATGATGGAGAGCGTGATCTCGAGGAGATTCGCCGTCATGTCGAGTCCTGCTCGCAATGCCAGGCACAGCTCGGTGAGCTCACCAAGCTCGACGAGTTCGCCAGCCACGTGCGTGAGATCGCATCGCCCGCACGACCGATCGGCGACGGAACGCTCCAGATCCCCGGCTACGAGATCAGCCACGAAGTTCACCGCGGCGGGCAGGGCATCGTCTACGCGGCCACCCAGCAATCGACAGGGCGGCAGGTCGCCATCAAGGTGCTTCTGCACGGTTCGTTGGCGTCGCAGAAGCAACGCCTGCGTTTCGAGCGGGAGATCGACCTCGCGTCACGCATCAACCACCCCAGCGTCGTGTCCATTATCGACCGCGGCCAGACGCCGGACGATCGCGGCTATCTGGTCATGGAACTCGTCGACGGCCCAACACTCGACGGTTATATCGCCGATCACAACATCACCACCGAGCAACGATTGAGATTGTTCTTGGAGATTGCTCACGCAGTACAGGCCGCCCACCAGCGGGGCGTGCTGCACCGAGACCTCAAGCCGGGCAACATCATCGTCAATCAGTCGGGTCAGCCACGGGTGCTGGATTTCGGGCTCGCCAAGGATGACCTCGAAGAATCGGTGACCATGGTGAGAACAATGGCCGGCGAGTTTATGGGCACGCTGGCCTACGCATCGCCCGAGCAACTCAAGGGAGATCCGGACGCCATTGATGCCCGCACGGACATCTACTCGCTGGGCGTGTTGCTGTATGAGCTGCTGACAGGGCAGCTGCCGCACGATATGGGCGGCTCGATCGAGGGTGTGATCCGACGCGTTCTGGAGCAGACCCCGAAACGCCCAAGTTCGATCAACAAGCGACTAGATCCCGATTTGGATGTGGTGCTCCTGCAAGCGCTCGAGCACGACCCCGCCCGCAGATACCAGACCGCGGACGCATTCGCCGAGGATGTGCTCGCGGTGATCGAGCACCGCCCGATCAACGCCCGGCGTGCGAGCATGGTCTATCAGGTGCGCAAGTTTGCCCGTCGCCACCGCCCGGCGGTCGCGCTCGCGTGCGTGGTCCTGCTTGGCCTGGTCGGGACCATCAGCGCGCTGAGCGTGGGGATCGTGCAAACCAATGCCGCCAATAAACGCGCGGACCAGCGCCGGATTGCCGCCGAGCTTGAGCTGGACAAGCAGTCCAAGATAAGCTCGTTCTTCAATGACCTGCTCGCCCGAGTCGACCCGGGACAGAGCGGCCCGGACATGCGCGTGCTTGAACTGCTCGATGTCGCATCTGGCGAAATCGGCGAGCGTTTTGATACCTACCCTGACCTCCGCGGGCAGCTCCAGCACACCGTGGGCGAGACATACACACGCCTGGGCAGCTACCAGCCCGCCGAGGAACAACTTCTGGCCGCAATCGACGCGATGGAGTCGCAGGACCCGCTCCCGAAGGGATCGCTTGCCTCAGCACTGGGCGTGCTCGCGCAGGTCCAGACCGCGACCACGCGCTTGGATGACGCCGACATCACGCTCGATCGCGCGATGAAACTCGCGAAACTCCTCGACGAATCAGATGATCAGCGCACACTGCTCGCCCAACTCCTGCACCAGTCCGGTGCCCAGCAATACGAACGCGGGGCCTTCGAGGAGTCGATCGCTGTGTACCAGCAATCGCTCGACTCAATCGACGGGCTTCATGAAGAGAATGAAGAACGCATCCGAGCTCAGGCACTCATCGGCATGGGGGTCTCGCTTAAGCGCCTTGAGCGATTCGATGAGGCACTCAACACGTATGA
Source organism: Phycisphaerales bacterium (assembly GCA_020427395.1). GTDB lineage: Bacteria > Planctomycetota > Phycisphaerae > Phycisphaerales > UBA1924 > UBA1924. The sequence continues at coordinate 73,456 of JAGQON010000009.1, forward strand.
CAAGGCTCTGGAGATTCTCACGCGCGTTCGCGCCGAGAATCATCCCGACACCCTCGCCTGCCTGAGCAACCGTGCTGAGATCCTCAACGATCTCGGGCGAACTGAGGAGGCCGAGTCGCAGCTCTACGACCTGCTCGAACGCCGTCGTCATGTCTTCGGGCCTGATCACGAGCGTGTTGGCATTACGCTCAACAACCTCGCAGACTCTCTGCGTGCTAGGGGCGCATTCGAAGAAGCCGCTCAGCTCTTTGACGAGGCGATCGCAATCTTCAAGCTCAATCCGGGTGACCCGAGCCTGCGACTGGCGATCACCATGCACAACGCCGGCGTGATGCATCTGGAGCAGTCGCAGCTACAAAGGGCGCTGCCAATGCTCCAGAGCGCGGCCGAGATGAGCGCCTCGCTCCTGCCCGAGAACCACTGGATCCCTGCTCAGTTCAAGGTCAAGTGGGCCGAGTGCCTGCTTGATCAGGGTGACCTTGTTTCCGCCCGCGAGATGCTGACCCGATCCCGCCCAGTGCTGGTCGCTGCGCTGGGTGATACACACCGCCGTGTCGCACACATCGATTCTCTGCTGGAACGTATTGAGCAATGACAAGCTACCGCATTTGATATACTCGGCATGTGAAGCCGGAACAAACGAAAGCTGATCTGCCACAATCTAAGGGCTCGCCAAGGCGGGTGCTCTTGGCCACGCCACGCACTTCAAGGCATCACTTCCTGGGCTTGGCCGCCTGTCTCCGTGAGCACGGGCACATCGTCAGTTCCGAGACACTCCAGCACACGGACCAGGTTCGCGTACTCGATCGTCAACTCCGGCAGCACGACATGCTGATCCACGCGGAATCCAACGCCGCCAATGTGGGTGATCTCGTCCGGCGTGCCCGCACCGAAGGGCTTGTGTGCGCGTTGGTCATGGACGGCGTCGCCGAGTACGCCAACACATTCCTCAATCCGCGTGTCGGTGCGGATTTCCTTCGCCCGGCCCCCGCTGACATCGTGTTCGCGCTGGGTGAGCATGACCGGTGCATCCTGGAAGCCCTCGGCAACCATGCCATCGCGACGGGCCTGCCTCGCATCGATGCGTTCCGTCTTGATCATGAGCAGATCCAAGAACATGTATCGCACGGACTACTCGTCGCCTCCGCCAATCAGGCGTGGTTCGAAGACGATTCACGCGATCGTCTCCTGGCTTCACTCGAAAACATCCGTCATGAATCCAAGCGACGCGGGCTGTCGGTGCGATGGCGGGTGAGCGAAGAGATCGCCCGTCAGCTGCGTGTTGAGCGAGACACCAAACCGCTCGCCGAATCACTCGCGAGCACCTCTGCGGTGCTCACCAGCGCCTCAACGCTCGCGATCGAAGCCATGCTCATCGGCAAAGCAACCGCCATCATCCACCCCCACCCCTGGCCGCTCTGGATCCCGACACCCGCGATCTATCGCGGGCCGAGCGTGCGCGATTGCGGGACACATCGCCTGCCGACGGAAGTGAAACGGGCAAACGACGCGGCGATGCGATCGATCTCAGCAATGATCGGGACTGGAGGTACGCTTGATACCGACAGGCTATCGGCCGTACTCGATGCGATCCTCTGTGAACAATCCCAGGCAAACACGCAGAAGCAAAGTATTGTTCGGCACACGGTGACAACCGACTCGACTCAGCGAATCGCAGAGTGCCTCTCTGAACCGCATAAACAGCAAGCGACTTCACCGATCGCTCTGTCCGTGCAAGACCCGGACGGTGCCCAGTGGTATTCGGAGGCTGTGGAGATCCTCCGCGCCGCAGGCGCATCACGCATCGCGCTGATCACAAATACCGTCCCAACACACGAACTTGAGTTGATCGCGCAGCACGACGCGGACGATATCATCGGCTTTGTTGTCCCAGGCACGCCCGACGATGAGTTGTTCCTGAGCCGCCCCACGTTTGGATACGCGCAACTTCGAGACCGGGCCCGCCCGGATGCCCTGATCGTCACCAGTCCAGACGATATCACGCATGTCCTCGCGGGCACGCTCTGGTCCTGCCCTACCAACCTCGATCGTGTGCGCTGCCCTCAGGATCCCGAGCTCCCCAGAATCGTTAGCGAATCGCTCAACCAGGCCAGAGCGTGCCTTGTGTACGGCGATGTACGCACGACACTCCCACCGGGCATCTGCGACGGGCTTCGATCCTGCTCAGCAACCAGCGTGCTCGAGGACACCCCGCCAGCGATGATCCTCCTGCAAGGCAGCGAGGAAGACTTCACGATCTACGCCCGTTCTCGCCAGTTTCGTACACTCGGCACCATAGTCCGCTCCCTCCGATGGCACGAGCAGGAACTCGCCTCACCCGAGCGGTACCGCGAGATCATCCATGCCCTCCCTGATTCGTCATTCGCGATCTACGGCGCGGGTCTCCACACCCAAAGACTCCTGACATATGCACAAACCGAGCACAGACCCGCATGCATCATCGATGACCGAGCCGAGCCCCACCAGCGTCTCGGTGGCATTCCCGTCGTGACCGGGGATGACTCGCGCGTCGCGGAGGTCCGCAGCATCATCCTCTCCAGCCGCCAGCATGAGGATCGGCTCTGGTCACACTCTCAGCGATTCCGCGACGCTGGGATTGAGACATTTCCTCTCTACCACGAAGCATCCCAGTTGCACGATCGACTATGCTAATGCGATGGGTTCGCTGACCTACCCCCATGATGAGATCAACAGCGTTGAAGCCGCCTCACGGCGACTGGCTGTATCCAATGAGCAAGGTGGCGACGACCGTGCCCGGCTGCTGCGGCAGATCGCCTCTGGGCTCGCCTCGCGTGGCATTCGTTCGATCGCGCTCTTCGGTGCAGGGCGACACACACGGGTCATCCTGCGCCAGCCATGGAATGATGCCGGCATCGAAGTCAAGCTCATCCTCGATGACGCACCTACCCGCCTATCGCTCGGCGGCATCCCGATCATCCGCCCCACCCCCGGCAAGCTCCCGGAGGGGATCGATGCGATCGTACTCAGCTCCGAGCATTACGAAGACCAGCTCGAATCCCGAACACGGGAACTGTTCCCCGGCACCGATCTGCCCATCATCCGGCTCTATCAACCCGACGCATTCCGCTATGAGCCCGAAACGACCCGGGCACGACTGCAGCACGAGTTCGGTCTCAGCGACGAAGATGCACAGTGGCTGATCGAGAACCGCTCGGAACGGCACGACGCGAGCGTCGACATGATCGCGCCCGAACGCAGGACTCTGCACCAACGCCGCTACGAGCTGGCGCGAGAACTGCTCGACGAGATGGCAGGGACCAGCGTCGCCGATCTCGCCTGCGGAACCGGGTATGCCTCTGAGATTCTGACACATGCCAACGAAGCGTTTTACAGCGGTGTTGACATCGATGCACGGGCCATCGACTACGCGAACAGGCGTCACGGCGGCGATCGATGCCGATTTATCTGCGCCTCGGCCACCTCGACGCCGCTCGATCATCACAGCGTGGACATGATCGCGAGCTTCGAGACCATCGAGCATATCGAAGACACCGAGTCGCTCGTCGCTGAGTACGCCCGAGTACTCAATAAACGCGGGTTGCTCGTGGTCAGCACCCCCAACAAGCTGGGGCTGACCGAACACCACGTGCATGATTTCAGCACCGAGGACCTCGTCGCGGCGATATCTTCGCGTTTCGAAGTGCTCAGCGTCATCGGACAGCTCGCGACCGATACCGTCTTTGACCCGGATCTACCGCCAGGCATGTGGCAGATCGACGATGACGACACTGCTACCAAGGACAATCGCAGAGCGGATTACACGATCGTCGTCGCTCGCCTGCGCGATTCAAATCGCCCACGACTCCTCACCGCCAAGGCGCCCGATACGGTGCGCGTCCTGACCCGGCACGGCACGATCCCGTTCTTCTGCCCTACCGAGACGGTGCGTTGGCGCGCCCAGACGCTGCTCACGAAGGAGCCGGAAACCATCGCTTGGATCGACGCCTTTCAGCCGGGCGATGTTTACTGGGACATCGGGGCAAGCACCGGCCCCTATGCCATGTACGCGGCCTTCGCCGGCAAGATCAGCCGAGTCATCGCCCTAGAGCCGTCACCCTGGAACTGGTGGGTGCTTGCCGAGCAGATCCGGAGATGCGGGCTCGGGCACATGGTGCGAGCGCTCCCGATCGCCGTGAGCGATCGGACGAGCATCAGCGACCTGCATATGCGCCACCCCATCCCCGGCGGCGCCGGCTCGAGCTTCGAACACCCAATCGGCGAGCTTGGTGAGGTCTTTGACCCACAATACGCCCAACCCTCGATCGGCGTATCGATCGACGAACTGACGCTTCAGCTGGGGCTTCTTGTGCCCAACCGGATCAAAATCGATGTCGACGGCAACGAACTGCGGGTTCTGCAAGGCGCGGCTGTCACCCTCGGACAACCACAGCTCCGATCTGTCCTGGTTGAACTCGAAAGCTCCCGCACCGACCTGGTCGATGAAGTGAAAGCGATGATGATGGGCTCGGGGCTCGGATTCGTCGCACGCAGCGCCCCCGGCACCGATCCCGGAACAGTCAACTCCAGCATCTGCAACTACCGCTTCGATCGAGCATGAGACTCCCATGAGCACAACACTCCAGCCCGATCACTCCCGAGTCACGGACGCTGAATCGATGCGTTCGATCTACACGATCCGCAACAGCTCCATGCGACCATGGCCATTCCCGCACAGACTCGTAGACGGCGTGTTTACAGATCGTTTCTACGAGCGTCTCCTGAGCATGTTCCCCGGGGATGACGCGTTTGTGCCGCTCAATGAGTACCACCCCGACCGAGGTGCCGTCTGCCTTACCGCAGACAAGCCGGGCGAGCGGGACGATCGTGGTAATCTGGAGAACGAACAACGAGCGTTCTGGCAGCAGTTTGTTGATTCCTTCGGCTCGCAATCATTCCGGGAAACGCTCTTATGGTCCGTGGGCGGCCCGGAACTTGTTGATTCGCACCTTGCAATCACCCGATCCTACATACACCTCGCGCTCGACACCAAGGGTTACGAGATCCGCCCTCATACCGACATCTCCAAGAAGATCGTCACTGCCCTGTTCTACCTGCCAGAGCCGGGAGACTCATCCGTGCTCCCATTCGGCACGAGCGTGCTGCGCGAGCGTGAGGACGCACAGGATCTCAATCCGCACGACTGGGAACGCTACGACACCGTCTTCACGACAAGGTTCTCGCCCAACACGATGTTTACGTTCAAAGTCGGCTCGGACTCCTGGCACGGCGTCAAGCCCGTCACAACCCCGGTCCGACGCCGCAGCATCCAGTACTTCGTCATGCTCAATGACTGATTGGCCTGCGCCGCCCCAAACTGCCGATGTACACGGCGTATGCAGAGCCAAATGCAACGCAAGAACCGCACCCAGACAGGGCTCGAAACCCTCAATGCGAACCTGCGTCGCATCAGCCTCGATATCCCTGACGTCGACCTGAAACTCCACGCCTGGGCTCACAGACATTCAACCACGGATGACATGATCACGCTGCGTGGGCCGCACATCGCAGCGGTGCAACCGCTCATCGAGAAGCTTCGCAGCCAGAGCTATGGCCCGATCCTGCTCGAAGGTATCAGCCCGCCCTGGATTCTGGAAGCGCTGCTCCAAGCCCCCCCGCCTGAATCAACACGCGGGTTCCGGCAGCGGATCATCGTGCTGCAGCGGGACTGGGACGAGTTCTTCGATGGTCTGGCCATCGTGGACCTGGGTGAAGAGCTCGGATCGGATCGAATCGAGTGGTTCATCGGCGAGGACAGTGCCGATCGCCTCCTCGCGTGGCTTGAGGACAGGATCACCGACAGTCCACCCGCCTTTGCAGTTCAGAATCCGGTGTTGCGAGCCAGGTCCACGCCGGATGCTAGCGCCCTGCTCAAGCAGATGACCGATCGCTTTGATCGCAACGAGGCCTCGCTGATTCAAGCAGTGAACGAGCAGCCCCCGCATGACAACTCGTGGTGGCTGCAACGGTTCAGCCATACCGATGGCCAGGAACCGCTTCGGGTGCTGATCCCCGTTTCCCGATACACAACCTACCTCCGCCACATTGCGTCAGACCTCGCCGACGCGTTCCGTGGCATGGGATTCGAGAGCAGGATCGTCTGCGAACGCGATCACTCCACCAAGATGTCCACCAGTTCGCTGCTGCATGAGCTCAATAGATTCCGCCCCCATCTGATCGTCTCGATCAACTACACCCGCTCGATGCTCGGGCCGCACATCCCCAAGCACATCCCGCATGTCTGCTGGATCCAGGACTCCATGCCCCACCTCTACGCCAAGCAGGTTGGCAGCCAGTTCGGTGCCCGAGACTTCATCGTTGGCATGGTCAAACCCGAGCTTACGAGCCGGTACGGGTACCCGCCGAGCCGAACTCGATCACTGCCGATGTGCGCGGCTCGCTCGAAGTTCTCCTCGGAAAACACAACCGACGACTTCGACGCCGAGATCTGCTGGGCGACCCATCAAAGCGAAGCCCCATCGGTCATGAAGCGCGACATGCTCGATTCGCTGGCTCAGCAATCTCCGGGATCGGTCGATCGGATCGCATCGCTGCTCGATGAAGTCGAACGCTCCATCCTGAATCTCACCGACGAGCGCGTGCATCATCTGCTTGAGGAGCTTCTCGATTCATCGCTCTTCCCAGCGGGCATCCCGGAAGCCGCGCACGAAGCCCGCTCCCACATCCTCCACACTATGGTCGTCCCCTACGCAGAGCGTGTCTTCCGCCACCAGACCGCCGAATGGGTCGCCGAGATCGCAAGCGAACGCGACTGGCGGTTCCGGTTGTATGGCCACGGCTGGGAGCAGCACCCAACGCTCTCGGCGTACGCCGCAGGTCCGCTGGAGCACGGCGACCAGATTCGCGATTCCTACAGGCGATCAGGAGTGCACCTGCACGCCTCGATCAACCAGACGCTGCACCAGCGTGTGGTCGAGTGCGTGCTCTCGGGCGGATTGCCGCTGTGCCGGATCACGCACCAGTCCATGTTCGCGACATACAAACTGCTTGCGACGCAGGCCCAACCTATGCCTCGCGAGGAAACCCCGTACGAACCCGACCACCCGAAGAGCCCATGGTTTGTCTCGTCCGGCGACAACGATCTCGCCGCGATCTACATCGATCTGATGATCCGCTTCGGCTACGCCAGACCCGATCAGTTGAGGAATAACCGAGTAACCTGGCAGAAGCAACGACTTGACGGTTATCGAGCTGAGATGGAATCACCGACGACACGCTCGCAGGCACAACTCTTTAGCAGCATGTACGGGCAACTCTTTTCCAGCAAAGAAACACTGGGCGCACTCTTAGAGAAGACCATCGAGGACAGGCAGGCACGATCAGAACAGATTGCTCGCCTGCAAGATGCCATCCCCGAGATCATGACGACCGACGGCTTTGCTCGCGAGCTGATCTCGATGATCCGACTCGAACAATCCCGGCTTGCAACGCTCTGAGCATCAATCCTTTCCCTGCGCCAGCTGGTGTGTTCCGCAAGTCTCCACTGGGTAGAGCCGGTGCAGACGAACGCCCTTCGATTCGATCTTGTCTTTCCGACCCCAGATCGTGTCTTCATAGATCCAGCTGCTGATCACGACATCGCTCGCGTCGAGCTCAGGGATCTGCTCACTGGTATAAATCGGGTAGCCGATCAGCGAAGTCCCCTTACGCGCCGGATCGTCGTCGATGATCCCGACCACCTCGACCGGGGCCGCCTGAATCGCCCGGCACACATCGATGGTGTGCTGCCCCGAGCAGTAGATCAGCACCCGAGACCCTGCGAGTGATGTCAGCAGTTCTAGCATCCGCCGGGCCGCGTCGGGCGGCGTGGACCCATCGAGCCCGGTCCCCGGAGCGCTGTAGGACGCACGGATCGAATCGGGCCAAGCCCGATCCGGTAATGACCGGCAGCAGACGATCAGTCGTTCAATCGCATCGATATGGACTGGCACACTGTGCCGCTCCCCCGCGAGACGGTGGGCATTGTTCGCGTACTGGGGCAACTCGTTCGTTGGCACGCCGGCGATGGCATCGACCATCCGTTCCGCGATCTCTTCGTAGGGCATGTTCCAGTCCGCCTCCACGCTGATCCCGGTCTGCCCCTCAACCACAGCGTCCTGAGCGCCCGAGCGAACTCGGGTCACGATCGGGAAGCACCCCTGCGAGAGTGCCTCGAGCATCGCCACGCTCTGCCCCTCGTACCGAGAAGTCAGCACCCAGAGATCCGCCCATTGCAGATAACCCCGGACCTCGCTGGGTGGAACCGAGCCCACAAAGTCGATGTGGCAGAGACCCCGCGACTGATTTCTGAGCTCGTCGATAAGCGGCCCATCTCCAACCACCTTGAACTCGTGCTCGATGCCTCGCTGCTCCAAAATCCGTGCCATGAGGGGAAGCACACCCGCCCGCTTCTGGTGATCTTCCAGCCGCCCCGTATAGACGATTCGAACTGGCCGCCCATCGATCGGTTCGCGGGCGGGAACCCGATCGGGGACTTCCACGCAGTACGGGATGTGGTGCGTCTCGTCGCGTCGCGCCGGCAGCACTCGGTTGGCGATGCCCAGAAGTTCCCGGCTCACCGGCACCACGGCGTGCAGCATCGGCTCATACCGCTTCGCGACCGCGATGTCGTACTCGTTGTCCGAATGGATCCAGGAAGCGACGCGGATCAGCTCGGGGTGTTCTTGAGAGATCTGCGCTACGGCGCCATAGCAGTCGCCGTGCAGGTTGGGCGAGACCACAACGGGCTCCCCGGTCTGGGCATACATCTCTCGGATCGACTTCAGATAGACCTCAACCAGCTCGTCGAGCTGCCCGTGCAGCCGATGGATGGAGACCGCGTTCCGAAGGTGCCCCACCACCAAAGGAGCGAGAAAATCCGGAATCTCTTCGCCCGGCTGCGTATGCACGACCAGACCGCTGGGGATGCCCCGCTCCCGGAGCCCCCTGATCGCGTGCATGGCCCAGGTTGTGATGCCGCTCACACGCAGGTGGTCGGGCAGGATGATCAGCAACTCGGATTCCCTTCGCTGTGGGCTTGAAGGGTGATCATACAACACGCACGGCCAGAGTTCAGGGGCCCAATGCACCATCACCCGTGTCGCCTCAATCCGCACTCGGATAAGGAAAATCCCCTGATTCAACCCGCTCCGTTCGAAGCGGCATGATTTTCATTGAATGCATTTGAATATTTATACTTGTATGCGTATATTTATGCATGACCCGACTTCGCCGCCATGCACTGATCCGAGAACTGCTCTCACAAGCCCCGTTCACAACGCAGGAAACCCTCGTCGCGGGGCTCGCCGACGCGGGGATCAGCGTGACACAGGCAACTGTTTCCCGCGATCTGGCGGCCATCGGTGCCGTTCGTGGCGCCAACGGCTACCGCCTGCCCGATCAGGATTTCGCCGCCATCCCGATGGGCGATCCCATCCAGCTCCGCGGCATACTCCGCGACCATGTCCTCGATGTGCAGCCCGCAGCCTCGCTCGTAGTCATCCACACCGCCCCCGGGCACGCCAACTTCGTCGCCAGCGAGATCGATGCCACCCGCCCCAAAGGCATGGTCGGCTGCCTCGCAGGCGACGACACCATCTTCATCGCAACCCCATCCAACAAGGCTGCCGTGGCGCTCGCCCAGCAGCTCGGAACCGCACTCGAGGTGGCCTCATGAGCATCACCGAAGTCAAAGCACTGACGACCCACAAGCACTTCCTCACCACCCAGGACTGGGGTTGGGATGAGCTATCGTCGCTGATCGATCACGCCATGGAGCTCAAGCAGCACCCGATCCAGCCGCTGCTCAAGCACAAGTCCATCGCATTGGTATTCTTCAATCCTTCGCTGCGTACACGCGCCTCTTTCGATATCGGCGCCAGCCACCTCGGTGCCCACGCCGTGGTCCTCGAACCCGGCGCTGGTTCGTGGGAGATGGCCTTCGGCGAGGGCGAGGTTATGGACGGCTCGGCCGAGGAACACGCCAAGGAAGCCGCACGGGTCCTCAGCCGCTACTGCGACATCATCGCCGTCCGTGCCTTCCCCAAGTTCAAGGACTGGTCCGTCGATCGTCAGGACCTTGTGCTCCACACCTTCGCCAAGCACGCCACTGTCCCGGTCATCAACATGGAAACCATCACCCACCCGTGTCAGGAGCTGGCACACCTCATGGCCCTGCGTGAGCACTTCGGCACCAACGATCTGCGCGGCAAGAAGTATGTCCTGACCTGGACCTACCACCCAAAGCCGCTCAATACCGCGGTCGCCAACTCAGCGGCCCTGATCGCCACCCGCGCCGGTATGGATGTCACCCTCCTGTGCCCCAACGAGCAGTATCTGCTCGATGAGCGGTACATGAACCACGCGGCCCAGAACGCCCAACAGACCGGCGGTTCGTTCAGCGTCTCCCACGACATCGACTCGGCGTACGCGGAAGCCGATGTGGTCTACGCCAAGAGCTGGGGCGCGATCCCGTACTTCGGGAACTGGGAAGCAGAGAAGCCGATGCGAGACCAGCACAAGCATTTCATTGTCGATGAACGGAAGATGGCCCTGACCAACAACGCGGCCTTTAGCCACTGCCTCCCGGCTCGACGCAACATCAAAGCGACCGACGCCGTCATGGACTCGCCCAACTCCCTGATCATCGAAGAGGCTGAGAACCGTCTGCATGTGCAGAAAGCACTCATGGCCGCCGTCGCTGGCACATCCAACTAACCCACCACCCCCACCACCTCGCCGACACCGGCGAGAGGAGAACTGTCATGTCTGACAAGCCCATCGTCGTGCTCGCCTTCTCCGGCGGGCTGGATACCTCCTTCTGTGTGCCCTACCTCATCGAGCAGGGCTACGCGGTGCACACCGTGTTCGTGAACACCGGCGGCATGGACGAATCCGAGGCCGAGAAGATCCAGGCCCGCGCCTTCGAGCTCGGGGCGAGTGGCCACGACACCATCGATGCCAGCGAAGCCCTCTGGGGTTCATTCGTGTTGCCGTTCGTGCAGGGCGGCGCCCGCTACCAGCAGCGCTACCCGCTGCTCTGCAGCGATCGCTATGTCATCGTGCAAGCCATGGTGCAGAAGGCCCATGAGCTCGACGCAGCGGCAGTCGCGCACGGCTGCACCGCGATGGGCAACGACCAGTTCCGCTTCGATCAGTCGGTCCGCTGCCTCACCGACCTGCCGATCCTCGCGCCAATCCGTGAGATTCAGGCACTGACGAATACTCCCCGAGCCTATGAAATCGAAGAACTCGCCAAGCGCGGCTTCGGGGTCGATGCCAGCGTGAAGCAGTACACGATCAACGAGAATGTGCTCGGCGTGACGGTCTCGGGCTCTGAGATCGATGAGCTTGGTGCCCCCAGCGATTCGAGCCGCCGACTCACCAAGCCGCGCATTCAGTGGCCCACCGAGTCGCTGCGTGTCTCGATCACCTTCGAGCACGGCATCCCTGTCGCCATCGACGGGCAGCCCATCAACGACGGTGCCGCAGCACTCGCCAAGCTCAACGATGACTTCGGTGCCTACGGCGTCGGCCGCGGCATCTACACCGGCGACACCATCGTCGGGCTCAAGGGACGCATCGTCTACGAGTGCCCCGGCATCGAGGTCCTCCTGCAGGCCCACAAGGCGCTCGAAGAGCTCACGCTGACCAAGCAGCAGAGCGATTTCAAGGCTCTAGCCGCGAACAAGTGGACCGAGTTGGTGTTCGGCGGGCTGTTCTTCGAGCCGCTGCGTGCCGATCTTGAGACCTTCATCGCCTCAACCCAGCAGAATGTCACCGGCACGGTCACCATCGAGACCCAGGGCGGCAGCGTCCTCCCCGTCGCGATCGACACCAAGAACGCGCTGATGGACGACAAGAATGTCTACGCCCAGAAGGCAGGATGGACGGCCGCGGATGCCGAGGGCTTCATCAAGATCACCGGAAACTCGTCAGCGCTCGGCGCCTCCAAATCTGCCACGATTAAGCAGGCAGCGCAGGAGATCTCCTTCAAGCAGCAGAGCGTGGTGCACTCATGAGCGAGGCAGAGGCGAAACAGGTTGAACAGATCCTTGGGCATCTGCGCGAGCTTGTCCGTTGCGACAGCTCGGACCCCGAGACGAGCGTCACACCGGACCACCCGGTGCTGCGATACGCCGCAGGTGTGCTCAAGGAAGCCGGCTGCGAGGTCACCATCCACGACCTCGGAGGAGGCTGTGTCAACCTGCTCGCCCTACGCGGGCACACCACCACCCTCTTCAACTGTCACCTCGACACTGTGAAGCCCAACCCGAACTGGGTGCGGGATCCGTTCACTCTGAGCGTCGAGGATGGGCGTGCGTACGGTCTCGGCGCGTGCGACATCAAGGGCGCGGCCGCCTGCATGCTCTGGGTTGCCCAGTCCAGCACAGAGCCCATCGCGATCCTCTTCACGACCGACGAAGAAGCGGGCAAGGGCGTCTGCGTCGAGGCGTTCCTGCGTGAACAGGGCCAGAAGTGGTCGCACGCAGTCGTCGCCGAGCCAACGCGAGCAAAGGGTGTGCTCCAGCACCGTGGCTTCGCGTCGTTTGAGATCGAGTTCACCGGCTCAGCCGGTCATACATCTGGTGCTGATGCATCGAACGAAAGCGCCATCCACAACGCCATCGACTGGGGACACGAAGCGCTCAAACTCGCCAAACCTGGCAAAGCGCTGGAAGGTAGCCGCTTCAATATTGGCATCATCAATGGTGGTACCGCCTCCAATGTCATCGCCGCGAGCGCCAAGGTCCGCTTCGGCTTCCGTCCCCTACCGAGCCCAAACGCCATCGAGGTCGCCCAGAAGTGTGTCCACGAGTTGCAGGGCTTGCTCCCCAAGGACGGCCCGGTGCAATGGACCGACCGATTCGTCGGCCCAGCATTGGTGCGCGACGAACAGATGATCCCCGTCGTCGAATCATGGGGTATCGAACTCGGTCCGGATGTCGACTTCTGGACCGAGGCCGCTCTTTTCTGTGTCGGCGGGCTCCCCGCGGTCGTGCTCGGCCCAGGCGACATCGCCCAGGCGCACGCATCGGACGAGTTTGTCGAACTCGACCAGCTCAAGCTTTGCGCTGATGCATACCACAAGATTGTCAAAGCGGAATCCAATGCCGCACTAAGCGCAGGAGGCGCCCATGCTTCGTGAGATCGTGTTGAATCTGCTCCACAACCTTGGCGGGCGAGCCGAGGTCGATCGCTACCTGCGTGAGTACACCGGGTCAGGGCGTTATGCCGTGATCAAAGTTGGTGGAGGTCTGATCGAAGACGACCTCGACGAGCTCGCCTCAGCGCTCGTCTTCATGCACCATGTTGGGCTCACGCCGGTCGTGGTCCACGGCGCAGGCCCGCAGCTCACCCAGGAACTCGCGGAATGTGGAATCGAGACCGAGTTCGTCGACGGGCTGCGAGTGACATCGCCCGAGGTGCTCGCGGCCGCACAGCGGGTCTTCCAGCGTGTCGGTGCCCAGCTCGCCGATGCCATTGATTCCCGAGGTGTGCATGCCCGCCCGCTGAACATGGGCGTGTTCCAGGCCGAGCAAACCGAGCACGAATCGCTCGGGCATGTCGGCGAGGTCACCCGCGTGCTGCTCGAACCGATCCGCCGCGCCAGCCAGCAGGGGCAGCTCCCGATTCTGAGCCCTGTCGGCACCAGCGAGAACGGGCAGCTGCTCAACATCAACGCCGACACCGCAACGCGCGCACTGGCCATTGCCCTCAACGCGAGCAAGATCATCTACCTCACCCCCACCGGCGGCATCCTCGATCCAGACGGCAAGGTCATCCCCGCGGTCAACTGCACCGAAGACCTTGCCCCGATGCTCGACAAGGGCATCATCTCGGGCGGGATGGCTCGCAAGCTCATCGAGATCCGCGACCTGCTGGGCGAGCTCGACGAGCACGCATCGGTCTCCATCACCAGCCCCGCCAAGATCGCCCGCGAGCTCTTCACCCACCGTGGTAGCGGCACCCTCGTCCGCCGCGGGCGCCCAATCAAGGTCCAGACCGGCATCGACGGGCTGGACCGCAAGCGGATCATTGCTCTGCTTGAGCAGAGCTTCGGACGCGAGCTCAAGGCAAGCTATATGGACACGCTCAACGATGCCCGTGTCTACATCGGCGGCGATTACGCCGCTATCGCGATCCTCAAGCAACGCGGCCCCGGATGGTACCTCGACAAGCTCGGGCTCAGCGAGCGGGCGCAGGGTATCGGCCTCGGCGCATCGCTCTGGAACAAGGTCAGGAACGATCACCCCACGCTTTACTGGCGCAGCCGGGCAACCAACGACGCGAATAAGTGGTACCTGTCGCGCGCCGATGGCATGCACCGCGCGGGCGAATGGATCGTGTTCTGGTATGGCATCGAATCACGCGACGAAATCGAGACACTGATCGATGATGCGCTCTCGCTCGGACATTCGTTCGGCGACCTGCTCGAAAAACCGAATTCGGCATTCGAGTACAAATCGGGAAAGGAACCCGCCCATGCAAGCTAACCCCCAGCACAGCACCAGCACGACCACGATCGGCACCAAGAGTGTCGGGCTGATCGGCGCACGCGGGTATGTCGGTATCGAGCTGCTCGAAATCATCGAATCGCACCCGTTGCTCGACCTGGCCTACGCCTCGTCCCGATCGTTCGATGGCGAACCCATCGCCAAGCACGCCAAGGTCTCGTTTAACGGCAAAAAGTTCGAGCAGATCGACCCAGCGCAGATCGCCGAGAACAACGCCGACATTGTCATCCTAGCTCTCCCCGATGCCGCTGCCTCACCGTTCCTGGCGGCATTCGACGCCGCGGGAACAAGCCCCGAGCTCATGCTCGACCTGAGCTCGGACCACCGGTTTGATGATTCATGGACCTACGGGCTGACCGAGCACAACCGCGACGCGATCCGCATCGCATCGAGAATCAGCAACCCCGGTTGCTACGCGACCGCTGCACAGCTCGCTCTCCGCCCCCTGCTCGACCTGCTGTCCGAGACTCCCCACTGCTTCGGCGTGTCGGGATACTCGGGTGCCGGCACCAAGCGGACCTCGCGAAACGATCACCGCGCCCTGAAGAACGGCATCCTCCCCTACAAGCTGGTTAATCACACCCACGAGCGGGAGATCTCGCACCAGCTGGGAACACCGGTCCGCTTCTCTCCGCATGTCGCGCCCTTCTTCCGCGGCATCACCATGACCGTCCAGGCGAAACTCAATCAACCCGTCGAGCTGAGTCAGATCGAAACACTCTACAACTCCGCGTACTCCGGTTGCGATCTCATCGAGGTCGTCGGCGAACAGATGCCGCGCGTGCAGGACATCGTCTCTCGCGACGGGGCCGTCATTGGTGGGTTCTCGATCAACCCGAACCAGCCCGATGAAGTGGTCATCGTCTGCACGATCGACAACCTTCGCAAGGGTGCCGCTTCGCAAGCCATCCAGAACATCAATCTCGCGATGGGTTGTGATGAGTTGATGGGGCTCTCGAGCGGACGCGAACAGGACGGTGCATAACCATGGCAAACAACACACCCAGTATCGAGCCCAAAGCCCCCCCACTGTGGTCCAAGCCGGGTGTCAGCATCCAGCACGACGCGATGAGCTTCATGAGTCACGACGATGTGCTGCTCGATCGTGAGCTGTTTCTGTTCGACATCAGCGCCACGAAGGCCCATGTCGGCGGGCTCAACCACATCGGGCTGATCAACGACGAGCAAACTGAGTCGATCGTCACTGCCCTGGACCGTCTCGCCTGCGACTATCGCAGCGGGCAGTTCATCCTCGACGAACGCTACGAAGACGGCCACACCGCGATCGAGTCTTACCTCTTCGAGCAACTCGGCGAGACCGGTAAGCGGGTCCACCTCGGCCGCTCACGCAACGATCAGATCGCGGTCGCGCTGCGTCTCTACATGCTCGAAGCACTCGACCGGGTCACCGAGGGCTGCCACGCCATCGCGACCTCTGCGCTCGATATCGCACGCGAGCACGAGTTCACCCCCATGCCCGGCTACACCCACCTGCAGCGGGCCATGCCCTCCTCTGTCGGGCTGTGGATGGGCTCGTTCGCCGAAAGCTTCGTCGATTGTGCACAGCTCTGCAAGCTCACCAAGGACTGGCTGGATGCTTCGCCGCTGGGAACTGCCGCTGGCTACGGTGTCAACATCGCGCTCCCACGTCAGCGCGTGGCGGAAGAGCTGGGCTTCGCCCGTATACAGATCAACCCGATGGCGGCTCAGGCCGCACGCGGGCGATTGGAGCACCATGTCGTCGCCACCTTGTGGCAGGTAATGCAGGAGGTCCGGCGTCTCGCCTGGGACTTCTCGCTCTTCAGCTCGCAAGAGTTCGGGTTCGTGACGCTCGGTTCCGGATTCGTCACCGGATCTTCGATTATGCCAAACAAGAAAAACCCCGATATGGCTGAGTTGCTCCGCGCATCGACCGCCGTGCTCGGCGGGGCGCTCACCGAAATTCAGCAGGTCATGAGTCTTCCCAGCGGCTACCAACGCGACCTGCAGCTCACCAAGGGCTGCCTCGTTCGTTCCATCAAGATCACACTCGGCGCGCTCTCCCACATCCCCACCATGCTCGAGAGCATGACACTGCACACCGATCGCATGCGAGCGGCCATCGAGCCCGCGATGTTCGCGACCGATCACGCCGTCCGACTCGCCCAGTCCGGCG
Source organism: Phycisphaerales bacterium (assembly GCA_020427395.1). Classification (GTDB taxonomy): domain Bacteria; phylum Planctomycetota; class Phycisphaerae; order Phycisphaerales; family UBA1924; genus UBA1924. The sequence goes on from JAGQON010000009.1 coordinate 90,166, forward strand.
TGCCCTTCCGCGATGCGTACGTCCAGGCCGCCCAGGCCATCGGCGAACAGACAGTGGACGACAACGCGATCGATGCAAGCCTCCGCGATCGGTGCTCGCCCGGCGCTTGCGGCGATCTCATGCTCGACGCGATCGCCGCCCGCCTCGACCAGTTTGCCTGCTAAAGCCACCGACATACAGCCCACCATGCAAAAAAAGAGCACACGCCCGGGGGGAGCGTGTGCTGAGGAACAGAACCGTAAGGTTCTTGCATGAACTGTGCTTAGCAGCCCTGCCCGTAGAAGGTCAGGAACGCCGAGACATCGAAGAAGTTCACTTCGCCGTCACCGTTGAGGTCGGCGGGGTTGGTGCAGGGTGCGTCGCCGCCAACGAGCGAGACATTATCCCAGAACGATGCGCCACCGCCCTGTGTCGGGAAGCCCTGATCCGCACCGAGCTGGATGTGGAGCAGGAAGACATCGACGCTGACCGTGCCCGCGGGGGCGACAGCGCTGAGCTGCTTCATGACCCAGGTATCCAGGGGATCGGTCATCGGATTGATCGCGTTGGTCTCGACCACTTCAAGCGCGTTGTTACCCGCATCGCGGAAGACCAGCTGCGAGAGAATGATGTTCTCAGCACCGAGCGCATCGGCGGAAAGGTTCTGGCAGTAGGTGGTGAGCGTGTACTGCTCGCCGGCGGTCGCGGGAACATTCTGGGTGAGCACCTGGTCGCTCTGTGCGCCGCTGCTGGCCCCGAACATCTTGGCGCTCAAGGCACCGTCCTGCGCGATGACCTCGCCGCTATCTGCAGCGAAGATGTTGCCAAAGTTCATCCAGTTGGCGAAGGTAACGAAGCCGGGGCCGGCGGTCTCGAAGCTGCCGTTGCTCAGCAGATTCTGCCCGTGTGCGCTGCACGCCACTGCGGCGATGGCACCGATGATGAAACTCTTAAGACGCATGGTTCTCTCCTCGGAGTTGATGGTGATTGCTGCGACGCCCAACAGCGTAACAGTTACATCATGCTACACGATATCGCGGATTTCCCAACCCCCTCTGAGCAGAAATCAGCGAAAATCCGCGTAATGGTGGTAGAATTCAGCGGATCGGCACAAGCTTGTTCGGAATATGATCGCCATTGCTGGCAATCACTTTCTGATACCACGAGTACGATTCCTTTGGGATACGCTCAAGCGTCTCGTAATCGAGGTACACAAGACCAAACCGCAGCGCGTACCCCTCGGCCCACTCAAAGTTGTCCATGATCGACCACTGGAAGTAGCCCCGGACATCCACGCCATCAGCAATCGCTCGGCGGAGCTCGTTCAGGTATCGGGTGAGGTAATCGATTCGCCCCGAGTCATGCACCTTGCCGTCGGCATGAACCCAGTCCATCGACGCCAGCCCGTTCTCCGTGATCACCACCGGGAGCTTGTAACGCTCCGACAGGAACTTGGGGCCCCAGTACAGCGATTCAGGATTGATCGACCAACGGAACATGGTCATCGGATAACCGCGCACACCCGGAACGATCTCCGGCCGACCGTTCTCGTCCGCGCGAGCCACGGCCGCGGAGTAGATGTTCACGCCGAACATATCCAGCGGCTGATGCATCGTCGCAAGATCCGCATCCGTGAACGCAGGCGCATCCTTGCCGAAGAGTCGCAGCCCCTGCTCCGGGTATTGCCCGAGCATGACCGGGTCGCAATACCAGCCGTAGTTGTAGGTCCAGCCCTGCTCGGGAACCTCGAAAGTCGCCGTGCGCGCGGCCTCGATATCCGCCTCGCTGTTACTGGCCGGCGTGTGGAGATTCCCAACCGGCGCAAAGCCGATGACGGGCGTCTTCTTGGCCTTCGCACGGATCACCTGCACCGCGCGCCCATGTGCGAGCAGCGCATGATGCGTAGCAAGTAGGACTTCCTTCCGGCTCAGCTTGAGGCCTGGCGCGTGCGTGCCCTCGTTGTATCCAAGCCCGAGGAAAATCGCCGGCTCGTTGAGGGTGAACCAGTGTGAAACGCGATCAGAGAACCGGTCCATCACCACTTCGGTGAACGATTCGAACCACTGCGGGCTGCGCGGGTCGAGCCAGCCGCCCTGCTCGTGCAACGCCAGAGGCAGGTCCCAGTGGTAGAGCGTGACCCATGGATTGACTCCACGGGCGAGCAGCGCGTCGATGAGTCGATCGTAATAATTGAAGCCGGCCTCGTTGAGCTCCCCGATCCCATTGGGGATGAGTCGTGACCACGAGAGCGAGAGCCGATAACCGCTTACACCGAGATCTGCGATCAGGCTGGCATCTTCATCAACCCTGTGGTATGAATCACAAGCAATCTGGCCCGTGTGCCCATCAAAGACCTTCCCAGGGGTCGCACAGAACGCATCCCAAACGCTTGGGCCACGCCCGTCGGTCGCCGTTGCGCCTTCAACCTGATAGGAAGCCGAGGCGACGCCCCAGGTGAACTGATCTGGAAATGAACTCAAAGGACGCACTCCCCATCCGAAACTGTTTCTCGATCGCCGGGAATCATACCACCCTCAACCCGATTGCCTTGCCCGAATTCTCGATCCGGATATGGCAATCTGATTCTTCCCCCAAAGATTGGGTTATCGGTGTTTTTTCGCATTCTGGGGCATCTCACTCACGATCTGACGACTGTCTGATCTGATGTAAAAAGATACGGATACTGGGGCTTTTCGCTTGATCGAATCCCGGGTTGCGGTCATATTGTAACAGTTACGCACTACGATGCGGAACCCGTGGGGGCCGTATCAATCTCAAACCTAGAGGAGAAGAGATGAACACCATGAAAGCAGCGATCGCCGCAACAGCATGTTTCGCGGCCGGAGCAATGGCTGGCGTGAACGTCGGCATCGACCAGTCGTCCGCACCCTGGCTCGGATACATGAATGTCTTTGAGCTCCCCGCCAACGGCGGCGGATTTGTCTTCGGCAGCGCCTGGGGCCTTGCCGATCTCACCGCTTCATTTGATGACGGCGCCAGCACGCTGACCATGGGGCCGAACACCATCGGCGACCCCGATCCGTTCTGGTACATCGGCGGCGGCGGTCCCGGCGCCATGGGCAACAAGATCATGGAAGCCAATATGTACCAGCAGGTCGACGGCGGCCTTGCCGGTCAGATGGTCACCTTCTCGGGTACCGTCCAGAGCATGTCCCTCACCAATGCCCACGAAGCACGCGTCTTCATCCGTGACTTCGCGGCTGACTTCAGCTCCTCTGTTGATGTCTTCGCCGACATCGACGCCGCAGGCAACTTCAGCATCTCGCTCGACACGATCAACGATGCAGCTCGCCACGTCCAGTGGGGCATCCAGATTCGCGGCGAAAATGTATGGGTCACCGATGTAACTCCCTTCGGCAACGTCGTGTTCAGCACCGTCCCGACCCCCGGCTCGCTCGCGATGCTCGGTCTCGGCGGCCTGGTTGCCTCGCGCCGCAAGCGCTGATCTTTGAGTTTCATCTACAGCTTCAATGACCTCGCCCGTGCAATCGCATGGGCGAGGTTTTTTCTAGCTTGAAACTCAGGTCTTAGCCCTTGACCGCACCGCTGGTGAGCCCCGAGATGAACTGCTTCTGCAGCAGCAGGAACAGAGCAGCGACTGGGAGCACGGACACGACCGTGGCCGCGGTCAGCAACCCGTAGTCGGTCTTGTACACACCACGGAGCTGCGAGATCGCTACAGAAAGCGGCTGCTTGTCGGCGGTCTGAAGCACGATCTGCGGCGAGATGAAGTTGTTCCACATCCCCAGGAAAGTGATCAGCATGAACGCACCGATCATCGGACGCACAAGTGGAAACACCACGATGAAGAAGATCGACCACTCAGAGGCACCATCGATCCGGGCGGCCTCGAGCAGCTCATCCGGGACCGACTGGATGACCGCCTGACGGAACAGGAAGACACCGAACGCGGGCGCCAGAAGCGGCAGCAGCAAGCCCCAGGCCGTATCCAGAAGCCCCAGGTCGTAGAGCAACTCATAGCCGGGCGCGAGCAGCAGCGTGGGAGGAACGATCAACGCACCGAGCACAACGACCGTAATCAGGTTGCGTCCGCGGAACTGATGCTTTGCGAGCACATAGCCCGTCGCGGCGCAGATCAGCGTCGCGGCCAGCGCGGTCGTGGCCGAGTAGAAGATCGAGTTGACGAGATTGACGCCGAAGCCAAGCCCGAACAGATTCTGGTAGTTGTCAAGCGTGAGTTTGTCCCACCCGATGCCGAACACGCCGTCGCCCGGTGGCAGGAAGATCGCGCTGAAGAAATCGTCCTGGTTCTTGAGCGAAGCGATGAGTAGCCACCCATACGGGACTAGCGTCACGATCGACAGCACGATCAGGATCGCGTGCATTGCCCACTTGCTGAGCTTGCGTTGACCGGCGCTCATGGCCGCACCTCCTGCGCCCGCGTGAGCTTCACCTGCACGAGTGCCAGCCCGATCAAGATGATCGCCAGCACCCACCCGATCGCCGATGCATAGCCGAGATCACCGAGATCGAAGCCGTTCTGATAGAGGTACATCACGATCGTCAGCCCGCTGTTCTCGGGGCCCCCACTGTTCTCCAGCAGGATGTAAGGCAGCTCAAACAGCTGCAGCGAACCGATCATGGACAGCAGCACGACAAAGGTCGCGACCGGCTTCACGCTCGGGAAGATCACATGGCGCAACTTGCCCCACGCGTTCGCACCGTCGATCTCAGAAGCCTCCATCAGCGACTTATCCACGCTCTGCAGAGCCGCGAGGAAATAGATCATATTGAAGCCGACATAGAGCCAAAGTGAGATCAGGATCAGCGTGGCCATCACATGCTGCTGAAGCCAGTCGATCTCAAGATACTTCGGGTCCTGCAGGATAAAGGCGATCGCCTGATTCACAAGCCCGGCCCGCTTCTCAAACGCCAGGGCCCCGAGGATCGAAACAAACACCAGCCCCATCAGCTGCGGGCTGAAGAAGATCAGGCGGTAGATTCCTCGCCCTCGCAGCTTCTGCGAGTTGAGCGCCAGGGCCAACGCGAACGCCAGAGGCAGCTGGATGAACAGCGACCCCATCGCATAGATGAAGGTGTTCGTGATCGACTTCCAGAAAACTGGATCAGAGAAGAGCAACTCGAAGTTCTTTGTACCCACGAAGGTGCGTGTACCCGGCCCAAAGGTCTGATTCGCGGCGAGGAACGCGGACTGGATCAGCGGGTAGACCACGAACACAGTAAACAGCACGATAAACGGAGCAAGCATCGCCCACGAGAACAGCACCCGCTTCTGATCGATGCCACCAGCGCTCATTCCTCGCCCCCATGCTCTGCTGCGGCCAGATCCTCGGCCGCGAACGCGTTCCGGGCCATTCGGCGCTCGGTCTGACGCTGCACACCCGCGAGCAGTTCCCTTGCCCGTGGCAGGAGCTCGTCGATCGTGTACAGCCTGTTTTCCTCCGCGAACTTCGCCAGCTGCCCCATCGCGTCGCGAACGTCGATGGCTGCCTGCTTGTTGTACGGTGACGACGGACGCAGAGGGATCTCCGGCGCCAGCTCGATGTACATCCGCCCCTTGCGCTGGTTCATGTAGAACGGGTCGGGCTCGTCGTACACCGGATCGTCCCAGAGCGAACGCACCGGTGAGATGATGTCCACCTCACGGTACAGCTCGCGGGCAACCTCGGGCGAGGTGTACAGCAGCTTGGCATACTCCCACGCTCTATCAAACTGCTCGGTGGTCTTGGGGATACCCAGCATCGTTCCACCGCGCACGCTGGTGCGCCGTCCACCCTGCTCAAACGCGGGCAGCGGCATCAGCTTGAGTTTCCCATCCAGCCCGGGCACATGCATCTTCCAGATCGAGCACATCCAATCGGGCGCGATGTACCCGATCGCCAGGCCGTCCACTTTGTCCCGATGACCGGCCGCGCTCCACTCATCGACATAGATCGCAACCGGATCAGACCCGACGCACCAGGTCGTCATCTTCGCCAGCAACCAGGCATTCCGCTCCGAGTCGATCGTGGGCGTACCACCCTGCGTGAACAGCTGACCATCACCCTGAAGCATCAGCGTCTCGATCATGTCCTGATTCGTGTACCAGAACGAAAGCGGCGTGTGATCCGGCTTGCCATCACCATCGGTGTCGGCCATCAGCGGGCGCAGCAGCTCGAAGTACTCGTCCCAGGTCTGGGCCTGCGTCACATCAATCCCGGCCGCCTCCGTGATGTCCGCCCGATACGCGAGCATCACCGGGTGCACATCGTGCGGCAGCCCGAACACGCGACCATCAACGCTCCACGGCGCGAGCGAAGGCTGATTGAGCTGCTCGAGCAGCCCCTCCTCGATCAGCAGATCCGTCAGATCGTGCAGCCCGATCGCCTCAGTCGGGCCCATGAACACCTGTGGCGCAACAGCTCGCTCGATCTCGATTAGGTCCGCGGTGGGCAGCCCGCCGAAGAACCCACTCATCATCCGGCTCTGGATCGCTGGGATGCTCATGAGCTCGACATCGAGCTTGATATTGGTGGTCTGCTCGTGCCGCTCAATCAGCGGGATGTACATCTTCCGGTGCTCGAGCGAGAAGAGCCAGAACCGCAGGTCACCTTTCTCCTGCGGATCGCGCATAAGAACAAAGAATGCGCTGACAATCAGCAGCGTCGCGATCACCCACACGCCCGAGGAGAGACCACGCAACGCGAGGATGGTGTTGCTCAATCGTTGCATCAGACGGTTCGGATCAGCTCGCCGTCGGGGCCGAGTCGCACCGGCGTAATCGAGGCGTAAGAGGTCGTCTCGAGCACCTCGAAGTTCGTCGGGCGCACCTCGCGATAGATCGGCATCGGGTCGTCGCTCTGCGCCGCACGGGTAATCCACCGGGCCGCCTCGACACCCAGCGAGATCGCGTCCTGACAGACGGCCGTGTATCGCGGGAAGGTCTGGTGACGCGTCACGGAATCGTCGAAACCGACGATGGAGAGATCCTTGGGCACCTTAACACCCAGACGCAGGCACTTATGCAGCGCACCAATCGTCGACATCGGGTTGGTGAAGAAGATCGCCGTTGGCGGGTGCTCAAGCCCCAGCAGAGAAGTCAGCATGATCTCGCCGCCAGAGGTGTTCGCCTGAGCACGGACAATCAGCGACTCGTCAACCTCGATACCCGCATCGTGCAACGCGTCGCGGTAGCCGGACTCACGGTCCTGGTGGTCGGTATCGACGATATTGTGCATCGCCAGCGCGATCCGCTTGTGCCCAAGCGAGAGCAGATGCTCGACGGCCTTCCGCGAGGTATCGTGCGAGATCGAATCGATGTAGGACACCGCGGGGTCCTCGCTGCGGTCCGCCACGAGCAGCACAGGGAAGCCCTCGCTGGTAATCTGCTCGACGAGCGAAGTGTCACCGAGCGAACGCATGAGAATCGCGTTGACACCCTTTCGGTGGAAGAACTGCGTGTATGTCTCGTCGGGGTGCTTGTCGCGGGCGGCGCTGATGAAGGCGAGGTCGTGCTTCTTCTCGTAGACGCCGCGCAAGATGCCCGAGAGCAGCGAGGCCTCGAAGTCACCCAGATCCGACTTCACGGGCTCTTCCGGGTACACGAGCCCGATCACATTGGTCGGCTTCTTGCCCATCGACGGCTTGTACTGGTGGCGTTGCGCGAGCTCAAGGACCTTGCGCCGGGTCTCCTCACTCACCCCACTGCGCTGGTTCATAGCGCGGGAGACGGTGGCGACGGAGATACCGAGTTCATTCGCGATTTGCCGTACTGAACTCATCTCTTAGGGCTCCGGTCCAAGTTCTCGACGCTCGACACGCTCATCATTCAGCGACCACAGCACCTTGTATGTGCTGCGACCGGTGCTCGTATCGACAAGCTCGTTGTAATCGTAGTTCTCAACATGCCCGTCGACGAAGGCGATGTTCGCACCGCCACGCAGACCGAATGTATCGTCTCGACGGCTCGGATGACGGTAATACGGCAGGAAACTATCCAGATCATCCGCAAGCTCGGGATCCATATCGACCGGAGACTCGCTCCAGTTTTCCCAGTTGCCGCGTCCAGGCAGACCGTTGATGCCTTCACCGCCTCCGAAGCGTTCGCCGGGGAGTCCACGATACCCGACGCTACCTTCGGTGAACCATGTTGTCTCACCAGAACTATCCTGGATTTCTGAAGCCCAAATGCCCCAGCCCTCTGCAAACAACATCAGGCTGCTCGCTCGGGATGTGGCGCTATTGAACGCCTCTCCCATGTTGTAGGTGTCCTGATTCATCCGATTCTTACCAGGCTTGATTGGGTTGATCTCGCCTCTGTTCCAGTCAATGGTGTACTCAGACGCCGATGAAGCCCAGTAGTTCATCGTGTACGAGCGAGCTCCACCAAAGTGATTCGGACAACGTACGACAGTGCCACCGATCGTCTGGTTCTCGGCGTTTTGTACTGTGACATTGCGGTAATCTTCTTGCGGCAGGTATCGCCCGATCCGGTTCACATCGTACCAGACCATATTGCGATCGCCGTTTTCCGGATCAATCACAAATGGCCCGCCGAGCACAGGCGGGAATGCACCGTTGAAGTCGTTCGCGTACACCATCGTGGCCGTCGCGAGCTGACGCATATTCGACTTGCAGATCATGTCCTTGGCCGTCTGGCGGGCCGAGCCCAGGGCGGGCAGCAGGATCCCGATCAGCAGCGCGATGATCGCAATGACCACGAGCAGCTCAATAAGCGTGAACGCGGCCGGGGTGTTGTTCGTTCTCTGGGTTCTGGCATTGGGACGAGTCTTCATCTGAAAGGCCTCCGCTTGGGTAGCCAGTGGTGTGGAGTTGCCGAAAGGTATCGTAACAGTTACGCAAAGATCACACAACCCTGATGAAGAAGCAAAGTGTCTTTTTCCACATGCCCAATCATAACACAAACATACCGCCAAACTGCTGTGATTTGAGCCCCCCAACGCTGATTCTGGTCCCATCGTCGACAAATTATCAGATCATGCTCCCCAAAAAACTTCGTAACTGTTACGCTTCTGCCATGAAGAACTCCATCATCGTCAGCTCACTCATCGCAGCATCCCTCTCACTCGGCGCATGCAGCTCCCTCCCGTCAAGCGAGGTCGAACTCGTCCGCACCGACGAAGGCTACAGACTCCTTAAAGATGGGCAGCCGCATGTGATCTACGGCGCGGGCGGGACCGCCGATCTCAAGCTGCTCGCCAAGTACGGCGGCAACACCATCCGCACCTGGGACGCGGAGGGCATCGGCGACCTGCTCGACGAGGCGCACGCCAACGGCATCAGCGTCATCGCCGGCATCTGGCTCGAGCACCAGCGCCACGGCTTCGACTACAACGAGCCGGCACAACGCCGCCAGCAGCTCGACCGCGTTGAGCAGCTCGTCAAGGAACACCGCGACCACCCGGCATTGCTCGCGTGGGGCGTGGGCAACGAGGTTGAGCTGGGAGGGGACTTCGATGTCGCGCTGCGACAAATCAACGACGCCGCCAAGATCATCAAGAAGCTCGACCCCCACCACCCACGCGTGGCCATCATCGCCGAGATCGGCGACGACAAGGCCGTCCGCATCCAGAACGAATGCCCCGACATCGACTTTCTCGGCATTAACACATACGGCGGGCTGGGCAACCTCACCGATCGCCTCACCCAGCAGGGCTACACCGGTGCCTGGGCGATCACCGAGTACGGGGTGCTGGGGCACTGGGAAGCGGGTACGACGCCGTGGGGCGCCCCCTACGAGCAGTCAAGCTCACAGAAGGCCGACTTTCTCCGTGAAGCCTACGCCAGCACGATCGAGTCAAACCTCGGCAAATCATGCCTCGGTTCGTTCGCGTTCCTCTGGGGCAACAAACAGGAGAAAACCGAGACCTGGTACGGGCTCCTGCTCCCCAGCGGCGAAACGACCGAGCGAGTCGATGTGCTCAGCGAGTTCTGGACGGGCAAGGCCCCGGAGAACCTCGCCCCCCGCGTGCAGGGCATCTCGCTCGCGGATGCCAACCCGCACGGGCTGGCTCCCTCTCAACGCGTTGAGGCCCGGGTTGTGACGAATGATCCCGATAGCGACCCGCTCTCGATCGAGTGGCGCGTGCTGCCCGAGTCCTCTGCCCAGAGCATGGGCGGCGATTTCGAACAATCGATCAGCGCCGCCGACGTCATGATCGAACCCGGCACCGGGAACAACGCATTCATCACGATGCCCGAAGCGCAGGGTGCGTACCGCATCTTCGTCACGGTCCGTGACGGCAAGGGGCACGCGGGAACCGCGAACCTGCCCGTATGGATCGGTGATCAGCCGGAGTGATCAGGGGCAGCCGGTGTTATAGATCGCCAGGAACGAGCTCACATCAAAGAAGTTGAACTGCCCGTCGTTGTTGAGGTCGGCGTCAGTGTTCTGCGCATTGAATGCGCTGAGGAACGCGCTGACATCGAAAAAATTCAGCTGCCCGAAAGGCTCCGCGAGGTCCGCATCGCTGCACATCGCCGGCCCCTGAAGGGTAAATGTCATCGAGTTGAAGTTGTACTCGGTGTCAAACGCGCCCAGGTTCAGGAACCGCAGGACCTGTTCGCCGGCCTCAAGCTCAATCGTCGCGCTGACGCTCTGCCAGTTCTGCCACCCGCCGGTTGGCAGGAAGTACTTATCGCCGCTGAGATTGACACCGTCTCTCTCGATTCGGAAACCACCGCCAGTGGTGTTCGATGCCACGCGTGCGACAAAGTCATAGGTCCCGGCGGTCTGGACATCGACGGTGTACTCGAGCCACTCGTCCTCGCAGATCCAACCGATGTTGTAGCCCTCTTCGCTGGCGACCTGGATATCAACCGCGGATTCGCGGTACTGACCGCCGTTGTTGGCTCCGTCGCAGTCGTTGTAGCTCTGGCCCTGCCCGCCAAGGTCGAAGTCCTCAGCCTGGATCGTGCCCGGGATCGGGTGCGGATCACCTGGGAAGGGCACCTGCGTGCGTTGATACGCACGCACATAGTCCACCTCCATCGTTTGCGGGAAGGACGACGATCCGCTTGGGTTGCCGGGGAAGTCGCCGCCGACGGCGATGTTCAGCAGGATGTGGAAGTCGGAATCGAACGGAGCACGCGGGTTGCTTCCCGCCGCCGAAGAGAACCACTGGGCGCTGGTGCGCGAGCCGTACGGGATGCCATCGACATACCAGGTGATCTGATCGGGGTCCCAGTCCACGCGATAGACATGGAAATCGTCAGAGAAGTCCCGCCCATCGCTGAGGCGAGGCCCGCCGTGCTGGTTGTTGGGCCAGGTGTTACCGTAATGCAGCGTGCCGTAGATCTGATCCGCGTAGTTGACGGATTCCATGATGTCGATCTCACCCGAAGCAGCCCAAGTGCCGTAAGGCGAGTTGGTTGGAAGCATCCAGAACGCCGGCCAAATGCCCGGCGTGGAGGGGATCTTCATCCTCGCCTCGATCCGCCCATACAGAAACTCCTGCTTGTTGAGGGTCCGGATTCGTGCGGATGTGTAGTTGCGCCCGCCAAAGTTCTGCTGGCGAGCGGTAATCGTGAGCATCCCACCAGAGACGCTGAGGTTCTCAGGAAAGGCCGTGTAGTATTGGAGTTCGTTATTCCCCCACCCCGCCGGCAGCCCGTAGGCCGTGCCCGTGCCCGTCTGGGCGGACCAGTTCGCGGCGTCGAGTTCCGTGCCTTCAAACTCATCAGACCAAACAAGCTCCCACGCATCTTGAGCCAGGGCTGGCGACACGAGGATCGAGCTGGACAGTAAAATCTGCAAAAGACTGGGCATGATTCAGACCTCAATGGGGTATTGTAACTGTTACGCTATCGTACCAGATCTTTGGTCTATCGAGAAGATGTTCGTATAAGTTTTCGGGTATTTGGACTCATCGACGCAGCGATACCACCGATCACGCACGGAGAAAGCATGTCCGGACTCACCCTGGAACATATCACCAAGACCTACGAAGACGGGTTTACGGCCGTCGATGACATCTCGCTCAGCATCGAGCCGGGTTCGTTTGTGGTGCTCGTCGGGCCCTCCGGTTGTGGAAAGTCCACCACACTCCGCATGATCGCCGGGCTTGAAACCATCACCTCGGGCACGCTCAAGATTGGGGACCAGATTGTCAACAAACTGCGTCCCAAGGACCGCGACATCGCGATGGTGTTCCAGAACTACGCCCTCTACCCGCACCTGAGCGTCGGCGAGAATATGGGCTTCTCGCTCCGCATGAGCGGCGTGCCCAAAGGCGCACGCTTCGAGCGCGTTCAGCACGCAGCCCAGATGCTCGGTCTCGAAACCATCCTCAACAAGAAACCCGGGCAGCTCTCGGGCGGGCAGCGCCAACGCGTTGCGCTGGGGCGTGCGATCGTGAGAGAACCCAAGGTCTTTCTCTTCGACGAGCCGCTCTCGAACCTCGACCCCGACCGGCGTGTGACCACCCGCGCTGAGATCCGTCGCATCGTGCGCGAGCTCGGAACAACTACGGTCTATGTCACGCATGATCACGAAGAAGCAATGGCGCTTGGCGACCTGGTCGTCGTGATGAACGAGGGCAAGATCGAGCAGGCAGGCACACCCGACGAAATCTACTCAAACCCCAAGACCAAGTTCGTGGGGCGATTCCTGGGATCACCCAAGATGAACCTGATCGAGTGCGATGCGCAGCTACGCGAGGGGGCCATCGTGCTCAGCTCAAGCCAGCACCAGGGAATCACGATCTCACTCGACGCCAAATCGAACCCGGGATTCACGAAGAACACTGTCACACTCGGCGTGCGCCCCCAGCACATCTATCTCGATGCATCTCACCAGAACAGCCCACAACTCGGCACCGGACGCGTGCTGCATATCGAGCAGCTGGGGTTCGCCCAGGACTACCGCGTCGAGGTCGGCGGGCTCACACTGCTTGTGCGAGAGACGCAAAGCACACCTCGCCGCATTGGCGATGAATGCCGTGTTTCGATCAGCAGTGAGCACCTGCACCTGTTCTGATCTGCACACTCGAAAGAGAAAATCACAACATCACGCGGCACAATCGCGTGATGTTTTTGCATGCAAAACGCGTCCTAAGCGGTGCTTTCCGAGTATCTGTGCAACTTAAACCCGAATTCACGCCCGTTTCAGGGAGCTTGCATACGGCGGACTGATCCTTGTACTGATGCGAGGGATTGGCCCTCCACAACCCAAGAAAGGGGAACACCATGAAGTCTGAGAAAAACAAGTCCAAGTTCGCCGCACGCACCACGATCGCAATGCTCACGCTGTACGCGGGCAGCATGATCATGCTTGCAGCCTGTAATACGGTTGAAGGTGCTGGCAAGGACATCGAATCCGCTGGCGATTCAATCGCGGATACCGCGAACGACGCCAAGGACTGATCACTGTTCGACGCGACCCGTTCAGTATGAGCCCAAGTTCATCCGGGCATCATGCGGGCATCACAGCGAGAACAGACAGTACTCATAGACAAGAGAAACACGCGTAAAGGCGTGTCACAACAAAACCAAGAGTGGGCATCCACTCAGAAAGGACATAGTCATGCTTGGTTGGGCACTCACATTCTTTATCATCGCGATCCTCGCAGCAATCTTCGGTTTCGGTGGTATTGCCGCCGGTGCCGCGACGATCGCGAAGGTCCTCTTCTTCGTCTTTATCGTCCTCTTCCTGCTCTCGCTGATCGCGGGGCTTGTACGGGGCAACAGCAAGGTCCGGGTATAACCAGGCAGGCTCAAGGAGAAACATCATGAAAACCAAAATCAACACCAAGACCCTCGCTCTGCTCGGCACCATCTCGCTGGCAGCGACACCCGCATTCGTGCTCGTCGGCTGTGACGACGGGGTTGATTCCGCGGAGGATGTTGGTGAAGCATTCGACGATGCTGCTGATGATACCGGCGACGCCATCGATGACGCCGCAGACGAGGTGGATGACGCGATCGATGATGCCTCGGACGGCTAACCCAGACCCGTTGTCCCCATGTATTACTCAGCATTCTTTGAAAGGAGACCAGACATGGAGTCTGTGACCACACTCAATAAAGACACGATCAAGGGCATTCAGAACCTGATCGAAATCAATATCGACAGTTCGAAGGGCTTCGAAGAAGCCGCCGAGAAGGTCGAGAACAACGCCATCGCGGATCTCTTCAGGACCTGTGCCAGCGAACGCCGCACCTACGCAAACGATCTGCAGTCACTCGCGGTCGTCAATGCCAAGGAGCCGAAGACCGATGGCACCTGGAAGGGCACCGTTCATCGCTGGTGGATCGATCTGCGTGGATCGATCCAGAGCGGCGATGAGCACGCGATGCTCGCCGAGGCCGAGCGTGGCGAGGACGCGATCAAGCATCGCTACGAGGACACGCTCAAGGACACAGCAGGCAGCGCCGTGAACGATGTGCTGCAGCGTCAGTACGCTGGTGTCAAGGCACGCCACGATCAGATCCGCGACATGCGCGACGCACGTGCGTAACGCAATCGAAAGACACTCTTCGTCCCCGGACGGCGGAGTCGCCCTTGGCGCTCCGTCGTCTTTTTTGACTCTCGGAATCATGATCATGAGGCCGCTCGATGATTGAGATACTCCGGATTGCATGGGCCTGCCTGGCCTTCTTGTGTGCAACCGTCACCCTCTTCTCGTTGCTCCCCGGCAAGCAATGGTGGCTGCGCGTTTGTGACTTCCCTCGGATCCAGATCCTGTCACTGGGTATCGTCCTCCTCGCGGTGGATCTGTGTCTGCTGTCGCTCCAGGATCAGCATGTGATTTCCGAGACCACTTCGGCACACGCAATAGTCATGCTCATGCTAATCGCCACCATCGCCTGCCAGATGTGGTGGGCGTACCGGCTCACACCTTTCGCATCTCCCGAGGTCGCACGATTCGATTGTCATGGGCCAGCAATGAACTCCTTGGCCATGGGTGAGTCTGATCCACACCACATCCGAATCATCTCGGCCAACATCGATTACACCAATACGCAACGCGATCGCGCTCTCCATCAGATACTTAAACATCAACCTGATGTCATCGCCCTGATCGAGCCCGATCAGCAGTGGATACCGCAGATCGAGCACGCACGCGAGTCACACCCGCACGCCGTTCTTGAGCTCTGCGATCGAGGCTGCGGCATGGTTCTGCTCTCGCGGTTCCCGATCCTCGATCATGAGGTGCGGTACCTGGTCGAGGAGAACCGCCCCTCAATCTGGGCACGGATCCAACTCCCCAGCGACGAGGTTATCCGAATCGTCGTCACGCACCCCCCACCACCAGGCTTGCCCAAGAAGCAGCAAGACGAACGCCACTCGAGCAAACCACGCGATATCGAGCTGGACATCATCGCCAAGTACATCAGCGAACATCCAGAAGATCACTGGGTGCTCACGGGTGATTTCAACGATGTCGGATGGTCAGCGACAACTCTGCGTGCCAAACGAATCAGCGGCCTGCTCGACCCGCGTGTCGGACGCGGGATGTTCAACACCTTCCCAGCCAGCTATCCGCTCCTGCGATACCCCATCGACCATGTTCTGGTGTCATCGAGTTTTCGGTTGGCAACGCTCGCACGCCTTAAACCCAACGGCTCAGACCACCTTCCACTGCTCGTGGAACTGGTGATCAACGCCGAGATGCACAAACCGGGCTGAACCCGGTTCGAGAGATCACCTCAAAGTCTTGATCTTGGTGCAACTGGCACTGGCCCGGCCTGCGTGTTGGCAGGCGTGTGGTTCGGATGGACGGGCCCCTGCTGTTTCCGCGCTGATGTCTTGTGCGACTGAGGACTGGGCTGCGATTGAGGGCTGGGCTGCGATTGAGGGCTGGGCTTATCTTCCTTTCCACTCTCTGAGCGGAGCGCATCTGCGAGCGATCCAACAAGACCGGCGGTCGCGAGACCCCTGCTGATCAGGCGGACGCTGCGAAGCGGTCCGATCGCGGAGATCGCGAGCAATGCCGCGCTGCCCACAACCATCGGATTCCTGACCGCGAAATCTACGGCCTCATCCTTGAGTTGATCCAAGCCAGGAATCGGATTGTCCTTCACCTCTTGCGACTGGGGTTTCTCCTGCATCGCGTCGGCCATCCGCTCTTTCGCCTGCGCCGCCTCTGCCTGGGGCGGCTCATCGTGCGTTTGGAGTGATCCCGTAGCCATACCCGGTTCACGCGTTGAAACCAAACGACTCACAATCACTACGCTGAGCGTGGTGATCACAAGCACGATCCCGCCGACGATAAGCAGTGCGACAGCCCAGCCCTGCGAGCGAGCGATCATGATGCTCAGCCCTGAGAGGAGCGTGAGCAGGCCAATCAGGCCCAGAATCGCAATCACACCATAGAAGGCCAAGCCGACAAGCATGCGCTGCAAACGCATGCCTGCCAGTTCGGCCTCGGCTTTGAGCAGCTCGCCGCCACCCTCTAATAGTTCCTTGGCTCTCCAGAGAAACATGCTTAGCTTCTCAGTGCGCCGATGACGCGTCCAAGAACAACGCCAGCACCAAGGGCCAGCAGCACCGAGCTGGTCGGGTGGGCACGGATCCGTTCGTTCATACCCTCCTGGTAACCCTTCATGCTGTCGCACGCGCCGCGAGCGATATCGCTGGCACCCTGAACGCCGGCCTTGGCCGCTTCAATGGTGTGCTGCGTCGCGTGTGCTCCCAGCTGTGTCGCATCCTCCTTGAGGACATCGAGATCATCCTTGATGTTCTGTGCATCCTTCTTCAGATCCGATACACCATCGTTGACGCTCTTCTTCAGCTCGTGTTCGGACTCGCGCTTTTGATTCATGGTCATAGTTGACATCGTCATATCCTTTCAGATCAGGTCTAAGTCTCAGTAACGGTTGGCCGCCTTGATGTTTACCCACAAGGCGACGGCCGGGCCTTGTGCGTGTTGTAATCCGTGCCGATCAGCCATGCTCCGGGTGCTCGAGCTCATCTCGCTCCTTCGCACGCAACGGGATACTCCAGATGACCGGGTTGCCCACACAGCACACGGCGGTACCGAAGATCAGGATGATGGCCGCCGGCGCGACACCGTAGAAGAGGAACACGACGAACGAGACCAGCATGAAGACACCGATCGAACCGAACATGAGCATGATCATGCTCTTGCTGTTGAGCTCGGGGTGAGCGGGTCGACCCTCGGGTGAGATTTCCTTGACCGATTCAGGGTCAAGCGTTTCGTGATCAAGCTCCGTGGCATCGTCATACGTCTCGTGTGGGTGCCCGATCATGTCCGCCGTCTCATGGTGAACAGAGTTGCCGTTGAGCTCGGCATGGGAAGTCATCGAAAAGCTCCTTTCAAAAGAACTAGGGAGTTCTGGGGAGTGTGCCAGAGAAGCCCGCCCAGGGATGGTGACCCCTGGGCGAGGAGAGATCAAAATCAATCAGTTGGACCACATGGGAGCATCGTCATCCCAGAAGACCCAGCTGTCGCCGTCTCGCTCAATCGAGCTCGCGGCGTGCCACTGCTGACCGTTGTACTCAGCACGGCGGGCGTGCACGACGATGGTGTCGCCGCTGTTGAGATCGATACGCTGACGGTTCGTGTACCACTCCGGGCCCACGATCACGGTCTTGGTTCCGTCCTTGGTCTCGATCATGATGACGGAAGCGGCTGGCGCACCCTCAACGATGCTCTTGGTGCTCATGCCCTTGAACTTGCCCTCAATCTTGACCTCCTTGCCGTCCGCGAATGCACGAACCAGCGTCGACTCACGGGCCCAGGCATCACCCACACGGCGCTCCTGACCATCGTTCATCGAGGTGCGTTTGTTCTTGGTCGAGGACATGGCGGGTGAATGCGGGAACTTGGGTGCATCCTGACCGAAGATGCTGTACGCGGCGTTCACCGTCTCCCGGTTTCGCAGCATGTCGAGGCTCTCCGGCATCGTCATGGCCTGTGCCAGTTCCGCCTCATTCGAATCGAGCGAGAATGCTGAGTTGTCGATCATGCTCAGACTCTGCCACGGGATGATTGAAATCTCATCACCAAGCCCAAACAGGTTCTCATTGGGATCGAAGCCGATAAAGCCAATCTGCCCGCTCGCGGCTTCGACGAGCACCGTCTGGATCTCACCGACCGTAGAGCCGGTCATCTCGATCGAATCGCCGGTGAGGTCGGAGAGCAGCACATAGCGGGGCTGATTCTCGCGTGAGGAGACCCAGCGTCCGTTGCCCTCGCTGTCGCGGTAGGCGACCTCATGGCCGTTGATGTCACCGTCGACCGCGATCCATCCCATATCGTGCTCAACGGCCTGAATATCCACCTCATCATCCCGGTGGATCGCGTAATCGGCACCGCTGATGAACCACGACGGACCGACGAGGACCTTGCGCTCGTTGCCCGACTCATCACGGATGGTGGCGGAGACATAGTCCTCGCCCATCACGCTTTCGCGTGAGACGCGGATGACCTTCCCCTGAAGCTCTTGCTGCTCTCCACGAGTGACCGCATCGCGCAGTGTCATCTCAGTATTCCTGTCGCGGTCCTGACCATCGACCCAGTTGCCGACACGATCCATCCAGCTCGTCTGACGCAGATCGTTCCAGTTCTCGGGCAGGTACTCCGTGCGGCGCGTGAGCTCCTGCTTGGTCATGTTGGTGCGGTAGGTCTTGCCAACCGGCACATAGCGGATCTCGTTATAGCCAAGGGCCACCTCGCTGCCGCCGATGCCGAGGAAATCGCCGCTCTGAACGATCCCGAACACGATGCGTCCGCTACCACGGTCAACGATGAAATCCGTAATGGTACCGATCGAGTCGCCGGTGTTGTTGTACAGCTCCGAACCGATGAGATCACCGGATCGGGCAAAGTGGAGCAGCTCCTTGTTGTTGCTGGTGCCCTCCCGGTCATTCATGTGAGGTTGGTTTGTCTTCTGCTGATGCGACTTCTCACGATCCGGTTCGGCATGTGCTGAGGACGGCATCCCCGCCACAAGCGTCAGACCGAGCGCGGTGGTTGCCATAAAACTGTTCGA
This sequence comes from Phycisphaerales bacterium, assembly GCA_020427395.1. Lineage (GTDB taxonomy): Bacteria > Planctomycetota > Phycisphaerae > Phycisphaerales > UBA1924 > UBA1924. Next base: position 109,105 of record JAGQON010000009.1, read on the forward strand.
CTTGAACTTCCTGGTATTGCGCGTGAACTGCATGTTGGTACCTTTCAAGTGGCCTTGGTTCTGTGGTGCATTGGTGGCCATTGCCTCTTGCACACACATACCTTCCCTCCCGTGCCTGAAGACCCGGTGACCCATGCATGAAACTGAAATCATTTTGGTTTTACCCGCTGATACTCAACGCCGGAGAGCATCGCTCACCCCCGTGAGTCTGCTTCAGACTTTGAGGCGTGCCGGCTCACCGAGTCATTCATGCTGTACTCGATCGAGCGACGGGCCGCCTTGACAAGCAGGAGCATCGCGGAGATGACAGTGAGCAACGAGGACAGCAACAAGAGACCGATCAGCCACACCCCGACATTCCCAGTAGGCGCAAGCCAATAAAATGCCAGCCCGCTCAGCAACGCCGTAATCGCAGACATCAACAACAATGCTTGGATGCGCATGAGTACAAAGGCCTCCATGGTGACCTTTGGCATGCCAGATGAGCCATGGATAAAGGCGGCATGAAAATTATTTCATACTCAGGTATCGCCCTTGCCTCAAGCGTTTTCAGGGCAATCTATCGCTCAATCAACCCGTCCGGTACTTCGGCAACAGCACCTTGAACTCACACCCCACACCGAGGTTTCGCACGGATATCGTGCCACGGTGAAGCTCGGCGATTCCCTTCGCGATTGTGAGTCCCAGCCCGTGCCCACGCCCTTTGCGTTCGTGCTGATTCGCCTGCGTAAAGCGATCAAAGATTGTCGCCAACTTGTCGGGCGCGATCCCAGGGCCCTCATCGCGAACCGCGAAGCCGATCCGCTCGCCCTCGTCGCTCAGCACGATCTCAACACCATCACCCTTGGAAGAGAATCGGATCGCGTTGCGAATCAAGTTATCGATCATCGTCGTGAGGAGCTCCGGCTCTCCAGAGACCGCCAGATCTATGGTCTCCTCGTCGGCAAAGAGTTGCGGGCGGAGCCATATACCAAGCTGGTTCGCCATAACCGCGCAGTGCTCCACGGAATCCATTGCCAGATCATTCGCGGCGTAACGCTTCCCCCGCACCTTGCCTTCGCCGTCCTCAATTCTTGTCAGGGTCAGAAAGCTCTCGACCAGATTGCCCAGTCGTGACATCTCCCCCTGGGTTGAGTCTACGAAATACACGATCTCGTCAGGCATCCCTTTGAGATCGAGCGTCTGCGCTTCCATGAGCAAAACGGAGATCGGTGTTTTGATCTCATGGGAGACATTCGCGAGAAACCGCTCCTGCGCCTCGAACGCGTCGCGGATCCGCTTGCGTGCATCATCGAGTTCCTGAACAAGCTCATTGACCTCGGCGCCTCCGTCCGGCATCTCGATCGAGCGGTTCAGCTGGCTTGGCCCCATCTCACGGATCAGGTCCTGCACCCGCCTCAGGGGTGCCACCGCGATCCCAGAGACAAACCAACCCGACAGAATCCCGAGCAGCGGTGCCGTCAGAAAAGTCATCATGACCATGTCGTTCACAACGGCGAGCTGACGCTCCACAAACCGATCCGAAGTCGTGACACACAAGATGTACGGCAACCGATCTGAACCCACGAGTTGTGTCAGCATCGCCGAATCCAGCGACTCCGCCTCAGGTATATTGATGATGCGCCTGAGCAGCTCTGGGTCATGCAGGTAGACCGGCTCAACAGAGTTCGTCGCCTTGCCAAGCGGCAACAGACTCGGTTGGAGCACCGACTCATCACCCGCGTTGATCGGTTCACCAACAACCGAGAACACATCGATATGGATAGCCTCGAACTCGATCGCACGCACCGCCTCCTGCGCGATCGAATCAAGCTCAGCACGACTGACCGCCGGCACCCTCGTATCAAGCCCCGCCGCGATGTTCGAGGTGCGTTCTTTGAGGATATCGATGAAGACATTGTTCACCGATTCACGCTGGTATAGCCAGAAAATGGCACAGGTCACCCACAGCACGATGGTGAAAATCGTGGCGATCCAGAGCGTCAGACGGAAGCGCATGGAGATGCCCTGCATCTCCCGGGCCATGCTGATCACACGCTCAGGCACGGCTAGCTCATGATACCGAATCGATAGCCGGCACCCTTCACGGTATGGATCAGCTCGTTCTCAAAGCCTCGATCGATCTTCTTTCGGAGCGAAGAGATGTAGACATCGATCACATTGCTGCCCGGCTCGTAGTTCATATCCCACACCTTCTCGGTGATCTGAGCACGCGAGAGCACGCGGTTGGGGTTCCGCATCAGGTACTCGAGCAGTCCATACTCCTTGTTGGAGAGCTCGCACTCGAGATCGCCTCGCTTTGCGACACGCGTGTACAGGTCGAGTGTCAGATTATCGCACTCAAGCACGCGCCCTTCGCTCGCCTCGCCACGACGGAGCATCGCGCGGATTCGAGCGAGCAACTCGTCAAACTCAAAGGGTTTGGTGATGTAGTCATCCGCCCCAGCGTCCAGCCCCGCAACCTTATCCTCCGTCCCTGAGAGGGCCGTCAGCATGATCACGGGCGTACCCACGCATCGCCTACGCAGGTTTCGACAGACATCAACGCCGTCCCGGTCAGGAAGCATCAGATCAAGGATAACGAGGTCGTATTCGCTTGATGTTGCCTGATCTTCACCTTCAAAGCCGGTATGCGCGACATCCGCGGCATATCCGTGTGCCTTCAACCCCTTCTGAATCGCACCAGCCATCTTCGGGTTGTCTTCAACAATCAGAATTCGCATGAAATGCTATCTCTTCTACGGTGTGACGAAGCACGACAAGCCACTAAGCATTGCCGGGTCAATGATAGTGTAATCATCTCAAACACGATTTGACCACACTATCTTACCGCCCAGGCTACATCATCCAGATGAATATATCTTCATTTACCCGACGCACGACAAGCCACTCTCTGATCACGCACGATAACGAGCGTTTCCGGCGAATAATGGAGAACGCATTCACCGAGGCGGCAATGTGAAGTTCGCCATCGCCTCAAACACGACATTGCTGTCCCAATTCAACCAAGCGAACTCGCGTCCAATATCTACTAAAGAACTTCACCCAGTTTCGCTCACAGGGGCTTCTTTACGACTTGTGATCGCTGAACACATTCATGATGTCACGCGAGTCAACCGAATCCATCCACCAGCAACCAGTAGATCACATGGTTGCCAGTTCAGATGTGCTCCCCGGAGAAAGCCATGCTCGGATTCTCGCATCTCAAGGTTTCGTACAAGCTCTTCATCGGCTTTGGCGTGCTCTTTGCGCTGATCCTCACAACCGGGATCTTCGGGCGCTACAGCAACGCACGACTCAACGACGAGATCGATCTCGTCCACGGCACACGCCTACCCGCGCTGAGCTATCTGCTCGAAGCAGACCGCGATCTGCAGCAGCTGCTCGTTGCGGAACGCACCATGATCTCGTGTGATCCGAGTTCAGCAGTATTCCAGAGTTCAATGTCTGATTTCGCAGAGAACCGAGGCCAGGCCGAGGCACGCTGGGAAAAATACAAGACCCACGCCACAACTGCGGCAGAGCTTGAGCTGATCCCCCAGTTCGAAGCCGCACGGGCAACCTGGAACAAGACCGCCGACCGCTTCCTCCAACTCGTTCAAGGTGGATCTGAGTCGGATACCAACGCCGCCTTCGATCTCTCAATCAATGAGAACAGCCAGAACTTCGAGAACATGCGCTCGTTCATTGATGCGATCACAGGTGAAATCGACGAGGTTGCGGCCTCGGATCGTGAACGCGCCGAAGCCGCTGAGGCGAAGCTGATGCTCATGAACCTCATCTGTATGATCGTCGGGGGCGTCATCGCTGTCTCGCTGGGAATCCTTGTCTCACGCAGCATCACCAAGCCGCTCGCCCGCTTCCGTGACTGCCTTGGCGGTCTCTCCAGCGGTGACCTGACCGTCCGGATGCAGAGCAACTCGCGTGATGACTTCGGTCTGCTCGCGACCAGCTTCAACGACAGCGTCTCGGACCTGCGGGCACTCGTCTGTGAGGTCGCCCAGGCATGCGAAGAAGTCGCCGAGGCATCATCGGACATCGCATCGTCGGCCACTGAGATCAGCGGGAGTGTCCGCGAACAGAACGAGGCCACCGAGCGTGCGGCCAGCGCCATCACCGAGATGTCGGCGAGCGTCGAGGATGTCGCCAACCAGAACGCCGCGGCGGTCCGTGCGACCCAGGCCGCGGGCGAGCACTCCAAGCACGGACAGGCCATCGTGTCCAACACCATCGGCAACATCCAGGAGATCGACCAGATTGTCCGCTCCGCATCGAGCGCCCTGGAAGCACTCGGCGATCGCACCGCTGCGGTTGGTCAAATCATGGATGTCATCCGTGATATCGCCGATCAGACCAACCTGCTCGCCCTCAACGCGGCCATCGAGGCCGCCCGGGCCGGCGAGCACGGCAAGGGCTTCGCGGTCGTCGCTGATGAGGTCCGCAAGCTGGCCGAACGCACAACCAACGCTACCAAGGAAGTCACCGAGAGCATCACGGCGATCCAGGAGGAAACCTCCGTCGCGATCGAACGGATGGACGGCGGTGTGAGCATCGTTGCCAAGGGTGTCGAGAACGGTCAGAAGGCCGGCTCCGCCCTGCAGGATATCAGCGGCTCGACTTTCGAGATACAGGAACAGATCACCGCCATCGCGGCCGCGACTGAGCAGCAGAGCGCTGCCAGCTGTGAGATCTCGGAGATGGTCAATACGATCAATGTGCTGATCCGCGAGACAAGCAAGCAAACAGACCAGGCCGCGGCCTCGTCCGAGCAGCTCTTATCCCGGGCGGACCACCTCCGCTCGATGATCTCGCAGTTCCAGACCTGATTTCGGGAGAGCTCGAACAAACCGCAAACGAAAACCCGGTACCTTGCGGCACCGGGCTTCTGAAAGCGGGTGATCAGATTCGAACTGACGACATTCACGTTGGCAAGGCCTGAAAATGCCATTCTCTTGGCTCCAGGGCGGCATTTGCACTACACAACTCGCCGAAACTGCACTACAAATATGCGGACGGCTTCCGCTGTGGGAGCCCATCGCGACACGAGTGTACAGGGTCAACCGGCGTGCCCGAGTCAAGGCGAAAGCGACGCATCCCACAGCTCCGCCACACCGACACCCGTGGCATCGGGTGGCACGTCAGCTACCGCGACCCCAAGACCGGCACGCCCAAGAAGCAGCGTTTCGGGATGGTTTCGAAGAGCGAGGCCGTGCGGGCGTACGAGGCGTGGCTCGCTGCATGGCTTCAGGACGATCAGGAGACCGCCGCATCCATCCGACCGGGGCACTCCGCCAAGGTCGCCGCCCGCACCAAGCGGGCCGAGCAGGCGGCTGTACGGACCGAGGTCAAGGCCGAGCCGGGCTCACTGGTCCATGTGGCGTCGGGGCTCTTCAAGTACGACGAGAGCCGCGTGCGTGACCCGAACCAGGCGAGGGCGGCGGGGACCATCGCCCCCCGTGCGATGCTCAACCGCCGGAAGGAGATCAAGGACTTCCTCGCCTTCATCAACGAGCGGCACGGGCGGGGAGCCTCTGCCCGACTCCGGGTGAGCGACCTCGAAATGGGCGACGTTGAGGAGTACAACCGCGAACTCGTGGGGAAGGGCTTCTCTGCGGCTTCCGTCAACGGACGCATCCAGGCGGTGAAGCGATTAATCGACCGCTCCGGGAGACCCGAGTACGGTCAACAGGTTCTTGGCTGGAACTGGGACTCCCTCGACAGGACGCCGGGACGGGCCGCCGAGCGTCGAGAGCTACCGACGCTCAAGCAACTCAAGGCCCTGGTTGAGGCTGC